>JBBQZR010000074.1:0-26318 GCA_038207515.1 Lysobacterales bacterium | reverse complement strand
GAAGCAATTCGGGACACCCATAAAGTTGACGACGCGATTCCTCATGCCCCTGGGAAACCGCCACCCTCAGCTCCGGATCTCTGATTCGATAACTCAACGGATCTGCGCAGCGATGCTGTGGCCGGGTTGAGTAGGGGGCGTGCGGGTGAACGCGCTACTCAACGCGCAGCCGGCGCTGACCCCCGATGGGCCTACTCGAAGGCGCCGACGAACAGCCGGTCTACGATCGGGCAGCCTGTGTTGTAGTCGCTCTGGTACCTCGTCAGATCGGCAGCCGTGATCGTCGGCAGTCCATTTGCCGCCAGCGAATGATCGTAGTTGGCGCGCACGTTGCCCGCGTTGTGCGCCGTCGTGAATGCGGCGAGATCGTTCGCATCGAGAATGTGATCGGCGTTGAAGTCCGCGCGACAGAACCCGGCGGGCGTCGAGTTGGCATCGTCCGGCTGCGCCGCGTGGTCGCGTTCGTCGCGATCGAAGTAGCCGTCGCCGTCGCGATCCACGCCCATGCGGTACTGCGTACCGCTCGGCACCACGGTGAAGGTCACCGGCTCGGCGGCGGTGGCAGTGGCGCGCAACGCGGCCGGTGTCGTCGGCGAGTTCTCGCGATCGGTCAGCATCACGGCCTGGGTCGCATACACGTAGCCGCTGGTTGCACTATGCGCAACCAGCGCTACCGATCCGGCATCGGCCTGGGCGAGATAGATATTCAAGCGTGCGGTCAGCGCGGGATCGGCGTTGTTCGCGCCGTTGAACGTGATCTGCCTGCCGACCGTGGCGAACGTTTCCGTGTCGAACGTCAGCATGAAGGCCTCGACGTCGCGGCGTGCCTGGGCCGCCGTCGCCGGCGGCCCGAAATTGAAGCCGACCTGCAACAGCGTGCTGAGCGAGTCGAACTCGGAATCGCTGTTGAAACCGAAGCCGCGCAGATTGGTCTGGCTGGTCTTGGACCAGCCGAGCTTGTCCCACAGCCCACGCAACTGCACCGCCTTCATCGGCTGCGGCGCTAGAGGCAATTGTGGATTATCGACAATATTTCGGGTGCCTAGCGGCAGCGCATGGCAGACCGTGCAGGGACCGCCGCCGAGCGTAGGCTGGTTCTGGAAGATGTTTCTTCCGTTGGCCGGGTTGCCGTTGCCTCCGGTGACGGCGAGGCTGGCCGGCAGGCTGCCGTCTGCAGCACGATTCGGATTCGGCGGATAAGCGACGAGCGCGAGGAAATTCTGCAGTTTGATCATGTCCGCAGCGCTCGGCTCGGCGTCGCGGCCTTGCAAGCCGACGAACGCGTGCGAGAACGCCGACACATTTTCCCGGTCGCCGCGCCAGTGCATGGCGCCGGCGTTGACGATGCCCTGCAGGCTCTGGGTCAGCATCGGTCCCTTCATCGGATGCCATACGCCGCAGCTCTGTCCCGGCAGGCAGGGCAGGTTGACGGCTTGTAGCGCTCCCTGCGGATCGCCCAGATCCCAGGCCAGGAAATCGGTTTTTGCATCGACGTGGCAACTGGCACAGGCAATCTGGCCCAGGCCGCTGTTCGTGTGCGTGTCGTACAGCAGCGGCCGGCCCTGCCGGATTGCCTCGGGGGTGGGATCGAAGAACGCGGTGCGGCCGAGTTCACTTTGCGCGGCAGTGTCGATGCGCGAGATCGTCGCATCGAAGCGATTGAGCACGTACAGGCGCGAACCACTGGCGTTCACCGCGAGGCCGGTCGGACCCTGGCCGACATCGATGCGCGCCGAGCGAGCGCCCGAGGCATCGGTCACGACGACGTTGTTCGAGCCCATGCCAGAGACGAAGGCGCGCCCGTCAGCCGGGTGCCAGGCGATGCCGCGCGGGTCGCCGAGCGATTGCTCGCGTACATTCTGCGGCACGCTGCGCTGGGTGTAGTCCAGATGCGGGTTGAGATCGGCGACCTGGGCCAGCACAACGTTTGCCGGATCGAACGAACCAATCTGCACGCGCAGAAAAACACTTTGCGCCCTGGGTTCGAAGCGCATCTGGTTGAGCGCCTCGGTGCCGACGGCGGCGACGCGACCGTCGGGTTTCACGCCGAGCGCCATCACGGTCGTCATCAGGCGGTCGGCGTAGCTCACGGCGAGGCTACTGGTAGTGATGATCGCAATGTCGTGGTCGAGCACGTTCCAGCCGACCAGGTTCGACCAGTTGCGGTTGTTGCCGTCCAGCCACTGGCCGGCCGCGTTGCGTCGCACGACCTGGGCGACGCGCGGCGCCGTGCCATTGGCGGCGAGTTGCGGTGGATCGAAGGCAGCGCCGCTGTTCGGCGGCGGGTTCTGGCCGGCGTAAGGTCCGGCCGGATTGGACACGGTGGGAATATCCACGATGCTGGTCGCATTGCCGGATTCGAAGAACGCGACATAGACCTGACTGCCGTCCGGCGCCAGCGCCAGCGCACGTGGGCGGCGTCCCTGCAAAGCGATGACGGTCGGCGCGGCGGTGAGGTCGGCCGGGTCGTAGCGTTTGACCTGGTTCGCTTCGGCGATGCTGACAAAAGCGCGTTGTGGATTACCGGCGAAAACCACATCGCCGGGTTCATCGCCCACATCGAGGGTGCGAGTCACGCGTAGGGTTGCCAGATCGACCACGCTGATGTTGTCCGACAGCGCGTTGACGACCCAGGCCTCGGCATTGCCGCGCGCACGCACGCTGACCGGCTCTATGCCGACAGGGATCGATGCCAGCGGGGTCAGGCTTCCGTCGGCGGCGGCCACGTTGAATACCTCCAGGCGCTGGTCGGCCGTATTGACCGCGAGCAGGCGGCTGCCGTCAGGCGTCAGTTCCAGCGGGTGGACCTGCGCGCTTTCCCAATCGACGATCCGGTTCTGCGCCATCGCAGTGCCCGCCGCCAGCGCCAGCAACAACAGCCCGTATTTCGTGCGCATCCCCATGTCTCCACTCCGCCCGATTCGTCCGCTGCGGACATTGGGCTGCGAAATGGAAGGGAATGCGCAGACACTGTGGAGATTGCCGGGTCGTGAGGAATCGTGGAGAAATCGCGTAACTTGGGCCGGCCGGGTTCCGTGCCGCGGCATCTGCCGTTACTGTGCGGCCGTGCGCCTACGACTCTGGCATCAGCTGTTCCTGCTCAACGCCCTCCTTGTCGTCGCGGCGCTGGGCGGTGTGCTGCTGGTACAGCAGCAGGCCTTCCGGCGCGGCCTGGCCGACTATCTGAGTGCCCTGGACCGGCAGCGTGCGACGCAGGTCGCGGCCGTACTCGCCCGACACTATCGCGAAATCGGCAGCTGGGACTCGCTTCGACAGCGTCCACGCGTCTGGCTGGCGCTGGTCGGCGCCGGCCTGGAACGCGAAGGCGTTGCACCCGGCGACGACGACCGGCCTCCCGGTGAAGACGCACCACCACCACCACCACGGGCCGGCGATTCGCCGCTGCGCGCGGAAGAGCGGCTCACGCCGCAGGACGATTTTCTGCCGCGTCGTCCGGCTCGCCCGCTGCCGCCCGCGGAGCGCCCGCCACCGCGCCGCCCGGGCGGCATGGATCTGCCGGCGCGCCTGATCCTGCTTGATCTCCAGGGCAGGCACGTCGGTGGCGGCGGCGTACTCGAACACGCCGATTTCGACGTGCCGATCGACGTCGACGGACGTGTCGTAGGCCATCTCAAGCTGACGCCGCTGCCGCGCCTGCGCGGCGAGGAGGATGTCGCGTTCGTGCGGCACCAGACCTGGATTGCCGCCGGTGCCGGCGGCCTCGCGCTGGCGCTCGCGCTGCTGGCGTCGGTCGCGCTCGGCGCACGCGTGCTGAGCCCGTTGCAACGGGTGACCGACGGTGCGCGGCGGCTCGCCGCCGGCGACTTCACCGCGCGCGTCGCTGCCGGCGGCGGCGAGATCGGCGCCCTCGCACACGATTTCAATCGCCTGGCGCTGGCACTGGAACAGGCGAGTCAGGCGCGCCGGCAATGGATCGCCGATATCTCGCATGAACTGCGCACGCCGCTGGCCATACTGCGTGGCGAGATCCACGCGCTGGAAGACGGTATACGTCCGTATACGCCTGCAGCGATCGCTTCCTTGCGCGTGGAGACCGAGCGTCTCGGCGCGCTGATCGACGATCTATACCAGCTCGCGTTGGCCGATGTCGGCGCGCTGGCGTATCGGCTCGAGCCGCTCGAACTCGGTGAGCTGTTGCGTGAAGCGGCCGCGGGCCATGCGGCGCTGTTGCGCGAACGTGGACTGGACCTGCAACTGCAGCTACCGGACGAGGCGATGCTCATCGAGGGCGACGCGCAGCGGCTGTCCCAGCTATGGGACAACCTGTTCGCGAACGCCGCGCGCTACAGCGATGCGGGCGGCTGCGTGCGCGTGCAGGCACAGCGCCTGCGGGCGTTCTGGCTGATCCATGTCGACGACACGCCGCCGGGCGTCGCGCAAGCCGATCTGCCGCGCCTGTTCGAACGGCTGTTCCGCAGCGATAACTCGCGCAGCCGCAGTAGCGGCGGCGCCGGGTTGGGATTGGCAATATGTAAAAGTATAGTGGCGGCGCACGCGGGCAGCATCGTTGCCGCGCCTTCGCCGCTGGGCGGATTGCGCATCAGCGTGCATTTGCCACGTGCTGGGGTCTCCGCATGAGCAGCGCACGCATCCTGATCGTGGAGGACGAACCCAAGCTCGCGGCGCTGCTGCGCGACTATCTGGTCGCCGACGGATTCAGCGTCGATCATCTGGAGCGCGGCGATGCCGCGATCGCGTGGATTCGGCAGAACACGCCGGACCTGGTCCTGCTCGACCTGATGCTGCCCGGCCTCGACGGATTCAGCGTCTGCCGCGAACTGCGCGCATTCTCGACCATTCCGGTGATCATGCTGACCGCGCGGGTCGAAGAGATCGACCGCCTGCTGGGGCTGGAGCTTGGTGCCGACGACTATGTGTGCAAGCCGTTCAGCCCGCGCGAAGTCGTCGCCCGGGTACGCGCGCAGTTGCGGCGTGCGCACGCCTGGCAAGGCGGGGCCGTGCCCAAGCTCGAAATCGAACTGCAGCCCGAACGCTTCGAGGCGCGCGTGCGCGGCGCGCGGCTTCCGCTGACGCCGGTGGAGTTCCGCCTGCTGCAGGTGCTGATCGCGCATCCCGGCCGCGTGCATTCGCGCAACCAACTGCTGGATGCGATCTATGTCGACCATCGTGTGGTCAGCGACCGCACCATCGACAGCCATGTGAAGAACCTGCGCCGCAAGATTTCCGACGCGGCCGGCGGCTATGATCCGGTCCAGTCCATTTATGGAATCGGATACAAATTCGACGAGACCATCTGACATCGCAAGGCTGTTGCGCGAACCGCGTTGCCGGGGGCGTGGATGCTGCTGCGGAATGTCCGACGCGGCTTCACCGCTGGTCCGGTGACGCGCCGTGGCGTTCGCGTTCGGGTGGCGGTGGGCCCGGTGGTCTGGGCCGCAACTGCTCGAACCGTGCCAGTTGATCGGCGTTCAACACGCTGCGCAGGCGCGCACGGGTCTCCTCGTGCAATGCGTCCATCTTCTGCCGCATCGCTGCGTGGTCGGCATCCGCCTGTGCCTGCAACGCGCGGCGTTTGGCGCGTTGATCTTCCATGATCTGCACGAAGTGCGGCGCCTGCGCGGCGTCCAGGCCAAGCTCGCGCGCCATCTCGGCGGGCGGGGGCGGGCGCCGTTTGCCGTGTTCCGGTTCCTGGCCCATCGCGTTCGATATCGCTATTGCGTTCATCAGCATGAAAACCAGATGGCGGTGCTGCATGCGCTTCTCCTCGCTCCACTCTGAGACATCGCCGGGGTGCATGGACGCAGGATGACGTCCCAGATTGCACCGCGCATGGAGGAATTGAGGAGAAGCCCGTCTTTGTAGCACCCGATGCACCGCTGCACGCAGTGATAGCCGCCGTCACCGCCGGGCGTAACGAGGTGGGAGCGGGCGGTGGTCATGTGGCCAGCATGGCCAATCGGGCGCCATGGCGTGTGCTGACGGTTCGGGGAGCAGTGTCGGAAGGAATTCGAATAGTGGGTGTCCTAATCCTTCGTGGGTGTCCTAATCCTCTCTAATCCTCTAATCCTTCCGATGTGGTCGGCATGGCCAATGGGGCGCCATGGCGCGTGCGGACGGTTCGGGAAGCGGTGTCGGAAGAATCTGATTTGTGGGTGTCCTAATCCGTTAGCCTAATCCGTTAAAATCGACGGTCTTGCCCAGGAAGTCAGCCTGGCCCCGTTGCTGGGCTCGACCATCGACCACGGTGACGGCTCGACAGGTAGGGCGAAACCGCCCTGCACGCGACGCCCGCCCGCCCGCGCCTCACACACTATGGATCACCGTTTTGAATACGACTGCTGCACCCACTCCCGCTGTGGAGATCGACGACCTCGCCTTGCTGGAACGCGTGCGCGCGGCGATGGCTGTGCTTGAACAGATGGCGGCCGACAGCACGCTGGTAAACAGACTGCCGGCAGAAGATCAGCGACGCCTGCACGCGGTTGCAGGACAGATCTTCCTACCCGATCCGGTCGCACGCCGGCAGCGGCGCAAGGTCGCCGCACGTGAGCGCGGCAAAGCCCAGATTCGCAACGACGATGCCGTACTGCATGAAACCGGCATTCGAGTGCTGCGGCGCAAGCCGGTATTCACGACGCCGAACGTGTTTCCACCGGACGATTTCGTGCCACAGGATGTTCACGGCGATGCGGCGGAACCGCGCGAGTCGATCGAGCCGCAGCATTGCTACGTGTGCAAACAGAAGTACTCGCTGATCCACCATTTCTACGACCAGCTTTGTCCGACCTGTGCCCCGTTCAATTTTTCCAAACGCACCGAGCTGGCCGACCTGCGTGGACGCGTTGCGCTACTGACCGGCGGCCGCGTGAAGATCGGCTACCAGGCAGGCCTCAAGCTGCTGCGTGCCGGCGCCGAGCTCATCGTGACCACGCGATTTCCGCGTGATTCGGCGGCACGCTACGCGCAAGAGCCGGACTTCGCGCAGTGGGGGCATCGCCTGGAAATCTTCGGCCTCGATCTGCGCCATACGCCCAGTGTCGAGGCGTTCTGCCAGCATGTGCTCACGACGCGCGAACGTCTGGATTTCATCATCAACAATGCCTGCCAGACCGTGCGCCGCCCGCCCGAGTTCTATGCGCACATGATGGCCGGCGAGACCGTCGCATCGCACGACTCACCGGAAAACGTGCGCAAGCTGTTGGGCAGCTACGCTGGTCTGCGCAGCTACCGCATCCTGCCTGAGACTGGCGAAGGGAACATCGACACCGGCGTTGCCGCGCTGGCCGGCTCAAACCCGTCGCTACAGAACCCGGAACCGGCCGTACTGGACTCGGCACGGCTGTCTCAAGTGCCCCTGTTGCCGGACGAGTTCATTGCACAGTCGCATTTGTTTCCGGAAGGGCGACTGGATCAGGATCTGCAACAGATCGACCTGCGCGGGCGCAATTCCTGGCGCCTGCAGATGGCCGAAGTGCCGTCGGTGGAACTGCTCGAGGTGCAGCTGATCAATGCCATCGCCCCGTTCATCATCAATGCGCGGCTCAAACCGCTGATGCTGCGCACGCCCGGGCGCGACAAGCACATCGTCAACGTGTCCGCGGTCGAGGGCCAGTTCTACCGCAACTTCAAGACCACCCGTCATCCGCACACGAACATGGCCAAGGCGGCCCTCAACATGATGACGCGCACTGCGGCAACGGATTACCACAACGACGGTATCCACATGAACAGCGTCGACACGGGTTGGGTGACGGACGAGGATCCCGTCGAGATTGCCGCGCGCAAGACGATCGAGGAGCGCTTCCATCCGCCGCTGGATATCGTCGACGGCGCGGCTCGCATCGTCGACCCGATCATCGCCGGCATCAACAGCGGCGAACACGTGTGGGGACAATTCCTGAAGGACTACCGGTCGACGGACTGGTAGGTCGGTGCGCGGTGGTCGCCCTCATGGCCGCGACAGTGCGACTGACGTCGGGAAATTCGGGGGAAATTCGGGAGGAGGGGAGGAAATTCGGAGGGGAAATTCGGGACACCCAGTCGGAAGAATCCGAATTGTGAGTGCCCTAATCTCGTGCGTCCTAATCTCGTGCGGCGGTCGCACTCGCTGCTGCGACAGTGCGACTTACGTCGGGCATCAGGGGAAATTCGGGACACCCAGTCGGGGAAATTCGGGACACCCAATCGGAAGAATCCGAATTGTGGGTGTCCTAATCTCGTGCGTCCTAATCTCGTGCGGCGGTCGCACTCGCTGCTGCGACAGTGCGACTTACGTCGGACATCAACGCCGTGCTGCCTGCAGCATGGCCGCCATTTTCTCGTGAATCAGCGTGACAGCCTTGAGCGGGCGCAGCATCACCTTGAACTCCGTGATGCGTCCCTCGGCATTCCAGCGGATCATGTCCACGCCATTGATGGCGATGCCGTCGAGTTCGAGCTCGAACTCCAGCACTGCGTCGTATTCGCTGTGCAGTTCGCGCCGATAGCGAAACGAGTCGTTGCCGAACACGGCGAGCGCGGCGCCGAGGTACGCCCGGGTGACCGACTTGCCGACCTGGGGTGTGTGCACCACGGGCGAATGGAATACCGCGTCCTCGGCCAGGAGCGCATCGAGTCCGGCAGTATCGCGCTCGTTCACGATGCGGTGCCAGCGGGCGATCGGGTCAGGGGTCATGCGGTCTCGCCTCCTGTTGTTACGGGCCATTGCGGCGCCATGGCGCGTGCGGACGGTTCGGGGAGAGATCTCAGAAGGATCCGAATGGTGAGTGTCCTAAACCAACCAGGGAGTTCCCCCGGCTCTGCCGGGGTGGCAGTAGCGGTTTGACGTTTACAGAAGTACCCGCTGGCAGTGGCGCATATCGAGCAAGGTTCTGAAACGTTGGCGAGTTGAGGTTTTGTGAGTAGCTCGATGTAGCGCCAAAGGATGAGCTTCTAGATCTTGATTTTCGATTGCGAAAAGGCCCCTTTGAGGGGCCAGCAATCGTTAAAGCCCCCGGCTTTGCCGGGGGATACTACTCTGCCCCTGCCAGAATACCTACGCCGACGGCCAGCAGAAACAATGATCCCAGCGAGAGCATGAGCAGCGCCGATATCTCGGGCAATCGCAGAAACGCTCGCTGAGAATTCTTCGGATCCACATAGACCTCTACGCTTTCCCCAATCGCAACTTCGTCGATGACGGACCGCGCTGCTTCCTCGGTAGCGAACCCCAGACGAGTCGGTGAATCGCAACGCACGAGCCATTTTCGGCCCGCCGAAGAGCACTCCACGAATACGATCGGCCGATGATGGCCAGCACCATGAAGGTTACGGTGCGAGTGAATCCTGTGCTCGCGCACTATTCCGCGAACGCGCGGCCAACGCGCCATCGAGATGCGCAGCAGGAGTCGCTGCGCAAAGCGCACGAATAGAAAAGCACTCCCGCCGCACAACACCAAGGCCATGATAAGCGGGAGCAAGTTCAACATGGGTCGAGCGTCCCTGATTTGGTCGAAACGACCGTAGCACAGGCGGTTGGGCACTTGACAACGATTGCGCGTGTCCCAGTCCGGGAGGGAAATTCGGACGCCCAGTCGGACGAATCCTGCGGAAATTCGGCGCGGAAATTCGGGATGCGCGGAGTTCGGGACACCCGGAGTTCGGGAGACACCCGGAGTTCGGGACACCCACAAAGCGGAGTTCGGAGTTCGGCGGAGTTCGGGACACCCACAAAGCGGAGTTCGGAGTTCACCCGGAGTTCGGGACACCCACAAAGTTAGGGGCGCGTCACCCGGAGTTCGGGACACCCATAAAGTTAGGGGCGCGTAAATTCGGGACGCCGGAGTTCGGGACACCCACAAAGCGAAGTTCCGCGTAATTTCGGGACACCCACAAAGTTACGCGGAAATTCGGGAGGAAATTCGGGACACCCATAGAGCGAATGGCGCTGCCTGCCGGTGAGCGAGAAGTTTTGACCCGCCTGCTCAGTCGCCGCGCACGCGCAGGGTCAGGCCCTTGAGAAAATTGCGCAGCAGCTGGTCGCCACAGGCCCGGTAGTTGCGGTGGCCAGGCGGACGGAACAGCGCGGTCAACTCCGGTTTCGACAGCGGAAACCCTGCTGCGGCGAAGGCATCCTGCAAATCGACATCCTTCATTTCGAAGGCAACACGCAATTTCTTCAGTACGAGATTGTTGGTAATGCGCTTTTCCACCGGCCGTGATGGCAGGCTTTCGTTGCGCCCCCGGAAATGGATCACCAGTCCGTCGAGAAAGTGCGCGAGTACGTCGTCACTGCATACGACGTACTCGGGATCATTTTCTCTGCGCAGAAATGCCAGCACTTCGGTCTTCTCGAGCGGGAAGACCGGGTCGACCAGTTTCGCGATTTCGACGACCTTGTGGTCGCCCAGGTCAAGCATGTAGCGGATGCTGCGCAGTATGTCGTTGTTGATCATGGCGGACCGGTGGTTGAAAACACGTGCATCAGTAGGCCGTATATCTGTTCTTGGCAGGTTGCTGAAAATCCCCCCCCTCCAAGCGTTTTCCAGCTCGCACATCCGACACATGTCCGGACGTGCTCACGGCCTATGAAAAAACGGCGATTGCCGGTATTTCGGCAGACTGTCAGGCAACCACCTCATTCGAAATGACTGCGCGCTTCTGACAAGCGGAGCAACGCTCAGCTGCAAACAAGGCATGGGAAGGCGTTCAATCATCCAGGGCCGCCGCCTCGCGCCCCTGCTGGCGGATCAGCGCCTCCTGACGGGCGTTTTCGATGGCCTCTCGGACGCTATCCACGTCGACCGTGCGCTCGTCATGCACGAACTTGCCAGTCAGTGCCGTCTCGGGCAGGAGGTTACCTGCCTCGAACAGCGCCCACATTTCCTCGCCGTACCAGGTATCGAGCAGTTCCGGCGCCCACCGCCCCAGGCTGGCGGTGAGATTGTTCGTGTCGCGTAGCAGCATCTGGCGGGCGGCGTTGTTGCCGGCAGCACTGACCACCTGGGGAAAATCGATCACGATCGGGCCGTCCGGCCCCACCAGCACGTTGTACTGCGACAGATCGCCGTGGATCAGGCCACAGCAGAGCATGCGCACGACCTGCCGCATCAGCACCGCATGGAATTCCCGGGCCTGCTCGGCCGTCAACTCGACCTCGCCCAACCTTGGCGCCGAAAACCCTTCGGCGTCGGTCACCAGCTCCATCACCAGCACACCGTGGTAGTAGCCATATGGCTCAGGTACGCGGACGCCGGCTTCTCGCAGCAGGTACAACGCATCGACTTCGGAGTTTTTCCAGGCGGTTTCCTGCTGCTTGCGACCGTAGTTGGTGGCCTTGCCGATCGCCCGGGACTCGCGGCTGCCGCGCACCTTGCGGCCTTCCTGATACTGCACACGTTGCTGGAAGCTGCGCTGGGCCAGGTCCTTGTACACCTTCGCGCAACGGACATCGTCGCCGCTGCGGACCACGTACACCGCCGCCTCCTTGCCGCTCTTGAGCGGACGCAACACCTCGTCTATGACACCGTCGTCGATCAGCGCCTGCAGCGCGGTAGGGGTTTTCATCGCGCTATTCTAATCGGCCGGAGACAATCTCAGCGGAAACATCGTGATGTGGCCCGCTGCCGTGGGCCTGAAACTGGCCCGCCTGAAGCGCGCAATCTGCCCGCTTTTCCCGTCCGGACGTCAGGAGGAACACCCGCTGTGCCGCATCATTCGGGCTCCCGGCTCAGCTGCCTGTTCGCTGGCGCCCTGCTCGCCGCTCGTTGCAGGTGTGTGGAACAGTGGGCTGGCTCACTGGCGTTGCGCATTCCAGCGGCGAGGCGGAACCAGAGAGCGGCGCGGCGTCGTGCCGGAGTTGAGCGAGATGCTCGAAAGCTGTCTATCATCCGCGGCCGACGGGTTAGCCCGCCTTTCTCACACCCGTTCGTAGCGAGGCCGTCGAGACGCCGTCCTATGCGCGCCGCGGACTTCAGTGACGGCGAAGGCATCGCCGACACTACGTCGAGCCGACACGAGGGAGCAGCGCGCGTCAGGGCGAGTCTATCGGCGGCTGCAGTAGAAGGGTTGTGAGAAAGGCCCAGGGCCACGTTGTCGCGGCGCGTTGCCGAGCTTGAAAGCAGCCCCGGCCCGCGCCTGTTCGAGCGCGGTGCCCACCGGCTCGAACTCGTGAGGAGGCGCTATGCCGACGTGTTCAGTGGCGGGGGCGATGTCGGAAGAATCCGAACGGTGGGTGTCCCAATTTTTGCCATTGCCCTTTGCCAGCCAGAACGGCGGGTGTCCCAATTTTTTCCAATTTTTCGCGGGAAGCTATTTTTCCCGCCCCGTTTTCCACGATATTGCGGGCGCAGCGGTCCACGTAAGGAACACTCCAATGAACAAGTCGGCCCAGGCCATCGCGCGCCAGCTGGCCGCTGTCGGCGACAGCGGCGCTTTCGCCACGCACTTCTCGATGGCTGCGGATCCACAACTGCAGGTTGATGGTGTCGACGTGCCGTTGCCGGTCACGCACCAAACGGCCCACCGGCTCTGCGCCGTCGCGCAGCCGGCGATGCATGGGTACAAGGATCAGACGCGGCTTGACCCGCGGGTGCGAGACACCTGGGAGATCGAGGGTCACCGCTTACGCTTCGGTTCGCCGCGGTGGACCGCGGCACTGGAGCGCGCCGTACTGCGCGTCCGCCGAGACCTGGGCCTGCCGCCGCAATCGCAGCTGCGCGCGGAGTTGCACAACCTCCTCGTCTATGCGCCGGGCCAGTTCTTCGCCGTGCACCAGGATTCGGAAAAGATCGACGGGATGCTGGGAACGTTGGTGATCACGTTGCCGTCGCGCTTCTCGGGCGGCGAGTTCGTGGTAGCCCACCACGGACAGACGGTGCGCGCGCGCGGTTCCGCCAGCCGGCTGGACCTGATCGCGTTCTACGCCGATTGCCACCACGAAGTCCGTCCCGTCACGCAGGGCTATCGGGTCGTGCTGACTTACAACCTGATCGCACGAGGCTGCACTGCGGAGAATGAACTGTCGGCGCAGGCCGTCAAGACGCTGGCGCGCGACCTGCACCGTTTCTGGCAGACACCGCGGCAGCCGCGTTGGACGCATGACGAGGTGACCGGGCCGCCCGATCGCCTGGTCTATTTGCTGGACCATCAGTACACGCCCAGTAGTCTTTCGTGGGAGCGTCTCAAAGGCGTCGATGCCGCGCGCGCCGCCGCGCTGCGCCAGGCCGCCGAGCACCTGGATGCGCCGGTCTACCTGACGCTGGCCGATGTGCATGAAACCTGGTCGGCCGAGGACAACTACCCGCAACGCGACTACTGGGACGATTCAGAGGACGACGACATAGCCGTCGAGCCGGCGCCCTCGCCGAAGCTGAGTGAACTGATCGACAGCGATATCGAGTTGCGCCACTGGCTCGCGCCGGACGACAGCCCGCTGAAGGTGGGCGCGACGGGCGTCGACACTGATGAGCTGTGCATGAATCGTCTTTCGGAGGACTGCACGCCGTTCCGGTCCGAGTACGAAGGCTACATGGGCAACTACGGCAACACGGTCGACCGCTGGTATCACCGTGCGGCCGTGGTCATCTGGCCGCGCGAGCGAGACTTCACAATTCGGGCGCGCCAGGCTCCGGGCTGGGCCATTGCCCAGATCGCCGGCCAGTTCCGTTCCGGCAATCAGGCGCAGGCGTTGGAGTGGGTGCAATGCCTGCTGCCCGACTGGGGTCGCTCCGTAGCCGGCACCCGCGATATAGGGCTGTTCGGCGCCATCCTGGCTGTCGCAACCGAACTCGATGACACGAAGGCTGCCGCCACGCTGCTGGCGCCGTTTTCGCTGCAGCAGCTGGTGCCGGAAACCGACGTATCGATGCTGCACCTGCTGGAGCGCCACGGCGCGAAGTGGTTCACGGCGTGCCTGCGCGGATGGGCGCGGAACCGTCCGTCCAGCGAACAGCAGCTCGAATGGATCGAACAGGCGTTGCCGCGGCTCGCGCAGACCTGGCACGACGCGGGTGCGGAAGGTAGCGCCGTGGCCAAGGATCTGGCGCGGGACCTCTGGGAGTGGCTGCGCCGGCACATCGCGGATCTGCAGGCGCACACCAGCGGCAGCGCGCGGACAAGAGTGCTGGAGGCCACGGGCGGTGCCGTGCTGGGGCTGGTCCGCGCCAGCCACGCGGTAAGCGCTCCGAAGCTCGGGCAACAGGTCATCAGCCTGCTGCTTTCGGACGAGCTGCCGCTGGCGCTCTCGCTGCGCGTGCTGCGCTGCGCGCATCAGACTGTCAAAGCGTCGGCCAACCTCGGTCTGGCGGCCGTGCACGAATACTGCGTGCATGTCTGCGATGCGCGTCTGGCCCGCCCTGCGCGGTCTGCTGACGACTGGTCCATTGTGGTGCCGGAGCAAAAGATACCTTCCGTCGCACTGGACGAACCATTGCGGCAGTTCCTCGCCGCGCCAGAGCGGCAGCGGATGGAATGGCCACTCGCCACGGAAAAGCGGCAGCTGATTCACCAGTACATCGACCGCCACGAATTGCCGTTAAGTCATGAAACCCGGCGCACTGGCCGGCCTTACACCCTGGTGCTGCAAAAAACCCAGGCGCTGTTCCAGCGCGATGCGGCCGAGCGCCTGCAGTGGGGCAAGGACCGTGACTGGTTGCAGCGGGTGGCTGGACGATTTGGCTGATCCGGAGCGCCGCTGCTGTTGGTTCCCTGTTGCGACTGCCGTGCAGCTACGCAGCGCCGTGAGGGTAGTGCAGTCACCATGCCGTTTCGGATACGGACCTCGCCAGCTGAGGTCTTGCCGCTGGTTTTATCGTCGGGCATCGGGTAGAGGAACAGGGCGTCGAAGGCGGGCTGCGGTGGATGTTCTGCGCGCCGGGCGGACACCCTGCTTCGTGATGCTGTACGCAAGGGCGGTTGCGGGTCGCGGAACGGCGCGTCGCGTGGCTACAGGTAGGCTCGCCGACGTGTTCAAGGAACCGCACTTGCTGTTGGCCGCCGGAATCCGGAACATCGCCCCTGCCCACTTGCCGCGCGAATTGTCCGTCGCGCTTTGCTTCTCCACCGAGCTCATACGTGCTGCAATGGTGCCCGTCGTTTGCGGCGGACCGCGGCGACGATCGCGCATTGCGTCCGACATCGCGACCCCCGCCAACCGCGGTTCAACAGGCTGCCAGGATCGATGCATGCCTAGGCGTTACCACCATCGCGTTTGCCGCTGGGCCAGCGTGGCCTGGTTGTTGGTATTGCCGCTGTGCACCAAATCCGCGGCGCCCGATCCGCTCGAAATGTTTGGTGTGCGCGCCAGCCGCGGCGCGGCGCCGGGTTATCTGCCTGATGCGGCCTGTGCGCGCTGCCACGCGACCGTCGCGGCAAGTTTTGCCGACGTCGGCATGGCGCAGTCCTTCAACCGGCCCTTGCGTGGCGGCTTGCCCGCGGATCTTGCCGGCCTTGACTACCATCATGCCGCGAGCGGAATGCATTACCGGCTAGAGCGGCGCGGCGATGAGTTGTGGTTCCGGCAAACGCAGGATTCCGCACCGGCCGGCTCGGTCCGTCCACTGGAGTTGCGCGTCGACTGGGCACTCGGTTCGGGGCATCGCGCACAAAGCTATCTGCACCAGACCGCCGCGGGCGAGTTGTATCAATTGCCGGTCACCTGGTACGCGCAAAGCGGCGCGTTGGCAATGTCACCGGGCTACGAGGACGCCAACCATCCCGGGGTGGAACGCCGTGTTCGCCGCGAATGCATGTTTTGCCACAATGCCTATCCTCAGGTAGACGTCGGCAGCGACCAGCCCGGGCAGCCGGATCTGTTCCCGAGTGACCTGCCGCACGGCATCGGTTGCCAACGTTGCCACGGGCCGGGAGAGGCGCATCTGCGCGCGGTGCTGACTGGCGCGGGCCTGGATGCCGTCCACGCCGCAATCGTCAATCCGGCCCGGCTCGACTGGCCGGCGCGCAACGATGTGTGTTTCCAGTGCCATCTGCTGCCGGCGGTCGAAGCGATTGGTCCGCGCCGGGTTGGGCGCGGCGACTACAGCTTCCGGCCTGGCGAAAGACTCAGTGCATATCTGTTGCACGTGGACATTGACGACGCGACTCAGGCGACCCAGCAGCGCTTCCAGATCAACCATCATGCTTACCGGCTGCAGCAGAGCGACTGCTTTCGAAAAAGCGATGGCCGGATGGGTTGCGTGAGTTGCCACGATCCGCACGTGCGTCGCGTCGGCACGGGTGCGGTGGACTGGTACCGCGCCAAGTGCCTGGGCTGCCATGAGGATCTGGATCGAGCGCATGGCCAGGCGGCCGATGCTTCACTGGCCGGCGCGGACGCGCGCAATTGTGCCAATTGTCATATGCCACAACGTCGCAGCCAGGATGTGGTCGAGGTGACGATGACCGATCATCGCATCGCCCGCGGTCCCTTCGATTCGCAGCAACTGATCGCGGCGCTCGAGCCACGCAAGCCGCAGATCCGTGCGATGCGGCTGTACGACCGTGATATCGGCCTCGCTACTGCGGAATCCAATGCCTATCGCGCCCTCGCGGCATTGAACAATGGCAGTGGTGCAGCGGCGCTGGATGCTTTGCAGTCGGCGCTGGCGCGGATGGCCAGACCGGATCCGTCATGGTGGCCGCAACTGGCCCGCTACCAGGTCGCCAATCGGCGCTATGCGGCCGCGCTGGCCTCGTTGGCCAACCTTCCGGAAACCTTGCGCCACAGCCCGGTGACACGCGAAACAGCGGCCCTGATTGCCGCGGGCAATGGCCAGCGTGCGGCCGCAATCGAAATATTTGTCGAGCTATACAAGCGGCAAGGGTTCCATCCGGAAGTCGACTACAACCTCGGACTCCTGCAGCGCGCGGCCGGACAGGCTGACGCGGCGATCGATGCCTTCCAGCGCCTGCTCGAACAGCGGCCGCTGAGCGCCGCGGGCTGGCTGCAGCTGGCCCGCACGTATTGGACGACACAGCAGGGCAGCAGAGCACTGGCTGCCCTTGAGCAGGCCCAGGCGATAAAGCCCAATTTTGAGGAAGCCCTGCTATTGCGGGAACAAATCCACAAAGAAGCAGGTGCGCCGAGCGAGCCGAGGCATTGAGTCGGCGGCGACCGGCCTGCGATGCGACCGCCGGCCGCTGCGCTACAGGTTGGCCAGAACGTGTAACGAACCCGGCCGCTGATCGCCCGGCCCGTCGGTGGTGTCTTGTCGCCGACGGTACAAGTTCAGCGATACCGACGAGAACCAGTGGCTTCCGAAGCTGTGGTTCCAGGCAGCGCTGACGCCCTCGCGGTAAGTACCGGATCCGGCGTCCTAGGTGCCCACTCACGAGCGCGCGGACTGCAGTGCATCCACCCCCCCAATAGATCTGCATCACCTTGGGGTCGGCCCAATCGACCGACGCGCCAGCACGAGGCGAATGGATTCACTAGTGGCATGGCGTAGTTGGCGGCGACCTGCAGTTGGGTTCCTGTACCGTCGCCGCCACGGCCTCGACGTGCCGTGAAGTACAGGAAAATCGGCCGCAGGTTCCAAGCTGTAGCGCCAGCCGAATGCCCTTGAGCCAGCGCTGGCCTATTCGCTCCGCATGGGCTATCAGATCGTGAGCGGACCCGGCGGCTCGCATCCAGCCCGAGTTGTAGCCGCGAACGCGCCTCGTCCAGCGCTCGGGTGTGCGGTCGAACATCGAGAGCACGGCGGGTGCCGGTTCGGCGATCGCCCCGCGCTTGCCGGGGGCGAGCACCCGTCCGGTCCAGTCGAGCATGAGCAGGTAGTCTGTCGTGCTCACGGACAGCGCGCGCCGCTGTACGCCGATGACCGGCCGCAGTGGTTGCGCCAGTGTTTCCGGTGCCGCTTGCGCTTGCGTAATCCGGTCATGAACGCTGGTATGCGTTGATGTATCCAGTCGTTCGCTAATCCCCGCGCGGATGGGGTTGAGGTCTACGTAGGCCATGGCTGCGATCAGCGCGCGTTCGTCGCAGAGTAGCTGGCATTTGTAGCGGCCTTCCCAGAAGCGTCCTTTGCAGTCGTCTTCGCGATTGGCGCGACGCGCGATCGGTTCCGCCAGGCAGCGCATGAACCACGACAGGTCGCCGAGCCGTCGACGGATGACGTCGAGTCGAGCGGCATCGGCCAGCAAGCATTGCCGCTTGAACTCGACAGCAGCGCCTTCCGCGTCGGCGGTTGGAAATAGTTGAAGCCAGCGCGCCGCTACCTCGTCGTCGCTCCAGGTCGACAGGACAGCAGGGTCGATCTGAACGACGACATGCAGGTGGTTGCTCATGACGGCGTAGGCGTGAATGGCGATGGCGAAGCACGAGCCGAGACGGTGTAGGCGTTCCTCGACCCACGCTTTGCGATGTTCGAAGGACTGGCCGGTGTAGCCGTCAACGCCGCAGAGAAAAGCGCGCCGCACGCATCGCTGCACGCAGTGATAGCAGCCGTCGCTGCCGGGCGTAACGAAGTGGGAGCGGGCAGTGGTCATGTGGCCAGCATGGCCAATGGGTGGCTATGGCGCGTGCGACCGCCTCTGGAAGAGATGTCGGAAGAATCCGAATTGTGGGTGTCCTTACCTCCGTCCCCTGGAAGAATCCGAATTGTGGGTGTCCTGACCTCCGGCGCCGCCGCTGACCTCCGGCGGGCGACGAGGAGCAGGGAGGAAAGGATGAAGCGGAGGCGGTTGCACATTGCCGATACCGGTGCGCGGGTGTCCTGGCCTCCGGCGCTGCTCACCGGCCGAGGCGAGGGGATTGCTGCGGCCGCCGAGACTGCGCGTGGTAGCGCGGACCGTGCGACGCAACGCGAACATCGCCGAGGTGCTGTATGGCCCCGGCTATGTCGATACGGAAGGCGGGTAGGCGGGATCCCCCTAACGGCAGCGCGGTGCAGAACGTTCCGCGCGAAATGCGCCCGGAACGCCGGCGCGGCGCAGTGGCTGCCGGAATTAACCTGACCCCGTTAGTGGACCCCGTTAGTGATGGCTATCTGCCAATGGTGCATGCCAAATGTGCATGACATATGTCGTGTTGTATGGGGTGTGCCGGTGCTAGCGTCGGCAGGCCGCCCACGAGGGGGGTAGTTCGCTCGGGGGAGCGACCACAACAACATTCATATGGGAGAGGGATATGAAGCAGTTCAAGAAGGTTCGCGCGGTTTTGCCGTGGCTTCTCGCCACAGTCATTGCGGCATCTGCCTCGGCGCAGTCGCCGACGAGTACCGATGCACCCGCCGTCGACGACGTCCCAGCCACCAGTGCGCTGGTATACACCTATGACGAAATGTTTGGTTTCGATATAGAAAGGTTCTTGGGTGCACGCGCACCGCACTTGCTGCCGTATGCCGAGGTAATTTCGCATTGGAGCGGCTACACCAGCATCAGTCCCCAGGTGTTGCTCGCGCTGATGGAGCTGCAGTCGGGTGTGATTTCGGCGCCGAATCTCTATAAGGATTCGGAGTCACGCCCGTTTGGCAAGCTATCTGACAAATTGGGTTTCGCGGAACAAGTTCAGGACGTCGCGGATCGTTTGGCCAATGATCTGTATTCCAACAAGGCGAGCTTGAGCGGCCGCAGCGAGTTTGGCGGCAATGTGACTGCGGACTCGCTGGAGGCGTTGCTGGCACGAAGTGGGCGAAGCGCGGCGGTCGGTGATGCGACTCAGGTCTACAGCGAATTCATAGCCGTATACAATCGCTTGTACGCGGAGCCGTGGGCGGCGCGAACGAAGTCGAGTGTCGTGGTGAAAGCCATTCCGCCGAGCGAATTGTTGCAAATGCCTTATCCACGCGGTGCTCGTTGGCATGTTGGCGGCACCCACACGTCGAGCGGTAGCGGCACCTATCCCATGGCGTCGCTGGACATGTCCGTCGGCGGCGGCTGGGGCAGCAATCAGTCTGGAAACTGGGTCGTTGCGGCTGGCGGCGGGCAGGTTAAACGCCACTCGTCCTGCAATATCGAAGTGGTGCACTCCAGTGGCTGGTCGACGACCTACTACCACATGATGAATCTGCAACATGCCACCGGCGCGACGGTTGCCGCCAACCAGCGTCTCGGCAACCCAGCCAATACGCAGTCGCAGGCCCTGTGCAATGGTGGAAGCTCCACCGGACCGCATCAGCATTTTTCCCTTAAGTACAATGGATCGTATTCGCACTTGGACGGCGTTTCGCTATCCGGCTACAAGATCAAGGCAGGGCGTTACAGCTATGACACGAACTGTAGCTACTTCTGGCTTACTCGAAATAGTGTGAAATATTGCTCCGGGTATCTCACCAACTGACTCCTCGTCCGGTAGCGTGCGGTCGCCGACGGCGACCGCACGATCAATGCATCCGCGACACGACGCAATACAAATATACAACGCAGCATAAACGTTTCCGCATGGTCGATCGTCAGGGGGGCGGTCATGTGGCGATCGTGCGTTCGTTCGCTGGCCAAGATGCCGGTCAGCGAATTGCGCTATCTGCTGGTGAGCGAGAAGTTTTGACGCAACCTGCTCAATCGCCGCGCACGCGCAGGGTCAGGCCCTTGAGAAAATTGCGCAGGAATGGAGTCAAGTTGACTTATGGGATAAGTGAACCTGGCGCCATCACCGGCAGCAGACTGGGCTGACTCCACATCTGCTGCGCCGCAGCAATGTTGCCGGCCCCGGCTATCATTGTCATTCGCATTGCTGCGGCCACCTTCTGCCGCCGACCGCTCTATACGCCCGGTATTCCTTTCCGTTCTATCGGCCTTGAGTCGAACATCCTTGCTTTTTCGTGTTTTCCACTCTGGCGCAAGGTCACGGGGACGGTGCGCTGGTCGACATTTCATTACCTACAAAATGATTTTGGGAGGAAAACCAATGTACAGACTTCTCGCAGGACTGGTTGCGCTCGGCCTTATGGGGACTGCCGGCGCTGCCGGGCTCGACGTTGCCCTGTCTGAGCCGCTGGCCAGAAGCGATTACGGCAGCGGCAAGGTTCACTATGCGCTGACCAACAACACCGACCGCACCCTGCATGTGCTGCGCTGGCAGACGCCGCTGGACGGCCTTTCCAACGAGCTGTTCCAGGTGACCAGGAACGGCGAGCCGGTGGCCTATGAGGGCGTGCTCGCCATGCGCACGGCGCCGACGGCGGCGGATTACGTCGAACTCAAGCCGGGTGCCACGCTAGCGACCGAGATCGACCTGACGGTCTACTACGACATGAAGGCCGGCGGCCAGTACGAGGTGCGCTATGCGCGGGATGCGCGCGAAGTGATCGCCGAAGTAGCCCAGACTGCGCAGGGCGGGCTTGATGCGGGCTATCTCGATTTCGATCGCGCGGCGGCGACGTCGATCCATGTCGACACGGCGGTGGACGCGTTCGACGCGCCGGCCAAGTCCGGCCCTGGCCTGCTCGCCGCAACGAACAGCTATGAAAGCTGCTCGACTTCGCAGAAGAACGCGATGCCCGCGGCGCGCACGCAGGCGACCAGCTACGCCAACAGCTCGCGCAATTACCTTAATGCCGGCAGCACGGGCACGCGCTACACCTGGTGGTTCGGTACGTACAACGCGTCGCGCTATTCGACGGTACGTTCGAACTTCACGCGCATCTACAACGCGCTGTCGGCGCAGCCGTTCGTGTTCAATTGCACCTGCCCGGCCGCGCCGACGGCGATTGCCTACGTCTATCCGACCCAGCCGTACCGCATCCATCTGTGCTCGTCGTACTGGGGCTATCCCAATGCCGGCGCGCCCTATTCCAAGGGCAGCATCCTCGTGCACGAAGTCAGCCATTTCGACGTGGTGGCCAATACCGACGACGTGACCTACGGCACGACGAACTCGCACAACCTCGCGGTCAGCAATCCGGCGTCGGCGGCGCGCAATGCCGACAACTACCACTACTTCGCCAACAACGCGAACAACGGCAACTGATACTTCGGCGCAGACGAAAACGGGTCAGGGTAGCTTACGGGTGTGAATCACGAAGTTACCCTGGCCCGGTTATTGGAACTCAGCCGGGCGAGTCTCCGAGCAGGCTGAAAAGGGGCTGAGAGCAGTGTCGGAAGAATCGAATTGTGGGTGTCCTAGTCAGAGTCGCCGTCAGCTGGGCTGACTTACGACTGGTGAATCAATGCCTGCGTTGAATCGGTATTTTGGGATTTCGGGAAATCGTGTGTGTGCCGCTGCTCCGCAAGAACTACGCCGCCGTGTATGTCGGCATGGCAACGGCGCGCCAGCCGACCATCCTTGCGGCCAACGCGGTTGCGCAGGCCAAGGTGAGTCCTCAGCGCGCGGCGTTTGTGGCTGTCCCCGAAAGCCGGTCGGCACTGGAACCCTCGCGCGCAGGTTCGGTGAAATTCAGCAGTGCGCCCTGGTAGACCTCATTCACCTCGGAAAACGGCAGGCCATCGGCACCCCGCAAGAGGGCGCGCACCTGGAACAGTTCCGAGGGAATTTCCAGCGCGGGAAACGTCTCCGCAGACGGGTCAAATCGCGCACAGGTCCAGCCGGCGGGCATCGCTGACCAGAGCGTCTGCACTTCGATCGTGCTGCGGGTCGGCTGCAGGCCAGCCACGACCTTTCCAAACGGCGCATCGGTGGTCTCGAGTAGTCGATTCATCTCGGCGCTGAGCCGCTCCGGCACGTACCAATTGTCTGCACGCGAGAGCACGTGGTCGCCACATCTCAACGCCACGCTCCGATAGCGCAGCTGGCTGGAATCCTTCACGTGCAGCCGCTGCATTTGCTCGGCGGTCGCGGGCTTGGCAGCGGCCGGCACGCGATCGGCCACGATGCGTGGCTCAGCCGCCATCGCGTGCGCACGGCACCAGGATTCGAGTACCACGGTGGCACTGCGCTGTTTGAGCAGCTCGATATTCAGATCCACCATAAGGTTGGCAACCTCCAGCCGCGCCAGGCAATCGTCGCGCCAGGGAGCGACATCCTTTCCTGAAATCGGCGCAGCCGCGAACAGCATGACGCCGACGCCACAAAGTCTCGAAGCGGCGGCCAGATATCGTGATGGCGAGGCCATGAGTCGATCCGTAGTTGCCGGGGGACACCCGCGAAGGATACGAGGATTGCGTGGTCAGGGGCTTAGCGACTTCGTCATCCACGTTGATCCGATCCAGTGCCGGGTCGACACGTTGCGCGCCGTAGCGTCAGCCGTGCTGGTTCCAGCGTCGGTGTCGGAAGAATCCGAATCGTGGGTGTCCTGATCCAATCCTGATCCAGTCGGAATCGTTGGTGTCCTGATCCAGTCGTCAGGGGCGTAGCGACTTCGTCATCCACGTTGATCCGATCCCGTGTCGGGTCGACACGTTGCGCGCCGTAGCGTCAGCCGTGCCGGTTCCAGCATCGGTGTCGGAAGAATCCGAATCGTGGGTGTCCTGATCCAATCCGGGTGTCCTGATCCAATCCTGATCCAGTCGGAATCGTGGGTGTCCTGATCCAGTCGTGGGTGTCCTGATCCAGTCGTCCTGGTCCAGTCGATCTTCATCACCCAGTGTTCGGTTTTCTTTTCGTTGGACGTTATGCACAGCATCCGGCTGACGACGCAGACGTCGGTCACTTCAACTCCGTTTACGTCAACTAATGGGTGGGACCATGTACTCGATGCAATCCGCGCACGTGCGCGGCAAGCGATTTTCCCCCGGCGCGCGGCGCCTGGGGGCCCTGTGGCTGGTGGGCGCGATGCTGGCGGGGCTGAGCGCGCAAGCCGGCGCCGAAATCTACAACGTGAACGTGTCCAACGATGTCGTGCAGGATCCGGCCACCACCAACAAGTGCGCCACCCAGGGCGATACCACGAAATGCTCACTGCGCGCCGCGATCATGTTCGGCAATACGCGCTCCGGTTCGCACACCATCAACTTTGTTGGCGTCACCTCGATCACCGTGATCAATGGCGGGCTGCCGCAGTTGCGCGCGCCGTACACCATCAATGGCAACAAGGTGACGATCAACGGCAATGGTCGCAGTTGCCTGGATCTCACCGATTCCGGCACCGCCGCGCTGGGTCATGCCGACGGCGCCACCGGTTCGAAGATCTTCAATCTGGTGATCGGCAACTGCAATGGCAATGGCATCAGCGCCAACGGCCACGACTATACGTTCAGTGGCAACTACATCGGCGTGAACGTTACCGGCGCAGTCGCGCTGCCCAACTCGGGCGATGGAATCTCGGTCTCGTCGTCGCGGGTCTACCCTGATACCAGCACCGGATTCCTGTCCAATCTGTACTCGCAATTTCCGGTGCAGCCGGTGGATGCGTCCACCATCAACGCCTTCCAGAGCCAGCTGGCCACGACCCTTGCCTCGCTGCAGCCCGTGTACATCACCGGCAACGTCATCTCCGGCAACGGCGGCGATGGCATCGAGCTTTTCAGTCAGAACCTCGCCGGGGTATTCATCAACGGCAACATGATCGGCACCGACCTGACCGGCAACATCGCGATTGCCAATGGCGGCAACGGCGTCAATCTGGTCGGTACCACCTTCGGCAACATGATTGGTCCGGGCAACGTGATCAGCGGCAACAATGGCAACGGCATCAACGCCGTCGCCGGTGCCGTGTTCCTGCCGAACTTCATCATGGGCAACCGGATCGGCCTGAGCGCCGCCAATCAGGCGGTGCATATCGGCAACGCCTTGAGCGGCATCTATGTCGATTCGAAGCCCGATACGTCGGCGGCGAGCTTCAACCCGAGTTCCACGTCCCTCGTGATCGGCCCGGCCAATCTGATTTCCGACAACAAGGGCGCGAACAACAACGCCTTCCCGGATGTGGGGGCCGACTATGGCGGCATCATGATCACGGGCGCGAGCAATGGCGTGAAGGTGCTCTACAACACCATCGGATTGGCCGAATTCCCCACCGGCACCGCGATCAACTCCGCCGCCTTCGGCAACAAAGGCGACGGCATCATCGTCACCACCACCGGTAACTCCATTACCGGCAACATCGTCGCGGCGAATGCCCGCCACGGACTCACCATTCGTGGCAGCAGTACCAACAGCACCAGCGTCCTGAAAAACTTTGTAGGCATCAGCCCGAAATTCGCCAACGTCACGACCCTGGGCAATGGCGTGGACGGCATCCATATCGAAACTGCCGCCTCGACATCGGTGGGTAGTTCCAATACCGCCGACCGCAACGTGGTCGTCGCGAACAAGCGCAATGGCATCAAGCTTTACAATGGTGGCGGCGACACCAGCGGCTGGGCCAATCTGTTCCAGCGTAACCGCGTCTACGGCAATGCCAAAACGCTGGCGGGTGTGGATATCGATCTCGAGCACACCGCCAATGCCAGCGACTTAGACCACAGCGAATTCCCCGCCAATTACGCCAACCGCGATCAGAACACGCCGCGGATCTGCACGGGCACCGATAGCAGCGGACCGTGTGTCGGTGCCGCGGGACCCGCCAACACCACGCCGAACACCACCGTGCGCTGGATACTGGCCAGCCATGGCCCGGCCCTCTTTCGCCTGGAGTTCTATTCGATCAATGCCGCCACGACCACCGCGGCAACCTCGATGGTGTTCCTGGGTGAGCAGACGGTCACTACAGACGCGACCGGCAAGCCTGCCAACAGCGGCTTGTGTTCTGCGGGCCGTTGCACTGTCAACTTGCC
Organism: Lysobacterales bacterium; assembly: GCA_038207515.1. GTDB lineage: Bacteria > Pseudomonadota > Gammaproteobacteria > Xanthomonadales > Rhodanobacteraceae > Tahibacter. The sequence continues at coordinate 749 of JBBQZR010000074.1, read as the reverse complement.
GCCCGTCTCTGCCGGGCGCCGTCTCGTGATGACCGCGACTGACGTCACAGCGTTGACCAGTACGCCTTCCGGCGCCGGCTGGCAGGGACAGCTGAAGTGTTTCCTCGGCAATAACGGCATCATCTTGTCGGCCTGCACCGCCAACAACACCTCGGAATACTCGAACGTCGTTGCCATCACCGGGGGCGACGTCATCTTTGCCAACGGCATCGACCTGTAACCGCCATTCAATCGGGCTGGCCCAGCGAAGCTCGCGTCATGCGCGAGCTTCGTGCTTTTTTGGGAGGGGATCGGGACGGGGGAAATCGGGGCAGGGGGGAAATCGGGACACCCATGGAGTTGTACCAATGGGCGCCGGGAAACTCAGGACATCCAGTTGGAAGAATCGGCATTGTGGGTGTCCTAATCTCGCACTAATCTCGATGGTGTGCGACGGGCACCGGCAGCAGGTTGGCGTCCGAGCGGTATGCCCACTGGTACTTGCGCGACCAGTGCCGCGTTACCACACTGCCTGAAAAATCGGGTTCCTATACCTATGCCAGTTTTTGCAACGCTCGCTGCAAACCGCTTCCTGCTGCTCCGCCGCATGATCATCGGTGTTCTTGCCGGCCTGCTGATCTTCTATCACTTGACTGTCCTCTACGACCTCTATCTTGGCGTCGGTAACCATGAGGGGCTTTACGACAGGACAGCGAACGGAACGCCAAAGTCCTACGAATACATCCAGTCGGCGCTCCGTCTCATCATCA
>JBBQZR010000073.1:0-26886 GCA_038207515.1 Lysobacterales bacterium | reverse complement strand
CCTCTTCCCCCACCCCCCCCTCTCCCTCCCCCTCCGTTTGGGGGTCACCAAACCCCGCCGCGCGGGGTTTTTGCGAGTCGGCGAGTCCGGCGCAGGTCCGGACTCGCCTCCGCCGATCAAGCGCTTACGCACGTGATCGCGAGCGGCGCGTGACCGCGCCGCGGGAACCTCGATGTTTTTCGAGGTTCCCGATAGCGCGCGGAAATCCCGGCGATTGTGAATTCATCCGATCACAATCCATTCAAAAGTCCGCGCTTCTGCGCGCTTCGCCAATCTGCCAAGCTAGGCTCGCCATGCGCCGCCTATTTCTCCCGCTGCTCCTGCTAGCCACCACGCCCGTGCTCGCGCAGCCGGATGCGTGGCGCATCGATCCGGTGCATACGCAGATTCTTTTCAGCATCGACCACCAGGGCTTCAACCAGAGCCTGGGCCTGTTCAAGGCCAGCGCCGGCAGCCTGACCTTCGACCCGGACGACTGGAGCACGGCGCGCCTGGACATCCGCGTCGACGCGGCGTCCGTGCTGCTCGGCGACGCGAAGTGGGAAGAAACCGTGCGCTCGTGGCGCTTTCTCGACACCAAACGCTGGCCGCAGGCGCGCTATCGCAGCCGCTCGGTCGAGAAGCTCGACGCCGATCGCGGCATCGTCCACGGCGATCTCGAATTGCACGGCCAGAGCCGGCCGCTGGATATCGCGTTCCGCCTGAACAAGCTCGCGAGCGATCCCTATACGTTCAAGCGCACGGCCGGCTTCTCCGCGACCGCCACGCTCGAGCGCAGCGACTACGGCATGGACAAGGTACTCAGCGCCGTCGGCGACGAGGTGCAGCTGCGTCTGGAAGCCGCCTTCGTGCGCGATCGCGGCAACACGCAGGAAAACCCCGAACCGGCAGCGGCGACAACGGAGGACGGCGATGGCGTTGAAGAGTGAAGCGAACCGCTGGGGCGCCGGCGCACGCACCCTGCACTGGGTCATGGCCGTGCTCATCATCGGCCTGGGCCTGGTCGGACTGTACATGTCCGATCTGCCCAACTCGCCGCAGAAGATAAAGATATACGCGCTGCACAAGTCGGTCGGTCTGACCGTGCTGGCCCTGCTCCTGCTGCGACTGGCCTGGCGCATGGCCGACCGGCGCCCGGACGAGGTGCCGATGCCGCGCTGGCAGGCACTGGCCGCCCGCGCGGTGCATGGACTGCTGTACGTGCTGATGTTCACGCTGCCGCTGTCGGGCTGGCTGTACAACTCCGCCTCGGGCTATCCGCTGCAATGGTTTTCGCTGTTCAACCTGCCGAGCCTCACCGGCGGCGCCGACCCGGCGCTCAAGGGCACGGCGCATTTGATTCACGAATACGGTTTCTATGGGCTCGTGCTGGCGCTACTTGCCCATGTAGGCGGCGCGCTCAAGCACCATTTCATCGACCGCGACGACGCGCTCGTGCGCATGCTGCCGCTGTTGCGCCGGCACCCGCCCGTCCCCATGTCGCGCGAGCCCGTGATGACGGCCATCGAAACGCCGGCGCCGCCCGACACCGTGCCCGCACCACACGCCGACCCTTCCCAGGAGACTGCAAAGCCATGAAGCGCCTCGCACTGATTGCCCTGCTCGCCCTCGCCGGCAGCGTCCAGGCCAAGGACTGGACCGTGGATCCGTCCAGCACGCTCGGTTTTTCGGGCAACTACCAGGGCGAGAAATTCAGCGGCAAGTTCCCCCGCTTCAGCGCGAAGATCGCGCTCGACAAGGCCGATCTGGCCAACGCCAAACTCGACGTCGAGATCGACGTGACCAGCCTCACGACCGGCAATGCCGACTACGACAGCGAGCTCAAGGGCTCGGCATTTTTCGACTATGCGAAATTTCCCAAGGCGCGCTTCGTGAGCACCGCGGTCAAGGAAAGCGGCGGCGCCCTCGTCGCCGACGGCACGCTGACGATCCGCGACAAGTCCAAACCCGTGCAGATCAAACTCGACTTCAAGCCCGCCGGCGCTGCGGCGACGCTGGACGTGCAGGCCACGCTGAAGCGCCTGGACTTCGACGTCGGCACCGGCGACTGGGCCGACACCAGCCTGATCGGCGGCGATATCGCCGTCACCTCGCACCTGGTGCTGAAGTAGGGCGCGCGGCAGCCCTCCGGCACCGTCGGCAACCATCAACCTCATGAGCCCGATCGCCGGCTGGTTCGATTCGGTCGCACGCTGGTGGCGCAGTGATGCGCCGGCAGCGACGACCGCTACACCGGCCGACCAGGCCAGCGACGCGCTGCGCCAGTTGCTGGAAGATTCCAGCGTGCCCGAATCCGTGCGCCGCGAACTCGGCGCCGAGTTCGCGCGCATCCAGTCGCTGCTCGACAAGCTCGCACGCAATGAACTGCATGTGGCCGTGTTCGGGCGCGTCTCGGTCGGCAAGTCCGCGCTCGGCAACGCCCTGCTCGGCACGGCCGCGTTCGAGACCGGCGTGCTGCACGGCACGACGACGCGCGCCGAGCAGCAGCGCTGGACCGAAGCCGGCGGTTCGGGCCTGCATCTCATCGATACGCCCGGCATCAACGAACTCGACGGCGAGGCGCGCGAGCGCCTGGCGTTCGAGGTCGCCGAGATCAGCGACCTGGTCCTGTTCGTCGTCGACGGCGACATGACCCAGGTGGAACGCGACGCGCTGGCGACGCTGGCCCGCACCGAACGGCCGCTGCTGCTGGTGCTGAACAAGGCCGACCGCTACGACGACGCGGAACGCGAGCGCCTGCTCGCACGCCTGCGCGAGCACGCGGGCGGCCTGGTGCCGGCCGCGAACGTGCTGAGCTGCGCGGCGAGCCCCGCGCCCGTGCGCACGATCGACATCGACGCCGACGGCACCGAACGCGAACGGCGCGAGCCGCGCGCACCGGACGTGGGCGAACTGCGCGAACGCCTGCTCGCGATCTGCGCGCGCGAAGGAAAGACCCTGTCGGCGCTCAATGCCGGTCTGTTCGCCGGGCGCCTGTCCGACCAGGTCGCGCAGCGCGTCGCCGACGTGCGCCGCGAGGTGGCGGAAAAAATCATCCGCTACTACTGCCTGACCAAGGGCATCGCGGTCGCGCTGAATCCGGTGCCGGTCGCGGACCTGCTCGCCGCGGCGGCACTCGACGCGGCACTCGTCATGCATCTGGGAAAGGTATACGGCATGCCGCTGACCCGGCGCGAGGCGGGCCAGCTGATCCTGACCATCTGCGCCCAGCTCGCCGCGCTGATGGGCGCGATCTGGGGCGTGCATCTGGTCGCCTCGGCGCTGAAAGTCGCGAGCGCCGGCTTGTCGACCGTGCTGACCGCCGGCGCGCAGGGCGCGCTGGCCTGGTATGCGACGCAAGTCGTCGGACGCGCCGCCGAACGCTATCTCGTCGCCGGCAAGTCGTGGGGCGAATCCGGCCCCAAACGCGCGGTGCAGGACATCGTCGCCCAGCTCGACCGCGATTCCATCCTGCGCGAGGCGCGCGATGAAATCCTCGCCCGGCTGCGCAGCGGCGCGAAACGCTGAGAAGTTTTAGCCCTCCGGCCCGTTGGGCGTTCAAGGCAGCCAGAACCTTCGGTTCTTGGCGGCTGCCTTTCACCCCCTTCAAGGGGGTGAGGGACGATGGCTTAGAGCCAAAGGCTCTCATCGTCCTGAACGCCCAACGGGCCGGAGGGCTTTTGCAACATTTCCGCTCAGGCGCCGGCCAGCCAGGACGTCACGCGCTGCGCATCGAAAGGCCAGTCCAGTTCGCGCCGGCGATCGTCGTCACGCAACACCGGCACACGCTCGCCGTAGAACGCTTCCAGCGTGTTGTCGTGGTCGATGAACACGCTTGAGAAATCCGGCACGCGCGCCTGCGCCAGCACGTCGAGGGCGAGATCGCAGAGATGGCAGTCGTCGCGCTGGAATAGCACAAGTCGCATCGTCATGAGGCCGGCTCCGTCGGGGCCGGATAGAATAAACAACCCAGCCCGCCGGAATCACCGCCTCATGGCCGTCAGCGTGTTCGACATCTTCAAGATCGGCATAGGCCCGTCGTCCTCGCATACGGTCGGCCCCATGCGCGCGGCCGCGCGCTTCACCAGCCACTGGCTGGAAGAACGCGGCCTGCTCGAACGTGTCGTCCGCATCCGCGGCGAGCTGTTCGGCTCGCTGGCGCATACCGGCCGCGGCCACGGCACCGACAAGGCCGTGCTCTGCGGCTTCGAGGGCGAATGGCCCGACCGCATCGATCCGGACATCATCGAAGGCACGCTCGCGCGCATCCGCGCCGACAAGCGCATCCGCCTGCTCGGCAGGCACGAAGTCGACTTCGACGAAAAGCGCGACCTGATCTTCAACAAGCGCCAGAAGCTGCCGTACCACTCCAACGGCATGCGCTTCACGGCCTACGGCGACCACGACGAAGTCCTCGCCACGCGCGACTACTACTCCGTCGGCGGCGGCTTCGTCGTCAATCACGACGAGGCGGCCGAAGACCGCATCGTGCCCGACACCACGCCGCTGCCCTACCCGTTCCACAGCGGCGACGAATTGCTGCGGCAGTGCCAGGAAGCCGGCAAAACCATCGCCGAAGTCATTCTCGCCAATGAAATGGCCTGGCGCAGCGAAGCGGAAATCCGCGGCGGCCTGCTGACGATCTGGAAGGCGATGCAGGCCTGCGTCGCGCGGGGCATCCGCAACGCCGGCGTGCTGCCGGGCGGGCTGAAAGTAACGCGGCGCGCGCCGGCCATGCAGGCCGAACTGCTGGCACGGCCGGAAGCCGCGCTCAAGGATCCGCTGACGATTCTCGACTGGGTCAATCTCTACGCGCTCGCCGTGAATGAAGAGAACGCAGCGGGCGGCCGCGTCGTGACCGCGCCGACCAACGGCGCCGCCGGCATCGTCCCCGCCGTCATGCACTATTTCGATCTTTTCTGCACCGGCGCGAGCGAGGAACGCATCGTGGATTTCATGCTCACTGCGGGCGCGATCGGCATTCTCTACAAGGAAAACGCGTCGATCTCGGGTGCCGAAGTCGGCTGCCAGGGCGAAGTCGGCGTGGCGTGTTCGATGGCCGCCGGCGGCCTCACGGCAGCACTCGGCGGCACGATCTACCAGGTCGAGAATGCGGCCGAGATCGGCATGGAACACAACCTTGGCCTGACCTGCGATCCGATCGGCGGCCTGGTGCAGATTCCCTGCATCGAGCGCAACGCCATGGGCGCGGTCAAGGCGATCAATGCCTCGCGCCTGGCCCTGCGCGGCGACGGCAAGCATCGCGTGTCGCTGGACAAGGTCATCAAGACCATGCGCGACACGGGCAAGGACATGCAGGACAAATACAAGGAAACCAGCCGCGGCGGACTGGCGGTCAACGTCATCGAGTGCTGAATCGCGGCGCGGTCGCGCCGCGTGATCATTCTTCCCAGTCGCAATCACCGCGCGCATCGGCCGCGCGTTTGGCGGCCTTCTGCGCCGTCGCCGGGTTGTACAGGCCGACGTAGGCGCCGTACTTGCGCGCGGCGCGATCACCGATGCTCTCGTCCGGCGTGTACGCGCCGGCAAACCGCGTGCGCTTGCAGCGCACGATGTTATGGCCGCGCTGAGCCAGCTCCTCGGCGGCGAGCTTGCCGCGCGTCATCGGATCGCGCGCTTCCGGTTCCGGCGCCGCGGGCGCGAGGCGCAGACTGCCGTCGGCGTTGTAGAGATTGGGAGCCGCCGGTGTCGCGACGATGCCTTCGGCATCGCCGTTGGCCGCAGCAGGCGCCTCGACCCGACGCTGGCCGCGTTCGCGCCGCGCCGGTGCGGGCGCATTGCGCGCGCTGCCGGTCGGCGGGGCGCTGACCGACAGCGGCGGCAGTTCGTGCACGGTAGCCGCCGGTTCGGGCGGCGGCGGCCGTTCGATCAGGCTGACCTGGATCACGTCGCGCCGGTCGTCGACGAAGGGCTTGGGACGCATCGCATCGCGCACGAGCAGGATCAGCAGGAGGTGCGAGAGCACGACGACCGTGACGGCAATCGCAATCCGGCCCCAGCTGACGTCGGGCGCCCGCCAGCGCAATTCGTGCAGCAGGGCACGCCGCAGCGGCAGCACCCGGGCCGCTATCTGGGCCGGGTCGATGCTGGGTGGGCGGGGCCGCTCGGGCCGGGACGGCTGCGCTTCGGCGCTCATGCAATCCGACGGATAAGAAGGCGCGCAGTGTAGCCAGCACGCGCATTAGAAAAGGGTTAGTCGCCGCGCGCCGCGGAGCCGCCGTACAGGTTCCGCTCACGTCGCCGGCACAAAAAGAACGGGCACCCGAAGGTGCCCGTTGTCCCGATCCGGCACCATCCTGATGCCGGTGTGTCCGCGCTCTTGCGTTGGGAAAGACGGTGGCCGGTCCGGCGGAAATTCAAGCGGTCCGGCGCCCATCCGTCCCGTTTACTCCGCCGGCGTTACGCCGCGGTCGACCCGAACGCGCAGGCGATTGCCCGGGTGGTGATCCATCGTAGTGTGGTATGTGTCGCCACGGTAGCGGTAGGTCACCTCGTAGCCGACGATATCCGCGTCACCGCGCATGCTGGTTTCCTCGCGGCAACGCGTTTCATAGTCGTTGACGTAGCCGCCGTTGGTTTCGTAGTAATCGCCGCGGCGACGCGAGGTGTTGTTGCCAACCGCGCCGCCGATCACCGCGCCGGCAATCGTGGCCGCCTTGCGGCCGTCGCCCTTGCCGACCTGGTTGCCCAGCGCGCCGCCGATCACGGCACCCAGCAGCGTCGCGCCGGTGTGGTTGCGTTGGGCCGTATAGCCCGGCTCGTAACGCTCGACCGGCTGGTCATAACAGACCTCTCGGCTGACCGGGCGGCGCGAGCGTTCGACGATCGGATCGACGTCGACGACGGTGGCCCAGTCGTAACGGGTGTCGTAGCGACCGTAGTCGGGGCGGGCAAGAGCCGGAGTGGAGAGCGCCACACCGGCCGCCAGGGCCATGCTGATGAATGCAACGTTCTTCATATCAACTCCTGACTCCGGACGGCATGTCCGGCTCTCAACTGACTACCAAGGTAGGGTCGACCCAGTGAATTCCTAGTTAATTCGAGCAGTTACGCATCGTTCATTCAGTTGCCAGGGGAACTTGTGACGGCGCTGTAGAGAGTGTTTCCGCGTGTGTCCAGGCCAGGGCACGCGCGGCGATGGCCGCGGCGCCGCGACCCAGCAGCGGTCCGACGTGGCTGCTGTCGCAGGGCCAGAATTCCGCGCCGAGCCGTTGCGACAGCGCGAGACTCGCGGCGGTCGGTACGGCCTCGTCGCCGTCGCAGGCGATGACGAGCACCGGGCAGCGCGGGGCAACGATCTCGATTCCCGCGGCTGCTTCTCGGACTACCGCCGCCGATTCGTCGCGCCAGCGCCGGAACGCATACAGGCGGGCGGCTTCGTCCGCATCGAACAGCGCACGCAGCGTGCTCGCGAACCGGCGCCGGCTGCACCACGGGATGATGTCGTGCGGCAATGCGCGCACCGCGGGTCGGGGCACGATGCCGCGCGGCGGCAGCGGATCGACGAGGATCAGCGCCGACGCCTCGACATCGGCCGCGATCGCCAACGCAATGAGACCTCCGAGGCTCGCGCCAACCAACACGGGCCGCCGCAGGGTCATCGCCGCGTCGCGCATCTGCGCGAAATAGTGCGTCAGGCGTGTCTGCGCGAGCCCGCTGTCCGCCGGCATGAGGTCCGGCGTCTGCAAGGTGCTTCCGTGCGCACGCCAGACGCGCTGCCACAGCGCCCATTCCCAGCCGCCGCCACCGGCGCCGTGGATCGCAAGAGCTGCGGCCGCGTTGTCGCCGAATCGCTGCATGCGGGCGATTATCGCCGCGCCAGTGTGCCGGCCCATAAGTTTCGAACGAGAATGTTCGGAAACTTGTGGGTTGGCACACTCTGGATGCCAATGGCGCGTGCGGCCGGCCGCACGCTACGCTGCCGCCGATGCCAGCCGTCTTCTATCGCTTCGCCGACTTCCGCCTCAATCCCGCCACGCGCGAATTGCAACGCGGCACCGAACTCGTGGCGCTGCCGCCACGCGCATTCGATTGCCTGGCCTATCTGGTGGAACGGCGCGAGCGGGCGATCGGCCGCGATGAGCTGATCGCGGCGGTCTGGGGCAAGGCCGAAGTGTCCGACACGCTGCTCGCTTCGGGTCGTGTCACGTGCTCAACCGCTGCCACGGCCCTCAAAACTGGTCTGGAACACCATGTCCGCCGCATAGAACGGTCCGCGGACCTCATAGGTGATGCCGCCTGTCGATAATCCCGTCGTGCCGCGCTGCGAACTGAAGTACAGGCGCGAGCCGTCCGGGCTGAACGCCGGACCGGCCACTTCCGAGCTGTCCTGACCGACGATCTGCAGCAGCGGCAACACCTGGCCTTCCGGCGCGAGCAGCACTATCTGCAGGTTGCCGCCGTCCTCGGCCACGTAGACAAAGCCCCTGGAGTCGACGATGAGGTTGTCGACACCGGTGAGTTCCGGCGTCGTGAACCAGGCATCGTCGTAGAAGATCTCGATCATGCCGTTACGCGTGTCGTAGGCGTAGACGCGGTTGTCGCCCTTGGTCGTGAAGAAAACCATTCCATTGTGGAAGAAGATGCCTTCGCCGCCGCGGAACGCCGTGCTCTGCGCGACCTGCAGCCGGGTCGCGGCCTGGCCGGCGCCCAGATCCGGATTCGGATTGGGCAGCACGTGCCAGGTCACCGCGCGCGGCTGGTTCTCGTCGGCACCGACGGCTTCGGCGACATCGAGCCGGCCGGCGCTGAAGTCTGGCCACGTCGTCGGCGTGAAGCGGTAGAAACGACCATTGCTCTGGTCTTCGGTCAGGTATACGCAGCGCGCGACGGGATCGACCGCGATCGCTTCGTGCTTGAACGTGCCCAGCGCGGACCGCTTCACCGCTGGCTGCTGGCCATGGGGATCGCATTCCCAGGCATGGCCGGTATCGGCCTCTTCGCAGGAAACCCAGGTTCCCCACGGCGTGGCGCCGCCGGCACAGTTGCTGCTGGTACCACCAAGGATGGAATACGCGTCGATCACGTCGCCGGCCGCGTTGAAGCGCAGCGCGCCGCACCCGCCCTGGCTCGAGCCGACCTCCGCATTGCTGACGTAGATCCAGCCGTTGTCCGCCGTCGGGAACGTCGCACCACCGTCGGGCGCGCGATGCCACAGGTAGCTGCCACCGATGACCGGCGCCTGGCCGGTGCGTGCCACGACCCGCGAGGTGAAGCCTTCCGGCAAGCGGATACCGTTCGCGTCGGGCGGCAGCAGTCCCGCACGAAGACTGTCGATCAGGCGCGGATTGAGCCGCCGCAGGCGCTCCCAGCCGTGCACCGCGCGCGTCGCCTCGTTGACGTTCGCGAATGCGCGCGAGCCCAGCGTCAGCATGCCCACCGCCGCCATCGTGCGCAGCAGGAAGCTGCGCCGGTCCATCGTCTTGTCGAGTGCCATCCCGACCTCCGTCCAGAAAGGAGGCGCAAGGGTCGGAGATCGACATGAAGTGGATTTTTCTACGAGATGAAGCGTGTATTGCAGCGCGGACGCGCACATTCCGACCGCGCAGGCCGCCGGTCAACCTGGCGGGCGTTGCCGCGCAACGCATGGCGCATCGCAGCTTGACGCTTGCATGACAAGGGGCAAGGCTACGTCCACGCCGCCGCCCGTCGTGGTGGCGTACCCGCCATGACCGCCCGCCCCGCGCCCGACCGCCGGGGTCAAAGCGCCTTTCGCGGACGACCATGACGGCCCTGCATCCACGTCAAGCTGGGAGGGTTACGTCATGTCCTATACCACCGATGGCATCCGAAACATCGCGCTCGTGGGCCACGCGAGCGCGGGCAAAACGACCTTGTTCGAAGCATTGCTGCAAGCCGGCGGTACGATCCAGACCCAGGGCAGCGTGGAACGCGGCTCCACCGTCTCGGACTTCGATCCGATGGAAAAGGAACGCCAGCATTCGATCGCCGACACGATCGCGTCGATCGATCGCGGCGAATGCCACATCAACCTCATCGACACCCCCGGACATCCCGAATTCCGCGGCCCGACCCTGTCGGCCCTCGCCGCCGTCGAGACCTGCGCCATTGTGGTCAATGCACACAATGGCATCGAGTTCTCCACGCACCGCCTCATGGAATACGCCAAGCAGCGCAACCTGTGCCGCCTGCTCGTCGTCAACAAGATCGACGGCGGCAACTGCCGCGCGCTGGTGGAAAGCCTGCGCGAAACCTTTGGTTCCGAATGCCTGCCCATCAACCTGCCCGCGCAGGGCGGCAAGTCCGTGGTGGACTGCTTCTTCAAGCCCGACGGCGTCGCCGATTTCGACAGCGTCGCGGCCGCGCACCAGCGCATCATCGACCAGGTCGTCGAAATCAACGAAACCGTCATGGGCCACTATCTCGACGAAGGCGAACAGGGCCTGTCGGGCCAGGAACTGCACGATGCGTTCGAACAATGCCTGCGCGAAGGCCATCTCGTTCCGATCTGCTTCGTGTCCGCGCGCACCGGTGCGGGCGTCAAGGAACTGCTGGAGCTGATCGAGCGGCTCGCGCCGAATCCGAAGGAAGGCAACCCGCCGTCCTTCGTCAAGGGCAGCGGCGCCGACGCCGCGCCGATCGAGGCCAAGCCCGATCCGAACGCGCATGTGATCGCCGACGTATGGAAGATCGTCAACGATCCGTTCGTCGGCAAGCTCGGCATCTTCCGCGTCTACCAGGGCACGGTGAAGAAGGACACCCAGTTGTTCATCGACGACGGCAAGAAGCCGTTCAAGGTCGGTCACCTGTTCAAGCTCAAGGGCAAGGACCACGTCGAGATCGACCAGGCCATCCCCGGCGACATCGCCGCCGTGGCCAAGATCGACGAGATCCATTTCGATGCAGTGCTGCACGATTCGCACGACGAAGACCAGATCCATCTCAAGCCGCTGGAGTTTCCGGTACCGATGTTCGGCCTGGCGGTCGAGCCGGCGCACAAGGGCCAGGAGCAGAAGCTCGCGACGGCGCTGGCCAAGCTAGGCGAGGAAGACCCGTGCTTCCGCGTGGAACACAACAACGAACTCAACGAGACCGTGGTGCGCGGGCTTTCCGACCTGCACCTGAAGCTCATGCTCGAGCGCATGAAGGAACGCTACGGCGTCGAAGTGAAATCGCGCCCGCCGCGCATCGCCTATCGCGAAACCGTCAGCGGTCTGGCCGAAGGCCACCATCGCCACAAGAAGCAGACCGGCGGCGCCGGCCAGTTCGGCGAAGTGTTCCTGCGCATCGAACCACTGGAACGCGGCGCAGGCTTCGAGTTCGTCGACGCGGTCAAGGGCGGCACGATTCCGGGCCAGTTCCTGCCCGCAATCGAAAAAGGCGTGCGCCAGGTGCTCGAACACGGCGCGGTCGCCGGCTACCAGATGCAGGACGTGCGCGTCACCGTCTACGACGGCAAGTACCACCCGGTCGATTCCAAGGAAGTCGCCTTCATCTCGGCCGGCAAGAAAGCCTTTCTCGACGCGATCACCAAAGCCCGCCCGACCTTGCTCGAGCCCGTCGTCAACCTCGAAGTGTTCGTGCCCGACAACCACATGGGCGACGTGACCGGCGGGCTGGCGAGCAAACGCGCGCGCATCAGCGGCACCGATTCGCTGCGCGGCGGCGAGATCATCATCAAGGCGCAGGTGCCGCTGGCCGAGGTGACCGACTACCAGACCGACCTGAAATCGCTGACCGGCGGGCGCGGCCGCTACACGCTCGAGTTCAGCCATTACGAAGTGGTTCCGCCGCAGGTGCAGAAGCAACTTGTGGATACCTACAAGCCGCGCCACGAGGAAGACTGACCGGCGATACCGCCCGCGCGGTCCCGCACCGCGCGGGCGGACGCTCCGCTCCCGCCAGCCTGCTCCCGTCAGCCTGTCCCGGCCCACCTGATTCGACCGCCGCCCGGGGAAATCCAGGGCCGCGTCCCCCGTTGCCGTTCGCGGACGATTTTTTCGCCGCCTGATAGGCCGCGAGGCCACCGCGCGCTTGGCATGCCCGCAACAAGTAGTCTCTTATACATCCACACATTCGATGCAAGGGGGCAGTCATGAACGAAGACGGCACGCCGGTCACCCGACGCAGGTTCCTGGAAATGGTCGGCGCCGCGGGCGGCGCCGCGGCGGTATACGAGACCATGGTGGCGATGGGCATGCTGGCCATACCCACGGCCTATGCCGGGCCGCCGGATGTTTCGGGTTCGCCCGGCAAAGGCAAGACCGTGGCCGTACTCGGCGCCGGCGTCGCCGGGCTGACCGCGGCGCTGCGCCTGGCCAAGGCCGGCGCCAAGGTGACCGTGTACGAAGCGTCCGACCGCATCGGCGGACGCAACTTCACCGTCAGCAGCGACAGCAGCGATCACCGCAACGTGATCCGCCAGACCGGTCACGCGGACCAGACCTGCGTGTTCAGCGGCGACCCGCGCAGCCAGTATTTCGAAGCCGGCTGCGGGCGCATTCCCTATCACCATGTCGCCCTGCTGGAGCTGTGCCAGGAACTGAACGTGCCGTTGCAGCCCTACATCATGGAAACGCGCGCCAACCACTTCCAGGCCGACGGCGCTTTCGGCAGCAAGGCGGTAAAAAACCGTCAGGTGGCCAACGACACGCGAGGCCACATCGCCGAACTGCTGGCCAAGGCGATCAACAAGAAACAGCTGGACGACACCCTCAGCGAAGCGGATCGAAGCGCTCTGCTCAGCCTGTTGTCCACGTTTGGCAATATCAGCGACAAGAGCAATCCGCCCTACAAATACCTGGGTTCCACGCGCAGCGGTTATCTCAGGGACCCCGGCGTCACCGACCCCGGCGAGCCGATCAAGCCACTCGATCTCGATCAACTGCTCAAGTCCCGCTTCTGGTCCCACCGCTTCTACCAGGCCGAGGACTATCTGTGGCAGACCACCCTGTTCCATCCGGTCGGCGGCATGCGCAAGATCGTCGATGCCCTGCGCGATGCGTTCGGCAAGGAATCGGTGCTGACCGGCAGGGTCGTCACACGCGTGAGCCTGGCCGGAGGCAAGGTGCGCATCGGCTTCGAGAAGCATCCCATCGAAACCGTCGATTACTGCATCAGCACCATCCCCCTGCCCCTGCTCGCCGAGCGGCTGGATGCGAGCTTCAGCGCCGAATACCGCAGGGCCGTGGGCACGGTGAAGTTCGCGAAAACCTGCAAGGTAGGCTGGCAGGCGAACTCGCGCTTCTGGGAAGTGCTGCGCGGGCCCGACAAGACCAATGGCCCGCAGATCTTCGGCGGCATCAGCTGGATAGCCCACTCCATCACGCAGGTGTGGTATCCGTCGGCCGACTACTTCGCCCCCGGCCCGGCGGTGCTGACCGGCGCCTACAACTACGACGCAAAAGACAATCCCGTCGCGACCAACTTCGGCAAGCTGGAGCTGAAGCCGCGCCTGGAATTGGCGCTGCAGGGTGGAGAGCGCTTGCACGCCGAATTTCGTCGCCAGGTGCCGATCGAAAAAGGCCTGTCCATTGCCTGGCAGCAAGTGCCGCATATCGAGGGCGGCTGGGCCGAATGGGACCATGCCAACGAAGGTCATGCCGCCGCCTATCAGCGCCTGCTGCGGCCGGAGCAGCAGTTCATCGTGGCCGGAGACCAGGTCTCCTATCTGCCCGGCTGGATGGAAGGCGCGGTGCTGTCCGCCTACCACGCGGTGAACTACGCGCTGGGCCTGCCGATACTGAAATCCACCGAGGAGCAGCGTGACCTGCCGGCACCGGATTCGCGTTCGGTCACGGGCGCAGGCTAGTCTGTATGCTCCCAGCCGGTCGCGCGGCCGCGCGATCGGCTGGCAATACCTGCATGGCTCCGCACTGATAGGCTGTTGGCTCATGAGCAAGATCATTCGCAAACGCATCATCATCAGACCGGGCGGCCTGTCGAACCTTTCCGCAAAGATCGGCAACGATATGGAAACTGCAGGCGGAACGCTCCTCATTCCTTTGCGCAAGCGCTAGAGTTTTTCCGAAGCATTGAGAGAAACCATCGAGCAAAACCGTTCTGCCCTACGCAAGCTGGCACGGCGATAAGCCCTATGCTCAGGCTGCTTACGTCTGAAGACCTGATAAGAATTCACGACGAAGTTCTGCTGGAAACTGGCGTCGGCCTGGCGGGACTGGCTGGCGACAAGGATCTCGACAGCATGATAGGCCGGATCGAAAATCGCATTCGATACGGTCTGAGCAACGACCTGCTCTATATCGCCGCCTTCTACGCTGTAGCGATTGGTTCCGGCCATTGCTTCCGGCGATTACTTCAACGATGGCAACAAACGCACTGGCTTTGCTGCCATGGACGTCTTCCTGCGTCTCAACGGCATCACGGTGACTATGGACGAAGATCCGATAGTGCAGATGATGGTAGATGCGGCCGCCGGACAACTCGGTCATGAGGCCTTGGCGGACCGGATAGCCGACCATCTCTATGAGCTCTTCAGCGATTTATGCGCCAAAAACAGGCTGAAGATCCGTTTTATCTCAGCCTAATGACTGAGGCATTCGCAGATTTCCCAGCGCGGTGTCCGCTTATTTTGCCGAGGTCGAGCAGTCCGCGTTCAATCCGGCCAACGTCGTGCCCGGCATCGGCTTCTCGCCCGACCGCATGCTGCAGGGGCGCCTGTTTTCCTACGGCGATACGCAACGCTATCGGCTCGGGGTCAACCACGGCCTGTTGCCGGTCAACAAGCCGCGCTGTCCTTTCCATAGCGCACAACGCGACGGCGCCATGCGCAGCGACGCGAACGGCGGCGCGGAACCCAACTACGAGCCTAATGGCCGTGGCGGCCCGCGCGACAACCCGTCGCTCGTCGAACCGCCGCTGCACGAAGCGTTTGGCGGCACGATCGCGCGCTACGACCATCGCGTGGACGATGACTATTGCAGCCAGCCCGGCGCGCTGTACCGGCTCATGAATGACGCGCAGCGCGACGCGCTGGTCGGCAACATCGCGCGGCACATGGCCAGCGTCGATGCGGACATCCAGCAGCGCGCGGTCGAGCTTTTCACGCGCGTCGACGGCGAGTACGGCGCACGTCTCGCACGCGCACTGGAACAGCAGCGGAAATAGGTATTGCCCGTCCGCGCAGCGGTCCGGGAAGCGCAAAACGCTTCCCGTTTCGTCGGCCAGTCACAGCGCCGCGCGCTTTCATCCCTTCGCTACATAGGACCCGCCACAGTTGGCGGGCCCAACCGAAGGAGATTGTGCGATGGTCGTGAATATTTCCGCGTTGCTTGCCCTGATCGCCGGCATCCTGATCCTGATCCAGCCGCGCCTGCTCAACTATGTCGTCGCGATCTACCTGATCGTCGTCGGCATCCTCGGTCTGTTCCCGCGTCTGGCCGCGTTCTAGCCGCTGCGAATCCATCCAACCGCTGGAAACGGTGCGCGCGGTTGCGGATATGCCGCGGGCGGTCTACGCCGCTCGCGGCTTCAGCCGCCTCCGCGTCATCGCGCGGAGACCGGCGCTTCGCCGAGCAGTGCGGTTTCGAGTACCTGCCTGGACCTGACGGGATGGACATTGGCTACCGTTCCCGGACGCGCGTCGAGGTGTCGGTCACGCGAGCCAAGCGGGCGCCACGGTAATCGGACAAGGATTCTGGTCGATGCCGCTGATACCGCATCGTCGCGCGGGCCGCGCAAGCTCCGCCTCACCGTCGAACGCAGCCTGCATCTTCCGTCGTATACGCACGGCATACGCTGCTAAGCGATCGGTCCCCGACGCCCTCGAGCGTGATCGCTGTCACCGCCTGTAACGCCAGCGGCGGTGGCAGGTCGCGGCGCTGCGATAGAATTCAGATCGTTTGCACGGATCGGTCGCATGCCTGACAAGGATTTTTCGACTTTGCCCTTACGCCACGCGCCGCCGTACCGGACGCGGGCGTTGCGGTTTGTCGCACTCGCCGTACTGCTTGCACTCGGCGCCACGGCCGAGGCGGCCAGGATCGTCACGACGATAGGCGGCATCGACGGTGACCTCAAGATCGCCGCGCTCGCCGGCCTGGATCTGACTCAATATGCCGGCCGCGACGTCAGCGCCGCGCAAGCACGCCGTCTCTACGAGCGCGCGCCGGCGCAGATCGCCGCCGCGCTGGAGCCCTACGGCTATTACGACACCAGCGTCACCGGCGAACTCAAGGAAACCGCCGAGGGCTGGAATGCCGAACTCAGCGTCAAGCCCGGCGATCCGGTCGAGGTCGCGGAACTGGATCTGAAACTCGACGGCCCGGCGCGCGAACTCAAGAGCGTGCGTCTGGCCCTGCGCGCGTTCCAGCCCAAGACCGGCCAGCCGATGAACCACGACGCCTACGAGCGCGGCAAGGGCGCCATACAGGCAGCCCTGTTCGCCGAGGGCTTCCTCGACGCGAAGCTCGTGACCCACCGCGTCGAAGTCACCCGCAGCGCACACAAGGCGACGATCCACCTGGCCTGGGAACCCGGCCAGCGCTATCGCATCGGCAAGACGGAGTTCGAGGGCAGCCAGTTCAACGACGCGTTCCTCGTGCGCTACCTGCCGTGGAACGAAGGCGATTTCTATACACAGGAACAATTGTTGTCGCTGCAGCAGCGCCTCAACGAGGCCGACTATTTCGCCGTCGTCGACGTCAATCCGGACGTGGAAAACGCCGCCGACGGCGTAGTGCCGATCAAGGTCACGCTGGCAGCTGCCAAGCGCAGCATCTATACCGGCGGCGTTTTCGTCGGCACCGACACGGGCCTCGGCGTGCGCGGCGGACTGGACCGGCGCTGGATGAACCGGCGCGGCCACAAGTTCAAGAGTGAACTGATTCTCGCGCAGCGCCTGACCTCGGCCTCGGCGCTGTACCAGATTCCCCTGCCCGGCCCGGACAGCCGCACCTTCAACTTCGGCGTGAACTACCGCGACGAGGACACCGAGACCACCCGCTCCAAAACCAGCACGCTGGTCGCGAGCGAAACGCGCCAGTGGCTCGGCTTCACGCGCACACTCGGCCTGCACCTGCAGACCGGTGACTTCGAGATCGGCGACCGCAAGGAAGTCGCATTCCGCGGCAATTCCACGATTCTCTATCCGCAGTTCGCCTTGACGCGCAAGCGCGCCGACGACCCGCTGTTCGTGCGCCGCGGCTATTCGGTCAACGTGCTCGCGCGCGCCGCCGCCGAAGGCGTGCTGTCGGACACCGACTTCGTGCAGCTGCGCGGCGACGTGAAGTGGATACGCGCGCTGAAGCCGCGCCATCGCCTGATCCTGCGCGGCACGGTCGGCACGAGCTGGGTCGACCAGTTCGACCGACTGCCGCCGGACCTACGCTTCTTTGCCGGCGGCGACCGCTCGCTGCGCGGCTACGGCTACCAGACCGTCGGTCCCGACCTCATCGTCGATCCCGACAAGAAGCCGGTCGTCATCGGCGGCAAGCATCTGCTGACGGGCAGCGCCGAGTACGAGTATTACTTCAAGCCGAAATGGGGCATCGCGACCTTCGTCGACGCCGGCGATGCGTTCTCCGGTACGAAGTTCGAACCGAAGATCGGCGCCGGCCTCGGCCTGCGCTGGCGCTCGCCCGTCGGCATGGTGCGCTTCGACCTGGGCGTGCCGCTGCGCGAGCCCCGGGACGGCGTGCAGATCCACCTCGTCATAGGACCTGACCTGTGAAGCGCGCGCTGAAATGGCTGGTCGCCCTGCTCGGCGTGCTCGTGCTCGTTCTCGCAGTGGCCCTGTTCTGGCTGCTGCGTACCGAATCGGGTACCCGGTTCGCGCTGGGCCAGGTGATCGAGGCGACGCAGGGCAAGCTGACGATCGAAGCGAGCGAAGGCCGCCTTGCCGGACCGCTGCTGCTGCGCAACGTGCAGTGGCGCGACGCGGGCATCGAGGCGCACATCGGCATCATGCAGCTCGACATCGCACCGCTGGCGCTGCTGGGCAAGGTCGCGCACATCGAGAACCTGCAGCTCGCCGATGTCGTCGTGATGACGACGACACAACCGCCGGCACCAACCTCGGACGAGACTATCAGTCTGCAGCCGCCGCTCGACATTCGCGTCGACAACCTGCTGGCCGAACGCATCCACATCACTCACGACGGCGTCGACGTGTTCGAAGCCGATCGCTTTGCGACGACGGCGCGCTGGACCTTCAACGGCATCGCCGTCGACGCGCTGAGCCTGCGCGCGAAACAAGGCGAGGTCGATTTCAAGGCCGACCTCAGCACCGCCGGCGACTATCGCGGCAAGGCCGACGGCCGCTTCCGCTGGCAGGTCGACGGCACCGACTACGCCGGCACGCTGAATCTGACGAGCGACGGCAACCTGCCGGTGGCCGTGGTGCATCTGGAGCAGCCCGTCGTGCTCGACGCGACGATCGGCGCGGAAGCGTCGAACCTGCCGCTGCCCGAGCGCAACTATGAGTTCCAGCTCACGGCCCCCGTGTTCGCCGCAAACAAGCTGCTGAAAGACACGACGCTGAAGACGCTAGCCCTGGACATCGCCGGCACGGTCAGCGCGAAGCGCGGCGAGTTCCGCGGCATGATCGATGTCGACGATTACCGCATCGTGGTCGATCCGGCGCGCTATCGCCTCGAAGAAAAGCTCGTCGTGATCGAATCGCTCGCGGTCACCTCGACGAGCGTGCCCGGTTCGGTCGAACTCAAAGGCAGCGTGCCGCTCGCCGACGATGCGCAGGCCCAGCTCGAACTCGTCTGGAAGGACGTCGTGCTGCCGGCCACGCTCGCGGGTCAGGAACTCGCGAGCCGCGGCAGCGTCACCGTGAATGGCACGCCCAGACAATTTGCGCTCGCGGGCGATCTCGCGATCGGTCCGCCGGGCCAGCCGGTCGACATCACGCTCGCCGTCAACGGCAACGACGAACGCATCGCGCTTGATCGCGTGCAGTTGCAGCAACAGCGCGGCGGCAAGCCGGCGGGCTCGCTCATCGCGCGCGGCGACATCACGCTGAAGCCCGTCGTCGGCTGGAAGCTCGACATCGACGCGGACCGGCTCGACCCCGGCGCGTTCGCGGCGCAATGGCCCGGCGCGATCAATGCGAAGCTCACGACCGAGGGCCACAGCGACGAAGCCGGCGTCACCGCGTCGTTGAAGATCGCGCAGCTCGACGGGACATTGCGCCAGCGGCCCATCAAGGGCACTGGCGATCTGCGCATCGCACCGGGCTTCGTCATCGACGGCACACTGGCGCTGGCTTCCGGCGACAGCACGCTGACGGTCAAGGGCCGTGGCGGCAAAGATACGACCGATGCGCAGATCGGCTTCACGCTCGTCTCGCTCGGCGACTTTCTGCCACAGGCCCAGGGCCGCCTGCGCGGCCTGTTCGACGTCAAAGGCAAGTGGCCGGCGCTCGCCGTCACCGGACGCGCCGACGGCAGCGGCCTCGCCGTCGACGGTCATCGCGTGACCTCGCTCGAGCTCAGCACGAATATCGCCGACGTCAGTGCGCCGCGCGGTTCGCTCGAGCTGCTCGCAACCGGCGTGACGACGGGCGGGCAGCAGTTCGACCGCATCAGCCTCGACGGCAAGGGCGATCGCGATGCGCACGAGCTCGTGTTCAATGCGCGCGGCGATGTGCTCGCCACGCAGCTGCAACTGCGCGGCGCGCTCAAGGGCGACAATTGGAGCGGCACGCTGTCGCAGCTCAAGCTCGCCCTGAAAGACCAGCCGGAATGGACTCTCGAGCAGCCCGCCGCGCTGGCGTGGACCGACGGTGTGGCGAAGCTCGGTGAGCTGTGTCTCGCGGCGCAGGGACCACGCCTGTGCGTATCCGGCAGCCAGGCCGCCGACGGCAGCGCCGAAGGGCGCTATCGCATCGAGCGCCTGCCGATCGCCATGCTCGCGAAGCTCGCGTCGCCGGACGCGACGTTCGTGCCCAGCGGCGAGATCAACGGCGACGGCAGCGTGCGCCGCAGCGCCCAGGGCGCGCTCGACGGCAGCGCGAAGATCACCTCGGCCGAGGGCCGCATCGCCTATACCGACCGTCCCGACCAGCCGCTGCTCGCCTATACCGGCCTCGCGCTCGACGCGACCTTCGCGCCGCAGGCGCAGCGCATCGTCGTCCGAGGCCAGCTCTCCGACGGCGGCCGCATCGACGGCACGATCGCGATCGACGGCGCCGAGCGCAACCTGTCGGGCCAGCTCGAACTCGGCCTGGGCAGTCTTTCCTTTGTGGAACTGTTGACGGCTGAAGTCGCCAATACCAAGGGCAGGCTCGACGGCCGCCTCGCGTTCGCCGGCACGGTCGCCGCGCCGGTCGTCAGCGGCCAGATTCTGCTAGCCGGGTTCGCAACCGAAGTGCCCGAAGCCGGCCTCAAGCTCATCGACGGCAAGGTGCAGATCGATATCGACGGCAACGGCCGCGTCGCCGTCAGTGGCGGCATCAGCTCCGGCAAGGGCCACATCACGATCGCCGGCAACGGCGGACTCGATGCCAATGCGCCGCTCGAGATCACGCTCGAAGGCCAGGATTTCCTGGCTGCCGACATTCCGGCCGCGCACGTCATCATCTCGCCGAAGCTCATCGTGCGGCGCAACGAACAGGGCCTGGATGTCGACGGTGAAGTCGGCATGCCGAAGGCCGATGTCGACCTGACCAAGCTGCCCGGCGGCGGCGCGGCCAAGACCTCGCCCGACGTCGTCATCGTCGATGCGGAAGCCGTCGAGGGCAAGGACGCGCTGCCGATCACGGCCGATGTCACGCTGCGCCTCGGCGACGACGTCAAGCTCAAGGGCTTCGGCCTCGATGGCGACCTGAAAGGCCAGCTCGTCGTCGTCGAACGGCCGGGACGCCAGACCATTGGACGCGGCGAAATCCGCGTCGGTGGCACGTACAAGGCCTACGGCCAGGACCTGAAAATCCAGACCGGCCGCCTGCTGTTCGCCGGTACGGCGATCGACAATCCGGGCCTCGACCTCAAAGCCGTGCGCGAACTCAAGGACGTCACCGCCGGCCTGCGCGTGCAGGGCACGGCGCAGGTGCCGGTGCTGACGGTGTTTTCCGAGCCGACGCTCGAACAGTCCGAAGCGCTGTCGTATCTGATTACCGGGCGCCCGCTGTCCGGCCTCAAGAGCGGTGAAGGCGACCTCGTCAACGCCGCGGCGCAAGCACTCGGTTCCGCGACCGGCGACTTGCTCGCAAAAAGCATCGGCGCGCGCCTCGGCGTCGACGCCGCTGTCGGCGACAACACCGCACTCGGCGGCGCCGCCTTCACGGTCGGAAAATATCTTTCGCCAAAACTATACCTGAGCTACGGCGTCGGCATCTTCACCCCCGGCGAAGTCATCACGCTGCGCTACAAGCTGTCGCGGCTGTGGGAACTGGAAGCGCAGAACGCGACGACCGAGAACCGCGCCGGTCTCAACTACCGTCTCGAAAAGTAGTCCGCCGCAACGAAGCTGCATCGCCGGCACGATGCGGCTTCGCTACCATCGAGGCTTGTCTCTCGCGCGAGGCTGTTGGGATGGACTGGGTACTGGATAAAAACGCCGACATCGACTGGAACGTCCTGTCGAACCTGTATCGCATCGCGCCGCTCGGCGAGAAGAAGCCCGAAGACCTCGCGATCTCCTTCGGCAACAGCCGCTACACCTGCCTCGTATTCGATGGCGCCACGCTGGCCGGTGCCGGCCGCGTCCTCGCCGACGGGGTGGACTGCGCCTATATCTGCGACGTCGCCGTGCATCCGGACTACCAGGGTCTGGGCCTCGGCAAGCAGATCATCGAACGCCTGCGCGACCGTTCGGCCGGTCATCGCAAGATCATTCTCTACGCGAGTCCCGGCAAGGAAGGCTTCTACGCGAAGCTCGGCTTCCGGCGCATGCGCACGGCGATGGCGATCTTTGCGAATCAGGCCAGCGCGATTGAGACGGGGCTGGTCGAGGGGGATTGAGGGCAGAGGCGCGCCTGGACGCGCTGGCGCAGTTTTCGGTGAAAGCTACGCCTGGACGAACGCTCTGGCGGAAATGCCTCGATGCTGGGGTGCGCGTTGCTTACCCCAGCCTACCCGGATCGTTGGATGCGGCGGCGGAGGCCTTTCCAGCGTTCACTCGCTGTCGCCGCACGGAATCGTCCCGTCCTGCACGCGCGTCGCGCTCGGAAACTGGATCGACGCGACGGTGCCCTTGCCCAGCACGCTCGTGAGTTCGAGCGGCCAGGCGAAGCGGTCGGACAGGCGCTTGACGATGGTCAGGCCGACGCCATGGCCGCCACGCGGGTTGCGGTCGGCGCGGAAGTTCGAGGTGAAGACACGGGCGATATCGTCATCGCTCATGCCAACGCCGGTGTCCTCCACGCGCACGAAATCGCCGCCGATCGTCACGACGATGCGGCCTTCCTCGGTGTAGTGGCAGGCGTTGCGCAGCAGGTTGCCGAGCATCACCGACAGCACGCGCGGCGACGCATGCAGGCAGAAGCTGCCTTCGCGCTGTAGCGACAGCTGCACCGGCTTGTTGTCCAGCAGCGGGCGCACGCGCTCGGTTTCGTCGACGACGAGATCGTCGATCTGGAAATTCTCTTCCGGCAATCCGGTGTCCGATTCGCGCGCGAGGATCAGCAGCGCCTCGATCAGCGCCTCCATGTCGCGCGCCGCGGTACGGATGCGGCGGACGGAACGGCGCGCGAATGCGGTCAGCTGTTCCTCGTCCTCGAGCACGTCGGAGGCGACCTTGATCACGGTCAGCGGACTGCGCAGCTCATGGCTCGCGTCGCGCGTGAAGTTGCGCTCGCGATCGACGAATTCCTCAATGCGCGTGGCGAAGCCGTACAGCGCCCCGGCCAGCACCTCGACGTCGCGATCGACTTCGCCGGGAAGATTGTCCGGCTCCAGGGCATCGAGGTTCGGCGCCTTGGGATCCCAGTCGCGCACCACGCTGGCCAGCGCGACGATCGGCGACAGCGCGCGTCGCGACGCGCGGTAGGTCAGCCAGGTCGTGAGATACACGATCAGCAGCACCACCGTCAGCGGCACGAGCCCGAACAGGAAGGCCAGCCTGTGCACCTGTTCCTGCTTGAACACGAGCAGCAGCGTGCCGCCTTCCGCCTCGGTCACGTAAACCAGCTCGTCATTGCCGTCGTGCTCGACGCGGTGATATCCCGGCCCCAGTGCACGCAGATTCGCCGGCAGTGCCGCGCGCGGCGCATCGCCGGCGATCCAGTAACCGCTCATGTTGTAGGTATCGGGCGCTTCGGCGGACGGATCGTCGCGTACGCGCTGGAAATAGTGCGCCGCTTCGTCCTTCAGTGCCCGCTTGATCAGAAGGTCTTCCACGATCGTCGCGGCGCCGTAGACGCCGACCAGCGTCGCGAAGCTGATGGCCGCGAGTTGCAGAACGAAAACGATCCAGATCTTGCGCCGCACGCCCCCGGGCCGCTGCACCGGCTAGGCCTGGCTGCTGGCAGCGAGTTCCGCGTCGAGATCGGCGAGACGGTAGCCCGCGCTGTGTATCGTGTGCAGCAGTTGCTGCTGGAAAGGCTTGTCGATGATCTTGCGCAGGTTGTACAGGTGCGAGCGCAAGGTGTCCGAGTCCGGCAGCGTATCGCCCCAGATCTCGCGTTCGATGTCGCGCCGGCTGACCACGCGCGGCGATTCGCGCATGAGGATGGTCAAGAGCTTGATGCCGATCGGCGAGACGACGAGTTCGTTGCCGCCGCGGGTCAGGCGCAGCGTCGCCGTGTCGAGCACGAGATCGGCGACCTTGAGCACTTCCGCGCTGACCAGGCGGCGGTCGCGACGGATCAGCGCACGCACGCGCGCTTCGAGCTCACGGATTTCGAAGGGCTTCACGAGGTAGTCGTCAGCGCCGGCATCCAGGCCGACGAGCTTGTCGTCGAGCGTGTCGCGCGCGGTCAGCATCAGCACCGGCGTGGATTTCTTCGCCTCGTTGCGCAGGCGCCGGCACAGGTCGATGCCGTCCATGCCGGGCAGCATGAGGTCGAGCACGATGACGTCGTAACTGTTGTTCGTCGCCAGGCGCAGGCCGGTCAGGCCGTCGGTGGCGTAGTCGATGCCGTAGCCGCGACGCTCGAGGTATTCGCCGACCATCTCGGCGATGCCGCGGTTGTCTTCGATCAGCAGGATCAGACCTGCCGGTTCCTCGCGCTGCTTCATATCCCCTCCTGCACGGGGAACAGTCGGTCTTCACATTTGTGAAGAGTGGCGAGGCCGAAGTGATGGTGGCGTGAACGAAAAACGCGCCGTCCTGGATGGCAGAAGGAGCCGTCGACGGTTCAGAACTCGCTCTTGATCACGCCCCACACCGTCTCGAGCAGGCGCGGCTGGCCCTGCGCGTTGGGGTGCAGCGCGTCGTCCTGCATCAGCGCCGGATCGAGCGCGACGCCTTCGAGCAGGAACGGGACCAAGGGCACATTGAATTCGCCGGCCACGTCCCGATACAGCTTGCGCAAGCCGTCGCGGTACTGCGGGCCGTAGTTGATCGGCAGTTCGATGCCGATCAGCACCGGGCGCGCTTTCGCGTCGCGGATCAGGGCCAGCATCTGCACGAGGTTGGCGCGGATCTCGGCCAGCGGCAGGCCGCGCAGGCCGTCGTTGGCGCCGAGTTCGAGCAGCACGAGGTTCGGCTTGTGCTCGGCCAGCAGCAGCGGCAGGCGCGCAAGACCGCCGGACGTGGTTTCGCCGCTGATCGAGGCGTTGACGACGCGGCGCGGCGCGAGGCGCTGCTGCAGCAGGTTGACCCAGCCGGCATCGCGCGCGATGCCGTGGGCGGCGGAAAGCGAATCGCCGAGCACGAGCACCGGAGCCGTGTTCGCCGTCGCGGCAGGTGCGGCAGGTGCGGCAGCTACATCGTTAAAAAATGCAAAAGAAACAAATACAAAAAACAAACCAAGGAAACGCCGCATGTCGCCATCCGCCGAAGTCATTCTGAGTGCCAGCGATGTTAGCAAAGCCGTGCTGGGGCCCGACGGCAAGCTGCAGATCCTCGATCGTGTCAGCCTGTCCGTGCCCGCCGGCGATTCGCTGGCCATCGTCGGCGCATCGGGGTCGGGCAAGACCACCTTATTGGGGCTGCTGGCCGGCCTGGACAACCCCGACAGCGGCGAGATCGTGCTCGACGGTAGCCCGCTTAACCGGCTCGACGAGGAAGCGCGCGCCGCGCTGCGCCGGCGCCGCGTCGGCTTCGTGTTCCAGAGCTTTCACCTCTTGCCCGCGCTGACCGCGGAAGAGAACGTGATGCTGCCGCTCGAACTCGAGGACAACGGCGGCGACGCGCGCGAAGCGGCGCAGAAGGCGCTCGCCGCGGTCGGCCTCGACAAGCGCCTGCACCACTATCCGAGCCAACTCTCCGGCGGCGAACAGCAGCGCGTCGCGATCGCGCGCGCGTTCGTGCATGGTCCGCGCCTGCTGTTCGCCGACGAGCCCACCGGCAATCTCGACGCGCGCACCGGGCGCGCGGTCACCGACCTGCTGTTCGATCTGAACCAGGCCAGCGGCACCACGCTGGTGCTCGTCACGCACGACCTCACGCTAGCCCAGCGCTGCCGTCACATCGTGCGCCTGGACGGCGGCCGCCGCGTGGAAGAAGCCGCATGAATATCGTGCGCTTTGCGGGCCGCGCGCTGCGGCGCGAATTCCGCCACGGCGAACTGCGCACGCTCGCCGCCGCGCTCGTGCTCGCGGTTGCGGCACTGACCGCCGTCGCCACACTCGGCCAGCGCGTCGAGCGTGCGATCGTAGCGAGCGCGGCGGAACTCATCGGTGGCGATCTCGGCGTCGCGGCGCGGCGCGAAATTCCCGCCGACTATGCCGCGGAAGCCACGCGCCTGGGCCTGCGCAGCAACCGCAGCGCGGAATTCCCCAGCGTCGTGTTCGCCGCGGGCAAGAGCCAGCTGGCCCAGGTCAACGCGACCGACGCGAACTATCCGCTGCGCGGCGTGCTGCAGGTGCGCGGCGCCGATGGCGCGGAACGCGACGTGACCGCTCCGGCCGCGGGCGAAGCCTACGCGGACGGACTGCTGCTGTCGGCGCTGGGACTCAAACCCGGCGACGCACTCGAGCTGGCCGGCAATCCGCTCGTCGTGAAAGGCGAAATCCTGCGCCAGCCCGACGGCGGGCAGATGTTCTCACTCGCGCCGCGGCTCGTGGTCGCGCTGGCCGACGCACAAAGCAGCGGCCTGCTCGGCGTGGGTTCGCGCGCGCGCCACAAGCTCATGCTGGCCGGTGACGCATCTGCGCTTGCGAACTACCAGGCCTGGGCCAAGCCGCGCCTGAGCGACGGCGCGCAACTCGTCACCGTGGCCGAAGCGCAGCAGAACCTGCGCAGCGCGTTCGAGCGCGGCGAATCCTTCCTGCGCCTCGCCGCGCTGCTGTCCGCGCTGCTGTCGGGCATCGCCGTCGCGCTCGCCGCGCAGCGCTATGCGCGGCGCAAGATCGACGAGGTCGCGCTGCTGCGCGCACTCGGCCTGGGCAAGCACCGCGTGCTGGCGACGCTGAGCCTGACCATCCTGCTGCTCGGCCTGCCCGCCTGCCTCATCGGCGCGGGACTCGGGCTCGCGCTGCAGCAGGCGGTGCTGAGCTATGCGGGCAACCTGTTGCCGACCGCCGCACCCCCGACCAGCCTGTGGCCGGCGCTCGCGGCAATGGTGGTCGGTCTGGCCGTACTCGTCGGTTTCGCCCTGCCGCCGCTCGCGCGCCTGCGCGACGTACCGCCGATGCGCGTGTTCCAGCGCGCGATCGCGCTGCGGCCGCGCCGCTTCGACCTGCTCTATCTGCTGCCGCCGCTGGTCGCGTTCGGCCTGATCGCGAGCCAGAGCGGCAGCGCCGCGTTCGCCACGGCGAGCCGTGTCAGCCTCCCCGCTGTCGAGGTCGCGACGCTGATCATGGGGCTGCTGCAGATCTGGCAGCAGCGCCGCGACGGCCCGCGCCAGCCCCT
>JBBQZR010000072.1:0-28789 GCA_038207515.1 Lysobacterales bacterium | reverse complement strand
AACCGTGCGGCGACGGCGAAGCTCAGCTCGCGCAGGCGGCCGTAGGACAGGGTCCAGTCTCCCTGCACGACCGCAACGGCCTGCGGCAGCGCTGCCGACCGCTGCAGAAACGGATCGAACAACCGCCCTGTCGGCAGCTCCGCCTGCGTCGCGTTGTACGCCTCGCGCGACGCGCGCTGAGCGGCAGGCAGCAGATCCCGTCCGCTGATCTGCCACGCGCCGTCGCTGTCGCACAGCGCTTCGACAATGGCGCGGTAAGTGTCGAACATGCTGTCGAGCATTCCGTCGGGGAACAATGCCTCCACCGCATCCCAGTTCAGGACGAGATGCGCGTCCTCGATGGCAACGACGTGGTCGATCCAGACCTGGGGCGTCTGCGAGATCGAGTAGCCTTCCTCGACGGAATGGAAGATCGATTCCCTGGGCAGTTCCGGCGGGGTATCGTCGGCCAGCGGCAGGGCGCTGGTGAACACCACGGGCATTGCCACCTGCTGGTTGTTGCCGTGCAGCCGCGTCAGTTCGCGCAGAACGTCAACGCCGGTGAAGCGCCCGTGTTCGATGTCACGCCATAGCTGGCTCTGCACGAGGTGTGCGTACGCTTCCATCGACATCGGCTGGGCGTAGTCGAGGCTGAGCAGATTCAGTGTGGTGAAGTCGCCGACAATCTCGTTGATGGAGGGGTGCAGGGCCTGTCGGCTGAACATCGTCACGTTCAACGTGAATGCCGGTTTTTCGCTCCAGAACGCAACAACCAGTCCGTAGGCCGCCATGAGGACCGTGGAGGGCGACACGCCGGCGGCTTGCGCTCTGCGCCGCAAGCCCTGCCAGCGTTCCGGCGTCAGTCGCGCAATGCGTCTGACGAAGCTCGGACGGCCGATCTCTGCAGGTGATCGGGCGAGTGCCAGGGTCGGCGCCAACGGCATGGTCGGCACTCGTGCCAGCCAGTAGTCCCGGTCGCGGGTATAGGTTTCGCTTGCCGCCAGCGATTTCTCGGCCAGCACGTAATCACGAAACGTGACCGGAAGTGCCGGCAGATGCTGCTCTGTGCCGAGGTAGTAATGATCGAGATCGCGAAACAGGATCTGGTTGCTGCGGAAATCCAGCATCAGCATGTCGATGCTGATATGGATACGGTAACGGGTGGCGTCTTCGCGGGTGATGCGCACGTCGAACAGCGGCCAGCGTTCCGCCGGCAGTACCTGGTGCGACATGTCATCGCGGATCGTCTGCAAATGACTTTTGACGGCTTCCGGCGACTGGCTGACGTCGTAGTAAGCGATCTCGTAGTCAGGAACCTCCGGCAGTACCCGCTGCGAGGTTTCGTCGACGACCACGGCGCGCAGCATGTCATGACGCTGCACCACGGCGTTCCACGCCCTGACGAAGCGCTCGCGGTCGAACACCGGAGGAGTCAGTTCGAAATAGAGGTGCGTGGCCACGCCACCGAGGCCGTAGGCGTCCGAACGTCCCAGCAGATAGGCCAGTTGCAGTCCGGCCAGCGGGAAGGGCTCGAAACGATTGGCCGGGTCGGGCTGCAGGACCACAACGGATGTCACCGCACTGGACTCTGCGCGAAGCTGTTCGACGACGGCGGTGAATTCTCCGAGCGTGGGATGCTCGATCAGTACATTCATCGGCACGGAGATGTCGAACGTCCGCTCGATTCGGTCTCTCAGCTGCACCACCAGCAGTGAATGCCCACCGAGGCTGAAGAAGTTGTCGGCATCGGCGATCACGGGGACGCCAAGCAGTTCGGACCAGAGCGCAGCAATCTGCGACTCCGGGGTTGAACGGCTCGAAGGCAGAATCACCGGCGGCGCCGGCAAGCTCCCACCCGCTGCATCGGACCTGGACCCGGCGTCGCCGGCAGCCATCTGGTCGGGCAGCGTCCAGTGGATGCGCCGCTGGAACGGGTAGAGCGGCAGCGGCACGCGGCGACGGGGCTGGCCCTCGTCCAGCGCCGGCCAATTCACCGCGTAGTGGTGTACGTGCAAACGCGCCAGACTATCGAGCAGCACCTGCCAGTCCGTACCCGGCGCAGCCAGACTGGGAAGCCAGATCGCATCGCCGTCGGCGATACACCGACGCGCCAGCTCCAACAGCGTCGGCGTCGGGCCAAGCTCGATGAAACAGCCGATGCCGGCCTCCTGCAAGCCTCGCATACCGCTGAGAAACTGCACGGGCGCAAGCATCTGGGCGACCCAGTAATCGGGACTCGCCGGCAGCGCGTCATCGCGAGCACCGTTGAGGTTGCAATACATCGGTATCGTCGGTGCCGAAAACTGCAGATCGGCGATCGCAGCGCGAAACGGTTGCGTCACCGCTTGCATAGCCGGCGTATGGCATGCGTGGGTCGCGGACAGACGCATAGCTGCCATGCCACGGGCCGCCAGCAGAACGGCAAAGCGTTCGATGCTCTCGGCGTCGCCGGCGGCAACGGCGATATCCGGCGCGTTGACCGCTGCGACCGCCAGGTCAGGTGCCAGCTCCGCAATCAACGTCTGCAACTGTTCCGCACTGGCGGTTACCGCCAGCATGCCGCCGGGCGCGGCCAGATCGTCCATGCAGCGGGCGCGGGCGCAGATGAGCGTCACCGCGTCGTCGACTGAAAGGACACCGGACACGCAGGCGGCGGTGATTTCGCCGACCCCGTGCCCGAGCAGCGCCGCGGGCTCGATACCCAAACTGCGCCACAGCTGTGCAAGCGCGAGCTGCACAGCGAACAGGGCAGGGTGCGCATAGCGCGCGGCGTCGAGCAGATGGACGTGCTCACCCCAGATCAGCTCAGGCAGCGGCACCGGCAAATGCACAGCCATGCGCCGACCGACGTCGTCGAGCAACGTGCGAAATGGTGCGTGTTGCTGATACAGGACGCGCCCCATGCCCGCGTAGTGGCTGTCCTGACCCGTGAACAGGAATGCCACGGGGCGAACCGAAGCGGACGGCTTGCCCGAGTGATACTGACCTTCGAGGAGCGCCTTCATCATGGTGGCCGCGCTGTCTGCGACTACGGCAGCGCGATAGGCCAGGCGGGTCCTGCCGGTATTTGCCGTGTGGACGATATCACCGAGGGGAGATGTCGTTTTCTGCAAGAAGTCGACGTAGCGGCGTTTTACGCCGTCTAAAGCATGACTGGTGCTGGCCGACAGGCACAGCACATGGGCCGGGCGCTCATCGATCGACCCCGCTGCAGCGGCCGCCGGAGCCTGCTCGAGGATGACATGCGCATTGGTACCACCGATACCGAACGAACTCACTGCGGCTCGGCGCAGCCCGCTGCACTCCCACCGCACCGCGGTGCCTGTTACGTGAAACGGCGAATCAGCCAGTGCGGCCTCCGGATTCGGCTCGCGAAAGCCAACCGTAGGCGGGATCCAGCCCTCCCTCAACGCCAATACCGTCTTGATCAGACCGGCGATGCCGGCGGCGACGTCGAGATGTCCGATGTTGCCTTTCAACGAACCAAGAACGCAGGTGGCCGTAGCATCCGTGTACTGACGATAGACCTTGGCGAGTGCCTGTACTTCGATCGGATCGCCAAGATGCGTGCCGGTCCCGTGGCCTTCCACATAACCAATAGTGGTGGGATCGACGCTGGCGTTGGCCAATGCCTGAGCAATGACCGTAATCTGCCCGGCTACGCTCGGGGCGGTGTAGCCGACCTTCTGCCGGCCATCGTTGTTGATGGCG
Organism: Lysobacterales bacterium; assembly: GCA_038207515.1. GTDB lineage: Bacteria > Pseudomonadota > Gammaproteobacteria > Xanthomonadales > Rhodanobacteraceae > Tahibacter. The sequence goes on along the minus strand of JBBQZR010000072.1, from coordinate 25,099 downwards.
GAGCCGCGGATGACGGCGTGAATAGTATCGCCGTCGGCAATCGCATCGGTGAGCCGCTTCAGCAGCACGAGGCCCGCGCCGCTGCCCGGCACCGTGCCGGCGGCGGCGGCATCGAAAGGACGGCAGCGGCCATCCGGCGACAGCACGCCGCCTGGCAGGTGAAGGTAGCCGCTTGCCTGTGGCACGAGGATACGTGCACCACCGGCGAGTGCGACGTCACATTCGAAGGTGAGCAGCGCCCGGCACGCCATATGGACGGCTACCAGGGACGTCGAGCAGGAAGTATCGACAGCGATGCTCGGCCCGCGCAGTCCGAGCTTGTGCGAAATCCGTGTGCACGCATAGCTTTTATCGTTTCCGACAACGACCTGCAGGCCATCGCCCGCCGCCATGAATGCCGGATTCACGCTGAGGTTCGCCAGGAGGTAGTCGCTGATCCCTACGCCGGCATATACGCCCGCGATACCGGGTAGGTTGAAGGGGTCGTAGCCGGCGTGCTCGATCGCGTGATAAGCGCATTCGAGCAGGATTCGGTGCTGAGGGTCGGTGATGTCGGCCTCACGCGGACTAAGCTCGAAAAAATCCGAGTCAAAGTTGCGGATATCGTCCATTCGACTGGCGCGGCGCACGTAGCGAGGGTCGCGCAGCCAGGTTTCAGCGACACCTGAGGAGCGCAACTCGGCATCGGTCAGCTCATCGATCGATTCGATACCGGCAACGAGGTTGTCCCAGAAGGTCGACAGGTCCGGCGCGCCGGGAAACCGGCCGGCCATTCCAATGAGTGCGATGGATTGAAGCTCATCATCGGAATAGCGTGCCGTGACCATTACCTGTTCACTAGTTCAGATGCTATGCGACGTAGTCCCGCAACGTTCCGCGGCGCGGAGCGAGACTGGCGAGAGCGGCAGCGCGCACGTCCGGCGATCGACTGGCGCGGCGCGGCTTCAAATAAGAAAAACCTGGATTCTTCCCCACAATCCCATATACACACCCCAATAGAAACATACTCGAAACTCTTTCTAATTGCCATGGGGTTTGTAAAAGCGATATATTGGATACTTGCGTGCTTATTGCTTCGTGTATTAGCTGTTTAATGGCAATAGCATCTTGTGCATTGCGTCAGCAACATGTAGTGCCTGGGTTCGCAGCGCCGGCAACGTAAATTCGCAGCGCCGGCAACATGCAGCGCTTAATTCGCAGGATGGTCCGGGGGGACTGGCTGATGCGGTCATCGACAGAGGGGACGAGTCCGTCATCTGCACTCCCGGTGACGGTGGAAGCGCAGGGTCGCGCATCTGATCCCGTCGAATGGGCCGGCCGAAACGAGCAGTGGCTGAATGACATGCTGCGCTCTCGAGGAGCGGTCTTGTTGCGCGGCTTTCGCGTCAACGGGGTCGCGCATTTCGAGCGATTCATTTGCGATGTATTCGGTCAGGGTCCGCTGGGTTACCGCAATCAGTCGACCCCGCGCACGGCGATCCGCGGGAATATCTACTCGTCGACCGAGTATCCGGCGGACCAGTTCATTCCCTTGCACAATGAAAACGCGTACAGCACGACTTGGGCGCGGAAAATACTTTTCCATTGCGTCAAAGTCAGCGAATCAGGCGGCGAAACTCCCATCGCGGACAGCCGTCGTGTTCTCCAGCGCATTCCAGTGGACACTCGTGAGCGATTCGAGCGTCACGGCGTACTGTATGTGCGGCACTACGACGGGCTCGATCTACCCTGGCAGACAGTTTTCCAGACCGATGATCCTCGCGAAGCGGAAAGACAGTGCCGCGAATCCGGGATCGACTATGCGTGGGACGGACTCGGCTGCCTGCAGACCCGGGAAGTGGCGCAGGCCACGCTGGCCCACCCGGAAACGGGCGAGCAGGTTTGGTTCAACCAGGCACACCTGTTTCACGTCAGCAGCTTGCCTGCCGCGACGCGCGATGCGTTGCTGGCGGCCGTCGGTGAAGCGCGGCTGCCACGCAATGCCTATTACGGCAACGGGTCGGCGATAACGGAGCAGGATTTGTCGGCCATACGCGCAGCCTATGACGCAGAAACGGTAACCTTTTCCTGGCAGGCAGGCGATATTCTGATTTTGGACAATGTGCTGGTCGCGCACGGGCGGCGTCCGTTCGGTGGAGCGCGCAAGGTTGTAGTTGGCATGGTGGAATCGTGTACCGTTCCCTATTTGCCTGAGGAGTCGGTGCGGGGGGCGGCCAGACACCGGGCTATGGAAACGGAAACGACATAGACGAACCGTTCCGGTGATCTGCGGTCCCGGCTCGCGGGCATCGGGTTCCTCGACGGACGCGGGGCGTAAAGCAGATCAGCTTGTTGTGGGCATGTTGAGCACGGGTCAACGCTGCCGTGGCGACGACAGTTGCGCCGCGGGAAAAGGGATATCCATGAGTGTCAGTGCAGTTTTACCGCTATCCGTCGATCAGCGCCGGCAATACCAGTTGTTCGACCGGATGGCGGAAGCACCCGTCGTGCAGCTCGCCGCAACCACTGAACTTCGCGGGCTGGATGATCGCCTTGCCGACTTCATGGCTCACCAGCCCGGCCTGCGTTCGACCGATGGAGCTTTCATCCCGGTGCGGCGCTCCGTCGTCCAGGTGACCTCCGATACGCACATACAGGAGATCCTCCGCGAGCAGATGCGTGAGCAGCGCCTTCGCCTTGCAGCCGAATGGACCTTCGTTCCGCTGGACGTGACCGTCGTCACTCTTGCTCAAGGCGATGTCGTGTTGATCGCAGCGGCCTCGTGGTATGCGGATCTGGAATCATTGCGACAGATTTTGAGGTCGGTCATATCGGCGGATGCCGCTGACGGCCCTGTACTGGACTATCCGGCATTGTCGATGTGGTTGCAGCAGCTTCACGACACGTCACAGAACTCGCCCGAGCGCGCCTATTGGGACCATGCCATCGAGCAGAGCCGTGCCGGGCGTCGTATCGTGCCTGCAGGTCTTCGTCAGTGCAGGCTGGGACCGGTCGCCATTCCGAACATCACGCTGACGCTCGCCGACGTTGTCAGCCGCTGGTGCGTGCTGCTCGCTCTGCGACAGGGATCGCCCGTCATCCCACTGGCGTTGCGTGCCCCGCGACGGACTCTTGTTCAACTCGACGGCGTCATTGGTCCGCTCGCGACGGACGTACCCTTGCTGATCCATCTCGACGGCTGTTCGACGCTCGGGCAGGCAAGTGCGCTCGTCAGCGGCGTGCTCGATCGTGCCGTCGAACAGAGCCTGCACTACGCCGATGCCATGGGCGACGTGCCATCGATGCAGCGCTTGGGCATCGCGGTAGAGTCGGCTGACGGGCTGTCCTACGACAACACACAGCCGTGTGAACTCGGCTTGACGGTGTCACCGTCAGGAGCGAGTCCCGCGTTCGCGCTGCGCTACGATCCGGAACTCTACAGCGCGGGCGACGTAGACTTGATCTCACGTCAGTTTCAGCGCGTTCTGTCCGCCGAGGCGCATGCCGGCTGGCGCAGCCTCGATCTGCTCGACGACGCCCAGCGCGCGCTGATCTTGCCCTCGCGGCCTGTCAGCGCCACGGGTCCGACCGAAACCTTTGCACAGCGTTTCAGCCGTATCGCCGAGCAGCATGCCTCGCGCAATGCACTGCAGACAGAGGATGAGACGTGGACCTACGCGGCTCTCGCCCGCGCTTCCCGACAGTTCGCGCAGGTCCTGAGAGACGAAGGATGCGGACCCGGCGATCGGGTAGGTCTCTGCTTGGGGCGCTCATCGGAACAGGTCATCAGCATGCTGGGTTGCCTGATGGCCGGCATCAGTTATGTGCCTATCGATCCCCGCACGCAGTCCAGCCGCGTCAACCGCGTGGCAGCGCTGGCAAAGCTGGCCGCCATGGTGACCACGACGGACCATCTGGACCGGGTCAGCGACGGCGATCTCGAAGTGCCGATCATCGACTGGACGCGGGACCGGGACTACATTCTTGGTGGCGCGGAAGCGACGCCCGTTCCCGTTGTTCCGGAATGCGAGGCGTACGTCATTTTCACGTCGGGCTCGACGGGCACGCCCAAAGGCGTGTCGGTACCGCACCGCAGCCTGATGCACTATATCGACGCGGTGAATGAGTTTTTGGCGCTGCCGCCAGAGGCCTCTCTGGGGGCGTTGTCGACAGTCGCCGCCGACCTTGGATACACCGCGGTGTATGGCGCGCTGGGTACCGGAAGGACGCTGCGCCTGCTCCCCGAACGACTCGAGCTCGATGCGCAAGCGCTGGCGCAAACCTTGGCGCTCGCGCCGGTCGACTGTCTCAAAATTGTTCCAACGCACCTCGCCGCGCTGCTCGCCGCAGAGCGTGCCGCCGATTTGCTGCCCCGGCATTGCCTCGTGCTTGGCGGCGAGGCCTTGCCATGGGACTTGGTTAACCGCGTGCGCTCATTGCGGCCCGATCTTCGCATCGTCAATCACTACGGTCCCACCGAAACCACGGTCGGGATCGTGTGCCATCTCGTGGAAGAGTCGTTGTCGCCGGCGGCCGTCAGCGTACCGATCGGGCGCGCCATCACGGGCAGTTCCGCGATGCTGCTGGATACCCAGCTGCAACCGTGTGCAATTGGCATGGAAGGCGACTTGTATCTCGGCGGCGCCAGTGTGGCGACAGGCTATCTGGATGACGCGAAGGCGACGGCCGGCGCATTCGTGCCCGACCCGTTTTCCGTCGTGCCCGGCGCGCGCATGTATCGAAGCGGTGATCGCGCTCGGTGGACTGCCGACGGCCAGCTTGTGTTCCGCGGCCGCAAGGATCGCCAAATCAAGATTCGCGGCTACCGCGTGGAGCTCGACGAAATCGAATTCGCGATTCGCGGCAGCTGCCATGCGGAGCAGGTCGCGGTCGAAGTCCGCGCAGATGACGGACCGGCGCGACTGGTTGCGTATATCGGGGGAGGGGACCTTCAGCAGGAGGCTGCGGTGCGAGCCCATCTGGCGGCGACGCTGCCGGACTACATGCAGCCGAGTGCGTATGTGTGGCTGGACCGTCTTCCGCTGAACGCCAACGGCAAACTCGACCGCGCCGTGTTGTCGAGCTTGCAGGCGAAGCGCGCACCGGTCGCCACGCGCGAGCTTACGGTCGTGGAATCGCGCCTGCTGCAGCTCTGCGAGGAACTGCTCGGCCTGCGCGGGCTCAGCATCGACGACAACTTTTTCGCGATCGGCGGGGATTCGATCTTCGCAATCCAGCTGGTTGCGCGTGCCAGGCAGCTCGGCTATGTGTTCGCGCCGAAGCAGATCTTCCAGTCCGCGTCGATCGGCGCGCTGGCCGCGTTGGTCGGCGAGGCGGACGTCTCGCGATACACGCAGGATGAAGTCGTCGGTATCGCCTCGCTGGCGCCGGTGCAGGCCAGGCACTTCGCGCGTATCGACACGGATGCACACCACTACAATCAGGCCTGTATCTACGATCTGCCTTCCTCAGCGACCGTCGAGACCTTGCGCGCCACGGCCGCTGTCCTGCTCTCGCACCACGACGTGTTTCGCGCACGCTATTTTTCCGAGAACGGCGCGTGGCGGCAGGAGTTCGTACCTTCGACGCCGTCGCTGGTCGACCGCTGCGTCGGGCACGTGACGATTCTCGCCGGCGATGCGCCCGCCGCGCGCGAAGAACTGCTGCAGCACATTCAGGACAGGCAGGCGGATTTCGTTCTCGACACTGCGCCGCAGCTGCGGATGGTGCATGTGGACCGGCCCGCCGAAGGCCGCAAACAATTGCTCGTGATCGCGCACCACCTGGTGATCGACGCGTTTTCCTGGCGCGTGCTCGAAGAGGACATCGAGACGTTGTACCGGCAGGCGTCGGACGGCGCGCCACTGCGTCTGCCAGACAAGACCTGCCCCTACAAAGAGTGGGTCGACAATCTGGAAGCGCTGCGCCAGCAGGGTTACTGGCAACGGGATATCGGCTACTGGCAAGCGGTGACCGGGCAGGCGTCGCAGATGGCCTCCGTGCAACAGGCCGGTCGCAGCGGTGAGGTAAAGAGTCGCGTCGTCCAAGTGTCGGAGTCCGCCAGCCGTGCGCTGGAGTCGGAAGCGCATCAGGCCTTCAATACCAATGCTCAGGACTTCCTGGTGGCCGCGCTGGCTCAGGCTTTCGCGGATGTCGGCAGGCACCGGCCGCTGGCATTGATGCTTGAATCGCATGGACGCGACAGCATCGACGACGCGCTGGATGTCTCGCGCACGATCGGATGGTTCACGAATCTGTATCCGGTCACCGTGACTCTGCCGGACGTCGACGATCCGGTCATCGTCCTCAAGGCGGTCAAGGAGCACTTGCGCGCCGCCGGCGGCAAAGGAATGGGCTTTGGAGTCCTCAACTACCTGGGCGAGGACACCCCGTCGATGGAAGAACCGCCGGTGTGCTTCAACTATCTGGGCCGTTTCGCCGATGGCGAAGCGGCGTCACGCTGGGTCCAGGTTTCGGAAGATGTCGATCTCGCGCAGGAAGGTTGTCGTTCGCCACGCCAGCATCGACTGTTCGATATCGAATTGCTTGCACTGCAGACCGAATCGCGTTTCCAGCTGAAACTCGTGTTTGACACGGGCTGCCTCGGCGACGATAACGCGGTGGCACTTTGCGCGGCGTTCGAGCAGCGGCTGGCAGCCATGATCGACGCCTGCGGCCGTACGCGCGGCGGACTCACGCCGTCCGATGTACCGGATATCGACCTCGGCCAGCAGGAGCTCGACGACCTGCTGCAGGAACTCGATGCGTACGCGGGTAATGCGTGAAGAGGCTCGCCATGGCCGCGTAACGGCCGGCCGAATGACAGATCACACCGCGGATCGAGGAGTCAACGAAATGGCAGGCGAGCCACACTATTACTTGCGCGCCGATGTGAAGGCCGAGCCGCTGATCAACGCCTGGTACGCCTGGTCATTCCTGATTTCGCCAGTCGGCTTGGCGTTGTTCACGCGAGACCAGCACCTTCGCGTGCTCGATTCCTATCTGAAAGCACCCAAACTCCACGTCGCAGCCAGCCGGAGCGCGGCGCTGCGTGGCGGCATGTTCCTGGATTACGACGGTGATCCCGAGGTGATTCGACGGTTCGCCGCCGAAACGCGGGAAAACCTCGCAGACTTGATTGCCCTGGCCGGTGACATCGAACGGTTCGAAGCAGCCTTGCATGCGCAGGCCGGCGGAATGCCGCTGGCGGATTGGTACGGCCGTCTACCGGAATCGCTGAAAGGCTGTGTGGAACTCGTTTACGACCTCGACAATCACTGTTCGATCCGATTCATCGAACCGCTGCTCTATCGCTCCGCACTCTATCGCGAAGACCTGCAGTCGATTCGTCTGTCGTTGTTGAGCGCCGATCATCGGCCATTCGTGATGAGCAGTCCGCGGCTGGACGATGCCGGCGGGGTAACGATTGCCTGGCCATTCGCTGATCCACGCTGGGATGTACTGTTCGCCCTGCGGCATAGACCGGCACCCCTGGCGGACATTCAGCGCATGCTGGGCTGGGACTCGTTCGACGGGCCCACGCAGGACACGCTATTTCAGCTGCTGACGACAGAGTTCCCCTGCCGCCCACACATCGCATCGCAGGGAAACGAGGTCCGCATACGATATTTCGGCCATGCCACGGTGCTCATGGAGAGCGCCGACGTCGCCGTGCTTACCGATCCCATCGTCAGCTATTTGCCCGACGGCGAGGTCGAACGCTTCAGCTTCGGCGATCTTCCCGCGAGGATCGACTACGTCCTGTTGACGCACAACCATCAGGACCACGTCATGTTGGAGACCCTGCTCCAGCTGCGTGAGCGCATCGGTACCGTCGTGATTCCGCGAGGTTCTGGCGGTCGGTTGCAGGATCTGTCGCTCAAGCATGCGCTGAAAGCGATCGGATTTGCCCGCGTCGTCGAACTGGATGAGCTGGACGAACTGGAGATTGCCGGTGGACGTATCGTTGGGATTCCCTTTCTCGGCGAACACGGCGATCTCGACGTGGCGACGAAACTGGCGTACCTGGTGCGGCTCGGCGACACGAGCGCGTTGTTTGCTGCAGATTCCAACAATTTGGACCCGGAGCTGTATCGCCGTGTCCAGCACGTGATCGGCAGTCTGGATCACCTGTTCATCGGCATGGAGTGTGTCGGAGCGCCATTGTCATGGGTCTACGGTCCACTGTTCCTGCGACCGATCGAACGCAAGTACGATCAGGCGCGGCGGCTCAATGGTTCCGATGCGCGTAGCGCCTGGGAAATCGTCAATACCTTGCTGCCGCGTGCCGTACACGTTTACGCGATGGGCGCGGAGCCCTGGCTGACTTTCATCTCCAGCGTCGACTACACCGACGAGAGTCCGGCCATCATCGAATCGAACGCGCTGATAGCTCGCTGCCGTGCTGCCGGCATCCCGGCTACACGCCTGTACGGACGAGCAGAACTCGGAACCGTGAACTTGCCTGCGGACAGCCTGGGAACAGAGCTCAGGTTGGCGGACGAACTGGTATGACGAGTCATGACGCAGTGATGGAACAGGCAACCCTCGACGCTTCTGACGCGGTGCAGCTGATACTGCCGGCCGATACGGGTATCGCGACGATACGGGCACGGCAGCGTCGCCTCGACGCGGTGGAATGGGCAGCGGCAAACATGGCCGCCATCGATACGTTGCTGCTGCAACGCGGTGCGGTGCTGTTTCGTGGCTTCAAGATCAACGGCAGCGCGCACTTCGAACGGCTGATTGGCCGTATGTACCAGCGCGACCTGCTCGAGTACCGCAACCGTTCCACACCCAGGACCCTGGTCAACGGACGTATCTACACGTCGACGGAATACCCGGCGGACGAGGCCATCCCGCTGCACAACGAAAATTCGTATACCAGCGTATGGCCGTCCAGGGTCTTTTTCTTTTGCGTTCAGCCCAGCGAAACCGGCGGTGAAACGCCGCTCGCCGACAGCCGGCGCGTCTATGCGCGCCTGCCGCGGACTCTTCGAGAACGCTTCGAACGGCTCGGCGTGCGCTATGTGCGCAACTACGGTGTGCTGGACCTGCCCTGGCAGGACGTGTTCCAGACCGGCGATCGGGCCGATGTCGAATCGTTCTGCCGCGAGCGCGGCATTCGCTTCACCTGGAATGACGACGGCGGTTTGAGAACCGAGGAAACGTGCCAGGCGACCGCGGTCCACCCGGTTACCGGAGAAACCGTGTGGTTCAACCAGGCACATCTGTTCCACGCGTCCAGTCTGAAGCGGGACATCCTGGAAGGTCTGCTCAATGGTGTCGGCGAGGCTGGGCTGCCGCGCAATGCGTTCTACGGAGACGGCACTGCCATAGAGCCGGAGACCCTCGCGGAGATACGGGCAGCCTACGACAGCGAAACGATCATGTCGCCGTGGATGGCGGGCGACGTCCTGCTGGTCGACAACCATCTCGTCGCCCATGGCCGGCGGCCCTACACGGGCCGCCGCCAGGTGCTGGTCGGCATGGTCTGAGTCATCGGTATCTCTCTACTTCCACGGTGTCCGATGGCGGCCATGAACCCAATCAGCGACGGCAAGAACCAGGTTGAAACGCTGTATCCGGTAACCGGAATTCAGCGCGGGATGATATTTCACTCGCTGCTCTCACCGGAGTCGGGCGTCTACGTTCTGCAGGACGGCGCGCGCCTGTCCGGATCCCTCCACATCGAGGCGTTCTGGCAGGCCTGGGATGACGTCATCGCGCGACACGCCGTATTTCGCAGCCTTTTCGTGCGTATGGACACCGCGAAGCCGGTGCAGGTCGTGCTGAGGCGCGCCAGCATGCCGCGGATGTTGCTGGATTGGCGTGACCGCTCGGCCGCCGACCAGGCGCTGGGCTTTGAAGAGTTTCTGCGCGAGGAGCGGGCACGAGGCTTTGATTTCGGCAAGGCGCCACTGATGCGCGTGGTGCTGATCCGCTGCACCGAGGACGCCTGTTTTTTCGTCTGGACGCGGCACCACGTGCTGCTCGACGGGTGGTCAGGCCCCATCGTGCTGCGCGACATGCTGCAATGCTATGCGGCCCGGCTTCAAGGCGATGAGCCTGCGTTGCCACCGGTCGGCAGCTACCAGGACTATGTGCGCTGGCTCGGCGCACGCGATCACGCGGCGGCGACCGGTTTCTGGCAGCGTTACCTGCACGGATTCGACAGCCGGACACCGCTGCCGCTGCGCAGTACGGCAGACGGCCGTCGGGCTGATGAGCATCTGGTTTTCCAGTCGTGCCAGACGGCACTGTCCGTCGTGTCGGGCAACCGCCTGAGGGCCATGGCCCGTGACCTGCGCATCACGCTCAATGTCGTGGTGCAGGCGGCATGGGCTCTGCTGCTCGCGCGTTACACGGATCGCGACGAGGTGCTTTTCGGAACGACGGTATCGGGTCGCCCTGCAGACATGCCCGGTGTCGAGGGGATCGTCGGCCCTTTCATCAATTCGATCCCGCTGCGTGTGCATGTCAGGACGGACCGCAGACTCGACGCGTGGCTGCGCGAGTTGCAGGACGCCGGCCTGGAACGATCGTCTTACGAATTTCTGCCGCTGGCCGATATCCAGGCCCAGTGCGCCATGGCTGACCAGGGCGGGTTGTTCGATACGCTGCTGGTGTTCGACAACTACCCGCTCGGCAGCAGCGACGATGAGCGCATGTCCGGCTTGCGCGCAGAATTCGTCAGCAGCTTCTCCTACAACAATTACCCCTTGACGTTGATGGTCGTGCCGGACGAGACGATCGTTCTGCATTTCAAATACGACGGCAGTCGTTACGGTACAGGTCAGATCGAGCAGCTGCTCGAGAGTCTCGTCGTGCTGCTGGAAGGCATGGCGGACGATCCGGCACGGCGGGTTCGCGACCTTTCGCCGATGACGACGGCGACGCAGCGCGCAATCGCCCGTTGCGAAGACGGCGGGCGTCTCGTGGCGGGATGCTCGACCTTGCTGGAAGCATTTCAGTCGGCGGCGACTCAGGCGGCGGACCGCGACGCGGTGGTTTGCGGCGACACCGTGCGTTCGTACGGTTGGCTGCACGCGCACAGCAGCCGCCTCGCCCATTGGTTGCTTGCCGCCGCCGTCGCGCCTGAAGCGCGCGTAGGGGTGTTGCTCAGCCGAGGCGAACGGTGGCCGCTGGCGATGCTGGGCACCCTCAAGGCGGGAGCCTGTTTCGTCCCGTTGGATCCGGAATGGCCGGAGGCGCGTATCGCGCAGGTCGTTCAGGACGCCGGCATCGACATCATCATTACCGAGCAGGCGCATTTGCTGCGCGCCGCGAGTGTCGGCGAAGGCGAGCTGCTTTCGCTGGATCGCGATTGGGAAGATCTGCTGGATTGCCCCGAGCTTGACCCGCGCTTAGTTGTCCGTGGCGAGCAATTGGCCTACGTCATCTACACCTCGGGCTCGACCGGCCGGCCCAAGGGTGTTTGCGTCAGCCACGCGGCAGTGGCGGCTTACGTGTCAGGAGTCATGCAACGGCTTGCGGTGGACGAGCGCGCGGAGATGGCGGCATTGTCCACATTGTCAGCTGATCTGGGCTACACCGCGGTGCTTGGCGCGCTGGGATCCGGGCGTACGCTGCGCATATTGCCCGAGGAGTGCATGCTGGATGCGCAACGGCTCGCGCAGACGTTGCGTGAGCGGCCGATCGATGTACTCAAGATCGTCCCGTCGCATCTGCAGGCTCTGCTCGAAGCGGCCGGCAAGGCCGATGTGCTGCCCAGGCAGTGTCTGGTGCTCGGCGGCGAGTCGCCGGCTCCGTTGCTGCTCGCGCGCGTGCGGCAGTCCGCGTCTTGCGCGATCGTCAACCACTACGGCCCGACAGAGACGACGGTAGGCGCTCTGGCGACCACGCTGGTCGCGGGTGACCCGATCACGGTCGGCACGCCGATGGCCGGCCGGCGCGCCTACGTACTCGACCGCCACGGCCGCACGGTTCCGGATGGCGTCGCCGGTGAGCTGCATCTCGGCGGGGTGGGGCTTGCACGGGGCTACTGGGCGGATCCAAGACTGACCGCGGAGCGTTTCGTTCCCGATGCGTTTTCGCCGGAGCCCGGTTCGCGCATGTACCACACCGGCGACCTGGTGCGTCGTCACCGCGACGGCCGTATCAGTTTCCTCGGCCGCCGGGACCACCAGATCAAGCTGCGCGGCAACCGCATCGAGCTCGGCGAAGTGGAGTCCTTCGCCGGCAGCTTATCGGGTGTTTGCGGGGCAGTGGCGACGCTGTGGCAGGCGCAAGGTCAGCCGCCTGCGCTGGTTGCGTACGTCGTCGGCGACTCGCTGGATGAAACGCGATTGCGCGAGGCCGCCGATCGTCTGCTGCCCAAGCCGCTGAGACCCGATCATTGGGTGTTGCTGGACGCATTGCCGCTCACCGCCAATGGCAAGGTCGATCGCAAAGCGCTGCCGGCGCCGGGCGCAGCGCCGATTCCCGCTTACATCGCGCCGCGTGGGCGCATCGAGCAACTGCTGACGACGGTATGGAGTGAACTGCTGCAGCGCGACCGCGTATCGATCGATGATAATTTTTTTTCGCTTGGCGGCAATTCGTTGCTGCTCATCCAACTGCATGGACGGATATGCCGTGAGCTGGGCGCAACCCCCGGGGTCGCGGATCTCTTCCGCTATCCGACGATCCGCAAGTTCGCCGAGTTTCTGGAAGGCGGCTCCGGCGACGGGGTGAGCCTGGGCGACATGCTGCAGCGGCGCGAGCGCCAGCGAGAGGCAGAGGGGATCCGCGCAACCCAGGAGAGCAAGGCCGATGCGTGACGGGGTTGATTTTGGCGCGGGTGCCATCGCCATCGTCGGCATGGCTGGGCGCTTTCCCGGCGCGCCGGATATGGCCTCGTTCTGGTCGCAGCTGTGTTCGGGCTGGAGTGGCATCGTGCGGCTCGATGTCGAGTCCCTGCGCGCCGGAGGCGTTGGCTCTGACCTGCTCGACCATCCCGACTTCGTGCCGTACGCCGCCCGCCTGGACGGTATCGAGCTGTTCGACGCGGCTTTCTTTGACTTCACCCCGCGCCAGGCGGATATCACCGGGCCGGCGACGCGTCTGCTGCTCGAATGTGCGCACCTCGCGCTCGAGGACGCCGGTTGCTCCCCGGACAAATTCCGGCGGCCTATCGGCACGTTCGTCGGCATTTCGAATAGCGACTATGTGAACAATCTCGCGACACATCCGCGACTGTTTGCCGCGCTCGGGGCCAAGGCGATCCACTTCGGCAACGACAATGCCTTCGTCGCGACGCAGATCAACTACACCCTGGATCTGAAAGGTCCGGCGATCAGCCTGGCGACTGCGTGTTCCACATCACTGGTGGCCGTGCATCTCGCCCGCAGAAGCCTGCTGTCGTTCGAATGCGACCTCGCCTTGGCGGGGGGCGCCCAGGTTTCCGTCAATCATGACCAGGGATATCTCTATCATGACGGCGGCATTCATTCGCCCGACGGGCACTGTCGCACCTTCGACGTCGCCGCGCACGGCACCGTCAGCGGCAACGGTGTCGGTATCGTTGCGCTGAAGCGCCTGCAGGACGCGCTGGCCGACGGCGACCGCATCATCGCAGTGATCCGCGGCAGCGCGATCAACAACGACGGTGCCGACAAAGTCGGCTATACCGCGCCGAGCGTTCGCGGTCAGGCCGCCGCGATTGCCGAAGCACAGATCGATGCAGACGTCGATCCGGAGCAGGTCGGCTACGTGGAAGCCCACGGCACGGCCACGCCGCTCGGGGATCCGGTCGAGATCGCCGCATTGACGGAAGCCTTCCGGCTGCGCACGGCGAAGCGGGGCTTCTGCGCCATCGGCTCGCTCAAGTCCAATCTCGGACATATGGGAGCTGCAGCCGGAATGGGCGGATTGATGAAGGCGGCGCTCTGCGCGGCCCACGGAGCCATCCCGCCGTCGCTGCATTTCCAGCAGGCAAATCCGGCGTTGCATCTCGACCAGACGCCATTCACGGTCAATGCCGCGTTGTGCACCTGGGATCTCTCTCCGGAGCAGCGTATTGCCGGTGTCAGTTCTTTCGGCATGGGCGGTACGAATGCCCATGTCATCGTGTCCGGTTTCGCCGCGCGCGACAGCGAACCGTCCTGTCGGAAGCAACAGTTGTTCATGCTTTCCGCCAAGACACGCAGGGCGCTGGTCCAGCATGCCGCGGATTTGAAGCGCGCACTGGAAGCGGCACCGCACCGTGCACCTGCCGACGTGGCCTATACGCTGGCCGGTCGTCGCGATCGCGCCTGGCGCCAGGCCATCGTTGCCGACAGCATCGACGGTCTCTGCCACGAACTCGGTGTCGAAGGCCGTATCCGCGAGGTCACCGGATCGCCGCCGCCGCTGGCGTTCCTGTTTCCCGGGCAGGGAGCGCAACACCGGGGAATGGCGGAAGGGCTGTGTTCGTCGGAGCCCGTGTTCGCCGAACAGTTTGCGCGTTGTGCGGAGGCTGTTCAGCGCCACGCCGACATCGACATCCGTTGCTTTCTCGGTGCCATCCCGGAGGAGAGCAATGGCATGGTGGCGGCGCTCGCGACGACAGCCATTGCCCAGCCGGTTCTGTTCGCCGTGGAATACGCACTGGCGCAGCTCTGGCTTTCGTGGGGTCTGCGGCCGCAACTCATGCTGGGACACAGCCTCGGGGAAATCGTCGCTGCCACTGTGGCCGGCGTATTCGAACTCGACGCGGCCGTAAGGCTCGTGGTTGCGCGCGGGCTACTGATGGAGCAGGCCGCCGCGGGAGCGATGTTGTCCGTCGCACTGACCGAAGACGAAGCGCTGGGCTCAGTCGGTGCAGGCGTCGACCTCGCGGCGATCAACGGGCCGCGGCTGTGCGTGTTGTCAGGCGACCGTGATGCGCTGGAGGCGATCCGCTCGCGTCTGGCAGGTCAGCATGTGGAATGCCATTGGCTCGACGAGCGGCACGCATTCCATTCCGCGCGGATGGATGCATTCCTCGCGGCTTTTCGTGACGAGGTGGTCGCGGCAAAACCGGGTGCTCCCGCCATTTCGTTCATGTCCAACGTGACCGGACTTCCGATCAGCGACGACGAGGCTCGTGATCCGGACTATTGGGTGCGTCAGCTGCGCGGCACGGTCCGATTCCATCCGGCGCTGGCTCACGCGTCGGCCGCGCAGCGTTGGCAGTGGCTGGAAGTAGGGCCCGGGCAGGTGCTGACGACCTTGGTGAGGCGCGCTCGCCTGGGGGCGGAGGAGGACGTGCTGGCCAGCCTGCCGCATGCTCAGGCCGATGGCGCGCCGTCAGCGCAGCTCATGCGGACGCTGGGCCAGCTTTGGAGCCAGGGACGCGTCATCGACAACAAGGGGCTGTTCGCCGCCGGACGGCGCAGCAAAGTCCCGCTGCCGGGGCATCCGCTGGAACGCCGCAGGCACTGGATCGACGCCGGCATCGCGCCGCTCGCCGAACCGGCTGGTCGTATCGTTTCGGACCATGCGGATTTCCATGTGCCGGTCTGGCATCAGTCTGCACGACAGGAAGAGCGTGCTGCGGACGATGCCGACTGGCTCTTGCTGCCGGATCGCGGCGGTGTCGCCGATGTCTTGCTGCAGCGACTGCGGCAGCTGGGCGCGCATGCGCAGGTGCTGTCATTGGATGCTGCGGAAAATCGATCTATCGATGCGACACCCCGGCGCGAGGGTAGTCGCCTGCAGGTCGTGGATCTTCGCGGACTGGACATTCACGCGGAGCAGCAGTCGACCGACGACCTGTGCGCGCTGACACTCGACCTTTGCCGGCTGTTCTCGCGCGTCGCCGAGCTACCGCAAGCGGACAAAATCGCTCTCGTGCTTGTGAGCCGCTCGGCCTGTGCCGTCGACGGCAGCGAATCGTTGTGTCGTGCCGCGGCGGCGTTTGCGCCGTTCGCCACCATCGCTGCGCAGGAGCTGCCCGGGCTCAGCGTGCGTCACATCGATCTCGCGCCGGGCGGCGTGGAGGCGGCAGCCGAGGACATTCTGCGCGAATGCTTGCTGGATGACGCGGTGACGACGGTGGCCCTGCGCCGCGGACGCCGCTATCTCAGGCGCTTCGAACGTACGCGTCTTCCGCGGGCGGCACGTATCAGCCTGCGCGAGCGCGGGTGTTACCTGATCACCGGCGGACTGCGCGGCATTGGTCTGACCCTGGCTCGCCATCTGGGCGTCGTGTGGCGCGCGCGCGTGGTGCTGCTGGGACGCACCTTGCTGCCTGCAGCCGAGGACTGGGACGCCTGGCTGGCGCAACACCCGGCGGATGACCCGATTTCATGCGTCGTGCAAACGATTCGCGAGATCCGTGCCGCCGGTGGCGACGTGCTGGTGCTCGCTGGCGATGTTGCAGACAGTGCGGCCATGACCTACGTGCAGCAACGCGTCCACGCGGCGTTCGGCGCGCTCGACGGCATCGTGCATGCCGCGGGCGTGGGTGATGCCGCGCAGATAGCCGCGCTGAGCATTCGGGATATCCGTCGTGTCGTCGACGCCAAGGTCACGGGAAGCGAGTTGCTGCAGCGCCTGTTCCACCAGGATGAGCTGGACTTCATCCTGCACTGTTCGTCGCAGCACGCGGTCAAGGGCGGACTGGGACGCGTCTGCTATGCGATCGCCAACGCGGTTCTCGATTCCGATGCCTGCCGGCACGACACGACTAACGCTGGTCCGGTGATTTCGGTCGCGTGGTGCAGCTGGTCCGAGACCGGCATGGCTGCGGTGGGTGCGTCGGACGGCGCTGGAACGGCCGCAGACGAAGAAAGGGCGGCCGGGTCATTGACCAATCGAGAAGGCGTGGTCCTGTTCGAACAGGCACTCGCACTGGCGGCGCCGCACGCGGTGGTCTCGAAAGTCGACTTCAATCAGGTGATCCAGGATTTCGCCGAGGCTCAACGCGTGCGTCTGGCGCAATTTGCCGATGCCGGGACCGAGCATCGCGGCCGACCCTCCGGACTTGGGCATGACTATGTGCCGCCCGAATCATCGGGCGAAGAGGGAGTGGCCAGCATCTGGAGTGAACTGCTGGGCTTCAGTCCCATCGGCCGCGACGACAACTTCTTTGAACTGGGTGGCAATTCGCTGCTGCTCGCGCAGGTGGCCATGCGCTTGCGCGAAACATTTTCCGTCGATGTCGCCATGCAGGATCTGTATGCCGCGCTCACCGTCAAGGACCAGGCGCGCCGCGTTGCCGACTCGCAAGGCGCCGGACCGGAGGCGGACCGGCTCACGGCGATGCTGGCGGAATTGGAATCGCTCTCCGACGAGGAGATCGCCGTGATGTTGAATCAATCGTAGTGGGACACTTCCGATGCGGATGACGCCTGAACTCGCCGAACGGATCAAGCACCTCTCGCCGGAGAGGCAGCAGTTGCTGCTGCTCAAACTGGCAGCAGAACAGAGCAATACGATGGTTCAGCGCCTGCCGGATCGTCAGGCACCTGCACCCATGTCGTTCTCGCAGCAGCAGCTGTGGTTCATGGCGCAGTTGGAGGGTGCCAGTGCGAAGTACAACATGCCCTGCGCCTACCGCCTGATCGGTCGCATGGACGTTCCGGCGATGACGCGCGCGCTGCAGGAAATCGTGCGCCGACACGAGGTGCTGCGCACCGCGTTCCGCGACGTGGAAGGCGAGCCGGTCCAGATCGTGGACCATGCCTACGTACTGGACGTGCCGTTCATCGATCTGTCCGCGCTGTCGGAAGCGCCGCGGGAAGAACAGATCACGCAGCTCATCCAGGAGAACATCGACTGGCACTTCGATGTTGCGAACGTCCCGTTGCTGCGCATGCTGATCGTGCGGGCGACGCCCGACGACCACGTGCTGATCATGAATCTGCACCACATCATCTACGACGGACGCTCAAAGGGCATCCTGCTGGTCGAGATGGCTGCGCTTTACGATGCGCTGCGCCACGGCGGCACGATGCACGGTGTATTGCCGGAGATGCACCTGCAGTACCGCGACTATTCTGCGTGGCAGCGCTCTGCCGGCCAGCAGGACGTATGGCGGCGCCAGCTGACGTACTGGCGCGCCAAACTGCAGCAGATTACGCCACTGCTCGATCTGCCTCTGGACCTGCCGCGCCCGGCCGAATGCTCCGGACGCGGCGCCGCCGTCGCGGCGAGCATTCCGCGGTTTCTCGCCGAACAGCTCGAAGCCTTTGGTCGCGCGCAAGGAGCGAGTGCCTACATGGCGGTGCTCGCGGCGTTCAAAGTGCTGCTGTGCCGACTGTCCGGTCAGACTGACATCGTGGTCGGTACGCCGGTCGACAATCGTGATCGCGAGGAGACGCAACATCTGATCGGACTGTTTCTCAACAGTCTGATCCTGCGCACGCGGATCGATCCGGAATGGTCCTTCCGACAGGTCCTTGCCGCGGTAAAGGCCACGTGCCTCGAGGGCTATCAGAACCAGGATCTGCCCTTCGACCAGATCGTCAACGCGATCGCTCCGGCACGGAGTCTGAGCTACTCGCCGACCTATCAGGTGATGTTCGTTTTCCAGAACCGGACATCGGCCCAGTTCGAACTGCCCGGCCTGCATATCGCCAAACAGGAAGCCGCGAACTCCACGTCCAAGTACGACTTGTATCTGACCTTTCAGGAAACCGACCAGGGCCTGCAAGGATGGTGGACGTACAACAGCGAAGTCTTCGTACAGGCGACGATCGAACACTATTCCGGCTGTCTGCTGCGACTGATCGCCGAATGCATGGCGAACCCGGACAAGCCGGTCGGCCGTCTGCTTCTGCAGGACATCGAAACCGTGCGTGCGCTGGGCGACGGCGGGCCGCCGGGCCCGGTAATCGACCCGCTCGATGGGCTGCGCCGCCAGATGCGTGAGCAGCCGGATCGCGTCGCGCTGGTTCACGGCCAGACGCAGCTGACGTATGCGGATCTCCACGCGCGGGCGGGCGCCATTGCCGCGACGCTGCTGGCGGCACAGGTCGGTCGGGGACACCGTGTCGCGCTCGTGCGCGCACTGGGCGTTGATCTCGTCGCCGGCATGATTGCAGCGCGCTGGGTCGGTGCGGCCTATGTGGAACTCGACCTGTCGGCAGAGTCGGCGGCCCGCCATGCGCTGCGGCTGGGATGTACCGTTCTGTTGACCGACTCGGCAGCGGAAGCCGCCGGGCTGAAGGTGATTCTGCCCGCCGACATCATCGGCAGTGCGGAGCCTCCAGTCGCGGCGTTCGACATGGCGGAGCCGTTCTGCCTGTTGCCGACCAGCCAGGGACGTGCTGTCGTTCATTCGCTGCGCAGTGTGGCTATGGGCGTGGCTGCTGCGGCGGTGGATGGTTTTGGCGATGACGAGGTGGTCGCGCTCGGCGCAGGCGGTACCGGATCGGATGCGGTCGCGGAGCTCTGGCACGCCTTGTCGCGGGGCGGAAGCGTCGTGCTGTGTACCGGGCGCGAATCGACGGACGCGTATGCCATGCTCCGTCGCCTGCGCAGCCACGCGGTAACGCGCTTGCTGCTGCTGCCGGACCGGCTGGCGTTGCTTGTTTCGGCGTATCCGGATCTATCTGCGCAGTTGCCTGTTCTGCGCACACTGGTGGTGGGCGGCGATCCCGTGCCGGCGCCGTTGCGGCGTCGCTGCAGGGAAGTGCTCCCGACGGTCTCGTTGCGCGTCCGCTACCACTGCAGCGAGGCTGTCGTCGGCCTGTGGGGCGCCTTGGACAGCCTGCCGGCAAGTGGTGATGTGGGACGTCCCGGCCCCGGCCTGCGGGCTTACGTGGTCGACAGGGACGGCCGGCTGAATGTGTCGGGTACTGACGGCGAGCTGTACCTGGGCGGCGACAGCGTTGCACAGGGCTATTACGGCGATCCCCGCGCAACCGCGTCCGCGTTCGTTCCCGACCCCTGGTCGCAGGTCCCCGGTGCACGCCTCGTGCGGACCGGCGACCGTGCACGGTATCTGACCGATGGCAACGTCCGCGTGTTCGGTGCAACGCAGGTGCTGCCGGATTCAGCAGGCCGCACCGTGGACGCGGGGGCGGTGCGCGACGCAGCACTGACGCACGAGGACGTCATTGACGCAGTCGTCTGCCATCGCGACGGAGCGCTGTCGGCATTCGTGCTCGCGGCAGAAGACTGCGCGATCGATGTCGAGGGACTGCGCACCCACATTGCGACGCAGGTCCCCGACTACCTGCTGCCCGGCAGCATCCGGATCGTCGACCGTTGGCCATTGCTTCCGGGCGGCAGGGTGGACCGCGCGGCACTGCTGCAACTCGGCAGCACGCGCGTACTCCTCGACGAGCACCTGCGGGTGCAGGAAGCCTATTGGCGCACGGAATTGGCGGATCTGCCCGGTGCGCTCAGGCTGCCTCGCGATGCAACGGCGACCGCGGCCGCCTTTGCCGCATTCCCGATGCAGCTATCGGTGTTGCTGCTCGACCGTCTGCGTGCAGCAACGAAAGCTGCAGATGCCAGTCCATTGGCCGCCTATGCGCTGCTGCTGGCGGCGACGTTGGCAAAATACACCAGCCAGACCGACATCCCGTTGTTGGCCCCGGTTTCGTCGGGCGACAACACCGTCGCGAACGCACTCGTCCTGCGTTTGCGGCTGTCCGGCGACGCCGGGATCCATGCCCAGCTCTCCGCGGCGTCGCGCGTCGTGCAGCACGCGCTGCTTCACGGCACGCTGCCTTACGCGCATGTTCTGGGCCTGTGCCGGGCAGAACAGTCCGCGGCGATCGAGCGTCTGGCCGACGCATGTATCGTGTTGCGCGAGCGTGAGACGCATGACGACTTCGTCCTTGATTGTGGCGATGCCGGCGCACTGTTCGGCTGGGTGGTCGATCCCCGTGACGGCCAATCACTGCTCGCCTATCGCAGCGATCTGCTGGACGTCAGTTTCGTGGCTGGATTCGCAGCGCGGCTGGTCGATTTCGGTGAACGGCTGTTTGCCGATCCCGCGAAAACCTTGCGGGCAGTGCCGCTGCTTTCGCCGACAGCGGCGGCGGCCGTGCGGGCGGAAACCTGCCCGCGACTGACGCCGTCCGCAAAAGTCCACGATGTCGCAACGTGGTTTATGCAGATCGCGGCATTGCGCGCGGACCATGTCGCGATCGAGGACAGTCAGGGCCGCGTCCTGACCTATCGGGCGCTGGAGGAGGCTTCCCGCCGCGTTGCCCACTGCTTGCAGGCAGCCGGTCATGGCATCGAATCCCGTATCGCGCTGCAGGCGCGCAGCCAGCTCGACTGGTTCGTGGCGATGTTGGGCATAGTTCGCGCAGGTGCGTGTTACGTACCTGTCGATCCGGACTACCCGGCGGAGCGTCGCCATCGCATGCTTACGATCGCCTCCTGCGACTTGCTCGTCGACGAAGGAGACGACCCGGCGTCGGGCTGCGCGCACTCGCGCATGGCTCTCGCTGATCTGATGGCTGCCGCGGCCGCACTCCCGTTGCAGGCGCTGCCGGAGCATTCGCTGCCGGCTTCTTCGGTTGCGTACCTCATGTTCACGTCGGGCTCGACCGGACTGCCCAAGGGTGTGGCTGTGACCCGGGGCGCACTGGCCGGGTACGTCGGCGCCGCGAGCCGTGCCTATGGCATCAGCGAGTCGGATCGGATGCTGCAGCAGAGTTCGATGTCCTTCGACATCGCCACGGAGGAGATCTTCCTGCCGTTGCTGACTGGCGCGACGCTGGTGCTGTACCCACCCGAGCGGGAGCTGTCGGTGACGGTGTTCGAGGACTATCTGCGCACGCGGCGGATTTCCGTGACAACGATACCCACGGCGTACTGGCATGTATGGGCAGCAGCCGGGACGCATGCGCCGCACGACGATTCGGTGCGGCTGCTGATCACCGGTGGCGAGGCGCCCAGTGCCACGGTGCTGAAGAAGTGGCGGCAGCGCTGGCCGGCGACGGACTGGGTCAACAGCTACGGACCGACCGAAACCACGGTCATCGCCGCCCTCTGGCACGCCGCCGACCTGTCGTCGCTGCGCGAGGCGGGGCCCGTTTCCGCGGGCTCGGCGATCGATGGCGTGCTTTGCGTCATATGCGACGACAACGGCGATGTCCTGCCGCCGGGTGCGACGGGCGAACTGCTGATTGGCGGATCGGGCGTAGCGCGCGGCTACTGGGGCGACCCTGCGGCGACGGCCGCGCAATTCGTGCCCGATCCGTGGGGGAACGACGGCGGGCGCCTTTACCGCAGCGGCGATCTCGCGCGGTATCGCGCTGACGGCATGCTGGAAATCATCGGCCGTGCCGATCGCCAGGTGAAGCTGCGCGGCTTCCGCATCGAGCCGGATGAGGTGGCCGAACAGCTCAAACGTGTCGATGGTGTGCGTGACGCCTGCGTTTTCGTCACGGCAGACAGTGTCGGCAACCGGCGGCTGGCTGCGTGCTGGGTGGGGTCGGGCCTGGACGCGGGAATGATCCGGAGCGCGTTGGCTGCGCGTCTGCCCGAGTACATGGTGCCGGAACGCTACCTCGAGCTTGCTGCGATTCCATTGACGCCGGCGGGCAAGCGCGACCTCACGGCATTGGCGCTGGCGGTTGAAGAGAGCGCACGCGCAGCAGTGACGGTCGAGCCTCCGCAGACGGAACGTGAGCAGGCGCTTCTCGCGGTGTGGCAGGGGCTGCTCGGCGAAATACCGTTGGGCCGGAACTCGCATTTTTTCAATTCGGGCGGGCACTCGCTGCTCGCCGTGCGGCTGTGCCACGGAATCAAGCTGCACTTTGCGGTGGATCTGCCCGTGCTGGATGTGTTCCGCGCGCCTTTGCTGTCGCAGATGGCACACCGTATCGACGAACTGCAGGCCGCACGCAGTGTCCTGCTGAGCGACGCTGCCGCCGACGACGAGGAAATGGAATTGTTCCAGATTTGACGGGGCGGGGCGTGTCGGGCGTCTCCGCTGACACGGGCGATAAAACTGGGATTGTTATTCCGCTGATCTGCCGGAACGGATCTGGCGTCGGCGCGGACGGTATTTTGCACAGCGAAATCGCAATGGCTGGCTGCCGAAGCGATCGAGGAAGTAGCGATGGCAGTGAACGAGACGAGCGGCGAGCCCGCAGCGGATGCGGTACAGGAGCTGATTGAGTGGCTCGGCGCAAACGGCATCCGTATTGGCCTGGGTACCAGCGGATTGGACATCGCCGCGCCCAAAGGCGTGATGACCCCGACGGTCAAGCAGCGCCTGATCGAGAACAAAGCCGCGCTCATCGCCTGGCTGCAGGCCCAGGCCAGTCCTGCCATTGCGTCGCTGGACCGTCCCGGCTTCGCGCTTCCGCTGCACGACCTGCGCGGGCGCAACGACGCGGAAGAACTGCTGGCGCATCTGGCACGCGAGGACATCCGGTCCGGATTCGTTCTGGACCGGGATCTGCCGCTGCGTGCACAAATAGTGCGAATCGCCGATGACGATCATGCCCTGCTGATGAGCATGCATCACATTGCGTCGGACGGCCTGTCCCAGGAGGTCCTCGTCGAAGAGCTGAGTGAGATTTATCAGGCGGACGCGCAGGGACGCGAGCCACGACTGGAGCCTTTGCCGATCCAGTACGGCGACTACGCGGCCTGGATGCAGGAGCGACTGGCGAGCGGTCTGGGCGAGCGCCAGCTGGCGTATTGGCGCGAACAACTGCGGGATGCTCCGGTTTGCCATCGCGTCCCTACAGACAGGCCGCGGCCGGAGCAGCTCAGTTTCCACGGTGGTCGCGTGCGATTGGAGTTGCCTGAGTCGCTTGTCGAATCGCTCCTTCGGCTCGGCGGCAGCGAGCGCGCCACGTTGTTCATGACGTTGCTGGCCGGTTTCACGCTGTTTCTCGCGGCCGAGAGTGGCGAAGACGACATCATTGTCGGCACGCAGGTAGCGAACCGGCCGCATGCGGAACTGCAGCGCATGATCGGGTTTTTCGTCAGCACAGCCGTGCTGCGTACGCGCATCGATCGCGCTGCACCGGTCGGCGTGCTGGTGCGTGCGGTGCGGAACGCATACCTGGCCGCAGTCGAGAACCTGGACCTGCCGTTCGAACAGTTGGTCGAATCGCTCAAGCCGGCTCGTGTCGCGGGGGTGAACCCGCTGTTCCAGATTACCTTTACGCTGACCGACGATCGCACTCCGGCAACGGACGGCGCGGCGGATTTTTCCCTTGAGCCGCTGGCACGGGAATCAGAGTTCGCGAAGTTCGACCTCGCCATGATCGTCAGCCACTTGGACGCGGGTTACGCACTGATCCTCAATTACTCGAGCGATCTGTTTGATGCGTCGACGGCTGATCGCCTCGTGCGCCGCTACCGGGATGTACTGGACGCGATGGCTTCGCGTCCGAATGGTTCGTGTCTGCAGGCAATCAGCGGTGCAGCCGGGTGGCATGCGACGCCGGGCTTGCCGGATCTGTCAGCAGACGCAAACGTGCCGCTCGGCAGCGAAATCACGGCGCGGACGGTGTCGGTGGATGAGACAGCGCTGCACCGTCGTTTCGAGGCGTGTTCGCGGCGGCATCCGGATCGTACGGCGGTGGTGTTCGGTGCGCAGCGACTGAGTTTTGCGGAACTCAATGCGCGGTCGAACCGGCTGGCGCATACGTTGCGGGCGGTGCATGGGGTCGGGCCGGAGGTGCTGGTCGGACTGTATCTGCCGCGGGGTATCGAGCAGATCGTGGGCGTGCTGGCGATCTGGAAGGCGGGGGGGGCGTATGTGCCGGTGGATCCGCAGCATCCGGCGGGCCGGGTACGGACGGTGCTGGCGGAGGCCCAGCCGCGGGTGGTGATCAGCGACAGCACCCTGGCGGGGTCGGTGCCGGCCGAGCAGGCGACGCTGTGTCTGGACGTCGATACGGACTGGCTGCAGGCACCGGCGGCCGATCCGTTGCAGGACGGGCCGCCGGACAGTCTGGCCTATGTGATCTATACCTCCGGTTCGACCGGGGTGCCCAAAGGCGTGGAGATTGCGCAATCTGCCGTGCGTTCGCTGGCCGCTGCATGGAAGGATTACCGCGGCGAAACCCGCGCTCATCGGCATGTCGCGGTGAATGCACCGCTGGTGTTCGATGTATCGGTGCAGCAGTTAGTGCAGGTGACGGAAGGCGCGACGCTGCATGTGGTGCCGGAAGCGGCGCGTCAGGACATGTCGGTACTGTGGTCGGTCTGCGAAGCGCAGCGT
>JBBQZR010000071.1:0-29859 GCA_038207515.1 Lysobacterales bacterium | reverse complement strand
CGCTCGCCCTGACGCGCGCTGCTCCCTCGTGTCGGCTCGACGTAGTGTCGACTACGCCTTCGCCGTCACTCAGTCCGCGGCGCGCATCAGGACGGCGTCTCGACGCCCTCGCTACGAACGGGTGTGAGAAAGGCGGGCTAGCCGCGCCATGAACGAAGCGACGATCCGGCACTACGGGCGCATCGTCCGGCACTTCGTGTCCACGCGCGCGCTGGAAGTCGCCGCGCTGCAGGCGTCGCCGATGCTCGGCATCTTCCTCGGCGGCTATCGCATCGACCGCGACGGCGTCGTCGCGCCCGGCTTGCTGGCACTCGGCAGCTGTGCGCTCACGGCGCATATCTTCGTCTTCAACGATTGGGCCGGTTACGAAAGCGATCTGCGCGATCCGCTGCGCGCACCGCACGTCTTCAGCGGCCAGGGCATCAGCCGGCGCGAGGTCGCGTGGACCGCGTTCGTCCTCCTCGTCCTGGCGATCGCCGCGCTCGCCGCCGTCGGCGTGCCGGCGCTGCTGTTCGGTGCTGCGATCGCCGCACTCGGCTTCCTGTACTCGGGCTCGCCGGTGCTCGGCAAGAACACGCCCGTCGCATCGTCGATCAATCATCTGATCGGCGGCACGCTGCACTTCCTGCTCGGCTACACGCTGACGCACACGCCCGACGCGAACGGTGTCGGCATCGGCCTGTTCTTCGGCCTGGTGTTCGCCGCAGGCCATCTCAATCAGGAAGTGCGCGACTACGACGGCGACCGGATCAACGGGATACGCACGAACGCCGTCGCGTTCGGTCGCCGGCGCGCATTCCTCGCCAGCCTGTGCACGTTCACGACGGCCTATGCGATGCTCACCGGGCTCGCAGCCTTCGGCATTCTGCCGCGGCTGTTGCTGTGGAGCCCCCTCGCCTGGCTCCTGCACCTCGCATGGTCCCGGCGCGCGCTCCGGCGCGGACTGGGTTTCGAGACCGCGGTGTGGATGCAACGGCGGTATCGATGGTTGTTTGCGCTGATTGGTCTCGTGATGCTGGCCGGATGAAAGCGGCGCTGGTCTGATGAAGAGCAGATTCGGATGCTTCGCAAGGAGCTGGCCGGATAGAGATTCCGATGCTTCGCACGAAACGGGCCGGATAATGGTTCCGCTGCTTCGCACGGAACTGGCCAAATAAAAATTCCGATGCTTCGCACGGAATTGGGGGGAATGGTGCCGATGAAATTGTCCGTCGTGATTCCCTGCTACAACGAGGAGCGAACCATCCGCGCCCTCGTCGACGCCGTGCGCCTGTCGCCCTACGCGACCAAGGAAATCATCATCGTCGACGATTGCTCGCGCGACGGGACGCGAGCGATACTCAAAACTCAGATCGCACCGCTGGTGCAGCAGATCCTCTATCACGAGGTCAACCAGGGAAAAGGAGCGGCGCTGCGCACGGGCATCCGCGCTGCGACCGGTGACATCGTGATCATCCAGGACGCCGACCTCGAATACGATCCAAACGAATATCCGCTGCTGCTGGAGCCCTTACTGACGGACCGCGCCGACGTCGTCTTCGGCTCGCGCTTCGGGAACGGACGACCGCCTCGCATGCGCATTCGGCACTGGATCGGCAACCAGGTGCTCACCCGACTGTCGAACCTGTTCACCGGCCTGCATCTGACGGACATGGAAACCTGCTACAAAGTTTTCCGTCGCGAGATCATCCAGACAATCCGCATCGAGGAAGACCGCTTCGGCTTCGAGCCGGAAGTAACCGCCAAGATCGCGCGAACCGGATGCCGTATCCACGAAGTCGCGATTTCGTACTGCGGCCGCAGCTATGCGGAAGGCAAGAAAATAGGCTGGAAGGACGGCTTGCGCGCACTCTGGTGCATCGTGAAATACAGCCCGTCGATTCGCGAAAGACTGCGCGGGCGCTGGCTCGCCTGGCGGCGAAAAGCCCATACGGATGTGGACCGCGGCGTTATGTGATCGTCCAGCCGGCCGGCCTTGTGGGATGGATCCGGGGAAAGGCAACGACGACCTGTCACCGTCCTCGCGCAGTAGGTTTCGAAATTCCGTCTCCCGCGGACCCAGTCAAGCAACGACCTCATCGAAACGACCGCCATTTCGGCGAGCCAGCCTCTCATCAGACCAAGTCGCGTGGTGAGCATGCGAATGCGATGTCGCCGATGGCTTGCCGCAACCCGTGCATTCAATGAAACTCCTTACATCTCCCTATTTACAATATTCCAAGGCACTATCCAGTGTCCGCCCTCCGACATCTACTCCGTCGATGACGCTCAGATCCATCGCCTCGATTACACGAATGACGCAACGTCGCAGATACTCGAGACTGGCATGGTGATCCGGATGCGGCTGGTACGTGTACGACAAGAAAATCGTTTCCATAATTGGTGTACCTCAATCTCGACTCGGGGCACGGCCAGCCTAGGACTCAGGCGACATCACTCGATTGGATTCTAGCTGCCTTCACGGCTAGCAGCCTCTCATCGGATGGAATTGTGCGACGCCGCATACGCGCGGCGACAATTGAGGTTCTCGACCACCGATTTGCTGCGTCCGGTACGTAGGCAGTCAGCAGCGGTGACGCTGCACTTGCCCGGTGTCGAACTTCAACAAGTATTGCGGTGAAAGACACCGGAGATCATCCGCGGTTGCGACTGGGCTTCGCTGGCCTCAAAGCCCACGGCACGGTCGAAGAGCGGACTCACTGCACCGGCAACAGCCGCTCGCCCCGCTCCGCCGCGTGCCGCCAAAACGCAGGCCAGTGTTCGCACAGATCCGCCATGCCATTCAATTCGCTGGACAGCGCCTGCGCGCAGCCCGCATCGTCGATGTCGGCGGGCCATTCCGCGAGCCGCGGTGCGTCGCTCGCGAGCAGCGCCTTGGCGTGGGCCTGCACGATCGTTTGCACATCGGCCTGCCAATAGATCGGCGCGGCGGCGGTCGTTTCGAGCTTGCGCTGCAGGTTCTCGACGATCCCGGCGTGGACGAAGCGGCGGTATTCGCGCAGATGCGCGACACGGTCTTTCGCGGTGGCGCCCGCCAGATCGCGCATCTCGTGCGCGAGCAACGCGAGTCGCTGTCCGGGCTCTGCGGACTTGCCTGCGCCGAACTGCCGCGTGACGAAATCGCGCAGGAAGTCGTTGGCGCGCGGCACGCTGGCGCCCTGCGTGTGGGAAAAGCGGGTACGCAGCGATTCCTGCACATGGCCGATCGCGACCGGCAGTTCCAGCGACAGCGAGTCCGGCACGCAGTAGTGCGTCAGCGCGGCGGCGAGGCTGTCCTCGGCGCGCCCGACCGGATTCGTGCACGGCAGCAGCGTGGTGTTGTCCAGCGTGAAAGGCGTGAAGCCCGGCACATCGACCGCGCGTGCGCGGTCGGCGCCGTGGAGGATGTGATGCGCCTGCGTGTTGCGCAGGTAGCTCTCGCGGTCACGCCAGAAATCTTCGCGGCCGGCGGGGTCCAGCGATTGGTACAGCCACAAAGTGGATTCGGTGCGTGAACTGCCGTAGCTGCCATGGTGCGTGGTGACGACGCGCGACTGCGCCCTGAGCAGATCGAGCCGGCCGAGATCCAGACCGAGCAAGGCGTCGCGGCGCAGGCCGTAGGGGCCTGCGATGCACCCTGACAGCGTCTGGCCGCAGGCTTGCAGGTGCAGTTCGAACGGATCTTCGTCAATGTCGGTGCCCTGCCCCAGCGCTTCCTCCATGCTCGCGAAAAAGCGCGTGCGCGCCGCAGCATCGGGATCGGGATCCAATCCCTTTCCGGCGAAACCGGGACGACGCAGCGGCAGACGCAAATCGTCGTCGAGCAACGCGAGCCGCGTGCCGGCCGAGAGCAGCAGCGCGAGATTGCGACTGCGACCACCGCCGAAACGCTGCCCCTGCGGATGCGCGTCGCGCAGCAGCGAACGTGCCGCTTCGCGTGCGCGCGGCTGCGCCTTGGCGAAATCCTCTGCCAGTTTCTGCGTTTCCGTTTTTCCGACGTAGCGCACCTCGCATCCGGTCGTGCGTGCGAAGTCGCGCCACAGGCTGCGCTGCGCGTCGCGATGCGCAGCCACGCTGGAGTCGTCGATCAGCACGTAGCGACGGCCGGCGCGGTGGCGCCGTTCGTAATCGACCAGCGAAGCGAGCAGATGCGACAGACGATCGGGCCGGTCACAGGAACGGACGAACACATTGCGCATCGGCGGCAGCGTGCGCACCGGGCCGCGGCGCAGGCGATCGATGAAATCCTCGTCACTCAGCAGCAGCTTGCGCTGGATCAGGCCGTCGAGCACGCGCCGGATGTCGTCACGCCGGCCGTGCAGCGCGGGAATCGCCACCTCGATGCGCGCGATGTGCTCGTCGAGCCGGCGGAATTCGCGACAGGCGTCGAGCGCTTGCAGCACCTGCGTCGTCATGACGTGCGGCGTGCCGTCGGACTTGACGACGAACACGCACTCGTCGCTCGACAGCGGCGCGACGCGGCCGTCTTCGGAGGCGAAACGTCGCTCGTTCGTATCGCTCCACGCAGCCGCCGCGTCGACGTAGTTCGTCTGGAAATGGAAAGCGCTGTCCATGGGCATCACGAGGTCACTCGGCCGCGGCAAACACGAAAGTGGGGCACCGGTCCGCCAGTTCATGGCGCCCCCAGGCGCAGTCGATTTCCGCGAACTCCGAGCGCAAGGTTCCGCGCAGTTCAGCGAGTGTCGGCAGGTAGTAGCGCGCCTCCATGTCGCGATAGGACTCGACGCCAACGATCTCCGACCGCGACCAGCCACGCGCGCCGGCGAGGCTCGCCGGCAGCCGCGATGCCATCGCGGACCAGGCACGCCACACGTCGTCGAGACGGCTGCCGTTCCCGCTCGCGCCATGCACCGCCGCCAGCAGCCGCAGCTTCAGCGCGTGTACGCTACCTATCGCGCCGTCGGCCAGCGCGTGAGTTACCTCTGCGATCGTTTCGGCACGATCCGGTCGCAGGAACACACGAATCACGTAGCGTCCGCCCGGCCGCAGCACGCGCCGCACCTCGCGCGTGAGCGCCGCGTAGCCGTCGGGATAATTGAGCAGCACGTAGCAGCCATCGCCAGCGACGAGGTCGATCGAGCCCGATGGAACCGGCATCGCGCACCAGTCGCCGAGCACGGCACGCGCGTTCGCCGGACCTTTTTCCGGCGGCCACAGCGCGGCCATCATCGCCGGGCTGTGGTCGAATGCCGAAAGCGTGACATCGGCCGGCCAATCGCAGCCGACGATTTCCGGGGTCAACCCCAGCACCACGGCGTGGGCGCCCGCGCCCAACTGCGAGACGGCGCGCTGCACCACGGACGTGTCGTCGGGCGAAGGCCGCAGCGGCGGCCCGACGTCCGACCATTTCGCCGCGAGTCGCGAAAAATGATCCCGCGGAACTGCGGCACGTTCACTCATTGCGCGGTTCTCAACATCGCGGCGAGGCCGCCGGCGAGGTGGGCGTTGGACGCGTCGATCTCCGGGCTCGGCGGCGGCGCGGACGGCGTGCGGTTGGCGTCGAGCAGCGCGGGTTTTCCGTCGACGACGACGAAATCAAATTTGCCGTAGTCGAAACCGAGCCTTTCGCGCTCCGCGCGCAGCACGTCCGGTACGGGCACGGTCTCGCGCGCAATGATCTGCGCGCTTTTTATCACCGGCTCGGGTCCGCAATAGCGACTGCAGCGCTCGCGATCGCCGAAGAACACCCAAACGCGCGTCCAATAGCCGCGCGCATCGCGCTCGGGCAGGAAACGCTCCACCACGAGGCCCTCATTGTTCCAGACCGCATCTGGCACCTCGCTCGCCGAACGCAGCACGGGATAGGGCTGCTGCGTAGTCACGACCGGGCCAGACGCCAAGTCCGATGGCTTGCCCTCGCGGCGGAAGGCGTCGATCGCACGCAGCTCCGGCATGCCGCGGCAGTTGAGATCGGTCTTGACGATGACCGGCCCCTCCCATCCGTCGTCGTTCGGCATGACGCGGTGGCGGCTGACGTGCCGCTTGCGAATGTCGGTGGCCGCGGCGTTCACGACGAGCGGATAGCGCCGGCTCGCTTCCCGATATGCGGCAGGAACGACGGAGAGATCCAGGTGCATCACGGCGATGTCGCCCGGGGGCCAGTCGCCCAGTCCCGCAGCGACGCTGACGTCGTGCCCGGCCTGGATCCAATGGCGCGCCAGATTGCCGAGCAGGAACTGACGACCGCGGAAATCGTCGTACGTATGCGTGATCAGGACAATGCGAGCCATGCGGTCCTTTGGCGGTGCATGCGTGGAAGAGAGGTCCGCCGCGGCCGGTGATGGTACCGCGTATGGATGAGGACGGCAGCCGACGGCGGTTGCATGCGGGTGAAGTCATGTCGATGCCTGCGGGGCGAGCACAGCGGGGGCGGCGCCTCGGAGTGCACCGTCGGATGCGGATGGCTGGGCTCATCCGGGACTGCGCCGCCGGTCGATCGAATCCGCGCTGCCCTGAGCATTCCTGCTTCACCCGAACGGCTTGCCGCGCGCGCTTTCGCCGCCCATGAGCGATGGGGCTGTGGTCCGCGGCGGTGCAAGCCCGTGCGTCGATGGCTAAAGTAACGCCAGGACCACGATGGAGAATCGTGAATGAATCGGAATCTGCGCAGTCGCGTAATCGTAGGCTTGCTGCTGACCGCCGCATTGCTGCTGACGGTCGGCATCTTCGTGATTCGGGGGGCGCGCCAGTTCGTGTCGAGCAGCACCTGGGTCGAGCACACCCACGACGTGATCACGGCGCTCGAACACGTCTACGCCACGGTCAAGGACGCCGAGGCCGATCAGCGCGGCTATATGCTGACGGGCCGAACCGAACTGGAGCAGGGATTCCTGGCCAATCTTCCCGCCGCGCGCGCTGCCGCGGCGAATGTCGCGCGGCTGGTTGCCGACAATCCCGAACAGGCCGCTCGCGCCGCGCAACTCCAGCAACTGGTGGAAAAGCGGCTGCAGGCATCGCTGGAAACCTATACGACCTACAAAACCTCCGGCTTCGAACAGGCCCGCACCCGTGTAGTGGCCGGTCCGGGCATAGATCTGATGGGCCAGATCAGGGAGCTGCACAAGACGATGGCGACACGGGAACGTGAGTTCCTGGCCGAACGCGTGACGCGGTCGGAAACCGACGCCCGCATACTCGAGTTCTCCACAGTGTTGGGACTGGGCATCGGCCTGCTGCTGTTCGGGCTGGTGGCGCAGCGGCTGCTGGTCGAGGTTCGCGAGCGCCAGCGCGCCGAAGCGTTGACCGCCGGCGCCAATGCCGAGCTCACGAAGAGCGTCGAAGAACTGGCAATTCGGGAAGACCATACCCGGCAGCTCAGCCGCTACGCCGGCATGTTGCAGAGCTGTCGGAGTGTCGCCGAGGCGATCGACGTTTCGCGCCAGGCCATCAGCCGTTTATTGCCGGATTGCGGCAGCGCCCTGTACCTCATACGGGCTTCGCAGGATCTGGCCGAATGCATCGGCACCTGGGGAACGCAGGCAGTGTCGACCCCTGCCCTGTTCCCGCCACAGGATTGCTGGGCGCTGCGGCGCGGCCAGCCGTTCGAAACCGCCGATGTCGTCCACGAAGTGCGCTGCGCCCATGTGCATGCGGTCGATGCGACGAACGCATGGTCCCTCTGCATTCCGCTGGTCGCGCATAGCGAAATGCTGGGACTGTTGAATTTATCCTGCCGGTATTCGCCGGCGACGGCGCAACGCGCGCTCATGGTCGCCGCGGTCGAACAGATGTCGCTCGGACTCTCCAACCTGCGGCTGCAGGATTCGCTGCGCACGCAATCGATTCGCGATCCCCTGACCGGCCTCTACAACCGCCGCTACCTGGAGGAATCGCTCACGCGGGAGTTGGCGCGCTGCGAACGCGTGGACAAGCCGCTGTCGGTGCTCATGATCGACCTCGATCACTTCAAGCGATTCAACGATACCCATGGCCATGACGGCGGCGACGCGCTGTTGACTCAGGCGGGACGCGTGATGCAGGCACATTGCCGCGCCGAAGACATCGCGTGCCGCTACGGCGGCGAAGAATTTACGGTCATCCTTCCGGAAGTCGACGCGGAACGCGCTCGTCTGCGCGCCGAGCAGATCCGCTCGGCCATCGAAACGCTGGACGTGCAGCATCTGCGCGAACGGCTCGGACCGGTGACGGCGTCCATTGGTGTTGCGACCTTCCCCGACGGCTCGCGTGAAGCCGGCGAACTGCTGCGTCGTGCGGACGCCGCGCTTTACGGCGCAAAGCAACAGGGGCGCAACCGCGTCGTCTTCCAGTGAACGATCCGATGCGTAGCGCGCGGTGACGCGCGTCGCTTGCAGCTGACGCCCAGAAATACCATTACGGCCAGCATCGGCCACTGCAGCAGGCCTCAACGCTGGCGCGCGCCGTTGGTCCGGCTCGAACCCGATACATAGCGGTTGCCGGGCACGAACCAGCGCAAAGGCAGGTCACGCGCTTTGCTGATGCCGATGCGGGCGGACACCGACGGCGGATCCGGCGGCGGAACGCCGTCATCGGTGATGCGCAACCGGCCCGGGCCGCGAACCAGATCGTGCCCGCTGTCGTCGCCGCCGATCGCGAACGCCTGCGCCAGGCGCGCCGGCCCACGGCACAGATCGCGGTCCTGGGTTCCGCGTCGCTCGCGCATCAGCGCCAAGCCGTCGACGGGCTCGAGCGCTCGCAAGAGCACGGCCACTCCCTCGCCCGCACCGCATACGACGTTGGCGCACCAGTGAATACCGTAGGTGAAGTACACATAGAGTTGCCCGGCGGGACCGAACATCACCGCCGTACGTTTCGTCGGACCGCGGTAGGAGTGCGCCGCCTCATCAAGGGCGCCGCAATACGCTTCCACCTCGACGATGCGGCCTGCGCAGCCATCGCTGCTTTCCAGCAGCTTGTTGAGCAGCAGCGGCGCGACGACGCGAGAATCGCGGGCGTAGAACGCGCGCGGAAGCGGACGGCCAAGCACGGATGAGGCCCCTGAAGGTGACGAGGTAGAAGGAACAAGCATGGCCCTTCGCGGTCCGGTCTGCCAAGCCATCGCTCCTGCGCGTCGGGCACGACGTCGGTACGGACCGATACGACAGCGGCACTGCGGAGAACGGAGTCGATCCATTCTGTCCGAGCGCCGCAGTGTAGATCCGCACCAGGGTGTGGTCGGCGGGCGGTCGGGTCGGCACCTTACGACGACATCGACCTGACGCCGGCCGGCAGCCGCGGCCTGAGGCTTGGAGGTTGGGACCAGCCATGCCCGTGAGCACCTTGCGCGGTCCGGTATACGACTCGCGGCCGTGGGTGAACAGCATGTTGTCAAGCAGCAGCAGATCGTTGCGTTGCCAGGTGAACTTGATCTTCGTCTGCTCGTAGGCGGCGCGGATGGTATCCAGAACATCCCAGCTCGATCGGCGAACCGTCGCCGTAGTAGGTGTTGCGCGGTAGGTTCTTCTCGCCAAGCGAACCGATCAGCGTGTCGGCGAATTCCTTGTTCAGATTGGACACATGGAACAAGTGAGCCTGGTTGAACCAGATCTTCTCGCCGGTGACGGGATGCACGGCGGTGGTGGCCGGGTTGATCTGCGTGGTGCGCGGCGTGTCGTTCTCCAGCCATTCGAACTCACTGGCCGCGCGAACCGTCGCGTCGGCGTCGGCTGGTCATTTATAGGCTTGGTGAAAACTGCTAAAACCTCGCGGAACCCCGCCACCACGAGGAACGACGCCATGAATACCGGAGTACATCGTCTGCTGGAATGGCTTGCGCTCGTGCTTCTGGCCGGCTCCGCCGCGGCCCAGAATCCCGCCACTTGCACGCAGGACTGTCCAGCCCCTTACGTGCCGAACACGTTCTGGACGACGGAATACGGGCCCGCGGCGGCCAATATCGTGCTCTCGCCGACCAATTTCCTGGCCTGCTCGTCGACTTCCTACGCGCTGTGCTACTACTCCGGACCGGACGCCGCGCCCAAGAAGAAGCGTGGTGTTGCCGCCCTGCCCTCTCTGCCCTGCACCGTTTCCGGCGAGGACGCGAACATCGCGGACTGTCGCTGCTATGCCGAATCGGGCAACTCGTATGTGGACATCCATTCGATCCGCAACACCGAGGCCTATATCGAAACCATCCGTGTCTGCGGACTGAATGGCGAGAAGTGCCGCAACCTGATGTCCGACGAACTGCCTGGCCGCATCGCGTCGGCGACAGGCGCAACGCCGCCGCCCCTGCCGACCGCGCCGGTCTGCAACTACCTTCAGGCAGATGCCAGCGGCAAGGCGCCCATGGCACCCGATGCCGAACTGGTTTCGACCTTCAGCTTTGCGCGCGCCAAGAGCTACGGTGTCCAGCAGACCGATTGCCCCGACGCAGCGCCCTATGCCGGCTGTATGACGGCCTCCTGCACGGTCGAGCGCGATGCCAAAGGCAAGCCGACCGGATTCGCGAACTGCCGCTGCCCGATCTACACCGGGCCTTACCAGATCGGTCAGGCCGGTGCGTCGTGCAGCGCCGGTGACGGCAATGTCTGGTCGGCGGCCTATGCCCCACCGTCGACGGGCAGCGGCCACTCCGGAAAGTAGTCCGCCGCAGCGGCTCTGCGCCAGGTTGCGTTTCCGCGCGACCTGGCAGTTCATCGACAGCCCGCAGATGGACGGCGGTACATGCAAGCGAATCGGCGCGACCGGCTAGCACAGGGCCGCCGTATCCGCGGTTCATCGAGGCTCGTACGCGCGGCGCGAAGTCTTTCGTCAGTCAGGGAGGCAGCGCCACTTATGGCTGCGTAGCAAAAGTCGCCAAGTCGAAACGCCGGTATCGGTCGAGGCTGAGGTGCAGTCCGGTGCGCGTCATCGATCCACTCCCGAGAAGAATCAATGGTCACGACGAACAGGCGAACGTTTGTACTCAGAGCGCGGGCGGCACCGACCGACAGCACGAAGCTGCTGGCTTCCGTCGGCAAGGAAGCGCACACCGAAATCCTCGCGCACACGCTGATGAATGCGATCTTCGTGGCGCAGTCGCATCGGGCGGATGTGGTGGTCTACCTGGTACTCGAAAGCACGCAGGACTTCTCCCGCACGATTCGTTTCGACGCCAGCGCGATGCATGACATCGGCGGCTTTCACGAGCAGGCGCTGCTGGGCAAGGTTGCGAAGGCGCTGGACATCTCCAAAGGCATGGGCAAGGAAGAGACGCGGCCGGTGGAGACGGGCGTCACGGTGCGCACCGTCAGCTTCGAGCGGCTGGTGC
This sequence comes from Lysobacterales bacterium, assembly GCA_038207515.1. Lineage (GTDB taxonomy): Bacteria > Pseudomonadota > Gammaproteobacteria > Xanthomonadales > Rhodanobacteraceae > Tahibacter. The sequence goes on along the minus strand of JBBQZR010000071.1, from coordinate 18,629 downwards.
AGGAACTCGCCGAAACGCTTCAGCTGTATGTCATGGACCGGAAGGGCACATCGATTCGCGAGCAGGCGTTTGACGCCAACCCCTGCTTCCTGTTGACCGACCACATTCCGATGCCGAAAAAGACCTTCCACAGCCTCGAACGCCAGGGCGCGAAGAAGATCTCGCTGGGATCGAAAATGCTGTTCGCCTCGCAGTGCGTGGTGCTGATCCACCATGAGTTGGATCAGCGATAAAGCGCTGGCCTACCTGTCGTCCGCATTCCTCGATACGGCTCAGACACCGTTACAACGCCTCATTCTCCTGTTCAAGCGCCTCGATGTGTTTCTGCGGCACGGTCGCTTTCGCATCGAGCGCCTCAATACCGCCGGGAGCGATGCCGTCGGGATTAAGCGTTGCGATGTGCCGGTCGCAGTCGTCGGTCTGCCGATCGACGGATTCGGATAGCTGCCCGCGAGCGTGCCCCACTGTCGCAACGCCGCTGATGTCACCCGCTGCGCTTGCTGCCCCCGGTCGCGCCTGCCACACCCTGCGTGCCCACGACGCTTTGAATGCCTTGCACACCGTAGCGCCGGCCGGACCGGCAGTGCCGCTCGCGCAGGTGGGAGCTCGCACATACGTCGGCCGGCAACGCGCGATTTCTCCTGCCGGCCCGCCTCCGCGATCGAGTGCACTTCTTGAACGACTCAAGAAATCCACTTCGCATGATCCCTGACCACGCAGCGGCGCGTATGTGAGAACGCACCCGATGGAGTGCCTTCCATTCGCCAACCTCGAGGACCCTGCCATGAATAGCCGAATCCGCCTTTCGAATGCCGCGCTGCTGACGCTCGGCCTGATGCTTTCCCCACTGGCCAGCGCTGACGTGATCAGCTCCGCATTTGCCGACGCGGTCCCGGTGCCGGTCGGACCCCTGGATGCCCAGTTCATCGCCAAGCAAATCGAGGTCACCGGACCCCGCTCGCTCGTCATCAGTTACTTCGCGGAATGCCAGGTCGAGCGTGGCCATGTCGAATACGACATCGTCGTGAACCGTAGCATCCTGAACATAACAGCGCGGCAGGTTCCGCCAACCAACGATGTCCTCAACGCGCTGTGTTCCAACGACGGCGACACGATGGAAAGCAACCTGCGCGCAAAGAGCGTCGGCATCGTGGTCGCCTGCAGCGTCACGCGGGCGGACGACTACACCGTGAAGGTGCGCGGTCATGTCGAAAGCCCCAGCATGGCCGGCCCGGGCTCGGTCGACGATCAGTCGCTGGTCATCGAGCAGCACGCGTTTTCGCCCGGACTGCCGCCGTGCGTAACCGAGCTTCCCGGCCTCTGATCGGACGGTTGGACGCCTGATTCCCGGCGAGGGTTGCCGTTGCTTTCCGCAGCGGCGACCTTGGCCGTCGCGCAGTGGCGCGCTGCCCGGGCATGCAGCACTGGTTGCACGGCTACGCTTGGCAAGCGGCGAGTACCTCCAGCAACGGTCGCGATGTCGGATCGATTGGCGTCAGCTGCCGCGGCTTGCCGGACTGTCAGCCTGTTGAGAAACGCATGCACTACGCGACAATGGTTGAGAAGCTCTCTGCACAGGCTCGCCGGATGATCGATCTCCAACCCCTGCGTCAGCTTACGTTCTCGCCCTCGCAGGCTTCTGAGCCGGATCATCTCAGTGCTGCCAGCGGTATCGTGGTGGCCGGCGAGTTCCTGTACGTAGTCGCCGACGACGAGCTGTACCTCGGCGTATTCGATCTGGCCGGACAACGCGACGGCATCAAGATGCGACTCTTTCCGGGCGATCTACCGGACGAAGCGCGGGCGCGCAAAGCGCGCAAGCCCGATCTGGAAGCGCTGGTTCGGTTGCCACCGTTCCCCGGCTACCCGACGGGCGCGCTGGTCGCGTTCGCGTCCGGGTCCAGGCCCAACCGGCAAATCGGAGTGCTGCTGGGTCTCGATGGCGCCGGTGCGCTGAGTGGCACGCCACGCTGCGTCGATCTGTCCGCGCTGTACGCACCTTTGCAACGTCGCTTTCCGGCACTGAATATCGAAGGCGCGGCAGTGTGCGATCAGCAGATCGTATTGCTGCAGCGAGCCAGCGGCGATCATCCCGAGAATGCGCTGATCCGGCTTCCGCTCGCGGAGGTGCTGCATGCGTTGTGCTCGACCGATGCGCTGCGCCTGCCCGAGCTACCCATCGAAATTCTGACGATCGATCTGGGCCGTATCGACGGCGTTCCGCTGGGTTTCACCGATGCGGCGGCATTGCCCGACGGCCGGTTGGTCTTCAGCGCCGTTGCGGAGAGTGTCGACGACACGTACCACGATGGCCCCTGTATCGGTGCGGCGATAGGAATCCTCGACGCGGACGGGCAAGTGCAAAGGCTGGAGTTCGTGCGGCCCGTGCGGAAGATCGAGGGAATCGACGCGCATCAGGACGGCAACCTCATACGATTGCTGCTGGTAAGCGATGCGGATGATCGCAGCAGTCCGGGAGGCTTGTTCGGCGCTACTCTCTCGTCGGTGGGTTGTTGACGCCAGACATTGTCCTGCCATGCCGGCAGCGGCACGCCGCGATGCGATGACAGCACCGACCGTCGGCAAGCAAGGCGTTCGCGGCGATGCTAAAGTTTTCCTTTATGGATATTTATCCCGCCAATGACAACGGCAGCTTCTCGCGGCTTCCGCACCGGTCTTTTCCCCGAATGATTCGTATGCCCAGACGTTGGCAAGCTGCTGCCGCGTCGACCGCCGCGCCCGTAACGGATCTTCCACTGCGTTCCGGTTTGTCAGGACCACGAGGTGCCCAGCCTGGACGCCGCGCATCGGCACCGTCGTCCGTCGCGGCGTTCCGCCTTCCGGGCTCTGAGGCCGCCCGCATGACCTCCGGCACACTTGCATATCGTTTATCGATGCGCATAGCATCGTTTCACGATATACCCGGAGACCGATCATGACACTCACCAGTACCAAAGCCCTTGCCGTCGCCCGGCCGGTCATCCAGTTCCTGACCGTCCTAAACATCGGCTATGCCCTCGTCATCGCCGCGCTGCTGGTCTGGAGTTTCTTCATCGACGGCTGGCCGCAGCGGCCGCTAGGGTTCGAGATGGTGAACGCGCATCCGCTGCTGGGGCATGGGCTGCGCGCGATCATCGTCGTGGGACTGGTCGGCGCAGCGATCGTGCACACGATCCTGCGACGGCTGCTGGCGATCGTCGATACGGTGCGCGTCGGCGATCCTTTCATCCTCGACAACGCCCGGCGCCTGGACGTGATCGCGTGGAGTGTGGCGGCGCTCGAAGGGCTGAGGCTGATCGTCGCGGCGATCGCGGCGACGGTGTGGGAAGCGGGCAAGATCGATGCGTTCTCGTTCGCGCCGTGGCTCGCGGTGCTGCTGCTGTTCGTGCTCGCCGGCGTCTTCGCGCACGGGGCACGCAAGCGTGCCGACCTCGAAGGCACGGTGTGACATGCCTATCCTCGTTCGCCTCGACGAAAAACTGTACGAACGGCGCATGACGCTGACCGAACTGGCCGCGCGCGTGGATATCACCGTAGCCAACCTGTCGATCCTCAAGACCGGCAAGGCCAAGGCGATCCGCTTCTCCACGCTCGAGGCGATCTGCGTTGCGCTCGACTGCCAGCCCGGCGAACTGCTCGAGGTTCGACGGGAGAATCCGACGGACGGCGCTGACGCGGATGCCGACGAGGACTCATGACATGAAGGGTCCGTTCGTTTGATTTTTTCCCCGATGCTCTTCCGGCTCCTGCGTTTGCGGCTGTCGACGATCGTCCCTTTCGAAACAGCAACCCTTCCGCCGAGGAATCACCATGGACTTTGCCCGCGCCTTTCGTTCCGACCCGCTGCGCCATGAAGGCGTGCGCCCGTTCCAGATCTGGGGACTGCGGGTGTTCTACCTGCTGATGCTGGTGTTCGTGGCGCCGACCGCCTGGCGCGTGCTGCTGTCGCACGAGGGCGAGTGGGCGCCGCTGTCGGCGGTCGCGTGGGCCGTGTGGGCGACCTATCCCGTGCTGGCGCTGTTCGGCCTGTTCCAGCCGCTGCGCTGGCTGCCGATCCTGTTTTTCACGCTCGGCTACAAGACGATCTGGCTCGCCTTCGTCGCCGTCCCGCTGTGGCGCGCCGGAACGATGGAAGGCTCGTCCGCGCAGCCGGTCGCCGAATCCTTCCTTGCGCTGCCGCTGCTCGCGCTCGTGATTCCGTGGGGCTATGCGTGGCGGACCTTTGTCGTCGGTACGCGTGCGGCGCCGGCGCCCACGCTCGCCGCACACGGCGTGTAGGCCGGCACCTCTGCGCGGCGTGCTTGAAGCGGTAACGCGTCGCCGAACGGGACGATGCGTTACCGCACCGGCGCCGCCGTCGTGACCAGCGGCAACTTCCAGTTCTCGATCCGCGTGCCCTGCCCCGTGTTGAGATGGCTGGTCAGGTAATACAGCCGCTGGATCTCGCTGCTCTGCGCCGGGCCGGCCTTGGCGTCGGCGAAGCGCTGCTGCAGATAGAACGGCGGAATGCTCTGGCTGTACAGCGTGGCACGTACGCGCGCGATGCGTGCGATATCGCCGGGCGGCAGGCGGATTTCATAGCGCACTTCATCCGCACCGGTCATCGCAGGGTCGGTGTAGTTCGGGTCGTTCGCGGCCTCGCCTTCCACTTCGCCGAGAATCCGGATGTACGGCGACGGGTTGGCCAGGAACAGCTTCGGATCGAAGCCGCGCGGGCGCACCCGGTTGTCCTTGACCGGCTGCACGCGGCGCAGGAACGAGGTGGTCAGATAGCCGGCCGAATCCTTGATCAGTTCCTGGTAGATCTGCACCTGGTTGCTTTGCGTGATGCGCTGGTAGTGCGGCTGGAATTCACGCTGCGCGACACCGTTCTCGGTCGGCAGGCGGCGGTCGCTGAGCCCGTCGAGGATGAAACCGAGCGCATCGGTGCGGCCCGATGCCCAGACCGGCCGGCCGTTTGAATCTTCGGCGATGAATTCAACGAATACGCGACGGAAGCCCACGCCCGACGGCAGGTAGTGGCCGGTCTTGTTGGTCACGCGCACGGTGGCCGCGAACTGGTCGCCCGCGCGGTTGACGTCCTTGATCGCGATGTCGGCGGTTTCCTGCCTGGCCATGCGCAGCATCGATTCGGCCGCGGTGATCAGGCCCGGCTGGGTCGTGCTGGCGCCCATGTAGTCGATCTGGCGCACACCGAGCAATAAGGGGAATTGCTGGAACATCTCGTTGAGAAACACGTTGAGGCCATGCAGCGCATGGCGCGCATAGTTCGGGCGCGACGTCAGGGTGATCGCCTCGTCAGGCAGACGGTGCGTGGTCGGCGCGAAATCCTCCGATTCGATGTTCGCGATCCTGGTGCCGGCCAGGCTCAGCGACTTGTAGTGGCTGGGCATGTGGCAGTCCTGGCAGGACTGGAACGTCGCGCCGCGCGCGAACACGCTGTTGGTCCATTCCAGGTGCGTGGTCTGCTCGTAGGTGCTGGTGACCGTACCGCCGCCCGGTGCATGCACCGGCTGCGGCCGGCCGTCGTTGTCCAGCACCGGCAGCAGGATGTTGTGGCAGGTGCCGCACAGGTCCGAACTCTTGATCTGCTCGCCGTGCTCGGGCGTGATGCCGAGCGCGTTCTTCATCGGATCGACGATCACGTCGTCGAACGGGCCGAACAGCTTGTCGTCCGGACCGGCGACCCAGTTGCCGGTGAAACTGGATTCCTTGCCGAGCGCTGTCTTGTCGATGCGATGGCAGACCGCGCAGGAAATGCCGTCGCGCGCGAGGTTGCCGTAGCCGTTCGGATCGTCGGAAGCCTGATAGCGCGTGACCATGCCGAGCCGGAACGGATCGCCGAACGGCACCTCCGGCGGCGGCGCGATGGCGAAGAGGTTCTTGCAGCGCGCGTCGGCTTTCTGCGTATCCATCGCGAGCTGGCGCTGGCCCATCGCCCCGTGGCAGTGCAGGCAGGTGTTCTCGATGCATTCGGTCAGCTGCGGCAAGCGGTTGGTTTCGCTCTGCAGTTGCGAGAAGAACACCGGATCGCGTCCGGCCAGGCCCATCGGTGAGGCGCGCCATTCGCTATACATGGAGACATTGACCGCATTGCCGGTTTCCGGATCGTTGATCAGCATGTTCGGCGTCGCGTCGTTGGACACGGTCGCATCGTGGCAGCCCTGGCACTGGTCCGAGGTGATGAACAGGCCCGGCTTGAGCGCGCCCGCGGTGCGGTGATCGAAGCTCTCGGCCGGCAGATGGAAGCGCCAGGCCGAGGCGAAGTCCGTCGGTCCCAGCGTGCCGAACGACGCGGCGAACTGCGCCGCCGGTTGCGGCAGCGGCTGGCTGAAGGCCCATGCCTGGCGCTGCGCATCGCGCAGCCGGACTTTGTCCTCCGGCGTATTGTTCTCGTCGCCGTGCTCGGCGCCGCCACGGTCGTCGAAGCCCGGATCGCGCTGGTTGAGCATGCCAAGTAGCCCGGTCGCCGTCTTCGGCGCCGTGGGCTCGCTGAAATGCCGGTACAGCAGCCCGGACGTCAGCACGTTGTCCAGCGAGGCAAAGGTCAGTTCCTTCTCGGCCGACGCGTGGCAGTTCATGCAGTACGCGCCGAACAGGCTGTAAGGCGTGACCACATCGGCCAGCTTCTGGCTCGGCGGCTTGCCCGGCTGCTCGCAGGCGGTATTGGTGAACAGATCACCGGTCGGGTACCAGCACGGGTTGTTCGCCGGCCGGTTCGGATCGGGGCCGAAGAACTTCGGATCGGTCACCGCGCTCGCCGTCAGGATCGGCGGATTGCCGTCGCCGCTGGCGGTCGGATTGGCCCAGTACCAGCCATCGCGCGTCGCACCGTTGCGCTTATACATGACGGTCCACGAGCCCGGCTCGATCTGCGCGGCCGGCGTGCGGATCACGAGGCACTGCGCGTTCTGGTCGATGTTCAGCGCCTGCGGATCGATCGAGCGCATTTCCTTGACGATCATCGCGCCGCTAGCCAGCGTTCCATTGCGTCCGCCGCAGAGCCAGTCGGTCACTTCGGGCGAATACCAGACGCGCACCGCCGGATGCACGCCATAGCTCTTGCCGTTGGGAAAGTCGCCAGCGTAAGGGCCGGTCAGGCGCCAGTCGCGATCGGGAATCCAGCCCAGCTTGCGGTAGGTGCGCTCGCGCAGGAAGGTGCGCAGCAGCAGATCGAAACGGTTCTTCGCCGCCAGGTCCGACATCTCGGCCGGTTGCGAGGGAAACACGGCACGCGTGCCGCGATTCGGGTTGGCCTTGCACCACGCCGCGAGCTCCTGCGGCGAGGGCTCCGGCGGCGACTCCGCGCAGACCCACTCGGCCGGCGCGTCCGGCGGAAACGGCGGCAGGCGCTGCGCGGGCTGCGCTGGCGTCGATTCAGCGGGCGTGGGTTCGACGGGTGTGGTCTGGGCGAGTGCGGCAGCGCTCGCCAGCGAGACGATCGCGAGCCACAGGATCGCAATACCCGGATGGCGCAGTGGCTTCATGTCCCCATCCCCTTGGGCGACCGTGGCTCGCGCCATTAGAACATGAAGGTTTGTCTTGTGGACAAGCGGAAAAAGCGTGATGGGCGGACGTGCGAAATCACGCTTTGGAGTTTCCCACGCAACCAACGCCGTTGCGCTCCTGTCCGCTTCAAGGCCGTGGTATCCGATCGACGACGTCCACGCCCCGCTCCGACGCGACCGCGATCGGCACGCTCACGCAGCAGACGCCCGTCGTCTACCCGCAGATCGACAGCGCGCGCGTGGCGGTACCGGGACGCTTCGTACTCGACGGCGACACCGTGCGCTTCGCGGTCGGCGGGTAAGAACGCGCATATTCACTCGTGATCGATCCGGTGCTCGTGCGGTCGGATTTTCGTGCGGGTTCGATGACAACCGCCGGTGCCACGGGTCGCTTCAGATCCATCGCTCAACCCGCGTTCGCGCTCAACGCAGCCGGTAGACGAGCCTGTCGAGCTCGAGCAGGGGCTGCGCCGCCGCCGTGTCGATCTGCGGAAACTGCGTGAGCGAAATCACCCACTCGCCGCGTGTCGTCGGCGGATCGTTCGCCGCCTTCCATGCGATGAGTACTTCGGCGACCTGCGCCGACGTCTGCGCGGTGATCGGCCGGATCGTGGACAGCCCTACCGGCAGATAAACCATCGGAGCCGCATCCGATCCGGTGTCGGGCAGCAGCGAATAGCCGTAGGAAAGCTTCATGACCAAGCGCTGACCGATGCGATGCCTTCCAAACAATGTGGTAAAAGCTGCATCGAGCGCAGCCTCCGCCGTATCGCCAAGCGCACTGATGTCGATGTCGTCTGGCCAGCGGTTGTGCGGCATCACGACCGTCGGCGCCTGGACGTTCGCGGTGCGGTAGACGATGGTTTCCACGTCCGGGTCCTGATCGCGCAGACCGCGATTGCGCACGGCCACCAGCGACGCGCGTGCGTTCTGCAGGCCGGCCACGTCGAGGCCGTGCCAGGTCAGGCCGATGCTCTGCGACGGCCAGTACGGCGCCGGCGGATCGAACGCGTAGGTGCGCTCCCCGCCCTCCCCCACACCGTTGCCCAGATCGTTGATGGCACCGTCCGACGTCCGATAGTCGACGCGGGGCCAGCGGCCCGCGGGCAGGGCTTCATCCGGCTCGCGCGTCAATCGCAGCGCTTCGATGCTTTCGCCGTCGACGCTGAAATCCAGTTGCGCGGTAAGCCGGTAGTCGACGCTGGTGGGCGCGCCGTCCGCCGCGACTGCCGTGTCCGACGGTGGCACGCTGTTGAACGACGCCGTGACGATCACTTCGTCCTGCGCCCGGTGCTCGTGCCAATAGCGCAGGTGATAGCGCCACAACGCGGTTTCGGCGAGATCGGCCGCGCCCTGCGCGCTGGCGCTCTGCGTTTCGATTCCCGGCGGCGCCGGTTCCCAGAGCAGCGGCGGTACTGACGGTCGTGTCGGCATGGCGATTCCGTGGGAGCGATGCGAAGAGTGGTTTACGCACAATGGGAAACGCCGCGCGCGTGCGCCGCACTCCGGTGCCTGAGCATGCCACATGTCCGTCTCGACGCTGGAGCGGCGTTTTCAGGCGCATTTCAATTGCGCCCCGAAGAGCTACATCGTCTCGATCCGTATCAGGGAAGCACGCCGCCGGCTGGAGCTCGGGCAAAGCGCCAAGCGCGTTGCGCTGGAACTGGGCTTCGTTGATCAAAGTCACATGACGCGGGTCTTCAAGCAGTTGCTCGGACGTACACCCGATGATTTTCGGCAGACAACGGAAGCCACGACAAAAGATGACGGTGCTGCTCGGAAAGACCCCGGCCCGTACCGGGAATATCCGCGGAAAGCACGCAGCTGACGGTGACACTTCAGCTCCCTTGGCGAGGTTTCCGCAAGCGCGCGTACACCTCGGCGGCCATCCACGAGGTGACGATTTTCTGGAAAGCGCCATCGTTCATGAAGCGGACAAAAATATCTTCGTTCTGTTCTACACGCTCCGAAAACAATCGCTCCAGCAGGTTCTTAAAGACCAGTTCGAACTTGGAGACGGGGTTTGCCAGGGCTGCGTTCCGAAGCACCAGATCCGCCACCGCCGTCTCGATGATCTGATCGAAAAACAGCTGGTCAGCCTGATTGAATTCGGTGCCGAATCGCGCGTTGACGATATCGATCAGCTGCGACAACGCAACCGGATCGTCCCGTAGCTGTCCGCCGCCCACCTCGGTCGGTCCTGCCAACGGATAGGCATCCGTACCCTTCAGCGATATCGAGCCCTCGCTGATCTTCTGCAGCCGGTAGTACTCGAGCTTCACCTCGTCATCGAAGTGGTAACTGTTGCCCTGCGAGCGCCTGGGCAATTTGGTTGCCAGGTGACGGAGAAAGACATAGAGCCGCTCCAGCTCGGAATCCTGGTATGGAATCACCTGGCTAAGAAAGCCATAGAGGTTCTGGAACGCCAGCAGCTTGCCGCGCCATAGCTCTGCCTCTTCAGGGTGCTGATCCGAGCACACGCTGAAGCGCGAGACCGCAGGATCAAGCGCCGCATTCATAACCTGATGGTCAAGGGCGCTCTGCTTCTGCCTGGATTTGAAGTACACGTCGCAGAAGCGCGCGACCTCCTCGTCGAGGTAGATGCCCGCCGCGTCGAGTTCACCCTTGATGACGTAGAGCCGCGCCGGGTCGACCTCGTCACCGATCTCTGCGCCCTCGTAGTAGGTCTTGAACGCCTCGCGGATCTCGTCGCGGTCGTTTACGAAGTCGAGGACGAAGGTGTCCTCCTTGAGCGGGTGGATGCGGTTGAGCCGGGAGAGCGTCTGCACGGCTTGAATACCGGCGAGCCGCTTGTCCACGTACATCGTATGCAGCAGCGGCTGGTCGAAGCCGGTCTGGTACTTCTCGGCGACGAGGAGCACCTGGTACTCAGGCGAGGCAAACCGCTCGGGCAGCTCCTTCTCGCGGAGTCCGCCGTTCATCGCCTCCTCGGTGTAAGTGACGTCGGTGAACTTGTCGTCCTGCACGGCGCCGGAGAAGGCCACGAGCGACTTGATCGGGTAGCCCTTGTCCTTGATGTACTTGTCGAAGTTCTGCTTGTAACGAACGGCCTCGATGCGTGAGCCCGTCACCACCATCGCCTTCGCCCGCCCGCCAATCTTGTGGCGGGTGACAGCGTGGAAGTGCTCGACCATTACCTCGGTCTTCTGAGCGATGTTGTGCGGGTGCAGCTTGAGGAAGCGGGCCAACGCGCGAGCCGCCTTCTTGCGCTCGACGTTCGGATCGTCTTCGCACGACTTCAGGAGCCGGAAGTACGTCGCGTACGTCGTGTAGCTCTTGAGTACGTCGAGGATGAAGCCCTCCTCGATCGCCTGGCGCATGGTGTAGCGGTGCGCGGGCTTGCCGCTGCGCCCGAACACCGCGAGCGTCTTGTGCTTCGGCGTGGCCGTGAAGGCGAAGAAGCTCAGGTTCGCCTGCCGGCCGCGCTTGGCCATGCTGCGGAATAGTTCCTCGATATCTTCTCGTCCTTCCTCCACGGCCCGCTTCTGCGCCTCTTTCCAGAGTGCTTCGCCGCCGAGCACCTCTTTCAGGCCCGTCGCCGTCTCTCCCACCTGAGAGCTGTGCGCCTCGTCGATGACGACTGCGCAGCGCCGGGTCTGGAGCGTCCCTGCGCCTGCCTCCCCACGCTCCTCGGCCATCTTGAGTAGCTGACGTGAGACGAAGGGGAACTTTTGCAGCGTCGTGATGATGATCGGCACAGCACTCTCGAGCGCCTCGGCGAGCTGGCGCGAGCTCTCGTCGATCTTCTGAACGACGCCGCGCTTGTGCTCGAACTGGTAGATGGTGTCCTGGAGCTGCTGATCGAGCACCACGCGATCGGTGACGATGATGACGCTGTCGAAGACGCGCCGGTTGCCTTCGTCGTGCAGCGACGCGAGCCGGTGCGTGAGCCAGGCGATCGTGTTGCTCTTGCCGCTACCGGCCGAGTGCTCGACGAGGTAGTTGTGCCCCGGGCCTTCCGTGCGGGCAGACTCCACGAGAAAGCGCACTGCCTGGAGCTGATGGTAGCGAGGGAAGACCATCTGCTCGGTCTTCACCTTGCGGCCCTGATCGTCGCGCTTCTCGTCGACCTGCAGATGGAGGAAGCGCGCCAGCAGGTCGAGTACGCTGTCCCGGGCGAGCACCTCTTCCCAGAGATAGGCGGTGCGGTAGCTCCGGCCTCGCGGATCGGCAGGGTTGCCAGCGCCGCCTCCGTCGTCCTTGTTGAAGGGCAGGAAGTGGGTCGCACTGCCTGCGAGGCGCGTCGTCATGAGCACCGTGTCAGTGTCGACGGCGAAGTGCACGAGCGTGCGCTTCTTGAACTCGAAGATCGTCTCGCGCGGGTCGCGGTCCTGTTTGTACTGCCGCCGACCATCCTCAGCGGTCTGCCCGGTCATCGCGTTCTTCAGCTCGAGCGTCGCAATGGGGATGCCGTTCACACTGAGCGTGACGTCGAGCGACTTCTCCGAGCGCGTCGAGAAACGGAGCTGGCGGGTCAGGCCGAGGCGGTTCTTGGCGTAGCGCTCCTCGAGTTCCGGGTTCAGCTCGTGCGCAGCCTTGAAGTAGGCGACGAAGAGCGTGCGCCCGTAGCACTTGAAGCCGTGACGCAGCGTCGCGAGCGAACCGTTCGCGTCCAGCCACTTGCAGAGGTCGGTGAGGATCTGTTCGCCCGTCTTTGGTCCGTGCAAGGCTTCGAGCTTTGCCCACTCCTTGGGCTGCGTGTCCTTGATGAAGTCGAGGACCACGAACGGGAAGATGGCGCACTCGCGGTCGAAGCCCTCGCGCGAGACGGCGACGTAGCCGTGGCCGAGAAGGTGGTGCTCGATGACGGTCTCGAACGCGGCCTCGGAGTGTCGGGGCGTGCTCGTCACGGCGCCTCCTTCCGCTTGCGGGGGGGCTTGGCAGCACTTTTCGATTCCAGGCGCTTCGTTTCGGCCACCACCCGATCAAAGTCGCTCTCGAACAAGCGATCCTGCACAATGCGGTACTTTTCGAACTCACTCTCGGCATGCGCACGGGCGATCTCGGCGGTCACCTTCCCGGCATCCGCAAGCACCTCGCGATCGGTTGCAGCGAGGAAGCGGTTTAACCGCGTTTCCCAATCCTGCATCGTCACTGGGATCTTCCGGAGCGCCATGTCCTCAGCCACATCCAGGTAGGCATTTACCAACCGCGAGAGCTGGGCCAGTTCCGGCTCAGTCAGGTAGTTCTTGGCCACGACCACGTCGAACTTATGAATCTTGCCGTGGGGGGCGTCGGCCCACGTGTGCAAGCCCATGTGCGCCTTGCTGGCGTCAGCGCGATCGACGATGACTTCGGCAGCCGTCTGCCCGTGGATCGCCCAATGCAGCTTGTTTTGTACCGTGGCGAAGAAGCGCTTGGTGGCCTGTGCCGTCACGTCGTAGTCGACGGAGGTGGCATAAATGTCCGTGATCTTCTGATAGAACTTGCGCTCCGACAACCGGATCTCGCGGACGCGCTGGAGCTGCTCCTCAAAGTACTTGTCGCCCAGGACGGAGCCTCCGCGCTTGAGGCGCTCGTCGTCCATCGTGTAGCCCTTGATGGTGAACTCCTCGACAACGCGCGTGGCCCACTTGCGGAATTGCACGGCACGTTCGGAGTTCACCTTGTAGCCGACGGCGATGATGGCCGAGAGTTTGTAGTGCCTGGTGTCGTAGGTCTTGTCGTCGGCGGCAGTTATTCGAAAATTTCGAATAACTGAATTCGCTTCAAGCTCGCTGTCGTCGAAGACCTTTTTCAGGTGGTAGTTGATGGTAGGGACTTCCACGTCGTAGAGCTGCGCCATCATCTTCTGACTTAGCCAGATGTTTTCGTCGGCGTAAATCGCCTCGACGCCGCCCGCGCCGCTAGCCGCTACGAAGGTCAGATATTCGGCGGCCGAGGAGCGCACGAGGGCTTTGGCCGGGCCCTTCTTGCTCGTCATGCAGCCTCCGAACCAGGGGGGGTGAACGGCCTGAGCGCGCAGGGTGCAGTCGAGATGATCGCGTCGAGGCTGTAGAGCTCGATCTCGCGCCTGACTTCGCGATTGCCCTCGCGTTGAACTCTTGGGATTTCTCGAAGAGTTGACTCCCTCGCCAGCTCGCCTGACGCGTAGATTTCCTTCCGGTGGTAGCTGATGGTCGGTACCTCGACGCCGAATAGCTCGGCGATCCGTCGCTGATCGAGCCAGAAGGGCTCGGACTCGTACAACACCTCGACGCGTACGGCGTTGTCGGCGGTGCGGTAGAAGATCAGCTCGCCTTCCTGGGGGACCTGCTCGATCATAGCTGGCCTCCGGGACGAGCTTGCAAACCCTCGTTCACGTCGAAGCTGCTTGGGCAGGTCCCTGCGAAGGCCAGGCGGAATCGCCGCCGCATGTCGACATCACCACGAAAGAGTTCCCACCAGATCGAAAACATCCCGGACTCTTGCGCCGTCTCAGCAATTTGCTCACGAAGCTCGGGGGTGTCGTTGGCCATGAGTCGCTGGCGTGCTCGTGCTGCCTTGTCCCAAGCCTCACGCCTACGGTTCCATCTCAGATCGTTGTCGGTTGGCTCAATCGCTGCTCTCGGTACACGATCTAGCCCGACAAGGCTCCTCAGCGCTCCTGCCAAGGCCCGCAATGGTGGAGCGATTGTCGGATCAACGTCTACCAATCCTCCGACCGAGTACCTGAAAGCCTGCAGGGTGTTGTCTAGGTCGGGCCACAAGTAATCCGGCATGTTGACAAGCGTGTTGCCCTTGCACGAGTTGCAGTTGACGCAAGCAAGCAGAAAGTTCGCCCACGTAAGTGCCAGCCCGGGCACTAGCGACTTCGGTTGAACGTGTTCGACCGCCAAGTGCGTTTCTAGCCTGCGCTCGCAGTAGCTGCAGTAGCGCCCAAGACGCCCCTCAAGGTCACCGATCGCGTCACCGTAAGCAGCGAATGCAAGGACGGGCGAAACACCCTTGTCAACCGGCCTCATTTAGCCTCCACGCTTCGCTTCGAGTTCGAGCTTCAACAGCGCGTGGTAGGCAGGATCGTCACTAAACCTAGCCGTGAGTTCGTTCAGCATTTCTTGAGCAAGCTCGATCGCATTCTGCGATGCGTCTGGCTGTTGCAGCAGGCGATAGTACTGTTCGGCAGCCTTCATCATTTCGACGTAGCGCTCGCTCTTCTGCGGCACCTCGACCCCCATGACGTGCTCGGCGATGTCCTCGACGCTGCGGTTCGCGTACTCGCCGAACTCCTCGGGGTCGAGCGTGATCAACTCCCCCGGCCGAAGCGACTGAATGATGAACGGCGAGTGCGTCGTTGCGATGAACTGGATGTTCGGGAAGCTGGCGCGCAGCTTCTCGACGACCTCTCGCTGCCAGCGTGGGTGGAGATGCAGCTCCAACTCGTCAATGAGAACGACGCCATGCCCAGCAAGAGGATCGTCCAGTTCCGGGTTCGCCAGCGCGAGGCGGCGCACGAGGTCGCCGAGCAGAGCGATGAAGGCGCGCTCGCCGTCAGAGAGTTGCTGCAGTGAGATACGCGCACCCGCCTTCTTCACAGTCAGACGCAGTGGATCCTCTTCGACGGCTACTTCAGCGAACCCGTCGAGGAACTCGCTCAGCACTCGGTTGAACGCAGACAGCTCCGCGCTCTGCTGCCGGACCCACAGCCGGTAGCGTGCCATGAAGTCGCGGTAGTCGACCATGCGGTTGGACAGCGCGCCGTGATGGGCGAGGCGCTGCCCTGATGGCAGGTCCATCGGCAGCGTTCGAGGCAGTCGGTAGCCTGCGCGATCGGTGGTGAAGTAGACAGCCACCGGGGCTTGATCGTATTCCCGCGTCGGGTCGCCATAGTTCTTTCGAATCTGCTCACGCACCGCGCTGGCCAGGCCGCGCGCTCGCACCCGCTGCGAGGTGGGACTAAAGGAAACATCATACTTCACCGGGATGCCAGCGCAGGACACCTGCATTGCTAGGGCTGCTTCCGCCTGGCCCGCGTGAACGTCATTCGCGGAGATCGTCCGCCCGCTGCCCGCGCTCAGCGAGAGGGCGCGAAGAAGACGCGCAAGCAGGAGCGCCAGAGCATCAAGCAGCGAACTCTTCCCGCGCCCGTTGATTCCGGCGATCAGGGTGAAGCGATCAGACAACTGGAAGCGCCGCTCACCGGCGAATCCACGAAAGTTCGTGACCGTGAGTTCCCGGACCTTCATGCCCCCGCCCCCACGTCGAGCTGGCCGGTCACCGCGGCAGCGATGAGCGCGGAGCGGCGCTCCTTGAGCAGCGCGATGGTGCGCTCGGTCGCCGCCCGCACGGCGTCGAGCTTCGCGGTCTCGCGGGCGATGTGCTCGACGATGTCGCGTTGCTCATCGAGAGTAGGAAGAAACACTTCAACGTTTGCGAAGCGCTCTGGTTCAATTCGCCACTGATTGATACGAATGCCATTCGAAATTGACAAGTAGACCGTCGTGAGCTGAGGCATTCGCAACATCGAATGCAGGAACTGGGGTTCCTCCGCGTGCGCAGGTCGGAACACGACGTAGTCGGGACTTGTGATCCCTCGAAAATCCGAAACACCCAACGACCCCTGCCACGCCTTCATCTTGTTGATGACCAGGTCGCCGACCTCAACAAGTTGATACTTGTTGAGGTCGTCGGGCACTCGGTTCGCGTTATCGTCGCGCGATGCCCGCTCGATGACGCCAAACTCGCGATACACCGAGAGCACAGTTAAATCTGGGTAGTCGAGGATCTTGGACTGCCGAAAGAGCCTACCGACTCGAGTCGAGCGCCAATGCGCCGGGATCTCCCCTAGCCACGGCACACCGGAGTCGCGCAGCTTCACCTTCGGGTCGAGCCCGCGCGTGACAGCCGTGGCGATGACGGCCTTGCGCTTCTCGGCGAGCAGGTCGAGGACGCGCCGCTTCGCGGAGATCGCAGCATCAATGGCCCCGACCTCCTCGTCGAGGAACCGCGCGATTGCGCGCTGCTGCGTCGGGGAGGGAACCGGACAGAACATCACCCCGAGATGGCTCGGGCCAAAGTGCTGAATGGCGCTTCCTGCCTGAAGGACCGCAACCTGCTTCGCGAACAGATCCGAGAGAAGAAACCACCGCGCGAAGTCCCGATCGAAGTCGCAACGAGGCCGGATGATGATCAGCCCCGTATAAGGAATCGCACCAGCGGTTTCCTCGGTTACCTCCGCACACAGGCCCGTTGATGCGCTGCCGCTAATCAGCAAATCACGAGCCCTGACTTGAAAGTGGCTCCACTTCGACGCAACCAGTGCAGGCTCTAAATAATCGCATCCGTCTAGCGTGACGTACCGCCCCGCGACGCTGCTGATGCGAAGAAGCGGCACCCCATCTGCGACGAAGTCCGCGGCCATTATGCCGGGCCCTTCGATGTACTCGAGTTGGTATTTCAGCGGCACGACCGGCCAGCGCGCCGCTGCGACGTCGAGAGACTCTGCACGTCCGGCGGCAGCGCCCGTCACGACGTTACCGCCTTGAGTAGGCGAACCATCTCCTGCTCTGCTGACTTCAGGTCGCGATCGATTTCCGCAAGCGGTCTCGGTGGAGTGAACACGTAGAAGTACCGGTTGAAGTTGATCTCGAAGCCAACCTTGTCCTTGCCCCGATCCATCCACGCATCCGGCACGTGCGGCTTCACCTCGCGCTCGAAGTACTCGCCCACGTCTTCGGTGAGCGGCACGTTCTCGAAGTCGCGCAGATCGGCGTCAGCTTCGAAGCCCTCGTCGCGCCCTCCCTTGGGCACGGGCTCGGCCTTCGCATCGCGCTGCGTGAACACCGAGCGAAACAGCTTCTGCTCGGTCGCCTTCCAGCGGCTGCCACGCTTCTTCAGCAACGCCTCGATCTCGTCCCACGTCGCCGACCAGTCCAGGCGCGGCTCGCGGCCGAGCGCCTTGTCGATGGCCTGCATGTCGTCGAGCAGGTGCGGACAGGCGTCGAGGAAGCGCGCCTTGTCGTCCGTAGTCATCTGATAGCGCAGGCGCAGCGGGCGCTCGATGGTCACGCGCGTGTAGCCGAAGTCGGCGTTGTCGAACACTTTCGATTTCGCTACCGCGCTTCGCGCTGCTTGAGCGTCGTTGGAGCGCGTGCCCTCCTCGAACCTGCCGTACAGGCGCACAACCTCTTCGATCTGGGCAATGGTCATATGCCTCCGCTTGTCGCCGAGGCTGCGCTTGCTGTCCTCGCTGCCGCCCGCCGTCCATACGTCGCGCGCGTCCAGCAATTGCACCTTGCCCTTGCGCCGCGTCTCCTTGCGGTTCGTCAAGACCCAGACGTAGGTGCCGATACCCGTGTTGTAGAACATAGCCTCCGGCAGCGCGACGATGGCCTCGAGCCAGTCGTTCTCGAGCAGCCACCGGCGGCTCTCGCTCTCGCCCGACCCCGCCCCACCCGTGAACATGGGCGAGCCTGAGAAGACGATCGCTAGCCGCGAGCCTTCCTTGTGCTCCTTTGGCTTCACGTCTTCGCGCTTGCTCCACATGTGCTGCAGGAACAGCAGCGCGCCGTCGTTCACGCGTGGGAGGCCGGCGCCGAAGCGGCCGTCGAAGCCGCGCTTCTCGTGCTCCTTCTGGATCTCCTTCTGCTGCTTCTTCCAGTCGACGCCGAACGGCGGGTTGCTCAGGAAGTAGTCGAAGGTCTCGGACGGGAACTGGTCCTCGGTGAAGATGTCGCCGAAGCGGACGTTGTCGCCGCCGCCGTTGTGACTGACCTCCTTCATGAGCATGTCGGAGGCCGCCGTGGCGAACGCGCGCTTGTTGTAGTCCTGCCCGTAGGCGTAGAGCTTCGCCTCGGTGTTGTGCTCGCGCAGATAGTGCTGCGCCTCGGCCAGCATGCCGCCCGTGCCGCATGCCGGGTCGAGCAGCTTGCGCACCGTGCCCGCCGTGGCGAGCAGCTTGTCGTCGTGGATGAAGAGCAGGTTGACCATGAGTCGGATCACTTCGCGGGGCGTGAAGTGATCGCCGGCCGTCTCGTTCGCGAGTTCGTTGAAGCGGCGGATGAGGTTTTCAAAGATCAGACCCATCTGCTCGTTCGGCACCTTCGACGGGTGGAGGTCGACGTCGGCGAACTTCGAGACCACGAGGTAGAGGATGTTCGCCTCGTGCATCTTCTCGATCTC
>JBBQZR010000070.1:0-30735 GCA_038207515.1 Lysobacterales bacterium | reverse complement strand
CTCCATCGCCGGATCGCTCAGCCCGAACCAGTTCTGCATCAGGTGGGTCCGCAGCATCGCCTTCAGCGGATAAGGCGGCCGACCGTTTCCCGCCTTCGGATACACCGGCTCGATGAGGTTCAGCAGGATCGACCACGGGATGACCTGATCCATCTCCGCGAGAAATTTCTCCCGCCGCGTACGCTTGCGCTTACTCGCGTATTCCGAGTCGCCGAAACTCATCTGGTCCATTGCGTTGACTCTCGACCGTTCGTGTGACTATTTCAGCACAAGCGGCGGGGCTTGTTCAGAGGGTCCTTAGCTTGATGCAGATCAAATGCATACCTTCGAACTGGTGCAGATTCGACTCGCAGCAAATGACCGTAAGCATCCGCCCACCCCATCTTCTCCGGCAGGAAGTAACCGAAGAAGCTTGAGCCATCAGGCCACGGTGCAAAGGGCATAGAACAGCCAGACCGTGATGGCTAGCGTGATGCCTGTGCGAAGGGGCGGCATGGCGACGCCTTTGTTGATTCACTCTTGCAGCCGACAATCATCGTTCAGGTTATGACTTGGTGCTTCATAGACAGGCGTTTTTGTCGACTGGCGGCTCGCACCCTGTGGTCTCTCATGGCGCCCGCGGGTTCTGCATTCACGTCCTCTTTATCTTGCAATTCCGTCGGCGAGCGGTCTGTGCGAATGCGATAACCAGCGGTGTGAATCCACCCTACACATTACTGACGGCGCCCCTCTTTATCCACGTCAACTTCGGCGGCGAAAAGCCAGTCCAGACTTCGTACCGAAGCACAGTGGACTGCGTCGCTTGCTCGTGCCAAGCAATCTTGAGGCGAGCATTTCGGAATTCCGTGGATTTATTGAAGATCCATCAGCGCGACATGACCCCGATGCTCACCAGAGCGCGCGATGTTTCTGGTCCCAGCCTGGGTTCTAGGCTAACGTGGTCGTCAATTTCGCCCATGGGCACTGCCGATGAATGAATATCCGTCGACCGTCCAATCCAATTCGTGTTCCAACCCGTGCGCGTCATCCCTGTCGATCGAAGCACTGAACCGCGACTGCTTCTGTCTCGGCGTTGATAAAACCCAGTTGCACGCGCAGCTGGAAGCTGTGCTCAAAACGCATGGCTTGTCGATAGCCTTGGTCGATTCGCACCCGCACCTGTTCTCAACACTGCCCGTCTACGTCTCGCACCGGCATCTTGAGCAAATGGCAAAAGTGGCTATCGCCATCGAGGAAGTGACAGCTTCGGCGGCTTACCAATCGGCAGTCCTGTCATGGGCACCAGAAATCGCCAGATTCGACCCCGGATCTCCAGGCGGGCTGCTGGGGTTGGACTTCCACTTGAGTCCTGACGGACCGCGGCTTATCGAAATCAATACCAACCCCGGCGGCGCGCTGCTCAATGCCCTCCTGGCGCAGGCACAGCGCGCGTGCATGCCGGAACTGATACTTCCACCGACTGACACCGCAGAAGTTCCTGAGGCCGTCCTTGACGCAATGTTGACGGAATGGCGCCTTCAACGTGGCTCCGCGTCACCCGGCTTTGTGGCCATTGTCGATGAGTCACCGAAGCAGCAATATCTCTATCCGGAATTCGTCCTGTTCCAGGAACTGTTTCGGCGACATGGGTGCCGCGCCGAGATCTGTGGACCGGAAACACTGGTGGAGAAGCAACATCGACTGTGGCTGGGAGAATGCCCGGTCGATTTTGTATACAACCGCCTGACCGACTTTTCGTTGCAGCAACCCGCCCACGATGTATTACGGGCCGCGTACATGGCCGGACAAGTGGCCGTGAGCCCACATCCTCGCTCTCACGCGCTGTACGCAGACAAGCGCAATCTGAGCGTGCTCGGTAATCGAGGTTCTTTCCAGAATTCAGGGGTCAGCCAGGGGACCATAGACGCCCTGATGGCAGCGATTCCACCTACTCACATAGTGACACCGGAGAATCGCGAGGCGATGTGGACCAGTCGCCGCCGATTGTTCTTCAAGCCCGCCGCGGGTTATGGCAGCAGAGCGAGCTACCGCGGGGACAAATTGACCCGCCGGGTGTGGGACGAAATCGCTGGCGGAATCTATGTGGCCCAGGAAATCGTGGCGCCAAGCGAACGCCACGTGGCTTCAGACTCGGATCCACTCAAGGTCGACATCCGTTGCTATGCCTATCGCGGCAAGGTGCTTCTATATGCCGCGCGGATGTATCAAGGTCAGACCACCAACTTCCGCACTCCCGGAGGCGGATTTGCTCCGGTGCTGACGGGCAGAGAGACGCTCGGCGGAGTTTGACTGGCATGGTGACGCTGACTGACCTGCTCGAAGCGATCATTGGCGACCTGCCCGGCGCCGATGTGGACACCGATGAAGCGGTGCAACGCGAAGACGGGTCGTGGCTATTGGACGGAATGTTGCCGCTGGATCGGCTGATGGCATTGCCCGAGCTGTCGGCTCCGCTCGACGACGACGAAGGCGACTACCACACGTTGGGCGGTTTCGTGTTGGCAGCGCTGGGTCGTTTGCCAGCGGTCGGGGATCATTTTGACCACAAGCGCCTGCGGTTCGAGGTGATGGACATGGATCGCAACCGGGTCGATCGCGTACTGGTACAGCAGGCCCACACTTCCACGTCCGGGAAATGAGGATTCGCAGAGGACTTCATACAACTTTACACAAACGACATGCAGGCCTTACCGCCACGGCGAAAACTGCTGACCGTGGGATCGCCCACGCCTCACGGAAAGGACTGATTATGAACACTGCTTCAGGCAATACTGTCACCTCGCCGCCGCTCGTTCGCCAGTGGCTCCGGCCACTCGCGTTCGTCATGCTCGCCGGAGTCGTCGGCGTGGCCGCAGCTGTCGGTACGGCGTCCCACGTCGCCAGTGGCTGGCACCACGGGAAGGGATCTGCAGAATTCGCCACGCCGGAAGACATGGCGGCGCACGTCGACCGCATGCTGCAGCACGTGTACATCGAGATCGACGCCACCGACGACCAGAAAGCCAGGCTCGACCCGATCTTCAGGCAGGCTGCCGCCGAATTGCTGCCGCTGCGCGGGCAGTTCCACGACGGGCACGGACAGTTGTTCGCGTTGCTCGGCGCGGACGAGATCGACCGCGCGGCAATCGAAGCGATCCGTGTGCGTCATGTCCAGATGGCGGATCAAGCTTCGCTCACCCTCACGCGGTTTGTCGCCGACGCGGCGCAGGTGCTCACGCCTGCACAGCGCAAGGTGCTACTTGAGCGAATCGCGCAGCATCATCGCGGCGCGTAAGGCTGAGTCGCGGTTCGCCACGGCATCGTCAAAGCCCTACAGTACGGTAGCTATGGTCGAGCGCATTTTGCTGGTTGAAGACGACACCCGCCTTGCCGAGATGATTGCGGAATATCTCGGCAACGCCGGCTATCGCGTAACCACTGCGCCGCTTGGCACCGTTGCGCTGCAGCAGTTGGAAACGATCGAGCACGACGCGGTCGTGCTCGATCTGATGCTGCCTGACATGGACGGCCTCAGCATCTGCCAGCAATTGCGCAAGAGATCCGACATTCCGCTGTTGATGCTGACGGCGCGCGGCGACGCAACCGATCGTATCGTTGGGCTCGAACTGGGCGCCGACGATTACCTGCCCAAGCCGTTCGAGCCGCGCGAATTGCTCGCGCGGTTACGCGCCATCCTCCGGCGACGTCATGGCGGCACGATTGAGCCGCCGCTACGCTTCGGCCGACTGGAGATCGATCGCGCAGCACGCAGCGTCCGCCTCGACGGCGAGGAGTGCATCATCACGTCATATCAGTTCACATTGCTCACAGCGCTCGCCGAACGCGCTGGACGCGTGCTCTCGCGCGAGGCGCTGATGGATATGATCAAAGGCGAACAATTGGAAGCGTTCGATCGCTCGATCGACGTGCATATTTCGCGCATACGCGCCGCCATCGAGGACGACTCGAAGCGGCCGCAGCGCATTATCACGGTGCGCGGTGCCGGCTACGTGTTCTCGCGGTCGCAGGACTGACATGTCACGCCTGTATCTACGGTTCTACCTCGCGCTGCTCGGCAGCCTCCTCGTATTCGTCATCGCCGCTGCAATGGTGTGGCATCGTCACGATGGACCGGTGGACCGAGCCAATGACGTACTGGCGCAGCTCATCCAGAACGCGTTGCCGCCGGCAGACGCCGCGCCAACGCAGCAACATGCAGCCTTGCAGCAGATTGCACGCAACCTCGGCGCCGACGTTAGCCTGCTCGCACCGGACCGATCGCCGATCGCTGCTGTCGGCGACCCGCCACAGGTGGTCGGCGATCGCCACAACGCGAGCGAATGGCTGCGGCCGTGGAAGCCCAACGCGCGGTGGTCGCTCCACTTGCCGGACGGGCGTTGGCTGGTGATTGCGTTGCCGATCGGCTTTCGCCATCCGGCCTATGCGCTGCTGCTGACGCTAAGTGTGCTCGCCCTGGCGGTCGCGGTGGGCGCATATCCGATCGTGCGTCGGCTCGCCCAGCGGCTCGAACGCCTGCAGCGCGGCGTCGAATCACTCGGCGCGGGCAATCTCATGGCCCGCGTGGCCGTCGAAGGCAGCGACGAAGTCGCGCAGCTCGCGCAAAGTTTCAATCACGCGGCCATGCGTATCGAATCGCTGGTTGGCGCACACAAGGATCTGCTCGCGAACGCATCGCATGAATTGCGTACACCGCTAGCGCGCATCCGCATGGCGGTCGAACTGCTCAAGGGCCCCACTGATGCGAAGCAGAAGGCCGGGCTCGAGCGCGACATTGTCGAGCTGGATCAGCTGATTGGCGAGATACTGCTCGCGAGTCGGCTTGACGCCGTGAGCGAACGCGACATCGACGAGGACGTGGATCTGCTAGCGCTTGCTGCGGAAGAATGCGCGCGTTATGCCGACATGCAGCTTGATGGCATACCGTGCAGTGTGCGCGGCGATCCGAATCTGCTGCGCCGCATGCTACGCAATCTGCTCGACAACGCGACGCGGCACGGAAGGCCGCCTGTGCATGTCGAAGTGACTGCGAGCGAGGAGGTTCGTGTCATCGTGTCCGACGCTGGCCCGGGCATTCCGACAGCACAACGGGAACGGATTTTCGAACCATTCTTCCGCCGTAAGGAATCGCGCAATGAGGCGGGTTCGGGTCTCGGACTGGCGCTGGTGCGGCAGATCGCCCGCCGCCACGATGGCGAAGCTCGCTGCGAAGCGGCTTCGGACGGTGGGAGCCGCTTCGTTATCGTCCTGCCACGGCGCCACTAACCGTCTGAACCAGACCGCCGAGCCCGCAAGCCGCGGGCTCGGCGGTGGCAAGGCTCAGTGATCGTGCTCGGCTTCGGCGGCGACATCGGCCGCCTTCTTGCCGTCCTTCTTGGCCGCTTCGCACTTGTCGTAAGCCGCCTTGATCGCGGTGTCCTTCAGATCGATTGTGGCCGGGTCCTTGCCGTCAAAGGCTGCGCATTCGGTCGGCGTGGTGGGGGCGCGGCGCGAATGGGCGGCGGGATCGTGTGCCAGGGCCGGTAGAACGACGGCAGTCAGCAGGCCCGCAGCTCTGGTTGGCATGGCGTGCAACCCACCGAAACCCAGATCGAAAGCTCAATGTGTTGCTGGCGCTTATCGCGCAGCGACGCGTGGGACTAAGACCCGGCCGCATCGAGCCACGCGCTGTGAAGCGACGACCGAAACCTTGCAAGCTACTCATGCAGCCACGCACCCTGGCAAGGGAGCTTGTCCGCAGGTGCGGGCACGAGAAGCGTGTTGAGTAAGTGCCATTCGAGCCAGACCCGCTTTTCGAATTCGGACCTCGCCATGGCGTCGATCGAACGGACCACATATCTCCAGTATCCCCGTTGTTCGTGAGCTCGTCGCCGCGTACACGCCGACCGACGCGGAAATTACTTCGCTACCGAACAGGTACAACAGCCTGCGCATCGGCTGGTCGGACGGCGCTTTCCGGATTCATCGTCGATCCGGTCGCGCCCGTTCCAGGTTTCGTCGGCGCGGATGACAAGACGCTTCATCCGGCACTCTCCAGCGCGGCCGTGACCGAGCGGCCCTGCGCCTGGGGCGTGACGAGCCGGTCACCGAACAACGCGCGCATGTCCTCGATCTCGTAGGTGCAGTGCACCGTGTAGTCGTCTTCGCCGCGTGCTTCGTGCAGCCATTCCATGGCCTCCCGCGCGGGATTCGGAAACCGTCCGCGGTCGCCGGATACGACGTAGTGGTCGGCCGTGACGCGTTCGAAGAATTCCTTTTTTACATTGTTCTTGCTGCCGTGGTGCGGCAGCTTCAGCAGGTCGACGTGAATGCGTCCGTCGTCGTCGAGCAGGCCGTTCGCCTCGAGACCTGCCAGCACGTGGTCGCCGCGCGCGTCGCCGGTCAGCAGCATGCGGCGTCCGTCGAAGCTCGCCAGCACGACGATGCTCGACAGGTTGTATGGCGAGCGATCGCTGTAGGCGGCCAGCGCGCCGTCGTCGCGGCGCTTGGCTTTCCACGCAATGCGCAGCGCTTCGACCTCGGTTGCCGCCGGAGCGACGATATCCATGGCCAGTCCCGCGATCGTGACGGGTTTGTCGCGGACCCCGCGCATCACCAGCGCCGGTTCGTCGAACGGCGTGTTCATGCGCCAGCCGAGTTGCACCGCATAGCGATGCAGCTCCTGCCCCTGCGGCACCGAGGCGAGCACCTTGCCGTGAAAGTGCGCGTCGGCGTCCGCTGCGGATTCGTCGGCCGGCAATTGCAGTGCCGCGTCGATGGAGGCGGTAACCGATGCCGTCGCGCGCTCGACGAGCGGATCGTCGAGCAGGCCTTCGAGGCTGTTGTGCCAGAGCCGGCGAACGGTGATCCGCAGCGGATCGCGCCCATGCAGATCGTGGGTCCGGTTGTCGTCGAGTTCCTTGGCGAAATCGAGCAGACCGTTGATATGGTCGTCGTCGATGTGGCTGAGCATCATCAGGTCGATGACCAGCGGCTCGCCGCGTTCCTCGATGAGTTCGACCAGGCGCGGACGCAAGGTGTCGCGGTAAACGGTGTTGGGCCCGCCGTCGATCAGCATGAGGTGCGGCGCGTCGTCGGGTCCCCACTGCAGCAGCAGGCAATCGCCATGCAGGGCTTGCAGCGCTTCGAGCTTGAACATGGTCTATTCCTCCGTGCGGCGAAATTCGTGTCGGCTGACGACGGTCACACGGACTGCAGCGCGCGCAGCGCGTCGACGAGCCCGTGCCCCTGGAAATAGCGTTCGCGACCCAGATCGGTGGCCGTATCGCAAAGGATCTTCTTGATCCTGTCCGGCTGTCCGATCAGTTCGGCGTTGCGGGCGAGCAGCAGTGCCGCCGCGCCGCTGACGTGCGGAGCGGCCATGCTGGTGCCGTCCAGCGTGACCGCGTCGCCGTGCGGCGCCGGCGCGTAGATCTTCTCGCCCGGCGCGACCAGGTCGGGCTTGACGCGGCCGTCGCCGGTCGGGCCGCGGCTGGAGAAATAACTGACGCCGAAATTGTGCGGTTCGCGCCGGTGCGTGGAGCCGACGGTGATGACGCCTTCGGCGTTGCCCGGGTCGGTGATGCTGACGGCGCAGAACTGATAGAACGTGGTCTCGTCGGCTGCCTTGATGTGCCGGTAGCCGCGATTGCCGGCGGCCGCCACGACGACGGCGCCCGAATGCACCGTGCGCTCGGCTTCCAGGCAGACCGGCGTGCGCCCGCAGGCATAGCTGGCGACATCATGTTCGAAGGAGAGGCTCATGTTGACGCCGTGCACGACCATCATGTCCGCATGCGCGTTGAGGTAGCGAAGAAACTGCAGCGCCGCGGTGACGACGAATTCGTCGCTGTCGCCGTTGTCCTTGCAGATGCGCACGTCGATGAGGTCGATGTCGGGACACACGCCGCTCATGGGGCCGCGCGGGCCGTCGGGCCAGTCTGCGCCGAGGATGCCGGCGACGTGGGTGCCGTGGCGGTTCTTCGGCAAGTAGTAAGCCGCGGGTTCCACTTCCAGCAGTTCGCGCAGCAGGCCCCAGTCGTTCGGCTTGAACCCTTCGGCGCGTTCGCGCACCTGCTGCAGCGGCGCTGCGTAACGGTCCGTCTGCAGATGCGGCGGCAGCTTTTTCTCGTTGCCGAGCAGCAGGTCGCGCAGGTAGCTGAAGTCGAACGTGTGCCTGATGCGGGACGCTTTGACTTTTTCCGCGGTGGTTCCGGCAACGGGTAGCGCGTGGTCCGCGGTGGTCCCGATACCGGCCGGTACGGGCCGCCTGGCGAACGCCGGATGGGTCGCGTCGATGCCCGAGTCCACCACCGCCCAGGTGATGCCGCTGCACGACAGATCGAACAGCCGCTGCGCCGCATCGGCCTTGACGGTCTTGCGCGACTCGGCAACGGCGAGATTCGCCTTGCGATCGCACGTGATCGAATAGATCACGTCATGGTGGGTGTTGCGGTACCAGTCCGGGCCCGGCTCGCGCGCGAGCAGGATCATCCAGCCTTCGCGTGTCATCTGCGCGATTCGCGTACGCACCTGGTCCGGCGGCAGTGCGGTGAGGGTCTTCACTTCCTCGGCGGCGCGCTCGATGCCGCTGCTCGGCTCGTGCGCTGTGAGCGCACCGCTTCGAAGGATCAGATACGCAGCGACACCCGCGATACGGACAAAGGAAAGCAGCTCCTTGGCAGGATCCGCTGCCGCAACGTCTTCACGCGCATCGTCATGCAGCGGCACATCGGCCCAGAGCGTGGCATCGGGCAGCGTGGCGATGAGGTCGGGATCCAGTCCCACGGTGCCCGAGCGCCGGGTGGCGGCGCTGTATGCGCGGCGGAACCAGCCGGTCAACGGGACCAGGCCGAATACGACGGTAGCGAGATCGGCGGACAGCGACACGAGGGTATTGTTGTAGACGACGTCGTGCGAAGCGCGCCCGATCCCGCGTTCGTGCAGCGCTGCCGCCAGCTCCGACGGCGGCAGCTGCAGGTAGGGCTGCAGCAACAGCGGCACCCGCTGGTTGGCCGCTTCGATCAGCTCGATCCAGACCTCGATAAATATCGCGCCATCCTGGACGTAGCGGCGCTGGTCGCCGGTTCCGTACAGGGTCATCTCAACCAGCCGCCGCGTCGTATGCATGCAGAGGTTCCTCCCGATAGTCCGTGCGCCGTGCCGACGATACGGCAACCCGATCGCCATGGGTTTCGTGCGCGACCAGTCGTCTACAGGGTACGGCCATGGCGCGGTGCACCATGGTCACGGGTCGTAACAAAAGACGCCGGGACCGCTTAGTTCAAATTGCATGACAGGATACTAGTGAGTGATGCAAGGAGGCGCTACCTCTCAGGCCGAAGCGAGGCCGGTGGCGCATTGTGCAGGCAAGGCGTCCTGCACGGCTCGCGGCAAGGTCTGGATAGACGCCACCACCTCGTCGTGCGGTTCGAGCACGTCGCGCAGCAGGCGGACCATCTCGATCGCGACGAAAAGGCTGGTGGTGCCAGCGGCGTGCGCGTCGAGAATTTCGCGTGCCGCGGCGGCCCGCGCGGACTCGGGCATCTCGCCGACGATCGCCGGCCCTGATATCGCGCGGTAAGGTATTGCCAAGCCGCATCCGCGACGGCAACCCCTGTTGAAAAAATGCAAGAGTAAAAAATGAATCAACCGGTTATTTGTATCTGCGCACGCCGACGCTCACTCGTCGGTGGGTTCCGGCCCCGCCGCGGCCGACAGCGATAACCCCGCCAGCAGCAGCGCGAGCAGGCCATAGGCCGCGACGAACTGCAGGCTGATGATCTGTGCGAGTCCGTCGAGCTGCCACGGCCAGTGCAGCCCGCCGCGCGGATCGACCGAGTGGATGATGCCGAACGCGGCGAGGCCGGCGGCGATGAGCAGCAGCGCTGCGGCGCGGCGCAGGCGCCCGTCGACCATCGCGGCGACCGTCGCGATCCAGATCATTGCCGTGATGATGAAGCCGTTGCCGAGGGTTCTGATCACCGCCAGTTCGGGCAGGCCGTGGCCGTCGAGCGCGGTCGCGAGTTCACTGAATTTTTCCGGTGCGATCCAGGCCGGATTGCCGAGCTTGATGGTCAGCAGATAGGCGACCGAGGGCAGGAAACCGAGCACCATCGCCGCGGTGTGCCGCCGCGGTGTGGCGTCGAAGGCCTGCGTGGTGATGTCGATCGCGACGTAGACGATGATCGGCGCGAGCACTGCGAGCGGCAGCCATTGCACGAGACTGGACACCACGCCGAGCATGCCGCCGATGCCGATGAACAGTCCCGTCAGCAGCGTATAGCCGTGCCGCGCGCCCATGTGCTTGTACGCCGGCTGGCCGATGTACGGCGTGGTCTGCGCCACACCGCCGCAGAATCCCGCGATCAGGGTCGAGAACGCCTCGGCCAGCAGTATGTCGCGCGTGGAATAGTCGTCGCCGGCGGCGCGCGCGCTTTCGCTGACGTTGATGCCGCCGACGACCATCAGCAGTCCGAACGGCAGCAGCAGCGGCAGGTAGGGCAGCGTCGCCGGCAGGCCTTCCACGAATCCCAGGTTCGGCAGCGGCAGCGCCAGATGCCACTGCCAAGCGGCCGGCGGCGTGAAGCCCGGCGCACCGAGTCCGGCAAAACCCAGGCCGTAGTACAGCAGTGTGCCGAACGCGAACACGACTGGCACGCCGGGCAGGTCGAACGGCAGCCGGCCCCGCGCCACGAGCACGTACAGCAGCAGTCCCAGCGTGACGAAGCCGACGACCGGGACGCGCAGCGCTTCGATCAGCGGAAAGAATCCCATCAGCACGAGCGCGATGCCGGCGATCGATCCGAGCAGCGCCGCGCGCGGCAGCACGCGCGTGACCCAGGCGCCGGCGAACGACAGCACGAACTTGAGCACGCCCATGACGACAAGCGAGGCCATGCCGAGCTTCCACGTCGCGATGGCCGCGGCCTGCGCATCGAGTCCAACCGCCTTGTACGCGATGAAGGCCGGTCCGAGCACCAGCAGCGCCATGCCGATGCTGGTCGGCGCGTCGAGGCCCAGCGGCATCGCCGTCACGTCGCTGCGCCCGCTGCGCGCGGCAAGACGCCGCGCCATCGCCGTATAGATCAGATTGCCGACGAGCACGCCGAACGCGGTGCCCGGAAACATGCGCTGGAACACGACGTCGGCCGGAAACCCGAAGATGCCGATCAGCGCACCGGCGATGAAGGCCAGTATCGTCAGGTTGTCGACGACGAGGCCGAAGAAGCCATTCAGATCGCCGGGTACGAACCAGCGCAGACGCGGCGGAGCGGTTGTCGTCATGGGAGGCTCGATAAGGTGGCGCGGCTATTAAAGCTGTCGGCGTCCGCGTTACAGCAGATCACGCACCGCCGGCAGGTATTTCTCGATCGACCCGGTGTTGACGACGACGACGCGCTCGCCCGCACGCAGCAGTCCGCGCTGCAGCAACTGGGGCAGGGCGGCGAAGCAGGCGGCGCCTTCTGTGCTGATCCAGTCGTGGCGCGTGCGCCAGAGGCGCTGTGTATGTGCGGCGATGTCGGCCTCGCTGACCGCGAGCGCCGCGCCGCCGCTCGCGCGTACGATATCGAGCACGCGCGCATGGCCGACGCCACCGGGTACGTTCAGTCCGGTCGCCAGCGTGTCGCCGCCGCTGGTCGGTGTGGTGTCCGCGGCGCCCTGTTCGAAAGCGGTCACGAGCGGACACGTCGCCTCGCTCTGTACGCAGTACAGGCGCGGCCGGCGCGCGTCGAGCAGGCCAAGCTGCTGCAGTTCGTCCCAGGCCTTCCACATGCCGAGCACGCCGGTGCCGCCGCCGGTGGGATAGATCACCGCGTCGGGCACCGACCAGCGCGTGTCGCCGGCGGCCGGTTCGGCGAGTTCCAGGCCCAGCGTCTTCTTGCCTTCGATGCGCCAGCCGGGTTCCTGGAACGTGGCGACGGAAAAATATCCTTGTGGAAGATAGTGCTGTTTGAGGAACGCGCCGGCCTCGCGGATCGTCGGACCGGCCAGCTCCAGCACGATACGCTGCGGGTACTGCAGCGCCGCGGCGGCGACGCTGCCGAGTATCGGCAATGGCGTGCTGGCCGGCATCGCGACCGCGACCGACAGGTCGGATGCGAGCGCATAGCGCACGAGCGAATCGCCGGCATTGCCCTGCGTCGGTACCGACAGCCGGTGCAGGCCGAGCCGCCGCGCCTGCGACGCGACCATGGCCATGCCGCGATCCTTGAAGCTGCCGGTCGGGTTTGCACCGTAGCCGGCGTGGGCGCGGCCTTCGTCCTTGAGCTGCAGGCGCAGGCCGCTGCCGCGCACGGACTCGTCGTCGGAATAGTCGAGCAGCGGCGTGGCGCCTTCGCCGAGCGTGACGATGTGCGCCGCATCGGTCGGATCGTCGATATCGAGCGCGAGCAACGCGCCGAAGCGCCACATGTCGCGGCGCTGCGGCCGGTACCACGAGGTGTCGGGCCGTTCGCGCGCGAGCCGCGTCAGGTCCAGGATCATCTCCACCGGACGGCCATCGACCGGATCGAGATTCATCGGCACGTCGGCCGGATATTCGCGGCCCGAACCGATGCCACGCAGACAACGCACGAACGACATGAGGATTCCCCGGCGACAGCGCTGCCGCGCACACTAGCGACTTCGGCCGCAGCGCGGCAAGGCGTGCCTACCTGCCGGTTGGGTATATCGGTATCCGTCGCCGGAAATTCGCCCCGGAAAAATTCGCAAGGTATAAAGCGGCTCGCAATCCCGGCGCGCGCAGGTACGATCAATGCTCGGTCCATCCAGTGGATCGCGACCTCGACAGCCTGATGGAGAAAGCTGCATCCCACCCACGCGGAACGCCGCTGGCCCCGGACGACAGGGACAGCGCTGCAGAGCCTCAGGCTCCGCGGCGCTGCGTCCGCGGCGGCACCGTGTCCGGGACGCACCACGCCGAGCAGCCATGAAATCCTACAAAAACTTCCTCAAGCTCAACGCCGCGGTCACGCGGCGCAAGATCGTCATCTTCCCCTATGCCGGCGCTTCGCCGCAGGCATTTCGCGACTGGGGTCCTCTGCTCGAACCGCAGTACGAACTGTGGGTGCTGCAGCTGCCGGGCCGCGCGAGCCGCTTCCTCGAATCCTGCTTCGATCACATGGATGCCGTCGTCGACGCCGTGATGACGGAACTGCCGGCGCTGGTTGCCGGCGCGGAATTCAGCTTCTTCGGCCACAGCAACGGCGCGCTCGTCGCCTACGCCTGCACGCAGCGGCTGGAGCGCATCGGCGCGCGATTGCCGCGGCATGTGTTCCTGTCCGGCAAGAAACCGCCGGACGGTCCGCCGCGCCGCGACAGCGAATTGTCCGACGAGAAACTCGTGCGCTTCCTGATCGACCTCGGCGGCATGCCGCAGGAAGTCGTCGCGAACGCCGAACTCATCGAGCTGTGCCTGCCGATCATCCGCGCAGATCTGAAAATCGGCGAGAGCTTCCGCCCGCACGGCCATCTGCGCCTCGCCACACCGGTCAGCGTGCTCGGCGGTGCGCAGGACAACGACACCACGCTCGAAACCCTGGACGGCTGGCGCCAGTTCTGCCACAGCGTGCAGCGCGTGGAACTGCTGCCCGGCGATCACTTCTTCCTGATCCAGCACCGCGACTACATCGCCGATCTGATGAAGGCGTCGCTGGCGGCGTGAGGGAATTCCGGATCGCCGCATCCCTGCCACATCGGATCCGGCAGCTCCATCGTTGTAATTGTCTAACGCCGCTCAGCCACAGTAGATTGCGCGCCATGCCCGCGTCTTCCGCTCCCCTGATCCATCGTTTGCGCCGCTATCTTCGCGTCGTTGCGCTGCTGTGTGTTGGGCTGGTGGTGATGAAGTCGGGTGTCGCGGCGCTCTGTGCCGCGGAGGCGTTCGCGGTGCCGCCGGTCGCGGCGGTCAGCGCTGGCCTCGATGCCGCTGTAAACCTTGATGTTGATCTTGATGTTGCCGCTGCCGCGGCGGATCCCGAGACGGGACCGTGCTGGCACAGTGGTTCTGGCGGTTGCCATTGCGCCTGCGCGCATGTGATGACGCTGCTGCCGGATCTGGCTATCGTCGCGGCGCCCGCGTCGGGCGCGCAACGGTTTCCCGCCGCGCTGTGTCCTCTGCGTGGCGCGCCGCAGGACGACGCTCTGCGTCCGCCGATCGCCTGAACTCCCTCGTGCCGGACATCGCGTCCGTGCCATCCCGCCGATGACGACGAAACGCCCGGCACGCCCGATGCGTTCCTGCGTGCGTTGACGTTCGGACCAACGCCATCCGGCATCGTGCGGATCGCGTGACCGGTCGCAACGACCGCAGCGCCCTCGTCGGCAATTTCTAGCAACCCTCTGCCGCGGCGACGCAGGGTCAGCCGTGCGCGCGCTCAGGTCCAGCGCGCATCGCGGTCACGACCGTACGACGCCCACCGGCACCCGTGATCCGTGTTCGCAGCGCGCGGTCTCGCACTGCGCATACGCCCGTCGTTAAGTGCTTATGTATACAGTTATTGGAGTATCCATGTTGACGTGTTCGAATATTCGCCGCCGGGTGCTGGCCACCGCGGCGCTCGCCGTACTGGCCCTGCCGCTCGCGGCCCGGGCGTCGGAGCTGACTCTGCGCGATGCGCTGCAGCGCACGCTGCGGTCCAATCCCGACCTGTCGGCTTATCAGTACGTGCTGACCGCGCAGGACGGCCGCATCGTGCAGGCAGGACTGAAGCCGAACCCGACGCTGACCGGCACGCTCGAGAACGTGCTCGGCACGGGCGAGGTCCGCGGCGTGCGCTCGGCCGAGCTGAGCCTGTCGCTGAGCCAGCTCGTCGAACTCGGCGGCCTGCGCGACGTCCGCGTCTCGGTCGCTCGCGGCGAGCGCGAGAGGCTCGAAATCGAAGGCCACGTGCGCCGGCTCGATGCGGTCGCCGACACCGCGCGGCGCTTCGTCGCCGTGGTCAGCCAGCAGCAGTTGCACCAGCTGACCCACCTCGCGGTGGAACTGGCCGAGAAGACGGCGACCGCGGTGGACCGCCGCGTGAATGCGGCGAAATCGCCATTGGCCGAGCAGCACCGCGCGCGCGTCGCGCTGGAGCGCGCACGCAACGACGATGCCCACGCCGAGCACGAACTAAAGACCGCACGCTACGAATTGGCCGCCTCCTGGGGCGTGACCGAGCCCGACTTCGATGCGGTCGCCGCGGACCTGTATGCGTTGACGCCGCTGGCGGACTATCCGCAGCTCGTGAGCGAACTCGAAAACACGCCGGATTTCACGCGCTATCTGAGCGAATCGCGCTTGCGCGACTCGGAAATCACGCTGGCGCTGGCCACCCGTCGTCCCGGCGTGGAAGTCGGCGTCGGGCTGCGCCGGCTGCAGGCCTCGGGCGATACCGCGCTGCTGTTCTCGGTCGGCGTGCCGCTGCCCGTGTTCAACCGCAACCAGGGCGCGATCGCCGAAGCGCAGGCGCGCCGCGCGGTTGTCGACGCCGACCGTGCCGCCGCGCTGGTGAAAGCGCGCACCGCGCTGTTCGGCCACTACCAGGAACTGCTCGACCGCCGCCGCGAGGTCGAGGCCCTGACCGCGCGTGCGCTGCCGAATTCGGAATCCGCACTCGCGAATACCGAATACGCCTATGAGCGCGGACGCTACGGCTATCTCGAACTCATCGATGCGCAGCGCGAACTGCTGGCGGTCAAGCGCGACCGCATCGCGGCCGCAACGCAGTACCACCTCACCCTGATCGAGATCGAGCGCCTGACCGGCACGGCCGTCAGCGACGTGCGCACTGACGAAGTCCGCGCCAGCGAAGCCGGGAGCCGTCCATGAAATCACTGTCGATTATTGCGATCACCATGCTGTTCGCAGCTGTCGTTGCGGGCTGCAACGGTTCGCCGGCACCGGCGCAAGAGAAGCAGGCCGCATCGGCGGCTGCCGCGGCTGCTGCTGAGGCTGCGGCTGCCGCGGCCGGCGAAAAGAGCGATGCGCATATCGACGCCGCCAGTCCTGCTGGTGGCGACAGCCACGGCCACGGCGATGAAGACAGCCATGCCGAAGCGCTGCGGCTCACGCCGCAGGCACGCGAAGCCGCGGGTCTTGAGATCGTCGCGGCCGGACCGGCGCTGGTGGTCGAGAGCCTGCCGCTGTACGGCGTCATCCGACCGAACGCCGAACGCCTGCGCAGCGTGACCGCGCGGTTTCCCGGCGTGGTGCGCGAGGTGTCGGTCAAGGTCGGCGACCGCGTGCGCCAGGGCCAGGCGCTGGCCCGCATCGAAAGCAACGAGAGCCTGCAGGTGTATACGACGGCGAGCCCGCTCGCCGGTGTCGTGACCGAACGCTTCACGAATCCCGGCGAGCAGGCCGAGACCGCGCCGCTGTTCACCGTCGCCGATCTCGGCACGGTCTGGGTCGAGCTGTCGCTGTTCCCGCGCGACCGCGCCCGCGTGCAGCTCGGCCAGGACGTGCGCATCGAAGCGACCGAAGGCGGCCTGTCGGGCGACGGCAAGATCGTCTTCGTATCGCCGCTGGGCAGTGGCGCGTCGCAGACGATCACCGCACGCGTGTTGCTCGACAACACGCAGGGCCACTGGGTACCCGGTCTGTACGTGCGCGCGGAGGTCGCAGTCGGCAAGACCGAAGTTGCGCTGGCGGTGCCGACGGTGGCGCTGCAGGAACTCGACGAGGGCGGTCTGTCGGTCTTCGTCGACGAAGCGCAGGGACTGGTGCCGCGACCGGTCAAGACCGGCCGCAACGACGGGCGCCACGTCGAGATCCTTGCGGGCATCGAAGCCGGCGCGCGCGTCGTCGGCGAGGGCAGCTTCGTGCTCAAGGCCGAGCAGGGCAAGGGGGGTGCTGAGCATGGCCACTGAACACGCGCCGCGCAGCGCCGCCCCACGGGGACCGCGCGCATGATCGAATCCATCCTGCGCGCGGCGATCGCGCGCCGCGGCCTGGTCATGCTGCTGATGCTCGGCCTGATCGTGCTCGGCCTGTATCACTGGCAGCACCTGACCATCGATGCGGTGCCGGACATCACCAATGTCCAGGTGCAGATCAATACCCAGGCCGACGGCTATACGCCACTCGAAGTCGAGCAGCGCATCACCGTGCCGATCGAGACCGCGATCACCGGCCTGCCGCACCTGGGCTACCGCCGTTCGCTGTCGCGCTATGGCCTGTCGCAGGTCACCGTCGTGTTCGACGACGGCACTGATATCTATTTCGCGCGCAACCTCGTCAACGAGCGTTTGCAGCAAGTCCGCAGCCGTCTGCCCGACGGCATCGAGCCCGCGCTCGGGCCGATCGCGACCGGCCTCGGCGAAATCTTTCTGTACAGCGTGGAAGCCGATGCCTCGGCGCGGCAGCCCGACGGCTCGCCCTGGGATCCGATCGCGCTGCGCAGCCTGCAGGACTGGGTGATCCGGCCGCAGCTGCTGCAGGTGCGCGGCGTCACCGAGATCAACAGCATCGGCGGCTGGGCGCGGCAGTACCACGTCATGCCCGATCCGGCGCGGCTGCTCGCCTACGGCCTGACCTTCGACCACGTCGCGGCGGCGATCGAACGCAACAACGCGAACCAGGGCGCCGGCTACATCGAGCGCAACAAGGAACAGCTGCTGGTCCGCGTGCCGGGGCAGGTGCGCACGGTCGAGGATCTCGCGCGCATCGTCGTCGCGACGCGCGACGGCGTGCCTATCACCGTGGCCAGCGTCGCCGACGTCGGCATCGGCAAGGAACTGCGTACCGGCGCGGCCACGCGCGACGGCGAGGAAACCGTGCTCGGTACCGCGATCATGCTGATCGGCGCCAACAGCCGCGACGTCGCCGCGGCAGTGGCGCAGCAGCTGGCCATCGTCAACGACGGCTTGCCGCCCGGCGTGCGCGCCGTGCCGGTCTACGACCGCACCACGCTCGTAGACAAGGCGATGGCGACCGTGCGCAGGAACCTGCTCGAAGGGGCGCTGCTCGTCGTCGTCGTGCTGTTCGCGCTGCTGGGCAACCTGCGCGCGGCGCTGCTGACCGCGCTCGTGATTCCGATCGCGATGCTCATGACGATCTCGGGCATGGTCGAGACCGGCGTGTCGGCCAACCTCATGAGCCTCGGTGCGCTCGACTTCGGCCTCATCGTCGACGGCGCGGTGATCATTGTGGAAAATTGCTTGAGGCGGCTGTCCGAGGCTGGCCGAGACGACGTGCCGCTCGCGCTGCCGCAACGCCTGCAACTGGTCTATGAGGCGACGGCCGAAGTCATCCGGCCCAGCCTGTTCGGCATCGGCATCATCACTGCCGTCTACCTGCCGATCTTCGCGTTGCAGGGCGTGGAAGGAAAGATGTTCCATCCGATGGCGCAGACCGTGGTCATGGCCCTGGTCGCGGCGCTGTTCCTGTCATTGACCCTGATTCCCGCCGGCGTCGCGCTGCTGTTCCGCAGGCCGCTCAAGGCGCACGACAACGTCGTGTTGAGCGCTGTGCGCCGCATCTACGCACCGGCGCTGCGTATGGCGTTGCGCGCGCGCGTGATCTTCGTCGCCGCGGCCGCGGTGCTGGTCGTGCTGTGTGGTTTGCTGGCGACGCGCCTGGGCACGGAGTTCGTGCCCGCGCTCGACGAAGGCGATTTCTCCATACAGTCCTTGCGCATTCCCGCGACGGGCCTGAGCCAGTCGGTCGAATTCCAGAAACAGATGGAACGGCGGCTGCTGCAGTTTCCGGAAGTGCAGACGAGCTTTGCGCGCATCGGCACCGCCGAAGTGGCGACGGATCCGATGCCGCAGAACCTCGCCGACGGCTACGTCATGCTCAAGCCACGCGAACAGTGGCCGGATCCGGGCAAGACGAAGGACACGCTGTCGCGCGAAATTGAGGACGCATTGGAACAGCTGCCCGGCAGCGCCTACGAGATGAGCCAGCCGATCCAGTTGCGCTTCAATGAACTCGTTGCGGGCGTGCGCTCCGACTTCGCGGTGAAGGTCTACGGTGACGACCTCGGCCAGTTGCTCGTCATCGGCAACGCGATTGCCGCCACGCTGAACGGCATCGCCGGCAGCGCCGACGTGCGCGTCGAACAAGTCGCCGGTCTGCCGGTGCTGTCGGTGGAGCCGCGGCGCGAGGCGCTCGCGCGTGTCGGCATCGCGCTGGCCGACGTCCAGTCCGTCGTGTCGGCCGCGATCGGCGGCCGCGAGGTTGGCCAGGTCTTCGACGGCGACGCGCGCTACGCGATTCAGCTGCGCCTGCCCGAAGCGAGCCGCGCCGACCTGCGCGTGATCGAACGACTGCCGATCCCGCTGCCGGGTGGCGGTTACATTCCGCTGTCGGAAGTGGCGAACCTCGTCATCGCGCCCGGTCCGAATCAGGTCAGCCGCGAAAACGGCAAGCGCCGCCTGGTGGTCACCGCGAACGTGCGTGGCCGCGATCTCGGCGGTTTCGTCGCCGACGCGCAGCAGCAGATCCGCAGCCGCGTGACATTGCCGACCGGCGTCTGGCTCGGTTACGGCGGCACCTTCGAGCAGCTGCAGTCGGCGAGCCAGCGCCTGACGATCGTGGTGCCGGTGACACTCGCGCTGATCCTCATCCTGCTCGTGCTCGCGTTCGGCTCGCTGCGCGATGCGCTCGTGATCTTCAGCGGCGTGCCGCTCGCGCTGACCGGTGGCGTGCTCGCGCTGTGGCTGCGCGGCATCCCGCTGTCAATCTCCGCCGGCGTGGGCTTCATCGCGCTGTCGGGCGTGGCCGTGCTCAACGGCCTGGTTCTCGTGAGCTTCATCCGCGGCCTGCTGCGTGATGGACGCGATCTCGACGATGCCATCATCGACGGCGCGCTCACACGCCTGCGCCCGGTTCTCATGACCGCGCTCGTCGCGAGCCTCGGCTTCGTGCCCATGGCGCTCAACACCGGTACCGGCGCCGAAGTGCAGCGGCCGCTCGCGACCGTCGTCATCGGCGGCATCGTGTCCTCTACGCTGCTGACCTTGCTCGTGCTGCCGGGACTGTTTCGGATGGCGCAGCGGGGGAGGCGAGGACGCTAGTCGGACTGCGGCGTGGACGGCGGTTCGCTTCGACCTGCCGTCACGCCGCTGCGGTCTCGTTACCTCACCAGTCCCCTGAGCTCGCGCGCTTTCGCCCGGCTCACCGGCAATGCCGTCCTGTCGCGCAATTCCGCGCGCACCTGGCCCGCCGCATCGCGGCGGAACGCGACGACATGATCGAGATTCACGAGGTGCGCGCGATGGATTCGCATGAAGCGCTGCGGAGGCAGCCTTTCCTCAAGCTGGTTCAGCGACAGATGCAACAGATGCGGCTCGCCGCCCGCGTGAGCGGCGGTGTAGTCGCCGACGGCTTCGAAGCGGCCGATCTCGCTGATCGCGAGCGGCGCGATCGTGCGCCCCGTGCGCACGAACAGGCGCGTCATCGGCGCGCGGCCGAGGGCTTCGCCCAGACGGTCCAGCGAGGTGCGCGGCTCGCCGAACGCGGCGCGTGCGCGCTCCAGCGCCGCGCCCAGGCGCGCTTCGCCGAACGGTTTGAGCAAGTAGTCCAGCGCGCCGAGTTCGAAGGCGGTGACCGCATGCTGCGCGTACGCCGTCGTGAAGATGACGTGCGGCCGGTGGCGGATCTGGCGCAGCACGTCCGTGCCGATCAGTCCCGGCATCTGGATGTCCAGGAGCACGAGCTCGGGTTTCAGCGCGTCGATCCCGGCGACGGCATCGACGCCGTTCGCCGCTTCCCCCACGACCTGTATCCAGCCGACTTCCGCGAGCATGCGCAACAGTCCCGCTCGCGCGATGGCTTCGTCGTCGGCGATGAACACCGTGATCGGGGCGATGCCGTTCATGGCTGCGCCGGCCGTTCCGATGCCTGCCCGTCCAGCAGCAGCGGCAGGGTCAGCGTCACCGCGAATCCGGCGCCGGGCGTGCTATCCACACCGATCCGCGCGTGTTCGCCGAACGTCCATTGCAGCCGCTCGCGCAGGCGTCGCAGGCCCGTGCTGCCGGCGCGCGCGATCTCGTCGCGTCCTGCGCCCACGCCGTCATCGCGTACGGCGAGCGTCAGCAGATCGTCGGCGACGGTCGCGCGGATCGTGATCGTCGTGGTGCCGAGCTTCGGCGCAGCGCCGTGCCGCACGGCGTTCTCGATCAGCGTCTGCAGCGCAAACGACGGCACGAGTGCCGGCAGTGCGGCATCGTCCACGAATTGCTCGACGCGCAGGCGTTCGCCGAAGCGGATCCGTTCGATCGCCAGATAGCGTTCGACGAACGTGAGTTCCTCGCCCAGCGGCACGAGGTCGCGGTCTTCCTCGATCACGGTGCGCAGCACGCCGGCGAGTTCCTCCGCCGCGTGCGAGGCCGCGCGTGGCGCCGTCGGTATCAGCTGCACGATCGTATGCAGCGTATTGAACAGAAAGTGCGGATGCAGCTGCGCACGCAGCTGCGCGAGCTGCACGCGCGCGGCGTGCGCTTCGGCCAGCGCCGTGCGCTGCGCGGCGCTGTTGGCATAGGCGACGCCGGCCACGACGAGATACAGCCACACGCCGGTCATCAGGAACGCGACGATGCCCGGGCCTTCGCGCAGTACGACGTGCCGCGATACGGCGTAGTCGATCGCGATGACCAGCACTAGCCAGATGCACGCATAGACCGCGGCGGCGAGCATGTGCACGGCGACGAAGCGAAGGCGGAACGGATACGGCCACGGCGTGCGGCGCGTGAACGCGTAGACGCCGAAGCCGAGCAGCGCGCCGGGCACGATCATGCGCGCGGAGCCGATCATCGCCGCGACGATGGGCAGGTCATGCGCGCTGACGATCAGGGTCGTGAACACCGCCCACATCGGCAGCCACGCGAGCGCGATCTGCACCCAGACCCAGCCGCGCGGCATCTCGCTCACGGCGCGGCCGCCGCGATGCGCTTCGCGTCGTACGCGAACACGCCTTCGTCCCAGGTCGCGCCGTCGTCGTAGGAGCGGTCCTGCGTGAAGCGGAACGCGTCGGCCGTGACCGCGAAGTAGCGCGACCGTGTCAGGGTCTTTTCGCTGCCTTCGGTATAGCTGCCGTCCACGCGCATTTCGCCCGCCTCCTGCCGGCCTTGCGCCGAGCCCTGGCGCACATCATAGGCGTCGATATTGCTGATGTTCCAACGTGCGCTCGTCGCGTCGTAAACGCGCCGTGAGCGGCTGGTGCTGCGCGGATTGCCCGAGGCGTCGACCACGGCGAGTTCGTCCTCCAGGCCTTCCGGCGTACGCCGCACCTTCAGTGTGCCCGAGAGTTTCGGTGCGCCGTGGATCAGCGCGGCGAGGCTCGACACTTTGACATGGACGTCGAGGCTCCATGCGCCGAGCATGAAATCGAATCCGTTCACCGGAGAGTCCGATGCGGGTTTCTGCGCCAGCGCGGCAAGCGGCAGGAGGACGATGAGGGCTGCGAATGTTCGACGACGCATGGGGACGCTCCGTGGCAAGGACGGCCGCAGCTTGCCAGCGGCGGCACACCGCCCGACGCCATGCGGGCCGGCGTTTCGTCGAATGGTCGAACGGCGCCTGCGAACGGCGCGCGGGTCCGACTCGCGCGACTTACGCTGATTCGTACTCCACCACCCGGCCTGCAACTCATGTCAACGAATGCCGCATCCACGTCAGCGCCGCTGATCGTGCTCGACAAGGTCGCCAGGACCTATCCCGGCCCCAGCGGTCCTTTCCATGCGCTCGCCGATATCGATCTGGAGATCCGTCGCGGTGATTTCGTCGCCGTCGTCGGTGCGTCCGGCAGCGGCAAATCGACGCTGCTGAACCTTCTGGGTGGCATCGACCGCGCGAGCGGCGGCCGCATCGTCATCGATGGCCGTGACCTCGGCGCGGCAAGCGAGCGCGCACTCACCGCCTGGCGCGGCCGCCACGTCGGTATCGTCTTCCAGTTCTTCCAGTTGCTGCCGACACTGACGGCGCTCGAGAACGTGATGCTGCCGATGGACTTCGCCGGCATCGGCTCGCCGCGCGAGCGCAGGCAGCGCGCGCTGGCCCTGCTCGAACGCCTTCGCGTCACCGATCAGGCGGACAAGCTGCCGGCGTCGCTGTCCGGCGGTCAGCAGCAGCGCGTTGCCGTGGCGCGCGCGCTGGCGAACGATCCGCCGATCCTGCTCGCCGACGAACCGACCGGCAATCTCGATTCGCGCACGGCCGATGCGCTGCTGGATGGCCTGTCGGAACTCGTGCGCGATGGTCTTACCATCGTGATGGTGACGCACGAGCCGCGCGCCATGGCGCACGCGTCACGCGCCATTTCGCTCGCCGATGGCCGTCTCGTGCCCGAGGGGCGCGCCGATGCTTAGCCCGCGCTGGCGCAAGATGCGACGCGACGCGTCGCTGCACAAGGCGCGCACCGTGCTCGTCGTTCTCGCCGTCGTCGTCGGCCTGGTCGGCGCCGGCGCCTTGCTCGCATCCTGGGCACTCGTGCGGCAGGTGACGGCGCAGACCTTCATCGCGAGCCGGCCGGTATCGGCGACGCTGCGCGTCGATCGCGTCGACG
Source organism: Lysobacterales bacterium (assembly GCA_038207515.1). Lineage (GTDB taxonomy): Bacteria > Pseudomonadota > Gammaproteobacteria > Xanthomonadales > Rhodanobacteraceae > Tahibacter. The sequence goes on along the minus strand of JBBQZR010000070.1, from coordinate 7,267 downwards.
ACGCACTGCTCGCGCGCGTCCGCGACGTGCCCGCCATTGCCGCGGTACGTGTGCGGCGCGTCGTCCCAGCGAGCGTCGATGCAAACGGCCGCCGCGCGCGCGCGCAACTGTTCGCGCTGTCGGATTGGCACGCGCGCGACATCGGCCGGTTGAAACCGGAGCGCGGTACCTGGCCGCCGCGCGACGGCGAAATCGTGCTCGAGCCGTCGTCGCTCGAATTCGCCGGCGCCCAGTTCGGTCAGACCGTGCGCGTGAGCGTCGGCGACGGCGCGCCGGTCGCGCTGCCGCTGACCGGCATCACGCGTGACGTGAGCCTGCCTCCCGGGTGGATGGATCACGTCGTCTACGCGTTCGTCACGCCGGCGACACTCGCGCAGCTCGGCGCACCGGTGGCGTTCAATGAGATCCAGTTCGTCGTGCGCGACACGACGCTGGACCGCGACGCGGTGCGCCGCATCGCCGATGAGGCAAGAACGCGGATCGAGCAGGCCGGCGGCCGCGTGACGAACATCGCCGTCCCGATACCCGGCGAGCACGCACACGCGGCGCAGATGGACTCGCTGTCGCTGACGCAGGGCGCGTTCGCGCTGATGACGCTATTCGTCTGCGCGCTGCTCGTCGTGAACCTCGTCTCGGCGATGCTCGCGGCGCAGACGCGCGAGATCGGCGTCATGAAGGCGCTCGGCGGTTCCGCGCGGCAGATCGGCGCGCTTTACCTCGGCTTCGCGCTTGCCATCGGCACCGTCGCATCGCTGCTCGCCTTGCCCGCTTCGATCGCGATCGCGCGGCCGTATGCGGCGATGAAGCTGGACATGCTGAATTTCCCCATCGGCGACGCGGCGATTCCCGGGTGGGCGCTCGCCATCCAGCTCGTGGCGGGCTGCCTGCTGCCGGTCATGGCGGCGGCCTTGCCGGTCGTGCGCGCCTGCCGCCTGCGTGCCGCCGACGCGCTGCGCGACACGGGTATCGCCGCTGATGGAGGCCATCTGCGGCGACGTTTCTCATTGCCCTGGATCAGCCGGCCGCTGCAGCTGTCGATCGGCAACGCATTCCGCAAGCGCCAGCGCATGCTGCTGACCGTGCTCGCGCTCGCGGCCGGCGGTGCGGTCTTTCTCGGCGCGGACAGTCTGCGCAGCGGCGTACGCGTTTCGGTCGCGCAGCTGTTCGCGGGCAATCGCTACGACGTGTCGCTGCGCCTGGCAGACGGTGCGGACGCAGCGCGCGTCGAAGCCGTCGCGTCGGCCGTGTCCGGCGTAACGGGCGTGCAGGCGCTTGCGCGCGGCACAGCTGCCGTGCGACGCGACGACGGTCTCGACGGCGACGCATTCACACTGGTGGGCCTGCCACCGTCATCGACCCTGCTCGCACCGGCGATTCTGCACGGACGCGGCATCGCCGCTGGCGATGGCAATGTGCTGGTCGTCAGCCGTTCGCTGCTGAAGGACGAGCCGACGCTGCGGCTCGGCGGCGATGTCGAACTGCGCCTAGCCGACATGCCCGTCAACGGCAGGCCGGTCAACGGTTGGCCCGTCAACGACAGGCCGACGCGCTGGCGCGTCGTCGGCATCGTCGACGTCGGTCCGCAGGCGCTGGCCTACGCGCCGGTCGGTGCGTTGAACGCCGCCCGCGGTGATGAGCGCGCATCGGCGCTGCTGCTGACGACGGCGTCGCGCGAGCCCGCCGCCCAGCTGGAGACGATCCTGCGCGTGCGCGCGGCGTTCGACGCCGTGGGCATCACCGTCGGCGGCAGTGAACTCATGAGCGAAACCCGTCGCGCGTTCGAGGACCATCTGCTCATGGTCGTGCAGTTCCTCGGCGTCATGGCCTGGGCGATGATCGCGATCGGCGGCATCGGGCTTGCCTCGACGATGAGCCTCGGCGTGCTCGAGCGCACGCGCGAGATCGGCATCATGCGCGCACTCGGCGCACCGGACCGTGCGATCGTCTCGCTGGTACAGGTCGAAGGACTCGTTGTCGCGAGCCTCGCGTGGATCGTGTCGCTGCTCCTGTCGATGCCGATCGGCCACCTGCTCGCCGACGCGTTCGGCCGCGTGATGTTCACGGTGAAGATGCAGACCTTGCCGAACGCAAGCGGCGCGCTTGCGTGGGGCGTGATGCTCGCCGTGGTATCGACCGTCGCGTGCACCTGGCCCGCGCGCCGCGCGGTGCGCTTGCCGGCGGCGCGTGCGCTGGCTTACGAGTAGGAGTGCCTTCTTTGCAATGTGGTGGTCAATACATCCAGTTCGTCCTGCATCGAACGATGGTTCAGCCCGTTGAGCGCAGCTTGCAGATCGAAATTCATGCCGACGGCATGGATGCGCGTGGTCGTGTTCTGCGGCACCTGCGCCTGGCCGAAATCGTTGGTCGTGATCTCGCCCAGCTGGGGCGAACGTCCTTCCCGACTTCGGATTGCAGGCCGTACTGGCCCGTGAATGGTTCCCCGGGGCGCTCCGAAAAAGCTATCGACCTGCCTGTTGCATGAACACGCGCTGGACGGGTTGGAACGCCGCCCTTGTTTCACCTGGCTGAGGGAGGGAGTGATCCCGCTGTGGGTCAGTACGTTGGCGAACAGACGATGGACCCGATGGGGACTACGCTCGAGTTCGCGTTCAAAGCTCGAACAAGCAAGGCGATATGCGATGGCGTCCGCGCCAGCGTTCCGTGCCGTGACGCAGTGCCTTCAACCGCGGTGTCGGCGACAGCCGACTTCATGTCGAAGGAGCGAGTTATTGACATGTTGCGCGCGGGTCGAATCAGATCGCCGTCTGGGCGGGAAGCAGTCGGTCGTATTCTTTCTTGACCACCGCGTAGCACTCGCACGACTGTCGTTCCAGCCCAGCTCGATCGAGCACGGTGATGTGTCCGCGTCTGTATCGTATAAGTTTGGCTTTCTGCAGTTTAAGTGCGCTCTCGGTGACGCCCTCGCGCCGCACGCCGAGCATGTTGGAAATGAGTTCCTGCGTCATCACCAGCTCGTTCCCTTGCAGGCGATCCATGCTCAACAACAGCCAGCGGCACAGCTGTTGATCCAGCGAATGGTGGCGGTTGCAGGCGGCGGTTTGCGCCATCTGCGTAATCAGCGCCTGGGTGTAGCGCAGCAGCAGATGCAGCACCGGCGCTCTGTTGAACTCGTCCTTGATGATTTTTGCCTTGAGTCGAAAGGCGTGGCCGGCGCTCTGCACCACGGCTCGACTGGGAGTCGTCTCGCCGCCCATGAACAGCGAAATGCCCACGACTCCCTCGTTGCCGGTAACAGCAATCTCGGCCGACGCACCGTCCTCCATGACGTACAGCAACGAGACGATCGCCGTAGTCGGGAAGTACACATGGTTCATCGCCACGCCGGATTCGTACAGCACCTCGCCCAGCGGCAATTCCACCGATTCGAGGTTGGGCAGCCAGCGCAGCCATTCGGCGTCCGGCAAGGCTGCCAGCAGCTGATTCGTTCGAGGGTCCTGAGACGCGTACATACGTTGCCTGATCAATTTTGCCCCGGAGTCTACCCGTTGCCAGGACGTTGGCGAACAGGTGGTGAGCCGCCGCCGCCCACCGTCTAACCCGATAGGCCGCTGGAAATTCACAACCTCGAACTGTATCCCTGGAGAACCCTCATGCAGAAGCCATCATCTTCCGCCGATACCGTCGGCCAACGCTGGGCGAAAACGCTTCGCGACAACACTTGTGTGTACGTTCGGCCGATGGCCAAGACCGACGGCAAGGAGGAGCGGGCGTTCATCGAAGGACTCTCTCCGACCAGCCGCCGGCTACGCTTCCTTGGACAGATCGCGTCGCCCAGCGACGCTCTGGTCACCGCCCTCACCGACGTCGATCAGATCCGCGACGTTGCCTACGTCGCAACGCTGGACGATGGCCCGAACTCTCCCTTCATCGGCGTCAGCCGCTACGGCGCGGACGCCGATGGAGAACGCGGCGAATGCGCCGTGGTCGTCAGCGATGCCTGGCAGGAAAAGGGATTGGGCACCTTGCTCATGCAGCACCTGATCGACGCCGCACGATCCCACGGTGTTCGCACCGTGTATTCGCTCGATGCGTCGTCGAACCACCGCATGACAGAACTCGTTCACTCCCTTGGGTTCAAGAGCCGCACCGACCCTGACGACGCGACACAGATGCTGCACGAGCTCGAACTCTGATCCGATGCGCAGAGCATTCCCCGTTCGCACGAACCTTCGCTCGATGAACGACCCGGGTTTGTGCATCCTCGTCATCAATGCGGGCTCTTCGAGCATCCGCTTTGCGGTCTTTGACGTGGACGAGATGGTGGTGCCGGGGATTCGCGGAAAAATCGAGCGCGCCGGCGCAGGCACGACAACATTCACCGTCGATGATCCGGCGGGCACGCTGACGCAGAGCCGTAACCTCGCCGCGTTCGATCCGACGTCAGCGGCCGCGCTGCTGATCGACTGGATGGAGGCGAATCTTGCCTTCGACACCGTGGGCGCGGTTGGGCACCGGGTGGTCCACGGCATGAACTACTCGCAACCGCAGCGCGTTACGGCGGCGGTGCTGGAGGAACTCCACCGCATCAGCGATTGCGATCCGCAACACATGCCCGCCGCGCTCGCGTTGATCGAAGCCTTCCAGCAGCGGCATCCGGCGTTGCCGCAGATCGCCTGCTTCGACACCTCATTCCACCGCGACCTGCCGCGCCATGCACGGTTGCTGGCCATTCCGCGACGCTACGAAAGCAAAGGTGTGCGGCGGTACGGATTCCACGGCTTGTCCTACGCCTACCTGATCGACGAGCTGATCCGGCTGGGTGACCCGGCGGCCCGCAGCGGTCGCGTCGTCCTTGCTCACCTGGGCAGCGGCGCCAGCCTCGCCGCCGTCCGTGACGGCAAAAGCATCGACACCACCATGGGGTTCACACCGGCGTCGGGGATACCCATGGGCACCCGCTCGGGCGATCTGGATCCGGGGCTGGCGAGCTACCTGGCGCGCACCGAGCAGATGAGCGCGGCACAATTCGACGACATGGTGAACCACGAGTCGGGCTTGCTGGGCGTTTCCGGCATCAGCCCGGACGTTCGCGACCTGCTCGCTCGGGAAGCGAACGACCCGTCTGCGGCAGATGCCGTATCGCTGTTCTGCTATCAGGCGAAAAAGTGCATAGGTGCCTACGCCGCAGCCTTGGGCGGCCTGGACACCCTGGTCTTCGCCGGAGGCATCGGCGAGAACGCGCCTGGCGTGCGCGCGCGCATCTGCGAGGGCCTAGAATTTCTCGGCATAGCCATCGACGCCGAGCGAAACGCGACCAGCGCTGCTTTGATTTCATCCGACTGCGGCCACGTCGCGGTCCGTGTCGTTCCCACGCGGGAAGAGCTGATGATTGCGCGCCATGTGTGCCGCGAACTCGGCTGGCGTGAGGGCAGTGGACAAGCGGAATCCGTTCGTCAGGGAAATCAGTCTGGCGATGCTCTCGACGCCAGACTTCCCATCGTCACTCCATCGTCCCCTCCATAACCGCACACTTCAGCAACCCCGTTCCATCCGGCAGATCCAGCGGGGCACGATGGACGAACCATCGTCGCGCCGGGCCGCATGGAGAACTTCAAGCATGAACGCTGCGACATTGGCGCCCGAACTGTTGCGCAAGATGGACGCCTACTGGCGCGCTGCCAACTATTTATCCGTCGGCCAGATCTACCTGTTCGACAACCCTCTGCTGAAACGGCCGTTGCAGATCAGCGACGTGAAACCGATGCTGCTTGGCCACTGGGGTACGACACCGGGGCAGAACTTCATCTACGTGCATCTCAACCGGGTCATTCGCGAGTACGACCTCGACATGATCTACGTCTGTGGCCCGGGACACGGCGGACCGGCGGTAGTGGCCAATACGTATCTGGAAGGCAGCTACAGCGAGATTTATCCGCACATCAGTCGGGATGAGGCCGGGCTGCAAAAGCTCTTTCTCCAGTTTTCCTTTCCCGGCGGCATTCCCAGCCACGCATCGCCGGAGTGCCCGGGCTCGATCCACGAAGGCGGCGAGCTGGGCTATTCGCTGAGTCATTCGTTCGGCGCAGTATTCGACAACCCATCGCTCATCGTGGCGTGCGTGGTCGGCGACGGTGAGGCCGAGACCGGCCCGCTGGCCACCGCCTGGCACTCCAATAAATTCCTCGACCCGGCTTCCGACGGCGCCGTGCTGCCGATCCTGCACCTCAACGGCTACAAGATCGCCAATCCCACCGTGCTGGCGCGCATCACACACGAAGAGCTGGAACAGCTGTTCCTCGGCTACGGCTGGATACCGCTGTTCGTCGAAGGCTGCGATCCTGAGATGATGCACGAGGCGATGGCCAGTGCGCTCGACAGCGCGATCTTCCAGATCAAGGCCATCCAGCACCGGGCGCGCGTCGATGGGGAGCTCGCGCGACCGCGCTGGCCGATGATCGTGCTGTCGTCGCCGAAGGGCTGGACCGGCCCTAAATTTGTGGACGGAAAGCCGATCGAAGGCACCTTCCGCGCACACCAGGTGCCCATATCGGCCCCGTCCGCGCAGCCGGCGCACCTGCAGCTGCTGGAAGACTGGTTGAAGAGCTACCGGCCGGAAGAACTGTTCGACGAGCGCGGGCGCCTGAACGCCGAGCTCGCCGCACTGGCGCCCCACGGTGAAAGACGCATGGGCGCCAACCTCCATGCCAACGGCGGCGCACTCCTGCGCGACCTGCAGTTGCCGGATTTCCGCGAGTACGCTGCACCCGTTCCTGCTCCCGGTACCCGGGGCATCGGCGATACGCGGGTGCTGGGGCCGTTCCTGCGCGACGTGGCGAAGCGCAACGAGACGCCGCGGAACTTCCGCGTGTTGGGCCCGGACGAAACCGCCTCCAACGGACTGGCGGCGCTGTTCGAGGTGACGAACCGGCAGTGGGACGCGGCGATCGTGCCGGACGACGAGTTCCTTGCGCGCAGTGGCAGCGTGGTCGATTCGATGCTGAGCGAACACCAATGTCAGGGCTGGCTCGAAGGCTACCTGCTGACCGGGCGGCATGGCCTGTTCAATTGTTACGAGGCCTTCATCCACATCGTGGATTCGATGTTCAACCAGCATGCCAAGTGGCTGGAGGTCACGTCACACCTGCCGTGGCGACGGAAGATCGCCTCGTTGAACTACCTGCTGGCCTCGCACGTCTGGCGCCAGGATCACAACGGCTTCACGCACCAGGATCCCGGGTTTCTCGACGTGGTCATGAACAAGAAGGCCGAGGTCGTGCGAGTGTACCTGCCGCCGGACGCCAACTGC
>JBBQZR010000069.1:0-30871 GCA_038207515.1 Lysobacterales bacterium | reverse complement strand
GAATTCTGGTTGCGGTAGCCGATCATCGCCGCCAGCGAGGTCGACTTGCCGGTACCGGTGGCGCCCACGAAGATGATGATGCCGCGCTTGGTCATCGCCAGGGTCTTGATGATCGGCGGCAGGTTCAGCTCTTCGACCGTCGGGATCCGGCCTTCGATGCGACGCAGCACCATGCCCACCTGGTTGCGCTGGTAGAAGCAGCTGACGCGGAAGCGACCCACGCCGGCCACGCCGATGGCGAAGTTGCACTCGTGGGTCTTCTCGAACTCCTCGCGCTGGGCGGGCGTCATCACGTTCAACACCAGGTCGCGGCTCTGCTGGCTGGTCAGGGGCGTCTGGGTGATGGGCGAGATCTTGCCGTGCACCTTGATCGACGGCGGCATCCCGGAGGTGATGAACAGGTCAGACGCCTTCTGGTGCGCCATGAGCTTCAGGAACGAAGTGAAATCGATGGTGCTCATACTGGTTTTCTCCGGAGTCCGGTGACCGCGGACCGGTAACCGGATGACTGACGCGATGAATTCCCGCCGGCTGCCGCAGGGCGGCGGCCGGAGACCCTCGTCACTCGAACAGGCGCTTGTCCTTGGCGTAATCCTTGGCCTGGTTGCGCGTGATCAACGCCCGCTTCACCAGGTCCTGCAGGTGCTGGTCAAGGGTCATCATGCCGGACTGCTGACCGGTCTGGATGGCCGAATACATCTGCGCCACCTTGTCCTCGCGGATCAGGTTGCGGATGGCCGGGGTGCCCACCATGATTTCCCAGGCCGCGGTGCGCCCGCCGCCGATCTTCTTCAGCAGCGCCTGCGAGATAACCGCGCGCAGCGACTCGGACAGCATCGAGCGGACCATCGGCTTCTCGCCAGCCGGGAACACGTCGATGATGCGGTCGATGGTCTTGGCGGCCGAACTGGTATGCAGGGTAGCGAACACCAGGTGCCCGGTCTCCGCGGCGGTCAGCGCCAGGCGGATGGTCTCCAGGTCGCGAAGCTCGCCGACCAGGATGTAGTCGGGATCCTCGCGCAGCGCGGAACGTAGCGCCTCGTTGAAACCGTGGGTGTCGCGATGCACTTCGCGCTGGTTGATCAGGCACTTCTGCGAGGTGTGCACGAACTCGATCGGATCTTCCACCGACAGGATATGCGCGTACTCGTTCTTGTTGACGTAGTCGACCATCGCCGCGAGCGTGGTGGACTTGCCCGAACCGGTCGGGCCGGTCACGAGAATCAGGCCCTGCGGCTGCTGGATCAGCTCCTTGAAAATCTTGGGGCAGCCCAGGTCTTCCAGCGACAGCACTTCGGACGGAATGGTACGGAACACCGCGCCGGCGCCGCGATTCTGGTTGAACGCGTTGACGCGGAAGCGTGCCAAGCCGGGGATTTCGAACGAAAAGTCGACCTCGAGGAATTCTTCGTAGTCGCGCCGCTGCTTGTCCGACATGATGTCGTAGACCAGCGAGTGGATCTGCTTGTGGTCGAGCGCCGGGATATTGATGCGGCGTACGTCACCGTCGACGCGGATCATCGGCGGCAGCCCTGCGGACAAGTGCAGGTCCGAGGCCTTATTCTTGACTGAGAACGCCAGCAGCTCGGCAATATCCATGCGCAATCCCCCAAGGCAATCGACGCCGCTGTCGGGCGTGGTCACGGCCGAGTATAGCTCGGCAATTTTCCGTCGGCGCACACGCTTGAGATGAGTTCTTCCGAAACTGCCTTTACTGCGATCTGCGCCCGGATCGAGCGTGCTGCAGCGCAGCATTCAGCCCCGGCGCACCTGCTCGCGGTCAGCAAGACCAAGCCTGCCGCGGCGGTGCGCGCGCTGGCCGCGCTGGGCCAGCGCCGCTTCGGCGAGAACTACGTGCAGGAAGCGCTGGCCAAGCAGCGCGAGCTGTCCGACCTGGCGCTGGAATGGCATCTGATCGGTCCGCTGCAGTCGAACAAGTGCCGCGAGGCGGCCGAGCACTTCGACTGGCTGCATAGCCTGGACCGGCTCAAGCTGGTCGCGCCGCTGGCGCGCTGGCGCCCGGACGCACGCGGTCCGCTGCAGGTGCTGATCCAGGTCAACGTCGACGACGAAGCCGCCAAGTCTGGCTGCAGCCCCGGTGAGATCGACGCGCTCGCCGCGGCCGTGGAGGCGCAGCCGGCCCTGCAGTTGCGCGGCCTTATGGCGATACCCGCGCCGCATGCGGACCTGGTGCTGCGCCGCGCGGCGTTCGCGCGCATGCGCAGTCTGTACGACACGCTGCGCCGCGACCATCCCGCGGTGGACACGCTGTCGATGGGGATGAGCGAGGATTTCGAACTCGCGATTGCCGAAGGTGCCACCCTGGTCCGCATAGGCTCGGCGCTGTTCGGGGCGCGCGCGTCCGCGGTCTGAGGCGACACGCGCGCCGCCTGGCTCCGGTCCGGCAATGCTGTGAAGTCCGGCATGGTTCCAGTCCGGCGCAGGCCGCGGCTATGCTCGCGCCTCCCCCTCGCTCGCTATGGACACCCATGCCTGACGCACCGGATACCCGCACGCCGCGCATCGCCTTCGTCGGCGGCGGCAACATGGCACGCAGCCTGATCGGCGGACTGGTGCGACAGGGCACCGCACCCGCGGACATCGCCGTGGCCGAGCCGAACGCCGAACTGCGCAGCGCGCTCGCGGCGGACTTCGGCGTCGCCGTGCACGCCGACGGCGCCGCCGCGGCGAGCGATGCCGAGGTCATCCTGCTCGCGGTCAAGCCGCAGGTCATGCGTACGGTCTGCGAAGCGCTGCGGCCCGCCATGCAGGTGAACCGCCCGCTGCTGATCTCGATCGCCGCCGGCATCCGTCTGGACCAGCTCGATGCCTGGTGCGGCGGCGGCGTCGCCGTCGTGCGCAGCATGCCGAACACGCCAGCGCTGATCGGCGCGGGCGCGAGCGGGCTGTGCGCGAATGAGCGCGTCAATGAGGCGCAACGCCGCGCGGCCGAAACCGTGCTCGGCGCCGCCGGCGTCACCGTGTGGATAGCCGATGAGCGGAACATGGACGTGGTCACCGCGCTGTCCGGTTCCGGCCCGGCCTATTTCTTCCTGCTCGTCGAGGCGCTGGAAGCCGCCGCCGTCGCCGAAGGCCTGCCGCCCGAGGCGGCGCGCCTGCTCGCCACACAGACCGCGCTCGGCGCCGGACGCATGCTGCGCGAAGACGGCGAGGCGCCGGCCAGACTGCGCGAGCGCGTCACCTCGCCGGGAGGCACGACCCAGGCGGCGCTGGAGCGCTTCGCCGCACGCGGCCTGCGCGAGATCGTCGCCGACGCCGTATCCGCCGCAACCCAACGCGGCCGCGAACTCGCCGCGAAATCGGGGGACTGAACCATGGGTTTCTTCAGTGACGCGGGGCAGCTGCTGGTGCGGCTGGTGTTCGGCATCGCGCTGTTCATCCTGCTGTTGCGGCTGACGCTGCCGCTGACGCGGATACGCTTCAACAACACGATATGTCAATTTATTTACAAGTTCACCAATCCTGTCGTCGGACCGCTGGCGCAGATCATTCCGCCGCGCAAGCAGTTCAGCTTCGCCACGGCCGTGCTGCTGGTGCTGGTGGCCACGATCGAGGTCGTGCTGCTCCTGCTGCTGGCCGCGCTGCCGCTGGCACCGCAACTGCTGCTGCCGGGAATTTTCGGCGGACTGCTGTACTACGTGCTCGGCACGGCGTTCTGGGCCATCGTACTGCGCGCGATCATGAGCTTCTTCTCGCCCGACCCGCGCAATCCCGCGATCGAAGTGCTGTTCAGCCTGACCGACCCGCTGCTGCGCCCATTCCGCAAGCTGCCGCCGCGCTCGGCCGCGTTCGATCTTTCACCGTTGTATGCGGGCGTGGTGCTGCGCCTGGGCATGCTCGCGGTGTTTCATCTGTTCGGTCCGATCGGCACGGTGATACTGCCTCTGTAGGCTCGCGCACGCGGTGTACCATCGCCGCGTAGCCCGCGTTGGAGTCCACCATGAAACTCGCCTACAAGATCAGTCTCGTCGTCGCGACGACCGTGCTGCTCGCGCTGTTCCCGGCACGCGGCCGCAGCGAGCAGATGCAGCGGTTCGACGATTTCCAGGTGCACTACAACGCGCTGTCCGCCGACATGCTGCCGGCCGAAGTCGCGCGCCAGTACCAGTTCGCGCGATCGAGCAAGCAAGGCCTCGTCAACATCGCGGTACAAAAACTCGACGGCACTCCGGTGTCGGCCCGCATCAGCGGCACGGCCGCGACGCTGGCCGGCCAGCGCACCGACCTGGTCATGCGCGAGATTCGTGAAGCCGATGCGGTCTACTACCTCGGCGAATTCCCGGTGCGCGGCCGCGACACGCTGAGCTTCAAACTCGACATTACCCCCGAAGGCAGTACGCGCAGCTATACGCTGACCTTCCGCAAGAACTACGTGACCGACTGATGCCCGAACACGCAACGACCCGCCTGCTGCTGATCCGCCACGCGCAGGCGAGCTTCGGCACCGAGGACTACGACCGCCTGTCCGAACGCGGGCTGCGCCAGGCCGAACTGCTGGCGCAGTGGCTCGCCGTGCAGCCGGAGCTCGAGTTCACCCACGTCGTCAGCGGCGCGCAGCGGCGCCATGCGCAAACCCTGCACGCCCTGCAGGCCGCCGCGCACGCGATCGACCGGCCGCTACCGGCCGCCGTCGTCGATGCGGACTGGAACGAGTTCGATCACGAAAGTCTGCTGCGCGGCTACGCCGCCTGGGCGACCGACGATCCCGACCTGCCGGCGCTGCGCGACGGACTCGAGCCCGCGCGCGTGCAGGCGCTGCTCGGCCGCGCCTTCCACGCCTGGGACGCGGGCGCGCTCGACCACGCCATGCCCGAGACCTTGCAGACCTTTCGCGACCGCGTACGGCGCGCACGTGATCGCGCCGAGACGCAGGCGGGCTCGGGTACCGCGCTCGTGGTCAGTTCCGGCGGCGTCATCGCGCGCTGCGCGCAGGCGCTGCTGTCGCTCGACGAAGCCGCGACGATCCGGCACAACCTGAGCCTCGCCAATTCCGGCATCGTCGAGTTCGTGCGCGAAGACGGTACCTGGCACCTGCGCCGCTGGAGCCATCTGCCGCATCTGGAAACCGAGCCGCACCGTGCGCTGCGCAGTTTTTTTTGAGCGGTCGGCCCGCGTCTGATGTCGACAGTGTCACTGCCGCCGCGCGGCCCGTACGAACGCGGCCAGCGCGGTGGCGGCGCCGCTACAGCAGCACCGGGATGCTTGGCAGTTCGTCGCGATCGATGCGGCCATCCGACGGTACGTGACGGCGCAGGATCTGCGTGATCGCCTCGATGCCAGCGAGAGCGCCGCCGCCCGCGTCGCCGCGGCGGAACGCCTCGCGCATGAGACCGCAGGCCGCGTGCCACTCCGCCTCGTCGCTGCGCGCGGCGATGCCGCGGTCGGCGACGATCTCGATCGCGTGGTCGGCAAGCAGCACGTAGACGAGTACGCCGGTATCGCCTTCGGTATCCCAGACGCGCAGACGCTCGAACACCGCCTGCGCGCGCGCGCGCGGCGCCAGTCCCCGCACCAGTGCCGCGAGAGGCAGCCCCTCTTCGACGGCAAAGACGATTTCGCCGCGATGCGTCGCCTCGCTCGCGGCAATCGCCTGCCGGATCGCCGCCAGCGTCGCCGGCGGAAAGCGCCGCCGCGCCGCGCCGAAGCCGAACAGATGGCGCAGCCAGCGCATGCTCACCAGCTCCCCGAGGCGCCGCCGCCGGCGGAAACCCCGCCGCCGCCGCGGAAGCCGCCGCCGGAACCGCCGCCGCGAAAACCACCGCCGCCGAAGCCGCCGCCGAAACCGCCGGTTCCGTAACCGTTCGCGTAGCGGCCCGCGCCACCGCCGCCGAGCGCGATGAGCAGTCCGGCGACGGCGAACACCAGCGCGAGGGGCCAGCTGCCGCTGAACAGCCAGACCGCGATGCCGGCACCGCCGCCGACCGCGATCGCGCGCAGCCAGCACGGCAGGCCGCCGAACAGCGTGCGCAGCACCAGCACCGCGAACAGGCCGGCGCTGACGCCGCTGCCGATCGCGTCGCCGGCCGCCGGGGAACCCGCGTCGTCGTCGAGCGGCGGCGGCAGCGCCTCGTCGTTGATCAGCGTGACGAGCGCACCGACCGCATCGTCGATGCCGCCGTAGTAATTGCCGGCGCGGAACCGCGGCGCGACGTACTCGCGGATGATGCGTGCCGCGGCCGCATCGGGAATCACCGCTTCCAGCCCGCGAGCGACCTCGATCCGTACGCGCCGGTCGTTCTTCGCGACGAGCAGCAGCACGCCGTCGTCGATGGCGCCGCGGCCGAGCTTCCAGGCGTCGAACACGCGGATCGTATAGGCGGCGATGTCCTCCGGCGCCGTGGTCGCGACGATAAGCACGCCGACCTGCGCGCCCGTGGCGGCCTCGAGTTCGGCAAGCCGCGCGTCGAGCGCCTGACGCTGCGCGGCACCCAGCGTCGCGGTCGTATCGGTCACGCGCGATTGCAGCGGCGGCACGGCCTGCAGCGTGTCGACGGCACGCGACGGCAGGGCGAATGCGACCAGCAGCAGCATGAACGCGGCGAATATGCCGCCGCCCGGAGCGCGTGATCGACGGTTCATGGCGAGCGGCTGCCGCACGGCGAAGCGCACGTGACGGCTACGGCTGCGGTGGCTGGGACGGCGGCGTTGCGGGCCGCTCGAAATTGACCGGCGGCGCAGTCGAAATCTGCGCTTCGTTCTCCACGGAGAAGCTCGCCTTGGTTTTGTAGCCGAACATCGACGCGGTCACGTTGCGCGGAAACGAGCGCACGGCGACGTTGTAGTCGCGCACGCTCTGGATGTAGCGATTGCGCGCGACGGTGACGCGATTTTCGGTGCCCTCCAGCTGCGCCTGAAGATTCTGGAACAGCCCGTCGGCCTTGAGCTGCGGATAGCTCTCGCTGACCGCCATGAGTCGCGACAGCGCGCCGGACAGTTCGCCTTGCGCCGCCTGAAATGCCTTGAGCTTGGCCTCGTCGGCGAGATCCTCGGCCCTCAGCGTGATCGTGCCGACCTTGGCGCGCGCCTGGGCCACCTGCGTGAACACCGCCTCTTCGTGCGCGGCATAGCCTTTGACGGTGTTGACCAGATTCGGCACCAGATCGGCGCGCCGCTGGTACTGGTTGACGACTTCGGCCCAGGACGCCTTGGTATCTTCGTCGAGCGCCTGGATCGCGTTGTAGCCGCAACCGCTCAGCAACGTGAACAGCGTAATAAGGAACAGCCAGCGGACTGCGCGCATGTCGCCTCCATACCGCGGCACGGATCGGCCGCATGACAATGAGCATGCAGGGTGCTTCGTCAATGCCGTGTGTGAACCGCAGACGGTGCTGCCGGGGCTCGGCCCTTGCTGCCGCAGGTCGCTCCATCGCGCTATCGTTGCACGGCGGCGCCGTGGCCGCGCACACCGCCGTGGAATCAGCGCCATGCCGCAAGCACCCCATCCCGGCTTCGACACCGACGCACTGGCTGTCTACCTGCAGCAGCATGTCGACGGTTTCCACGGCCCGCTGGATGCGACCAAGTTCAAGGGCGGCCAGTCCAACCCGACGTATCGCATCGATGCCGCGTCCGGCTGCTACGTGCTGCGGAGAAAGCCGCCAGGCAAGCTGCTCGCGTCGGCGCATGCGGTCGATCGCGAGTACCGCGTGCTGCGCGCGCTGCGGCACAGTGCAGTTCCGGTCGCCCAGCCGCTGCATCTGTGCGAGGACGACAGCGTCATCGGCAGCGCGTTCTATCTCATGAGTTACGTGCCGGGCCGCGTGCACTGGGATCCGTCGCTGCCCGACTTTGCGCCGGCGCAGCGCGAAACCATTTATCACGCCGCGGTCGACACCCTGGTCGAACTCGCGCGGCTCGATCCGCAGGCCGTGGGTCTCGCCGACTACGCCAAGCCCGGCAACTACTTCGCGCGTCAGATCGCGCGCTGGAGCGAGCAGTACCGCGCGAGCGAAACCGAAACGATTCCCGCGATGGACCGGCTCATCGCCGCGCTGCCGGTCGCGGCACCGGCCGACGACGGCCGCGTCGCGCTGGTGCACGGCGACTTCCGCCTCGACAACCTGATGTGGTCGGAACAGCAGGAACTGCTCGCTGTGGTCGACTGGGAATTGTCCACCTTGGGACATCCGCTCGCCGACCTGGGCTATTTCTGCATGGCCCTGCGCCTGCCGCGCAATCCGGTCTTGCCGGGCCTCGCCGGCCTCGACCGAGCGTCGCTGGGCATACCCGACGAAGCCGCGCTGCTCGGCCGCTTCGGCGACGCGACCGGACTCGATCCGGGCGACGCCTGGCCGTTTCATCTGGCGTTCCATTTCTTCCGTCTCGCGGCGATCGCGCAAGGCGTCATGAAGCGCGCGCTGCAGGGCAATGCGTCGAACGAGCAGGCGCTCGCCGCGGGACGCATGGCGGGCACGATCGCGCAGATGGGCTGGGAAGTGCTCGACGCGCCAGCCTGAGCGGCGCGATGCAACGCGCCGGCAGCGGTTTCAGCGCGGCAGCAGTCCTTCCTCGGCCAGCGTCAGAACGCGGCGCCGCTCCGCTTCGCTGAAATCGCTCAGCAAGCGCGCCAGGCGGATTTCGCGCTGCGGCGGCGCGAGGCTGCGATCGGCGAACAATTGCTCGCGCGCCTGCGCATAGGCGCGAAGACGCAGCTGCCAGCTCGCTTCCTGCTGGTCCAATTCCGCCAGCCGCACGGCTGCCTCGTCGCCCCAGAGTTCGCGCCGCTGCTGCGCGCGCTGCTGCGCGGACGCATCGGTCGCCGCCAGCTGCTCGCTCTGCGCGACGGCGAGCTGGAAATCCGTGCTCGCCTCGCGCGCCGCGCGCTGCTGCGGATCCTGCTGCCAGTCGATTTCCGCCAGTCGCTGCGCCCGCGTCTGCGCATCGAGCGAGGCATCGCTCGCGAGCGCAAGCCGCGCGAGGGTCTGCTCGGCGTAATCCTGTTCCTCGCCGAACCAGGCGCGCGCGAGTTCGATGCCCAGTTCGCGTTCGCGCAGTTCGCGCAGACGCTGCAGATCGGCACGCAGATCGCTGCTGCGTCCCAGCGCCGCACTCGCGCGTTGCAGTTCGACATAGCGGTCGAACAGGCGCGTTATCTCCGCGCGCGCGGTCGCGTCGAGCTGCGGCTGCGTCTGCAGCCAGGCCAGCAGGTCGGCGCGGATCTGTTCGGGACTGCGCTCGCCGAGGCGCGCCAGGAAATAATCGAACAGCCGGCGCAACTCGCGATCGGCGACCAGCCGTCCGTTCGCATCGAGGCGCACGCCGCCGTCGACGTCGGTGCCGCGCAGCGAGTCTTCGCGCGCGGTAGTGCCCGATTGCGGCGGCCGCTGCGCTGCGCTGTTCGCGACGGGCTCGTCCGGCCGCAGCGCTGTCGCGCGCGGCTCGGCATCCACGCGCACAACGTCTGTGCGCGGCTCGGTCAGCAGCGGCGCAGAACTGAACCACCACAGGAACAGCAGCAGCCCGCACAGGGCTGCCGCTGCGGCCATTGCGCGCTTGTTCACAACCCGGCGGACTTCAACCGGTTGGCCTGAGCACGCAGCACACTGACCGGATCCGACGCGAACAGGCCGCGCAGCGCGAGCACCTGATTCACTTCGTCCAGATGATTCCAGGCGTAGTCGTCACGCAGCACGACGCCGAGATGGCTCGAACAGCGCCCGACCAGGCCGTCGTTCGCCTCGAAGCCGAAGAAGAGACCACCGGCACCCAACAATGCGTCGGATGCGTCGAAGATGTTGGTCAGCACCGATGTGCCGCCGATCGAGTAATAGCGCACGCCGTTGACGACGGCCGCGCCCTCACCGCAACTGCTGGTCGGAATGCCCTGCGAATGCAGCGCATTGAACGCGTTCGATCCGCCGGTATTGAGCGAAGCGAGCGCGCCGAGTGCGTACTGCGGATCGCTGTTGCCCGACAGAAAACCGAGGAATCCGCCGAGCGCATCGACGAAGCCGGCCACCAGCGGCCGCAGCGGCGAACCTGGCGGCAAGGTCGCGTTGAGCGCGTCGGCCACCTTGCTGCCCTTATGCGGCGCGCCGACCGAGGTGATCGACGCGACCAGATCCGGACGCACCGAGGCGACGTAGCGGATCGTCGGTCCGCCGTGGCTGTGGCCGATCAGATTGAATTTGCCGTGGCCGTACAGCGCACGCAGATGATCGAGATCGCGGATCAGCTGCTCGCCGCGCACGGCGCTGGAATTCGCCGCCGCAACGCTCGCCACGTAAACCTTCGCACCGCCCGAACGCAGCTGCGACGGGATGCCGTACCAGTAGTCGTAGACGCCAAGCAGACTGTCGAAACCAAGCAAACCGTGCACGAGCACGATCGGATGACGGGTCTGGGTATAACCGGACTGCGCCGCGGCCGGAGCCACGACGCCGAGACACAACAGGACGCCGAGCAGGCGTCCGAACAGGTGGCGCATCATACTTCCCTCTCCCAAGGGAAGCCGCGGACTCGACCGGTAGTGCCGGTATCAATCCCGAAATCAAGCTCCTGCCGCGCGGATGATTTCCGTCTTCGGCGGGCCGCGAGCGGCCACTTCTGTCAACCGGCGCACACCGCGAGAGTCAGGGCTCTCCCAGCATGACGAACAATGGTTGGATTGCCGGCGCGAATGCGCCGGCGGAGGGAATGTACACCGGTCAAACGCTGATTTCAAACGTGCGTTTTATTGGCAGTGCGGAGGCCGAACTCGATAGCGCCCAGGCCCGAGGCCAGCTCGCCTGAAGCTGCCGAGCCGGGAGCTACTTGCAGCCAGCCTAAAGCTGGCGATCCTCGACCACGAACTTCCCATCCGTCACGAGATGCGCCGCGCCCTGCGCATCGATCAGCCGGAAACTGAAACGTCCCGTATAGCGCTTGCCCGCGGCGGTCTCGATTTCGAACACATTGCCCGGATGGTTCTTGTCGAGCTTGTATTCGACGTCGGGATCACCGCCCATCACCTTCACGCCCTTGAGGAAGCGCACATCGCATTCGGCGCGTGAGAACCACTTGCTGTCGAGCGTGACCGGCTTGCCCGCCACCAGACCGCCACAGATGATCGAAAGGCGCTCCACCGGCGTCTTCGGAGGCGGATACGCGCTCGCACCCTGCGTCATCGCGCTCAGCGAAAAACTGCCCCCGGCATCGCCGATCGGCACCAGCGTGATGCCGTCGTCGTCGCTGACGAAGGCGGTGCCGTCGATCTGGGCAGTCAACGACTGGGGTTCGGCCGCGGTCGTGGTGAGGGAAAACGCAAGGGCAGCAAAAAGGATAGCGCCAGGCAGGATTCGCATCGTCGTCTCCAGGGAATCTGTCCTGGAACTACGTAAATCCGCTGGAGATCGTGACACGACCAGGAGCTGAGAGACCTGTGCCACGGGTCGCGATTCGCGTCGCCAAACGCGGCGACCGCGGCGAACCCGCAGCGACCACCGCAAGCACATAAGCACTTTCACAAAGGAACCTGTTTATTACGCGGCAGATCGATTCATCCGGACTCACCTCAGCGCACACGCCGCAATCCGCGCATGCAGCGCATCGAGCCCGTCGAACAGCGCCGCCGGGCCTGGCTGCAGGATGATCGGCGACTTGATCTCATGGAGTTCGCCGTTGCGCACGGCGGGAATCGTGTTCCAGCCGGGACGAGCGGCGACGTGCTCGGGGCGGAAACGTTTGCCGCACCAGGAGCCGAAGATGATGTCCGGTGCACGGCGCGCAACCTCGAGCGGATCGGCGAGGATGCGGTCGCGCGCGAGCGATTTTTCGGCGCGCTCTGGAAAGATGTCGTCGCCGCCGGCAATGCGGACCAGTTCGGCGACCCAACGGATGCCGGTGATGGGCGGCTCGTCCCATTCCTCGAAATACACGCGCGGCCGCGTCGGCAAGGCGGCGGCCGCGGCGCTGATCGCATCGATGTGCGCCTGCGCACGCCGCGCGAGCGCTTCGCCGGCGTCGGCGCGGCCGACCATGCCGGCAAGGCGGCGGATGTAGCCGAGTATTCCGGCCACCGAGCGATGGTTGCTGATCCAGACTTCGACGCCGGCCTTGATCAGATCGCGCGCGATATCGGCCTGGATATCGGAAAAACCGATGACGAGGTCGGGCTCGAGCTTGAGGATCTCGCCGATCTTCGCGCTGGTGAACGCCGAGACCTTCGGCTTTTCCTTGCGCGCACGCGGCGGCCGCACGGTGAAGCCGGAGATGCCGACGATGCGGTCTTCTTCGCCAATCGCGTAGAGGACTTCGGTCGGCTCTTCGGTCAGGCAGACGATGCGCGAGGGATACATAGTCACGGATACAGCATGCGCTGGCGCCAGGTGCCGTCGACGAGTTCGAAGCGCTGGCGTTCATGCAGGCGGAACTTGGCGCCGTACCAGAATTCGATCAGGTCGGGACGGACGAGGTAGCCGCCCCAGTGCGGCGGTCGCGGCACGTCGCGGCCCTCGAACTCGGCGTCATAGGCGGCGATGCGTTCCTCGAAGTCGCTGTGCACCGGCAGGGTCTGCGACTGCAGCGAAGCCCAGGCGCCGATCTGGCTGCCGCGCGGCCGGCTCGCGAAATAGGCATCGGAATCGGCCGCGGACAATTCCTCGACCGCGCCTTCGACGCGTACCTGGATGCCATCGCGCAGATGCTTCCAGTGCAGGCACAGCGCGACCAGCGAATTGGCCGCGAGTTCCTGTCCTTTCGCGCTCGTGTAGTTGGTGAAGAAACGCAGGCCGTCCGGACCCGTGCCCTTGAGCAGCACGATGCGCGAGTGCGGCCGGCCGCGCGCGTCGACGCTGCTGAGGTTCATCGCGTAGGGTTCCGGATCGCCGCTGGCGACGGCTTGCGCCAGCAGCGCATCGAGCTCGTCGAGCACTTCGGGACAGAGGTTCACGGCGTCTCTCCGGCGAAAACGACGATGCTATCACGCGTTTTTCAGCCCGCCGCGCCGGTGCTCTGGATCACGCGGGCGAACTGGGCGAAGTCCAGCGGCTTGGTCAGGTAGTGATCGGCGCCGGCGGTCAGCGCGGCCGTGCGCGCCGACTCGGTGGCGCTGGCGGAAAGTGTCACTATGCGGCCTTTGTAGCCTTGTGAACGCAACTGGAACACCGCCGCATTGCCCGACAGTCCGGGCAACTCCACGTCGACGAGTATGAGATCCGGCTCCTGCTGCGCGACGGCGGCGAGCGCCTGCGCGACGCTGCCGGCCTGGCGCGTGCTGACGCCCATGTCGCCGAGCAGTACCTCCAGCAGTGCGGCGATGTCCGGATCGTCGTCGACGATCAGCGCGGTCAGGCCGCGCTTGCGCTGCGCCGGCGCGAGCTGCGGCAGACCGGCGCTGCCCAGCGGCGTCAACGCCACGCGGAACGTGCTGCCCTGGCCCGGCGTGGAGTCGAGTTCCAGCACGCCACTCATGCGCTCGACCAGACGCTTGACGATGGACAGGCCCAGACCCGCGCCGCGCGAACCATGCTGCGCACCGCGGTTGAACGGCCTGAAAATCTTTTCCCGCGATGCCGCGTCGATGCCCAGGCCGGTATCGCTGACCTCGAGCTGCAGCTTGTCGCCGTCCCAACCCAATTGGGCGCGCACGTAGCCGCGCACGGTATAGCGCAGCGCGTTGGACAGCAGGTTGATCGCGACCTGGCGCAGCTTCACCGCATCGAACAGCGCCTCCGCCGGCGGCGCGACGAGCGCGTCGACGGCCAGCGCGATGCCCTTCTCCGCCGCGAGCGGACGGAACATCGCGTCGAGATCGGCCACGAGCGCAGGCAGGTCCAGCGTGGCCGGATCGAGTAGGCTTTCGCCGGCTTCGCCGCGACCGTATTCGAGCAGGTTCTCGGCCAACGCAAACAGATAACTCGCATTGCGGCGCAGCGCCGACAGCGCCTGCCCGCGCACGGCGGTGCCGTCGCGCTCGAGCAGGTGCAGATACCCGAAGATCGAGGTCAGCGGCGTGCGGAACTCATGGCTCAGCGTCGCGAACAGCGCGTTCTTCAACGCGTTGGCTTCCTCCAGCTGCGCACGCTGCTGCTCCAGTTCGCTCTTGATCTGGCGCAGCCGCGCGAGCGTGCGCGATTTCTCGATGCCGGCCAGCACGGCTTCGTTGCCGAGTTGCTGCTGTCCCTGAGTGCGGCCGTGCTCCTCGCGTGCGTCGAGCAGCAACAGATGGAACCGTTCGCCGTCCGGCACCAGGTGCACGTGCATGTGGCGGCCACCGGCGAGTTCCACGAATGGCAGATCCTGGGCCTCGTCCAGCGGCAGGCCCAGGAGCAGGTCCTGTAGCTGCAGCACGAGCCCATCCGTCGCTTCCGCGGCGAGGCCGTGATATGCCACGTCGCCCTGGATGTCGACGAGCTGCCACTGCGCATCGAAGGTCAGCAGCAGGGGGCGCGAACGCGCGCGCAGCCATTCGTCGAGATACGTTTCGACCGCGTGCGGAAGCGTGCTCATGGCGCGAGCTTCCGGGCGAGTTCGGCAAAGCCGGCCTCGACGCCGTCGCCGCTCAGCGCACTGGTCTCGAACACGGCGAGGCTGCGGCGGATCTCGGCCAGTACCGCCGGCGCGACTTCCCAGCGATCGACGAGATCGAGTTTGTTGACGAACAGTACGCAGGCCGGATCGGCGATGACGTCGCGTGCCTGCATGGCCAGATTCAGCGCCGCGCGCAGGCTGGCTTCGCGCGTGCCGTCGGCAACGAGGATCAGGCCGCTCGCGCCACGCAAATAATTCTGGTTGAGGTTGTCCAGCACGGCCTTGCCGGCGATATCCCAGATCACGAGCTTGATGTCGGTGCCGGACGCCGGACTGACGATGCGGCTGTCGACCTTGACGCCGACCGTGGTCAGGTATTTGTCGGAAAACGTGTTGCGCACGTAGCGCGAGACGAGACTGGTCTTGCCGACGCCGAAGTCACCGAGCATGCATACCTTGCGCGCTATTTCAGTCATGAGCCCTCCGGCGCTGCGTCGAGCCGCAGACTGGCGGCACGCTCATCGATTGTAGGCGGGTTCGCCGCCGCATCGTCGGTGTTTGCCTGCAGGCTGGCGGCGGTCACGCCGGCGTTGCGCAGCTCGGCGCACAGCCAGCGGGCGCGGCGCTCGCGCAACTCGCGATTGGTCGAACTGGTGCCGGGCTCGTCGTTGTGGCCGAGACAGTGCAACCGCAGCGACAACCGCAACTGCGGCGCGAGTTCGCGCAGACGCTGCACGCTGGCCAGCAACGCCGGCAGTTCGGCCGTATCGCGCTGCTCGGTTTCGTGCAGGAAATGCACGCGCTGGCCGGACAGCGCCTGCACCGTACGGTCCCATTCCGCGCGCAGATCGGCCTGCGCATCGCTCGCGATGCGCAGCAGCGAGGTATCGACCGCAGTCACGCCGACGACGCGTTCCGCCTGCTCGCGGGCGCGTGCCGCCCACGCCGCGTCGGCCTCGCCGCTCAGGCTCAGCACGCCGGCCTGCACGACAATCTTTACACCGGCCGGGAGATCCAGCAGCCGGCGCGCATGGTGCAGCACGATCGCGTCGTCGGTGGAAACATAACCACGCAGATCCAGCTGCAGCTCGATGCCCGGCGGCAACAAGGCGCGGATGTCCGCTTGCGGCGACTGTGCGGCGGCGTCGATCAGGCCACGCACGCGTACGCGTTTGCCGATATCGCCATCGACGCGATCCAGATGCAGGCCGGGCCAGTTCGACAGGGTCTGCGCAACGGCGTCGAGACGGCCCTGCCATTGCCGCTGACGCCACTCCCAGCCGATCAGCAACGCCAGCACCAACATGACGAGCAGCAGCAGCGGCCAGCGTCGCGGCATCGAAGCACCCTGCGCCGAGGCTTGCATCAGCGTATCGGCTCCGATGCGGTCCAGGCGCAGGCTCTCATGCAGATGTACCAGCGTTATCGGCGTCAATTCCCGCATCGTCTGCGGCGAATCGTCGAGCGAGGCGTGGATCTGTTCCAGTCGCTCGCGCAGCAAGGTGCGCAGCTCCGCCGGCGGTACACCGCGCACGAACGCAGCGAGATTCGCGCGCGGTCCGGGCAATACCCAGACCAGGTGCTCGCCGACGCTGGCCGAATCCAGACCGCCGCGATCCTCGCCGTTGCCGACCGAGTCGCGCACGAAGTCGCCGATCGCCGTGAGCATGCCGGCGATCGCGTCGGCGTCGAGATCCGGCAGGTCGGGCGCGGACACGCGCGCGAGCACGAGTCCGCTGTGCCGGTCGATCAGGAACAGGTGATCGAGCCGGTATGGCAGCGCGTGGCGCATCGCTACTTGGGCGTACGGCAGGCCCGTCCGCCAGGATTCGATGCGCCAGCGCAGGCCGCGCGGCGTGAAACTCGATTCCAGCACACGGTTGAAGTTGTCGTTGAAATCACGCATCGCCTCGGCGATGGCCTTGCGCATCGCCGGACCGATGACCGGGAACAGCGCTTCCACGATGGTGTGGCGTTGCGACTGCACCGCGGCGCCGAGCGCGTCGGCGACGGGCACGGTGAGGGCCTGAGCGAGTCTCTGGCGCCCCTTGCCCTGCTGCGCTTCACGCAACAGCGTCGGCAGCTCCTGTGGCAGATCGATGTGTTTCGCCTCGAGCGCCGCCACGCGCTGCGCGTGCGCATCCAGTTCGGCGAGTTCCTCGCCGAAGATCAGCTGTTTCAGGCGTTCATGGTCGCCCACGGCGCGCCGGCCGCGCGGTCAGACCGAACCGGGGAGATCGAAATCGCCCTTGAGCCGCAGCGCAACCTCGGTCAGCAGCGCGGCCAGGTCGTCGCGACCGACCTTCTCGCCGCGCAACTCGTCACGCGAACGCGTCAGCGACTGGGTCAGGCGGCCGGCCTGTTCTTTCAACGCGGCATCGAGTTCGGCCAGCGCCGCGCGCAGGCGTTCCTCGCCGGAGGACAGTTCGTGATTCAGCGTATCGATCGCGGCGGTGAGTTCGCTGCGCTGCGTGCGTGCGCTTTGCAGCAGGCGTGTCTCCAGATCGTCCGTCGCCGCGGCGCGGTCGGAGACTTCCTGGCGCAGTGCGCGGCCGATTTTCTCGACCTGTTCGTCGAGACGCTTGTCGAGTTGCGCGAAACGGCGTTCCTGGTCCTGGCGCAGTCCCTCGAAATCGGCCTCGATGCGCTGGTTGAGTTCCTGGAAGCGGCGCTCGTAGTCGCGCATCTGGCCGCCGAACAGGATGTCGCGGATCTGGTCGACGTTGCGGTCCGCGCCGCTGGGATCGGGCGCGGCGGGTTTCTTCTCACTCACTGAATTCTCCATCGCGGCCGCGGCGGTCGCCGTGCGGCCGCGCGGTGCGGTCGACGTCGCTGCGGCGCTACGCGTGTTGTCGGCAACCTGCTGACGCTTGCTGGACATGATCGTGCTCTCCACGAAGCACTGTACCCAACCGCCGTCGTATCACGACTGTTCGAGGCGGTATCCGTGCTGGTAGACCGCGGTCAGACGCCAACCGTGTTCGCCGCCGAGCTCGAGTTTCTTGCGCAACCGGCTGACGTGCGTGTCGACGGTGCGCGTGGACACCTGCGCGCTCATGTTCCAGACGTTTTCGAGCAGCGCATCGCGGCTGACGATGCGGCCCTGGCGGCGGAACAGATACGTCGCGAGATCGAATTCGCGCTGGGTCAGTTCGATGTCGCGCCCTTCGATCGCGACACGGCGGCGCATCAGATCGATGTGATACGGCGGGATCGTCAGGTCGGTGCTCGCTTCCGTGTCCACGCCACGCCGGCGCAGCACGGCCGCGACACGGGCGAGCAACTCGGCCTGCTTGGGCGGCTTGACGACGTAATCGTCACCGCCGCTTTCCAGTCCCTTGACGATGTCTTCGTCGAGCGAACGCGCGGTCAGGAAGATGACTGGCAGTTCCGCGTTGGTGGAACCGCGAATCCACGCGAGCACGTCGAGTCCCGTCGCGTCCGGCAACATCCAGTCCAGCAGCAGCAGATCGACCGCTTCGATTCCCAGGCGGCGCCGGAATTCGTTCGCGCTGCGGAATACGCGCGGCGTATAGCCGGCGCGCTCGAGCAACAGGGAAATCAGCTCGGCCTGATCGGCATCGTCCTCGAGAAAACCGATGACAATTTCATGCTTGCTCATGCAGCGGCTTCCCGCGCAAGCCTCCGGCGCATTCCCCGCTCCTTATTCGACAACGAAGTTCACGCGCATATTGACCCGCCATTCCGTGACCCGGCCCTCTTCGTCGGTGACGACCTTGATCTCGTTGACCCAGGCGCCCTTCAAGTTCTTGACCGTGGTGGCGACCTTCAGCAGTCCCGACTGAACCGCATCGTCGATACTTTTGGGGGACGACGAACTGACTTCAATGACCTTGGCAATGGACATGACTGCTCCCTATCTGGGCCAAGCACTGGCGGTGAATGAGTTTCCATGTTCGTGCGGGCGGAGTGTAGCAGTATGCAACGGCACTGCCACCGCGACCGCCGCGGTGATGATTGGCGCATTGCAGCATGGCGTTTCGGCGGCTACCGCTACTGTCGTACTCAGGCGGACGAAGCAGGGAATTCCCTCAGCAGCGGTGCGTAGCCGGCCTGGAAATCCGGGAAGCGCAGCGTGTAGCCGGACGCGCGCAGACGGTCGTTACGCAGCCGCTTGTTGCCGACGGCACGCTCGCCGGCGGCCTGTTCCGGCGCGGGCGCTGGCAGGCCGAGCTGCCGCGCGATCCATTCCTGCACCTCGGCCACGGGTGCCGGGTGGTCGTCGCTGATCACATAGCAGGTCGCCGGTTGCGGCAGCGCGAGCAGATGCACGAGCGCGCCGGCTACATCATCCACATGAATACGATTGGAAAATTCAGACGCAGCCGCCGGCCGGCGTGCGCTGCCGTTCGCGATCTGCTCGACAAGGCGGGTGCGGCCCGGACCGTAGATACCGGAGCAGCGCGCGACCGTCGCCTGCGCCAGGCCGGCCAGACGCTGCTCAGCCTGCAGCAACAGCCGGCCGTTGAACGCGAGCGGCCGGCACGGGCTGTCTTCGTCGACCCAGGCGCCGCCATGTTCGCCATAGACCGCGCTGGACGATACGAACAGAAGCCGGTCGAGCCGGACGCGGTGCTGCAGCGCGTCGATCAGGTGCGCCAGGCCGTCGAGGAAAAGGCCGCGGTAAGCCGCCTCGGCGCGCTGTCCCGGCGCAGGCAGGAAGACGACGTCGCTGATGTCGTCGGGCAGATTGCGCAGCGAAACGGGATCGGCGAGATCAGCCTGCAGCGGCAACAGCGGCGACGGCAAGGCCGCGGTACTGCGGCGCAGGCCGTAGACACGGCGTCCGGCCGCGGCGAGTTGCAGGCCGGCGCGTATGCCGACGTCGCCGCAGCCGGCCAGGAGCACGGCACCGGCGGGATTCACGCGGTCGCCTGGACGGTCGAGGGCTCGTCGGGCGGCGGCGACCGGTCCGGCCCAGCTGGCGGACGCGGCAGGTAGCGCAGCCAGAGCAGGAACATGATCAGCGCATCGAGCACGATCAGCGCCTGCCAGATATAGCTGTGGAACCACTCGAACCAGACCGAGTTCCACTGGTGGAGATAGTAGAGGCTGATGATGCGCACGAGGTTGAGGCTCTGGATCGCGAGCGTGCCGAGCACGATGCCGACCAGCTTGTGCGACCAGCGCGCCGGAAACGCGATCATGGCCGATACCAGGATGATGACCGCCTCGATGCCGTTGCAGACGCGCTCGATGGAAACCGCGAGCCCCGTGCCGATGCTGATGATGACCTTGCCTTGCGAGATCGCATCGCCGCCGAACAGCGCGATGAGCTTGGCCGAAATCGTCGCCAGCAAGCCGTTGAACGGGTCGATCACATGCACTTCGACGACGGTGAGCACGTCGAGCGTGAACAGCACGAGCAATGACGTAACGAAGATCGCAAGAAATCGGAGCATGGCGGGAGCGGCGCGCGGGGAGGCGGGTAGCTTACCAATGTTTTGCACCGCGGTATCCGACGACGCTATGGCACTTGGGCCGTACACCAGATCTCCACAACCCTGGCCAACGCTGCGCGTTGGCCGTCCGGCCCGTTGGGCGTTCAGAGTGATCAGAACCTGGCGGTTCTGAGCGATCACTCTTCACCCCCCTTGACTCAAGGGGGCTCCAGAAGCAAAAAAGAGCAACAACGTGTGCTCGATTCTATTGGCGGTTCTTGCGCGCGGGATGGGTGCACATAACCACGTGCACCAAGGGGCTCAAAAGTCTGCGTGCTAGCATCGGGCGCATGAATCCCGCACCTAACCTGTTCCTGATCGGCCCGATGGGTGCCGGCAAGACGACCATAGGCAAGCGCGTCGCCGATCAGTTGCAGCTGCCATTCCACGATCTCGACCACGTGATCGAAGCGCACACGGGCGCGACCATTCCGCTGATCTTCGAACTCGAAGGCGAAGCGGGATTCCGCCGCCGCGAATGCGCCTCGCTGGCGGAGATGACCGCGCTGCGGGGCATCGTCCTCGCCACCGGCGGCGGCGCGGTGCTCGATGCGCACAATCGCGAACTGCTGGCTGCGCGCGGGTTCATCGTCTATCTCGAAACCGCCGTCGACATCCAGCTCGCGCGCCTCGCGCGCGACCGCAAGCGTCCGCTGCTCGCCGCGCCGGACCGGCACGAGCGCCTGGAGCAGATGGCGGCTCTGCGCAATCCGCTCTATCGCAGCATCGCCGACATGACCATCGTCTCTGAACACGAACACGCCGGCCACGTCGCCGCCGATATTTACCAGCGCCTGCAGCAGGAATGGCGCCGTACCTCCGCATCGGCCGCCGCATGAGCGCGACGCGGCAGCTCGACGTCGCGCTGGGGCAGCGCGGCTATCCCATCTGGATCGGTGCCGGCGTGCTGCACGACGCGGCGCGCTGGCGCGCGGCGATCCGCGGCCGCCATGTGCTGGTCGTCAGCAATACGACGGTGGCGCCGCTGTATCTCGACACGGTGCTCGCCGGCCTCGACGGACTGCACAGCGCGCACCTGCTGCTGCCCGACGGCGAACAGCACAAGTCGCTGGCGCGCTGCGGCGAAGTGCTCGACGCGCTCGCCACGCTCAAGGCGAATCGCGACGCCTGCGTGATCGCGCTCGGCGGCGGCGTCATCGGCGATCTCGCCGGCTTCGCCGCCGCATGCTGGATGCGTGGCGTCGACTTCCTGCAGATACCGACGACGCTGCTGGCCCAGGTCGATTCCTCGGTCGGTGGCAAGACCGGCGTGAATCTGCCGGCGGGCAAGAATCTCGTCGGCGCGTTCCATCAGCCCCGCGCCGTCGTCATCGATACCGATACGCTCGACACGCTGCCCGAGCGCGAATACCGCTCGGGCCTCGCCGAAGTGATCAAGTACGGTGCAATCGGCGACGCGGCGTTCTTCGCCTGGCTCGAGGACCATGCCGACGCGCTGTCCGCGCGCGACGGCGCCGCGGTCGCCGAGGCGATCGCGCGCAGCTGTCTGCACAAGGCCGGCGTAGTGGCGCGCGACGAACGTGAGGACGGCGAACGCGCGCTGCTGAACTTCGGCCATACCTTCGGCCACGCGCTGGAAACGGCGTCGGGCTACGGCCAGCTGCTGCATGGCGAGGCGGTCGCGATCGGCATGCTGCTCGCGGCGCGACTATCGACCGACCTGGGCCGCGCGCCGGCGGCGGATGCGGACCGCCTCGAACGGTTGCTGCGGCGCGTGGGCCTGCCGGTCGCGTTGCCGCCCGGCAGCGATGTCGAAGCGCTGCTGCCGCTGATGTACCTGGACAAGAAGAACCTCAGTGGCCAGCTGCGGCTGATTCTCTGGCGCGGCCTGGGTGCGGCGGAAATCGTTCCCGACGTGGCCGACGGCGCGATCCGGCAGCGCCTGCGCGAGGGCTGAACCGCGCCGACACGGTTGCGGCTTACGCCGCTACAATCCCGCCCATGCGTATCTACCTGCAAACCCAGCCGGCCGCTGCCGAATCGCCGCGCTACTACGAAATCATCCTGCAACAGGATCTGCTGGGTGGCTGGACCCTGTATCGCGAATGGGGCCAGCAAGGCGGTCGCAGCAGCAGCAAGCGCGAGGTCTATCTCGAGCGCGACGACGCCCTCAACGCCTTCGCCCAGGCGCGCGATGCGCAGGTCAAGCGCGGCTTCCGTGTCGTATTCAGTCAGGGCCTGGAGGCTCCGCATGTGCGTTGAACGCCGCCGCAGCGCTGCCGTTCTGTTCGGCCTGCTCATGTCGGGAGTGGTCGCACTGACCGCCGCCGCCGCGCATGCCGCGGAGCAGGTGTTCGAACCCGGCACCAAGCATGTCTGCGTGCCGGCCGCCAGCGGCGAGGGCTGGGACTGCAACTCCGGGGAAAGTCCGCCGACCGCACCGAAGGCTCCGCGCGAGCCGCGCTTGCGCAGCAGCAGCGAAGTGTCCGCCGAAAGCGTCGCGGAACCGGCGGCAACCGTGCCGGCGGTGACCGCAGCGCCCACCGAGCCCGCGAGTCCCCGCACACGCAGTGAACCGGCCGTTGCACCGCCTACTGCACCGGCGCCGAGCGCGGCACCGGAGCGCCCGGCACAAACCGGCACCGGTAGCCGGTCATCGCGCAGCGTGCCGAATTATCTGCTCGCGCCGGAGGCGCGCGAATCCGCGCCCAGCGTGCCGGCGCAGCCGGCAAGCATCGCAGCGGAAACCCCTCGCAGCACGGCCACGACGGACGCCACGCCCGCCACAAAACCGGAACCGGCGGCGGCTCCGCGCGAAACGCCGGCGAACCGCGTGGCCGAATCATCGGACCGCGACACGGCGACATCCACCACGCTACCGCCCGCCCCCGCCGCTGCGGCCGAGGATCCGCCTCGCGCCACGGCGACAGCACCGACACCACCCGCGGCTGTCGCGGCACCGGCAATCGTAGCCGCACGGTCGAGCACGGATGCCGGGCACACGGCCGAATCGACGACCGCACGCGAGACGCCGGCCGCCGCGCCCGCGACGGTGCCGGCCACCGCCGCGCCACCTGTGACGGCACCGGCGCCCGCGACGGCGAGCGCGCCTTCCGCACCCGCCATTGCACCGGCAACCGCATCCGAGCCCGCACCCGCAGCCGCGGAATCACGCGCGGCGTCCATGTCGCGCGCCCTGCTCGGCGGCGACGAATTCCGCCGCCTCGCCGACAGCCGCTATGTGATCGAACTGGGCAGCGGCCACAGCCGCGACGCCGCGGAGCGCAGCGCCACCGCGAGCGCGCCGACCCACGGCCAGATCTACGTGCTGGCGCTGCAGCGCGACGGCGAATCCTGGTATCTCGCGGTGTGGGGCGATTTCGACTCGGTCGATGCCGCGCGCAGCGCGCGGGCCGAACTGCTGGCCGGCGGCGCCACGAGCGTTGGCTGGCCGCGCCGTGCGGGGCCGCTGAAGCAGGAACTGGGGCGCTGAGGTCCCGTCGCGGCCGAACCTGTCGCGCGCCAGCCGCCGGCGCATCGAAAAATAAAAACCCTTTCCCTTTCTCGTTCCAGGCCGACTCATGAGCAACGACCGTTTCCTGCGCGCCCTGCGCTGCGAGCCCGTGGACTGCACGCCCGTCTGGCTGATGCGCCAGGCTGGACGCTATTTGCCGGAATACCGCGCCACGCGCGCCCAGGCCGGCAGCTTCATGGCGCTGTGCACGAATCCGGAGCTGGCCTGCGAAGTCACGCTGCAGCCGCTGCGCCGCTTCCCGATCGACGCGGCGATCCTGTTCTCCGACATCCTGACCATTCCCGACGCGATGGGCCTGGGCCTGCATTTCGCCGACGGCGAAGGCCCGAAATTCCGCACGCCGGTGCGTACCGCCGCCGACGTTGCGCGCATCGGCGTGCCCGATCCGGAAGGCGAGCTGCGCTACGTCATGGACGCGGTGCGCACGATACGGCGCGAACTCGACGGGCGCGTGCCGCTGATCGGTTTCGCCGGCAGCCCGTGGACGCTGGCCTGCTACATGATCCAGGGCGAAGGCTCGTCCAATTTCCCGTTGCCCAAGGCCATGCTGTGGAACGAGCCGGCGCTGATGCACCAGCTGCTCGACACGGTCGCGCGGTCGGTCGCCGTCTATCTCGCCGCGCAGGCCGCGGCCGGCGCGCAGGCGCTGATGGTGTTCGATACCTGGGGCGGCATGCTCGCGCCGGCGCAGTACCAGGAATTCTCACTGCGCTACCTCACCCAGATCGCCGCCGCGCTGAAGACCGACGCGGCAACGCGCGGCGTTCCGCTGATCCTGTTCTCCAAGGGCGCGAACGGGCATCTTCCGGCCCTGGCCGCGACGGGCTGCGACGGCCTCGGCGTGGACTGGACCATCGATCTGTCCAGCGCGCGCGCGCTGGTCGGCGATCGCATCGCGCTGCAGGGCAATCTGGATCCGGCGGCGCTGCACGCCTCGCCCGAGGCGATACGGCGCGAAGTCGGTCGCGTGCTCGCGAGCCATGGGCCGGGAGCAGGCCATATCTTCAACCTCGGCCACGGCATCACGCCCGACGTGAAACCGGACCACGTCGCTGCGCTCGTCGCCGCAGTGCACGAGCTGTCGCAGCGCTGAGGTTCCGCGGACTGCCTCGACGGCGGCGCTCCGCGTTGAAAGGATCGCCGCTTTTTCAGCGGCGTCGCGACAATCCCGTGCGGCGGTGGCTATGGCGCCACCGGCTCCCACAGCACATTGATGATGCGCCACTCCCTGTCGTCGCCGCGCACCAGGTGCAGGTAGTCGACCCAGCCGTCCATGCGCAGCTTCACCGTGGCGACGTTGCCGAAGCCGTCGAGGATTTCCACGTCGGCACGCCGGGGCAACCTGGCGTAGCGCTGCGCGTTCTCCGGCACGTTGCCGGCGAGCAGCGCGGCCTTGTCCATTTCGCTGAGGCGCCGCTCGCGGCTGCCCTTGTCGCGCAAGTAGGCGCGCTTGGCGAGCTTGTCGTGCAGCGCGCGCGCCATGCGCTCGCGATCGCCGCTGTACCAGCCCTCGGCGTAGTCGGTCGCGGCGACCTGGATCGCCGCCTGGTCGGACTCACCAAGCTCGATCTCGCCGGCGGACAGCGCCGGCACGGCGCACAGCAGAAGGACAGCGGCGAAGAGTCGTCTGATCATCGTGGGTTTCCTGGCAGGGATGCGGTGACAACCGTGCGAGAGTAGAACGACGCGCGCGACGCAGGAAACGCGATCCGCAACATCGCTGCGGCGCTGCGCCCGGACGTTGCCGCGGCGCGCCGTGGCGAAGGCGCGACGCTCACGTTGCCGGCGCACCGGCGCTCGCGTCGCCGAACTCCTTGGCGAGCGTCACGCGCGTGACCGGCTTGCGCAGGAATGCATCCATGCCCGCGTCGCGCGCCTCGCGTTCGGCCTCGCCGTCGCTGCGCGCGGTCAACGCGATCAGGCGCAGCGACGGCAGCGTGCCGTCCACCTCTTGAGCGCGCAACAGCCGCGCGAGCTGCGGGCCGCTGACGTCGGGCAGGTCCAGATCGAGCAGCACGCGCTGCGGCCGCCGCGCGGCGATTTCGGCCAGCGCCGCGAGCGCCTGCGAAGCATGCCGTACGGTGTGACCGAGGGACTGCAGCAGCTCGCCGACGACGCGCGCGATGTTCGCCTCGTCCTCGACGAGCAGGATGTCGAGCGGCGCCGCGGCAAGCGCCGCCGCCGGATCGACCGCGGCGGCCTGCGCCGCCGGCAGATGCAGGTGCAGCGTGAACACACTGCCGCGGCCCGGCGCACTTTCCACGCTGATCTCGCCGCCCATGAGCTGGGCCAGTTCCTGCGAGATCGCCAGACCCAGGCCGCTGCCGCCGGCGCGGCGGCCGGCCTCGTCCTGGCTGTAGCTCTGAAACAGGCGCGCTTGCATGGCCGCACTGATGCCCGGGCCGGTGTCGCGGACGCGGAAGCACTGGTCGCCCGCGTCGGCGGTCGTGAGTTCGAGCGTCACGCCGCCCACGTCGGTAAACTTTACCGCATTGTTCACAAGGTTCAGCAGGATCTGGCGCAGGCGCTGCGCGTCGCCGCACACGGTTGCCGGCGGCCGCACCGGCAGGCGCACGAGAAATCCGATGCCCTTTTGCGCGGCCAGCGCGTGCCCGACGTCGGCGACGTCGCGCAGCACGGACTGCGGATCGAAGATGTCCTCTTCCAGCTGCAGGCGGCCGGCTTCCACGCGGGCGAGATCGAGCGCGTCGTTGACGAGGTGCAGCATGTGTTCGCCGGATGTGCGGATCCCGCTGACGTAGCTGAGCTGGCGTGGTTCCAGCGGTGTGCGCTCCAGCAGTTCCGCCATACCGAGCAGGCCGGTCATGGGCGTGCGGATCTCGTGGCCCATGTGGGTGAGGAACTGCGACTTGGCCAGGCTGGCCTGTTCTGCCAGTTCTCGCCGCTGCGAGGCCAGCGCCAGCGCATGCGCGCGTGCGATGCGAGTGCGCCAGATGCGCGCCGCGAACGCGACCAGCGCGGCCAGCAGCAGCAGGTACGACGCGTAGGCCCAGGGGCGTGCCCAGGGTGGTGCCTGCACGCTGACGCGCAGCGGCGTGGTCAGCTCGACGATGTCGTCCAGGCCCGTATGCGCGCGCACATGCAGCTGGTAGTTGCCCGGACGCAGTTGGGCGAGTTCGCGCTGACCGATATCGCTGCCGGGACTCCAGCCGGTGTCCAGCCCCTGCAGCAGGAAGTCATAGCGGTTGCCCGCGACGAACGACAGGGCGCGCGCGTCGACGCGCAGATCGCGGTCGTTCCAGGCCAGCAGCGCGGGCTGCGCCGGATCAAATTCGTGCTCCTGCGCGCCGCGGCGCACGCGCACGCCGGTCAGCAGCAGCGGCGCCGGCGGCAGGCGCAGGTCGGCGGCCTGGGTATCGAACGCGACGAGGCCACCGGTCGTCGCCGCCAGCGCGATGCCGTCGCTGCGCAAGGCCAGGCTGCGGTCGATGAACTCCGAATCGATCAGGCTCACCGCGCTGCCGTAGCGGCGGATCGAGGCGGTGCGCGTATCGACGCGATACAGACCACGCGGCGTGCTGACCCATAGCCGCTGCGCCGCATCCAGCTCCATCGCGCTGGCATCGAGCGCCGGCCAGCCGGCGGCGGTGTCGATCTGCCGGACGCGCTCGAAACGAGGGCCGTCTGCGACATAGTGTTCGAGCGCGCCGAAACGGTGCAGCCAGACGCTGCCGTCCGGCGCGAAGGCGAAGGCATGGATACGGGTATCGGGCAGTCCTTCGATCGCATCGAAGCGCCGGCCGTCGGGTGCGAGCCGGTCGATGCCGTGCACATGCGCGGCCCACAGCGCACCGTCGGGTGCGATGCGCATCTGCTCCACGTCCGCATCGCGCAGGCCGCTGGTCTGTGGCGGAAAACGCGTGACCTGCAAGGTGTCCGCGGCGATGCGCGCAATGCCGGCGCCGCGCGCGCTGACCCAGACGGTGTCGCCTTGCGCCAGCATCAGGTCGATAGGCCCGGCCGGCAGCGTGTCGTTGCGCGCCGCATCGGCGGGGATCTCCTGCGCCGTGCCGGTGATCAGATCGGCCACACGCACGCCGCGATGCTGTCCCAGCCAGAGCCGGCCACGCTCGTCTTCGAGCACGGCGCGCCGGCGCAACTCGGTGCCGCCGACGCGTTCGCCCCAGCGCTCGACAGAGCCGCGGCGCAGGTCGATGCGGTCGACGCCGCCGGCCATGTTCACTGACCACGCCGTGCCGTCGCGGCCGTGGCTGATTCCCTGGATGCGTCCGGGCGAAAGACTGTGCGTATCGCCCGGCTGTTCGCGCCATTGCGAGAACAGGCGCCAGGTCGGCGGCAGATACGCCACGCCGCCGTCGATCGCCGCAAACCAGACGCCGCCCTCGCGATCGGTCAGCAGGTCGAAGATGGCTTCGCCCGGCAGGCCGCCGGGCACGCGCGGCTGGGCACGGTAAACCGTTTCGAAATGATTGGCGTCGTGGCGCACGGCACCCAGGCGCGTCGCGAGCCAGAGCTCGCCCTGCGCGTCGCGCACGCTCGCGTAGAGCATGCGCGGAGCGGCGTTCGGATCCAGCCGCTCGACGCCCCCGGCCGCATCGATGCGGAACAGACCTGCCGACGTCGTCGCGAGTACGCCGTCGCCGTCGGTGCACAGCGCCAGCACCTGCGGCGGTTCGGCGCCCGGGCGCAGGCTCACCGTGTCGACCTTTCCGTCCGGCGCGCGGCGCGCGAGCCCCTTGTGCGTGCCGATCCAGAGACTGCCGTCGGCCGCGCCGTAGAGGCTGAGCACGATGTCCGACGGCAGGCCCGATCCGTCGGCGACGCGATGATGGTCGAAACCCGTGCCGTCGGCGCGCAGGCGGTCCAGGCCGCCGGAATAGGTGCCGACCCAGATCGCCCCGGCGGCATCCTGGCTCACGGCCCAGACGTCGTCCGCCGCGAGGCTGCTCGCATCGTCCGGATCGTGGCGATAGCGGCGGAAGCGCTGACGGCTTTCGTCGAGCAGGTTCAGTCCGCTGCCTTCGCCACCGGCCCAGACGCGGTTGGCGCGATCGACGTACAGCGCCGATACCTCGTTGCCGGCGATCGACGTGTCATCGCCGGGAATCGCGCGCCAGACCCGGAAATCCACGCCGTCGTAGCGCGCCAGTCCGTCGTGGGTGCCGATCCAGACGAAGCCGTCGCGATCCTCGGCCAGCTTGTAGACGATGGACGACGGCAGTCCGTCGTCGACGCCGAAGTGGCGGAACATGGGCGTCGCCGCCGTGGGTGCCGCCTGGGCGCCCGCGCAGAACAGCAACGACAGCAGCCAGCGCAGCAGCATGCTCTCACCCCCAGCCGGCCCGCGCGTGCCGTCCGTGGGCGTGCGGAATACGGTGTCGGATACGGAAGCGCGCGTCGTCGCATCGCCCTGCGGCGGCGGACGTCCCTTGCGGCGCGTCGAGCGGCGATGATGCCAGAAGCTGGGGCGGGCGCGGGTGCAAAGTGCACATGTTGCGCATGGCTCTGCCTCACGATGTCGCCCCGCACGGAAGTGCGTGCACTGTTTCTAGCCCTCTCCCCCAACTCTGTTGGGGGAGACGGTTGGGTGAGGGGGAGAAGCTTCCGCTGGCCGGCAGAAGGGTTGCCGCGAAACATCACGCGCCACACGGTTTCGCGATAACCAATCCGGATCGCCGATTTCGACTTCTCCCCCTCACCCCAGCCCTCTCCGGCCCGTTGGGCGTTCGGGTGCGCCAGAACCTGCGGTTCTAAGCGGCGCACCGCTCGCCCCCCGAGCAAGCTCGGGGGAGAGGGAGCCTGAGATTCCGCGCGCCCCGTACCCAGCGCCGTCAACCACCCCATGCGGAACTTCCTTACTATCGCCGCATGAATGCTCCGGATACGCGTCACCTGCGCCAGCTGCTGGCGCTGGCGTTGGGACTCGCCGCACTGGCTCTGCTCTGGCTGCTGCTCGGCGCGACGCGCAGCGCGCTCGAGCTGTGGCGCGAGCTGGCCGGACTGCCGCTGCTGCTGCGCATCGGGCTGGTCGCGCTGCTGGCCGGCTTCGCGGCCGCCAGCGCCTGGCTGGTCTGGCGCCTGGTGCATCCGCGCCCGCGTGTGCCGCGTTCCATTCCCGTGCCCGATCGCGGCAACGTGGAGAAACGCATCCAGCAGCTGCAGTCGCGCCAGGCGGAGACCGCACATTTCGAGGCCGAACTGCACGAACTCGACCGCCGCGCGGCCAGCGGACAACGCTACGTCGCGGTGTTCGGCGAAATCAGCGCGGGCAAGTCCAGCCTGATCCGGGCACTCGCGCCGCAGGCCCGGGTCGAGGTCGACGTGCTCGGCGGCACGACGGCATTGGTCAGCCATCATCGCGGCGAACTCGACGGTCAAGAGCTCGTACTGGCCGACGTGCCGGGCATGCAGGAAGTCGGCGCGCGCGAGCGCGAGGCGCTGGCCCGCGACGAAGCCTTGCGGGCGCACGCGGTGATCTACGTCACGGCCGGCGACCTGACCCGCGCGCAGGACCAGGAACTGCGCTGGCTGCGCGGCTATGGCAAACCGCTGCTGCTGGCGCTGAACAAGATCGACCAGCTCGGCAGCGTGCAGCGCGACGAACTGCTGACCGCACTGCGCCAACGCTACGTCGGCGTGGCCGACCGCATCGTCGCGGTGCAGGCCGGCGGCCGCGAGCAGTTCGTGCGCCGCCTATCCGACGGCCGCGAGGAACAGGTCACGCGCGATGCGACGCCGCAACTCGATGCGCTGCGCAGCGCATTGCGGACAAGCCTCGACGCCGGCACCGACACGCTCGAGCAGGCACGCGCCGGCGCGGTGCTCGGCCGCATCGGCGAGCAACTGGGCACCGCCGAGCGCGACGTGCTGGAACGCGAGTCGCGTGCCATCGTCGACCGGCATACGCGCCGCGCCATCGTCGGCGCGATGGCGGCCGTCGCGCCGGGCACGGATCTGCTGATCCAGGGGGCGCTCGCGACCTCGCTGGTGCGCGACCTGGCCGCGCTGCATGAGATTCCGGTCAAGCAGATCGACCTCGACGCCTTCCTGCGCCAGGCCGCGCTGACTCTGCGCACGACGAGTTCGGTCGTGCTCGCGATCGCCGGCAACGCGGCCAAGGCGTTTCCCGGACTCGGCACCCTCGGCGGCGGCGTGCTGCACGCGATTGCGTACGGCCTGATCTTCGACAGCCTTGGCCATGCGATCAGCAAGACCCTGATGGACCAGCACCGCTTCGACCAGGAACAGGCGCAGCAGACCTTGCAGCGCCTGCTGAGCGAGCAGGCGCGCGGCCGGCTCACGCATGTGGCGCAGCTGGCCCTGAAGACGCTGGGACGCGACTCCTGATGGAGGTCTCGAAAAACCGCCGAGCGGCGGTTTTTCGAGTCGGGGGGGCCGGGGCCGGGGCCGCCTCTCCCGCCCCCCGCAACCGCGGACAACCCGGGTAGCGCGCGGGGCGGGC
>JBBQZR010000068.1:0-31248 GCA_038207515.1 Lysobacterales bacterium | reverse complement strand
GTTCGCGATCGACGCGGCACTGCCCGACAGCGTCAGCGCCTGACCCTGCTGCTGCGCCTGGATGCCGAAGTACGGGTATTCCTCGTACATCACGCCGACATACACGCCGACCTGGCCCTGCACCGTGCGGCCCAGACTCTGCCGCGTATAGCCCGCATCCTCGATCGCCGCATACGCGCATTGCAGGAACAGACGTTCCTGCGGGTCCATCACCAGCGCCTCGCGCGGGGAAATGTTGAAAAAGAGCGGATCGAACTCGTCCACTCCGTCCACAAATCCACCCCAGCGACAGTAGCTCTTGCCCGCGCCACTGATCGGCGCCTGGGCATACGACTGCCAGTCCCAGCGCGACGCCGGGATTTCTTCGATGCAGTCCCGGCCCGCCTTGAGGTTGTCCCAGAACGCCTGCAGCGTACGCGCCTGCGGATAGCGGCCGGCCAAGCCGATGATCGCGATACCGTCGCGCGACGCCGGTTCGTGGCGCGGTGCCTCGTCGCGACGCCAGCGACCGCTGCGCCCGCGCAACGCCGGCACCGGTGCAGCCACTGCCGCCGGCGCAGCGGCGCGGGCCGGCACTGTTGCCGCCCGTACGCCGAGCAGCTGTTCCAGCGCGGCCGGATACGCCTGCACGAAATAGCCGACCAGCGCGCGGAGAGTCTGGTATTCGAAGAACAGCGTCTTGGACAACGCGCCAAACGTGCGCTCCAGCTCCGCGGTCAGGTCGGTCACCAGGATCGAATCGATGCCGTAGGCTTCCAGCGGCGCATCCGCATCGATGCGCGACGCCGGCAGCTTGAGCACACCCGACAGCAGCCGCTTGAAATGGCCGATCGCGCGGTCCACGAGGTCTGCCGTCGGAGCGCCTGCGGCCAGTGCTGCCGCCGGTGTCGCCTGCGGTGCCTGTACTTCCGGCAACGCCATGCCGCCCACGCCGCGCATCCAGCCGCGCAGACGCTCTGGCGCGCCGTTCAGCACCAGCAACTGGCTCTCGCCCGAGGCCAGGGCGCGATGGAACGCCTCGATGCCGGCCTGCGCCGCGAGCAGGTCCATGCCCCATTGGGTGCGCAGCCGGTCCTGCGTCACCCCGTCCACGCGCATACCGCCACCGGCCCAGAGCGGCCAGTCGATCGACACGCTGCGGCCGTGCCGGCGTCCCGCTGCCACTTCACCGTTGCGCCAGCGCACATAGCCGTCCATGAACCCGTTCGCCGCCGCGTAATCGCCCTGGCCTGCATTGCCCAGCGCACCGGCCACCGACGAAAACACGACGAGGAAATCCAACGCTTCGGTGTGCGTGGCCTCGTCAACGTTGACGAGACCGGCGACCTTCGGCGCGAACACCGCGTCCAGCTCGGCGACGGATTTCTTCAGCAGATAGTTGTCACGCAGCACGCCCGCGCTGTGCACGATGCCGTGCAGCGCGCCGTGGCGTTCGTGGATCCACGCGACCAGCGCGTCCACCGCAGCGCGATCGCTGACGTCGGTCTGCCGGTAGTCCACGGTCACACCGGTCGCACGCAACGCTTCGAGCTGCTGCGTCTGCTCAGCACTGAGCGCCGAACGGCCGCTCAGCACCAGCCGCGCACCTTCGGCGCTGCGCGCGATTTCCTGCGCGAAGATCCAGCCCAGACCACCGGCACCGCCGCTGATCCAGTACACGCCGCCGGCGCGCCAGGGCGAGGTCGCCGGACCGCTCGGCGGCAGTTCTTCCCAGTACAGCGCCTGCGGCCGGGCCGCATCGCCGGCGACGTCCTGCGCCGCGACGAAACGCCGCGTGCCCAGCGCCGCCGCGAGCGCGGACGCCATCGCGTCCGCCGGCACACGCAGCAGCTGGCATAGCCACTGCGGGTTCTCGAGGCTGGCGGTCCTGAGCAGGCCAGCGAGACCGGCCAGTTCCTCGGCTTCCTCGGGCACGAGGACCTGCAACAGCCAGCTGCCGCCGGCCCGCGCCGCGGCGCGTGACTGCAGTTGCTGCAGCAGCGCCTTCGCACAGGTTTCAAAACGCCGCGCGCGGCCTTCGGCGGCGGGCAGCGCGACGCAGTCCACGCCGTCGAGTTGCTGCGCCAGCGCCGCCGCCGTCGCGGTGGACCAGCCACACAGCAGCACACTGCGCGCATCAGGCCGGCTTTCGACGGTCGCCTGCGCCTGCCAGCGCGGCCGGAACAGCAGCACCTGCGCCGCAGCGGCGGTACCGCTCAGCGCACGCGTCGCGAACCCGCGCAAGCTGAGACAGAGTCGTCCTTCGTCGTCGCAGACGTCCACATCGAGCTTGCGCACCGCATCGTCGAGCGCGCTGCCGGCGCTCGGCCGCAGCCACACCCATACCTGCGCCGGACAGTCCTGCAGCGCACTCACCGATCCCAGCGCGAATGGCACGCTGGGCACGGCCGTACCCGCGGGTGCCGCGAGCGAGAAACCGATCGCCGACTGCAGCGCGCCATCGAGCAGGGCCGGATGCAGCACGTAGTCTTGCAGGCTCAATCCCGCCGGCAGCCGCAGTTGCGCGAGCACCTGATCCTGCCCCAGCCACAGGCCCTGCAAGGCCCGGTGGCGCGGGCCGTAGTGCATGCCGACGGCCGCGAATTGCGCATAGCAGTCCGCCGCCGTGCAGGCCTGCGCACAGGCCTGCTGCAACCGCGCCAGATCCAGTACCGCAGGCGGTTCCGTCGCACCCTCGACCGCTTCGCCGCGGCAGTGCACGACGGCTTCGCCATCGACGGTGGTGGAGATCTCGAAACCGATCCGCGTGTCGTCCAGCGCGTCGAGCTCGATGCTGACACGCAGCGGCGCGTCAGTTGCGGTCTCGACGCGCTGCTGCGCGTCCGGGGCGACCAGCGGCCGCAGCCACAGCACTTCGCACAGCCGGAACGCGCTCCAGTGAGTGGCGCGCCGCACAGCGGCGCGGGCCATTTCCAGATACGCCGCGCCGGGCAGCACGCGGCGCCCGGCTATGACGTGGTCGGCAAAGAAGAATTCGTCGCCGGTGAACAGCGATTCGTAGCGCTGCGCGCGCAAGTCCGAGGTATTCGCGTGCAGCAGCGGATGCAGCGTAGCCGTCGCGCCAGCGTTCACGCCGTTGCGGGCGCCCTGCGCCGCTTCCACGGGCCAGTAGCGCTCGGGCGCGAACGGATAGGTCGGCAGGCCGATGCGGCGTGGGCTGCGCCCCGCATGCAGCAATTCCCAGTCGATGGCCAGACCCTGCACCCACAGTTCGAGCAGACGACCGTACTGCTGCCGCGCGAGCCAGCCCTGCACCGCGGCCTGCATCTGGTCGTCGCCGCCCAGCGACTGCAGCGCATCCTTGCCCGGCCGTACGCTGCCGCGATGGATCTCGGCCGGCCGTCCGGCCAGCCAGTCAGCCAGCCGCTCGCCGGCCTCGGCGACCGAATGGACGATCAGGCCCAGCCGCTCCTCGAACGCTTCGCGTCCGGTCTGCAGCGTGTACGCGACGTCCTCGAGCGCGTCTTCGGCGATCCGGCCGGCGCGCAGCGCCGCGAGCACGTTCTCGGCGTATGCGCGCAGGCGCGGCTCCGACCGCGCCGACAGCACAATCAGGGCCGGCGCCGTGGTGCGCGTGCGCTGCGCCGCGTTGCTGCGGTATTCCTCGATCACGATATGGGCATTGGCACCGCCGGCGCCGAACGAGGACAGACCGGCGATGCGCGGCAGCGCCCGGCCGTCACGGCTCGGCTGCCACCGGCCCAGTGCCTGCTGCAGCACGAACGCCGACCGGCCGAAGTCGATGTTGGGATTGGCCGTGGCGGCATGCAAGGTCGGTGCGATCTGACCGTGGCGCAGTTGCAGCACGATCTTGCTCAGACCGGCGATGCCGGCGGCAGATTCCAGATGTCCAATATTGGATTTTATCGATCCCAGCGCGCAGAAGCCGCGCTCGGCCGTGTCGGCGGCGAAGGCCTGGCTCAGG
Source organism: Lysobacterales bacterium (assembly GCA_038207515.1). Classification (GTDB taxonomy): domain Bacteria; phylum Pseudomonadota; class Gammaproteobacteria; order Xanthomonadales; family Rhodanobacteraceae; genus Tahibacter. The sequence continues at coordinate 27,323 of JBBQZR010000068.1, read as the reverse complement.
CCGGCGACCTCGATCGGATCGCCGAGCACCGTCCCGGTACCGTGCGCCTCGATGTAGCTGACATCGCGCGCATCGATGCCGGCCTTGTCCAGGGTGGCGCGGATCAGCGCTGCCTGCGCGGTCGGACTCGGCACGGTATAGCCGTTGGTCTTGCCGCCGTGGTTGATGCCGCTCGCGCGGATCAGGGCATGGATGCGGTCGCCGTCGCGCTCGGCCGCCGACAGCGGCTTGAGCAGCACGCTGCCGACGCCCTCGCCGGGCACGAAGCCGTCGCCGCCGGCACCGAAGCTGCGGCAGCGGCCGTCGCTGGACAGCATGCGCTGGGCGCACAGCGCGACGTAGTTGCTCGGATGCAGATACAGGTTCACGCCGCCGGCCAGCGCGAGTTCGCATTCGTCGCGCAGCAGGTGCTCGCAGGCCTCGTGAATCGCCGTGGCCGAGGCCGAGCACATGGTGTCCAGCGGCATGCTCGGACCGCACAGATTGAGCAGGTAGGAAACGCGGTTGGCCAGCGAGCTGAACGAGGTATGCGGATAGCCCGACTGGCCGGTGGCCCAGAGTTCCGGACCGAGCAGTTCATAGCCGGTCTTGGTGATGCCGGCGAACACGCCGACCCGGCGCCCGTGCTGGCGCGCGAGCCGCTCGCGCGTATAGCCGGCGTCTTCCAGCGTGGCCCAGCAGGACTGCAGGAACAGGCGTTCCTGCGGGTCGATGTTCAATGCATCGCGCGGCGACAGGCCGAAGAACAGCGGATCGAAGTCGGCGAACCCCTCGAGGAAACCGCCCCAGCGGCTGTAGTAGCGGTTCTCGCTGCCGGCGCGTTCGCGGTCCGGCGAGAAGTGGCGCTCCACGTCCCAGCGCTCGGCCGGGATTTCTCCGATGGCGTCGACACCGGCGCTGAGCCGCTGCCACAGCACGTCGAGATCGGGCGCACCCGGATAGCTGCCGCTGATACCGATGATCGCGACCGGCTCGCGCGCGCCGGGCGTACCGCCGGCGCGGCGCGACCGGCGCTGCGGCGCGACCACGCGCGCCGGCGCCGGCATGGCTGCTTGCGCGCTCGCGGCCGGTGCGTCCGCGGTGGTCACGGCGGTCCACTGGGCACAACGTGCGGCCTGCGTCTCGCACAGGTGCGCGGCCACTTCGGCCAGGGTCTGGTGTTCGTACAGCAGGGTCTTGGACAGATCGCCGAACACCTCGCCCAGGCGCCCGTTGATCTGGGTTACCAGCAGCGAGTCGAGACCGTAGCGCTCGAGCGGTTCCTCGCCATCGATGCGCTCGAACGGCAGCGCGACGAGTTCGCTGAGCAGGCGGCGCAGACGGCGCAGCACGGCATCGTGCAACTGCCCGGCCGCCGGCACACCGGCTGCGGCGGGCTCGCTCGCGACCGAGGCTGCCGCGGCTGCCGATGCATGCGCCGGCGCCGTCGCAGCTGCCTCCACGCTCGCGACGACGACGCACTCGGCGCCGCTCGCAAACGCCGCGTAGAACGCGTCGATACCGCTGCGGGTCGGCAGCGGCCGCAGGCCCAGTCCCTGACGCAGACCGGCCAGCGTCGCCGCATCGACCTGCATGCCGCCGTCGGCCCAGAGCGGCCAGGCCAGCGACAGCGTGCGGCCACGGCGTTCGCCGGCCACTACGCGGCGGGCGCGGTACTGCGCGAAGGCGTCGAGAAACGCATTGGCACAGGCGTAGTCGGCCTGGCCGGCATTGCCGAACACGCCAGCACCGGCTGAGAACAGCACGAAGAAGTCGAGCGGCAGCGCCGCCGTGGCGCGATCGAGATGGAGCACACCGTCGACTTTTGGCGCAAATACGGCGGCGATGTCGGTGCGCGGCTTGCGCAGCACGTAGGCGTCGCGCAGCAGCCCGGCCGCATGGATCACGCCATCGAGCCGGCCGTGATCGCGCAGTACGGCGACGATCGCTGCGTCGACCGCAGCGCCATCGGCCACATCCAGCGCCAGCGGCACGATCCGAGCGCCGGCCGCAGCGAGCGGTGTCGCGGCCAGCTGCGCCGGCGCCGAGCGTCCGGCCAGGATCACGGTCGCGCCGCTCACGCACTGCGCGATCTCCTGGGCGAACAGGCGGCCCAGGCCGCCGCTGCCGCCGGTGACCAGATAGACGCCGCCGGGTTTCCAGACCGGCACCGCCGGCGCGGCGTCGATGCGCCGCAGGGTCCAGGCCTCGCGCCCCACCGGCGTATAGCGCAGATAGTCTTCCGGCGCACTCCGGTTTTCGGCGAGCCGTTCGATCAGGCGCGAAGGCGGCTCGTCGCCGGCGACGACGATGAGCTGGGCGCGCAGCAGCGGCTGCTCGCCCTGCGCCGTGCGCAGCATGCCCGACAGGGCCGACAGCTCCGGCGCATCCTCGCGCCGGGCGACCAGTAGCTGCAACAGCACCGGCGCACGCGGATTCGCGCTGATGATGCTTTGCAGCGCGTCGAACAGGCCTTCGGCGGCGCGGCGGAAACGCGGGCCGGGGTCTTCGGGCGAGAGGTCGAGGCGCACCACGCGCGCGTCGGGAAACGCGTGCGCGGCGGCATCGGCCGTTGCCTCGTCGCCGACATCGGCCAGCACGATCCAGTGCGCGTCGGGCTCCGGTGCGGTCGTCGCGGCGGCCGGCGCGGGCACGAATTCCGGCACCAGCAGCAAGGCGGTCGTGGCGGCCTCCTGCGGCGGCAGCAAGTCGGTGATGGCGCCCTGCGGAGGCGGTAAGTCAGCAATGACGGCGCCTTGCGATGGCGCCAGGTCAATGACGGCGGCGCCCTGCGGCGCCAGGCGCGCCGTGCCGCGGCACAGCGGCGTCGTCGCGCCGTCGCGTTCCTGCACGATCGCAAAGCCGACGACGTCATCGGCCACGTCGTCGAGGTCGATGCGCAACGGCAACGGCGTGTCGGCCGTGGTCTGCGGCGGCGCGAGCAGCTCGATCTGCGCGATCTCATGGCGGGCGTCCGCACCGACCGCGAGATCGGCCGCGGCCTGGGCCAGCCGGCCCAGGAACGCTACGCCGGATGCGGGGCCGTCCGGGTGCGCGGCCTCGCTCGCGCTGAAGGTCGAGCGATAGCGCGTCTGCCACAGGCTGGATACGTTCTCGTGCACGAGCGGATGCAGGCGTGCGCGCGCGCCACCGGGCGTCTCCGCCGCCGGCGCGCTGATCCAGAAGCGATCGCGCGCGAACGGATAGGCCGGCAACCCGACGCGGCCCTCTTCGCCGGCCGCGAACAGGCCGGCGAGATCGGATTCGGCGCCCTGCACGAACACCTCAGCGACGCGGCGCAGGTGATCTCGAGCGTCCTGATCCGACTGCGCATAGGCGGCGACGCTTTGTTCCGCCAGCGCGACCTGCACGGCGAAACGCGGCCGGTCCTGCGGCTTGCCGTTGCCAGTGGACAGCTGCGGGTGCGCGCCGCTGGTCAGCCAGTCGTGCAGGCAGGCGGCGAACGCTTCCGGACTCGCGGCGACACAGGCCAGGCGCTGCGGCAGATGGCGCCGCCCGCTCAGCAGGGTGAAGCTGACTTCGGCGGCGCTCGCAACCGCCGGCTCGGCACAGCGCCGGGCCACGCGCGCGGCGAGTTCGCGCAGTTGCTCGGGCGAGCGCGCCGACAGCACGAACAGATAGGCGCTGCGCCGGGCCGCGGCGCGCGGCCGAGGCGGCGCCTCGGCCACGACCAGATGGGCATTGGTGCCGCTGAAGCCGAACGAACTGATTGCCGCCATGCGCGTCTGGCCCGCGGCCACATCCCATTCGCGCAGCGCGGTGTTGACGTAGAACGGGCTCGCGGCGAAGTCGATCTGCGGATTGGGCCGCTCGAAATTCAGCGACGGCGGGATGCGCCGCTGTTCCAGGCACAGCACGGCCTTGATCAGGCTGGCGACACCGGCCGCGGCCGTGGTGTGGCCGATGTTGGTCTTGATCGAACCGATCGCGCAGTAGCCGCGCCGCTGCGTGTAGTGGCGGAAGGCGCGGGTCAGCGCCGCGATCTCGATCGGGTCGCCCAGACGCGTGCCGGTGCCGTGCGCCTCGACCAGGGTGATCTGGTCCGGGTCGATGCCGAAGCTATCGTAGACCTCGCGCTGCAGGCGTTCCTGCGAGCGCGCGCTCGGCGCGGTGATGCCGTTGGTCGCGCCGTCCTGGTTGATCGCCGAACCGCGGATCACCGCGCGCACGTGATCGCGCTCGGCCAGGGCCTGCTCCAGCCGCTTGAGCACGACCACGCCGGCGCCTTCGCCGGCGACGAAGCCGTCGGCGCGCTCGTCGAACGTGAAGCAGCGGCCGTGCGGCGAAATCATGCTGGCGTGGGTGGTCGCGAGGAAGAATTCCGGTGTGGACTGCACGAACACACCGCCGGCCAGCGCCATGTCGGTCTCGCCGTTCCACAGCGCCTGACAGGCCAGGTGCACCGCGACCAGCGAGGCGGAGCAGGCCGTGTCCACGGTAATTGCCGGACCCTGCAGGTCGAGGTGGTAGGCGATGCGCGCCGACAGGATCGAGCCGGCCACGCCCCACAGGGCCTGCGGCGGGACGTTGCCGCGCACGAGTTCGCGGTAGTCGCCGCCGTTATAGCCGGCGTAGACGCCGCAGCGCATGCCCGCGACCGACTCGCCGGCGTAGCCGGCGTCCTCGAGCGCGGTCCAGGTCTCCTCGAGGAACACCCGCTGCTGCGGGTCCATGTAGGTCGCTTCGATGCCCGAGATATTGAAAAACGTCGGGTCGAAGCAGTCCACGTCGTCGAGGAAGCCGCCGCGCGGCTGGCTGCCGTCGGCACGCCGGGCGTCCACCGGCCAGCGCGACATTTCCTGCAGCAGGTCGCGACCGGCGGCGAGGTTCTGCCACAGCGTCTGCACATCGGGAGACCGCGGGTAGCGCCCGCTCATGCCGATGATGGCGATCGCCGGGCGCGGCGCTACGGATGCGAAATCAGCGCCGCCGCCGTCGTTTTCACTGCGCAGCGCCGCACGCGGTGGGTCGCTGCCCTCGTCTTCGTCTTCGACCGAGCGGCGCGGTCCCGCCGCGGCCTCGCCGCCGGTTGCCTCGGCGTGGCGGCGCGAGATGAACCGGGCCAGCTTCCGGACCGTCGTGGCGTCGAAGCGCCGGCTGCCCATCAGCGCGACCCGGAAGGCCTGGCCGATGGACTGGATCGCCCGCTCGGCGCGCAGCGCATCGCTGTCGGCCGCCGGCGCGTTGTTCTTGCCCAGCACTTCGGCGACGCGGCGGTCGACGATCTCGCGCACGCGCAGCAGCGGCGAGCGCCGCCGCGCCGGCCGGTCCGCGCTGGCCGGCGTCACAGCAGCCGTGCCGGCGTACTGGCGGGCGGCGAGTTCGGCCATCTTGCCCAGAATGCCGTCGTCGAACAGTTCACTGGTCTCGCGGGGAATGCGGAACACATCGCTGACCGTCTGCGCGATGCGCAGTGCGGGCGAAGCGTCCGCACGCGCGCTGGCTGCGGTGTCCGGTGTGGCAGCGGCGCCGTCCTCGACGCCACGGTCGGCGTCGGCGCGGACGCGTCGAAGTCGGAACCGGAAGCCCCGCCGGCGCGGCGCGTCGGCGGCGGGCTCGATAGTGGGCGCCGGTGCCGGCTGCACCGGCGCGGCGGGAACAGGCTCCACAGAAGCCGGCTCTACCGAGGCCGGCTGTACAGCGGCCGGCGCGGCGGCGACCGGCACGGCTTCCACTGCGGGTTCGAGCGCGGCCACCGCGGCCGCGTGCTCGCGGGCGATGAAGGCAGCGAGCTTGTTGAGGGTCGGATAGTCGAACAGCTCGTTGGTGCCGAACTCGATGCCGAACGTCGCCGCGATGTCCTGCGCCACGCGCTGGGCCATGATCGAATCCATGCCCAGCCCGGCGAACGATTCGTTCGGCTCTACCGTGTCGGGGGAGACCTGCAGCGTCAGCGCGAGCTGTGCGGCGATCTGCTCACGCACGCGTTCCAGTGTGGCGCGCGCGTCCGGCACGGCTGCTGCGACGCCGCGCTGGGCCGGCGTGTCGGCCCGTGGCGCATTCGCGCTGGCCTTGCTTTCCCGACGAATCACGCCATCGCTTTCGGCGACGAAGACCAGCGGCGCCTCGGCCATAGCGGTCTGCGCCTCGACGTCGATCGCGCTGACGTTGGGGAACCCTTCCTCAGCCAGCAGCTGCTGCCAGCCGGCCGCGTCGGGAAGCCGTGCTCCGGCCGCGGCGACGTGCAGACCGCGCGTGAGATGGACCGGCAGCGTGACCGCGCCGGCCTCGCCGAACAGCAGCAGGCCGTTGCACATCAGCGCGGATTTGGCCTGGCGCAGGACCGCAACCGGATCGCCCGACACGCTTAAGGCGTGGTTCGCGAGCACGAGATCGAAGCTGGCCGGTTCGACGCCCTGCGCCTCCAGTGGCCGGGCGGGATCGAGCAGGCTGAACGTTACGAACCGGTCGGCGGTGACGGCGCGCAGTGCCTGCAACCGGGCCGGGTCGCTGTCGACGCAGCGGTATTCGGCAATCTGCGCGACCTGCGGACGCAGCCGGTCGAGCACGGCTGTGATCGTCGCGGCGTCCGCCCCGATCTGCAGCAGGCGCAGCTGCACGTCCGCATCGAGCGCGAGGCGTTCCCGCAGATAGGTGTCGGCGAACTCGGCCAGCAGCTGGGCCGTCGCCTCGCCATCGGGCAGCGCGGCGGGCGGCAGCTGTGCGGCGGCGATCTCGCCGCGCAGCAGGCGCGGCATTGTGGCGAAGATGGCGTCCAGCGACGCGAACCAGGCCGGTGCATCGCTGCGCGCGAGCGCCGCCTGCCATTGCGCGGCAACGTCGCCGGAGGTTGCCGGCGGCGCAATGCGCCAGCCCGCGCCGTCCTGCTGCAGCAATCCCTGCGCCGCGAGCAGGTGCAATGCCTGCTCGAACCACGTCGCGTAACGGCTCACGATGCCGCCGGCGGCGCTGGCCTGCGCTGCCGTCACCGTTCCCGCATCGAATACACCCAGGCCGCGACAGACCTCCAGCAGGCGCCGTCCCGACAGCGACGACAGTTCCAGCACGAAATCGGCGCCGTGGTTGCGACTCATGGAGGGTTACCCTGTGGAAGGTTCTTGGAACGGACCAGAAGACGCCCATGCAATGAGGGCAGCTGTCGTGGGGGGGTTTCCATTTTAGCGCGCGGCTCGCGGAATACGGCGAGCGCGAGTGCCCCGGGCGTATTCATCTTGGCATAGACGTGTTGCAGCTGCGGCCCGGCAAGCAGCCGCTCGAGCGCGGCCATGCCGTCCTCGGGCTCGATCGAGTCGAAGCCCAGCCGCGCCATGCGCTCACGGTAGGCCGGCGTTGCCGCGACGCCGACCGAGCCCCAGTAGCCCCAGTTGATGACCCTGACCGCGCAGGGCCAGTCGTGGGCCAGGCGCTGCGCGAACGCATCGCCGAAGGTGCAGCCGGCCGCGTAGTTGCTCTGCCCCGGCGCCTTGCTGAAGGTCTGCAGCGAGGAGAAGAACAGCACGAAGTCGGGCGGCTCGCAGCCGAACACGCGCGCGAGGTTCACCGCGACGTCGACCTTGGCCGTGAGTCCCGCACGGAAGCGCGCCTCGTCCATGTTGGCCAGACTCTGATCCGACAGATTGATCGCCGCCTGCACCACGCCGTGCACGGCGCCGTAGCGCGCGATGATCGCGGCGTGTGCGGCCTGCAGCGCGGCCGCGTCGGTCGCATCGGCGCTGAAATACGCCGGCGCCGGACCCAGTGCACCGAGCCGCGCGATCGACGCGCCGATGCGTTCGCCGGCCGCACGCCGGCCCAGCCAGATCACCTGGGCCTGATAGGTGCGGATCAGATACTCGCTGTAGGCCTCGCCAATGCCGCCAGCCCCGCCGATCACGACGTATACCCCGCCCTCGCGGTAGCGCGTCGGCCGTACCGGCGACGGGGCGCAGTGCAGCAGCTGCTCGCGATACCACGCGCCGTCACGCCAGGCCCAGGCATTGCCGGCGGGATCGGCCGGCAGCTCGCGCCATTGCGCCGGCAGAACGCCGTCCGCAGCCACGTCCAGCCCGCGCACGCGCCACCGGCTGTATTCCTTGGCCAGCGAACCGGCCAGGCCGTGCAGCGCGGCATGCTCAGGCTCGTTGCGCTCGCCGCTGCGCACGCGCTGAGCCCCGGCCGTGATCACGCTGAAGCCGAGCGGGCGCGCCGCGTAGCCGGCCGCAAGCAGCGCCTTGATCAGTCGGAAGCAGGCCAGCACACCGTGCTGCTGCGCTGCGATCAGCGCAGGATCGCCCACGTCCGCCGCCTGCGCCGGCGGCGCCAGGAACACGAGGTGATCGAGCTCGCCCGCGGCGGCCAGGCACTGGCCCCATTCCGCGATGCCCGCGTCGGGCGTCAGCGGCAGCAGGCGCAGGCCCGGGAATACCTCGCGCAACTGCGCTTGCTGTGCAGCCGTGCCACCGACCGCCGCGACCGCGGCCTGCGCCGACGGCCAGGCCGGCTGCGCGCGCAGGGCCTCGGCTTCCCAGGACGGCACCAGCGTGACGGCACCGGTCAGGTCGTCGAGGACGGGCGCGGGCGGCACGGCCGCCTTCGGTACAACCGGCGCGGCGGCACGCACAGTCGCCGGCGCGACGACCGGTGGTGCGGCCGCCGTCGCGGTGACAAGGGCGGCGGTGCGTTCCGGCACCCAGTGGCGTTCGCGCGCGAACGGATAGGTGGGCAGTGGAATGCGTGCGCAGCGAAAACCCTCGAACAGGCGCGCGTAGTCGAGACGGTAGCCTTCCACGAACAGCTGCGCGACCTGACGCAGCGCCGCAGCGCTGCGGGCATGGTCTTCGCCGCTGCGCCGGCTGGCCTCGATTGCGGCATTGCCTTCGCGCCGGATGGCGTCCTGCTCGCGCTGGTCTTCGCGCTCGGGGTCCGAGGCAAAGACTTGCCCGCTGCCCTCGCCCGCCAGCCAGCTGCGCAGCTGCCGGCGCAGATCGTCGCCGTCGCGCACGACCCAGGCCAGACGCCGCATGAAGTGGCGCCGTCCGAGCAGCAGGGTGAAGGCGAGATCGGCGCACTCCGTCGCGGGCTCGGCCGCGAGCCATTGCTCGAGGCGGCTGACCTGCAGCCGCAACTGGGCCGCCGTGCGCGCCGACAGCACGATCAGATGCGCCGGTCGCGGCAGCGGCCGGCGCCGGCGCGGCGGTGCTTCCTCGACCACGAGGTGAGCGTTGGTGCCGCTGAAACCAAACGAGCTGACCGCGGCACGGCGCGGCGCATTCGGCTCCGCCGCCCATTCGCGCAGCGTGGTGTTGACGAAGAACGGCGAGTTAGCGAAGTCGATATGCGAATTGCCGCGCTCGAAATGCAGCGACGGCGGGATCTGCCGGTGGCGCAGCGCGAGCACGGCCTTGATCAGGCCGGCGACGCCTGCCGCTGCCGCCGCATGGCCGATATTGGTCTTGATCGAGCCCAGCGCGCAGTAGTTGCGCCGCTGCGTGCTGTGGCCGAAGGACTGGGTCAGGGCGCGGAACTCGATCGGATCGCCGAGCTTGGTGCCGGTGCCATGGGCCTCGACCATGCCGATGCTATCGGGATCGATGCCGAAGTCGCCATAGACCTGCCGTTCCAGCCGTTCCTGCGACACGGCGCTGGGCGCGGTGATGCCGTGGGTCGTGCCGTCCTGATTGATGCCGCAGCCGCGGATGACGGCCAGTATCGTGTCGCCGTCGACTTCCGCGTCGGCGAGCCGGCGCAGCATGACCGCGCCCACGCCCTCGCCCGACACGAAGCCGTCGGCCCGGTCGTCGAAGGCATGGCAGCGGCCGGCGGTCGACAGCATGCCGGCGTGGGTCGCAGCGAGGAAGAAGGCCGGCGTGCACTGCAGGAACACGCCGCCGGCCAGGGCCATGTCGATCTCGCCGCCCCACAGCGCCTGGCAGGCCAGGTGCACCGCGACGAGCGAGCTCGAACAGGCCGTGTCGATCATCAGCGCCGGCCCCTGCAGGTTCAGGTGGTAGGCAATGCGCGCCGGAATCACCGATCCGGCATTGCCCCAGAACGCCTGCGGCGGCCCTTCGTCGAACAGGCGCGAATATTCCATGCCGCCGCAGCCGACGTAGACGCCGCAGAGCCGTCCATCGACGACGCTGCCCGCATAGCCGGCGTTTTCCAGCGTGTTCCAGGCCTCCTCGAGGAACAGGCGCTGCTGCGGATCCATGTAAGTCGCTTCGATCCCGGCGATATTGAAGGCCGGCGCATCGAAGCCGGCGATGTCATCGAGCAGGCCGGCGCGGAAGCGCGGATGGTCGGAACCGCCGGCAGCCAGATCCCAGCGCGTGACTGGCCGGGTCATGTCCTCGCCCGCGGCGAGCTTCGCCCAGAGCTCATCGACGTTGGCCGCCGACGCGAAGCGCCCGCTCATGCCGATGATCGCGATCGGTGTGCGCGCCGCAGCGGTCGCCGCGTGCGGCGCGGCGGCCTGCGGCGTACCTGGCCCGACCTGCAGCGCCGGCGGAATCGTCACCACGACCTTGCCGATGTTGCGCCGCTGCTGCAGGCAGGCGTAGGCGTCCTTGATCCGCTCCAGCGGCAAGACCTCGCTCAGTGTCGGCCGGACCACGCCGTCGTCGACGAGGCGGGTCAGCTCGGCGCGGTAGTCGGCCAGCAGTTCCGGATCCTTCTGGCCGAGCTTGCGCAGGTTGACGCTGTGGAAGGTCTGGTTGTCGTCGAGCACCGACAGGTCGATCTGGCGCGCCGACTTGAGCGCCGTCATCGCGATCTCGATGTAGCGTCCGCCCGGCGCCAGGCAGTTGATGCCTTTCTGCAGCGCATCGCCGGGCAGCGTGTTGATGACGACGTCGACGCCGCGTCCGCCCGTCGCGGCGCGCACCGCGGCCTCGAAGTCGGTCTCGCGGTAGTTGATCCGGTGCGGCACGCCGAGCGCCGCGAGGTAGTCGAGCTTGGCCGCGGAACCGGCGGTCGCGAAGATTTCCGCGCCGTAGTGCCGGGCGAGCTGCACCGCGATCAGGCCGGTGCCGCCCGTGGCGGTCTGGATCAGGATCCGTTCGCCCGGGCGCAGGCGCGCTTTGCGGAACGCGTCGACCATGGTCAGGCCTACCGACCACAGCGAGCAGCCCTCCTCGAACGACAGCGACGCCGGCTTGACGAACACCTTGCCCGCATCACAGGTCACGATGCTGGACTGGGCGCCGGAACCGAGCAGCGCGACGACCTCGTCGCCGCAGCGCAGATCGCGCACGGCCGCACCGGTCGCCAGCACGACGCCGGACGCCTCGAAGCCCGGCGTGAACGGGTACGGCGGCATGGTCGGGTACAGCCCCGACACGCAGAGCAGGTCGCCGAAATTCAGCGCGAACGCACGCGTGGCGATGCGCACTTCGTTGTCGCCGAGGGCCGGCGCGGCGAAGGATTCGAGCTCCAGCTCGTCGATGCTGCCGGGGCCGCGGATCACGACGCGCTGGCCGCGCGGCGCGTGCGGATCGGCGCTCGGCTCGGCTGCGCTGTGCCCTATCGGCGCTGCTGCGGCCACCGGTGCAACGGCTGGCGATGCGGCGGTTGTCCACGGCGCCGCGACAGTCGACGCGGCAAAGACTGGGCTCGGGGGCGCGTGCGGCAGCATGACCGGTGCCGGCACGGCGCGCTGCGGCGAGACCACGCCGATGTGCCGGGCGAGCTGCTCGACCGTGTTGTAGTCGAACACGATCGTCGTCGGCAGCTCCAGTCCCAGCTGGTCGTTGATGCGCTTGACCAGACCGACCGCGATGATCGAATCCACACCGTAGTCGGCGAAACCGACGTCGTCGCGGACGCGCGCCGGATCCAGCCGCAGGACCTCGCCGAGTGCGCTGCGCAGGCGCTCGTGCAGGGTTTCCGCACTGGCCGGCGCGGCTGCCGTCGGAACCGGCGCGGCGTAGGCCGGCTTGGCATAGGTCGGTGCCGGCGACACGGCGACCGCCGCGGCGGCAACGGGTGTGGCCGGCCGGTACTGCTTTGCGATGTGCGCGGCGATGCGCTCGACCGTGTTGTAGTCGAACACGATGGTCGTCGGCAGCTCGACCGCGAAGGTGTCGTTGATGGCCTTGACCAGGCCGACCGCGATGATCGAGTCGACGCCCAGATCCTGCAGGCCCACGTCGTCGGCGATCCGCTCGGGCGCCAGGCGCAGGGTGCGGCCCACTGCCTCGCGCACGCCGCGCCGGATCGCGTCGGGATCGAGCCCGACGGATACGGCGGTGGCCAGCGACGCAGCCGGCATCGGCGGCGCGGCGGCGACCGGTGCCGCCATACGCGGCGGCTCGGGCAGGTTGGAGGGCGCGGGTTTCGCCGCGACGCTGCGGATCACGAGGCCGTCACTGCGCGCGACGATGACCTGCTGGCCCAGGGCATGGCCGGGCTCGGCCGCGTGCAGGACCTGGTCGAAGCCGCCGTCCTCCAGCACGCGCTGCCAGTTCGCCGCGCTCAGCGCCGGCGAACCGTCGATGCGCAGGGCCTCGTCGCCGAACAGCCACCAGCCCTTGGTCAGGCCGAAGGTCAGGTGAGTGAACAGTCCGCCGCCGGTGCTCATCTCGTTGAGCACCAGCAGGCCGTCGCGGCGCAGCAGCGCCTTCGCGTTACGCAGGGCGCGGCGGATATCGCCGGTCGCGTGCAGCACATTCGTCGCGACGACGATGTCGTAGCTGCCCGGCACGATGTCCTGCTGCGCCGGCGACTGCTCGGCGTTGAACAGGCGCCAGCTCAGATACGGCGTGCGCGGCGCGTAGCTGTCCTGCGCATGCAGCAGGAAGGCGCGGGAAATGTCGCTGTAGCAGTACTCGGCCGGCAGCCGTTCCTGGCCCCGCAGACGGTCGAAGATGGCCGCACTCGTGGCACCCGTGCCGGCGCCGATCTCGAACACTCGCACCGGTTGGTCCGGCCCGCGCAGGGCGAGATAGGCGGCGACGGTCTCGGCGACGACGGTGTTGAAGTAATCCGCACCGCCGGTGCCCTTGTAGACCCCGCCGACCGACTTCATCGAGGCGCCGCGGAACAGGATGTCGGTGGCCGGCTTGCGCCCGGCGAGAATCTCGGGAAGCGCCTTCAGCATGGCCTCGAGCAGGTCGGCCTGACTGTCCAGACCCGGCTCCTGCTGCCATTCCTCGCGCAGCGCGCGCCAGCCGGCCCAGGCCGCCTCCGCATCCAGGGCGGCGGCCGTATCGATGCCCTGCTGCGCGATCAGGCGCAGGCTATGGCGCAGCCAGCGCGGATCGAAGCGGTAGTCCGCCGCCGGCTCCGGCACCAGCAGGCCGGCCGCGCGCAACTGCACGGCGAGCAGCTGCGCGAGCAGCCGTTCCGCGCCGCGCGTGCGCTCGGCCGCGGCCTCGGCTGCGGCGGCGCCGCTCGCGGCGGCCGCATGGGCGGCCGCGAGCGGCGCCGCGGTCTGCGCCTGCAGCGTCTGCGTGTCGATGCGACCGGCCGAGTCGTGCAGCACCACGGTCCTGTCATCGGCCACGCCGGCTATCGGCAGCGGCCGCGTGATCTTGACGAAGACCTGCTGTGCGTGCGGACCGGCGAGCAGCCGCTCGATCGCGGCCATGCCGTCCTCCGGCTCGATCGATTCGAAGCCCAGCATGGCCATGCGCTCACGGTACGCCGGCGTCGCGACGATGCCGACCGAGCCCCAGTAACCCCAGTTGATGACCTTGACCGCGCAGGGCCAGTCGTGGGCCAGGCGCTGCGCGAACGCATCGCCGAAGGTGCAGCCGGCGGCATAGTTGCTCTGCCCCGGCGCCTTACTGAAGGTCTGCAGCGAGGAGAAGAACAGCACGAAGTCGGGCGGTTCGCGGCCGAACACGCGCGCGAGGTTCACCGCGACGTCGACCTTGGCCGTGAGCCCGGCCTGGAAACGTGCCTCGTCCATGTTGCCGAGGCTCTGATCCGACAGATGGATCGCCGCCTGCACCACGCCGTGCACGGCGCCGTAGCGCGCGATGATTGCCGCGTGTACGGTCTGCAGCGCGACCGCGTCGGTCGCGTCGGCGCTGAAATACACCGGCGCCGGACCCAGCGTGCCGAGCCGCGCGATCGACGCGGCGATGCGTTCGTCGGCCGCACGCCGGCCGAGCCAGATAACCTGGGCCTGATAGGTGCGGATCAGGTATTCGCTGTAGGTCTCGCCAATGCCGCCGGCACCGCCGATCACGACATAGACCCCGCCCTGGCGGTAGCGCGTCGGCCCCGGTGCCGCCGGCGCGCAGACCAGCAGCAGCTGGCGATACCACTCGCCGTCGCGCCAGGCCCAGGCGTTGCCGTGCATGTCCGAAGGAATGGTGCGCCATTGCGCCGGCAGCACGCCGTCCGCGGCCACATCCAGCACGCGCACGCGCCACTGGCCGTATTCCTTGGCCAGCGAACCGGCCAGGCCGTGCAGCGCTGCGTGCTCGGGTTGGTTGCGCTCACCGCTGCGCACACACTGAGCGCCGGACGTGATCACGCTGAAGCCCAGCGCACGCGTCGCATAGCCGGCCGCGAGCAGCGCCTTGATCAGGCGGAAGCAGGCCAGCACGCCGTGCTGCTGCGCCGCGACCAGCGCCGCATCGCCCATGTCCGCCGCCAGCACCGGCGGCGCGAGGAATACGAGGTGTTCGAGCTCGCCCGCGGCAGCCAGACACTCGCCCCATTCCGCGATACCCGCGTCGGGCGCCAGCGGCAGCAGGCGCAGGTTCGGGAACTGCTCGCGCAGCTGCGCGTGCTGCGCGGCCGTGCCACCGACCGCCGCGACCGCGGCCTGTAACCGCGGCCAGGCCGCCCCGTCGCCGGGCGCGGTCACTTCCCAGGCCGGCACGTAGGTCATCGCGCCGGCGGCGGCCACGGCCGGTTCGGCGACCGGTTCGGACGCCGGCGTCGCGCGGCTGCCGCGGGCCGGGCGCGAGGCGAAGCCGCGCAGGCGCACACAGACCACGCCCTGGTCGTCGCAGATATCGAGGTCGAGCTTGCGCTGGGCCGCGCTGCCGGCCTCGCGCACCCAGGCCCAGGCCTGGGCCGGGCAAGGCGCCATCGCCTCGACCGATTCCACCGCATAGGGCAGCTGCGCGCCGCTGCCGGCATCGCCGGACTGCAGCGTGATCGCCGCCTGCAGTGCCGCGTCGAGCAGGCTCGGATGCAGCCCATAGTCGCCTTGGCCGGCGAGCAGCGCCTGCGGCAGGATCAGCCGCGCAAGGGCCTGCCCGTGGCCGACGTGGACCTCGGCAATCGCGCGCTGGGTCGGACCGTAGTGCATGCCCAGCGCGGCGAAGATCGCGTAGCACTCCTGCGCGCTGCGCTGCTGCTGTGCGCAGGCGCGGCGCAACGCGGCCAGGTCCAGCGCCGCCGGTGCCGCAGCCACGCGCGCGGCGCTGCCCTGGCAATGCAGTGTCGCAGCACCGTTGCTCGAGATCTCGAACCCGACCCGCCCGCCCTGCCCGGCCTGCAGCCGGACCTGCAGCGTGCAGGGCGCCGCGACGGCATCGCTGCCGGCCGCGAGCGGCTGCATCCAGACCACGTTGTGCAACGCGATGCTGCCCGAGGCCGGGCCGTCGTGGGCGTGCTCCAGCGCGGCCCGGACGATTTCCAGATAGGCCACGCCCGGCAGCAGCCGGCGGCCGCCGATGCGGTGGTCGGCAAAGAAGAACTCGTCGCCGGAAAACTCCGAGGTGTAACGCTGTTCGCCGAGCACCGAGGTATTGCGATGCAGCAGCGGATGCAGCCGCGACGGCGCGGCCGCTGCGCTACGACGCGGCAGCGCGGCGGTCTGGTCGAGCCAATAGCGCTCGCGCAGGAACGGATAGGTCGGCAGGCGCAGTGGGCGCGGCCGTGCGCCCGCATGCAGCGCATCCCAGTCCACGACCAGGCCCTTGACCCAGAGCTGCAGCAGCTTGTCGTACTTGCCCTTGGCGACCCAGCTCGTCACCGCCTGGCGCAGGTCGTCGTCATTGTCGAACAGACCCAGCATTTCCTTGTCGCGGCGGCCGGAATGGCGATGCAGGCCTTCCTGGACGTGACGCTCCGGATCGACCGCGAACGCGGCCAGGGTAGCCACCGCTTCGGCCAGACTGCTCGCTACGAAGCCCAGCCGCTCTTCCATCGCCTCGCGCCCGACCTGCAGCGTCCAGGCGATCGCCGCGAGATCCGCCTCGGTGTAACGGCCGCTGCCCAGCGCCGCCGCCAGCCGCCGCGCCTGTTCCTGCAACCGCTCGGCCGTGCGCGCCGACAGCACGATCAGCACCGCCGTACCGGCTGCGGCTTCCTGCACCGGCTGCGAATATTCCTCCACCAGCACGTGCGCGTTCGATCCGCCCGCACCGAACCCCGAGACGCCGGCAATCCGCCGCTGCTCGCGGCCGTCCAGCACCGGCGGTTGCCAGGGCGCACCTGCCTGCTGCAGCACGAACGGCGTTGCCGCGAAATCGATGTTGGGGTTCGTCTCACGCGCATGGAGCGTCGGCACCAGCCAGCCATGACGTAACTGCAGCACCAGCTTGGTCAGCCCCGCGATACCCGCCGCTGCTTCCAGATGGCCGATGTTCGACTTCACCGAACCCAGCGCGCAGTACTGCAGCGCCGGTGTGTCTTCGCGGAATGCCTGGGCCAGACCCGCGACCTCGATCGGATCGCCCAGACTCGTCCCGGTGCCGTGCGCTTCGATGTAACTCACTTGGCGCGCATCGATGCCCGCCTTGTCCAGCGCACGCCGGATCAACTGCGCCTGCGCGATCGGATTGGGCACCGTATAGCCGTTCGTCTTGCCGCCATGATTGATGCTGCTGCCGCGGATCAGCGCCTCGATCCGATCGCCGTCGCGCAGCGCCGCCGACAACGGCTTGAGCAGCACCGTGCCCACGCCCTCGCCCGGCACGAAACCGTCGCCGCCCAGGCCGAAACTGCGACAGCGCCCGTCGCTCGACAACATGCGCTGCGCACTCAACGCGACGTAGTTCGCTGCGTGCAGGTACAGGTTTACCCCGCCCGCGATCGCCAGCTCGCACTCGTCCCGCAGCAGGTGTTCGCAGGCCTCGTGGATCGCCGTCAACGACGCCGAACACATCGTGTCGACCGGCATGCTCGGACCGCTCAGATTCAGCAGGTACGACACCCGGTTCGCCACCGAACCGAACGACGTATGCGGAAACACCGACTCGCCTTGCGACCACAAACCCGGACCGTGCAGCTCGAATCCGGTCTTCGTGATTCCCGCGAATACCCCGACCCGGCTGCCATGCCGCCGCGCCAGCCGCTCGCGCGTATACCCCGCATCCTCCAGCACCGCCCAACTCGACTCCACGAACAGCCGCTCCTGCGGGTCCATGTCGTAGGCCTCGCGCGGCGATATGCCGAAGAACAGCGGATCGAACGCCGCGAAGTCCTCCAGGAATCCGCCCCACTTCGCGTAGTGCTTGCCCGATGCCGCCGCGCGCTCGCGATCCGGCTCGTACATCTCCGCCACCGGCCAGCGCTCGGCCGGAATCTCGGTCACGCTGTCACGGCCTGACTGCAGGTTCTGCCAGTACGCCGACAGATCCTCCGCCTGCGGATAACGCCCGTGCAGACCGATGATCGCGATCGGTTCGCGCAGCGCCGGCGCCGTGACCGGTGCGGACACGCTACGCGCGCGTAGCCGCAGCGACTGCAGCGCCGCCGGCCCGGCCGCCGCCGGGCGCTCGACCGGCCGTGGTACTGCGGGCAGCAGCGCCTTCGCGCCCGCGTCCAGTCCGCACCAGCGCGCACAGGCCTCGGCCTGCGCGGTCACCAGATACGCGGCGACCGCTTCGAGGGTCTGGTATTCGTAGAGCAGGGTTTTCGACAGCGGCCCGAATACCTCGGCAAACGCGTCATTGAGCTGGTTCACGAGCAGCGAGTCGATGCCATAGGCCTCGAGCGCCTCGCTGCCGTCGATGCGCTCGGTCGGCAGCCGTGTGATGCGCGCGAACAGCTGGCGCAGGCGCAGCAGAGTGCGCGCCTGCAGTTGCGCCGGATCGACGGCGCTGCCGGCGCTTGCCGGCGCGACGGCGGCGGGCGCCGTGCCGGTGTCGACCAGCAACTGCCGGCGCAACCGCACCAGCTCGCCCTCGAACACCAGCACCTGGGATGCACCGCTCGCGAGCGCCGCGCGGAACGCGCGCATGCCGGCATCGGCGCGCAGCGCGGTCATGCCGAAGCGCTGCCGGATCACCTGTTCGGTCGCGGCGTCCACCTTCATGCCGCCGTCGGCCCAGAGCGGCCAGTCCAGCGACACCCAGCGCTCGCGACTGCCCTCGGCCTGCAACTGCGCGGCGCGCGTGCGGACGTAGCCGTCCATGAACGCGTTGGCGGCGGCGTAGTCGGCCTGGCCGGCGTTGCCGAGCACGCCGGCCAGGGCCGAGAACGCGACGAAGAAATCCAGCTCGCAGCGGCGGCTGGCCCGGTCGAGGTTGACCAGTCCGGCGACCTTCGACTGCAGCACGCTGCGGAACTCGTCGCGGCTCTTGCGCAGGATGTAGTTATCGCGGTGGATGCCCGCGGCGTGCACGATCCCGGCGACGCGCCGGCCGCCCGCGGCCAACGATGCGAACAGGTCTTCCACCGCGGCGCGGTCGGCCACGTCGAGCTGGCGGTATTCGGCGCTGACGCCGTTGCTCGTCAGCGCGGTTATCGCGGCGCGGCGCGGCGCATCCAGGGCGCTGCGCCCGACCAGCACGAGGTGCGCCGATCGGGCCGCCGCGGCGATTTCACGCGCGACGATCAGGCCGATGCCGCCGGCGCCGCCGGTCACGACATAGCTCGCGCCTTCGCGCCAACTCAGACCGGCCGCATCACCCGTTTCCAGTGCAAACAGCCGGCGTACCCAGCGCTGCCCGTCCGCATGGCGCACGTGGGCCTCGTCGCCGGCGCAGTCGGCGCGCAGCTTGCGTACCAGCGCGGCCGGTTCCTCGTCCTGCTCGAACGCGACGAGTTGCAGGCGCACGCGCGGATTCTCGATCTGCGCCGTCCGCAGCAGGGCCGCAATGCCTTCGGCGATGCACGACTCGATGCCCGGCGCGACGACGACCTGGATCGCGTGCGCGCCGGCTTCGCCGGACTGCAGCTGCGACTTGAGCGCGTCGAATACACGCAGCGCGATCGCCTCCATGCGTTCTTCCACCGGCTGCGGCGGTGCGCCGATCGCGATGCACTGCACCCCGGCCGGCAGTTCGTGGCTGACCTGCTCAGCGCTGGCCGCGTCCCACCCGCACAGCAATACCGCATGCAGCAGCGCGGCCGGACCGGCGTGCGCCGCGGCCGGCTGTGCGACCCAGTCCGATCCCAGCAGCAGGGTTCCCTCGGCGTCGCCGCCGGTGCGGGACAGCGGCTGCAGCCGCAGTCCGCGCAGGCGTGCCCAGAGCGTGCCTTGCGCGTCGCCGTAATCCGCATCGAAGGTCTGGCCGGCAGGGTCGGCGCGCAGGTGCAGCCAGGCCGTTTCCGGCACGACACCGAGCAGTTCCAGACGGTCGAACTCGCGCGGCCACGCGGCCGCTTCGCGCCAGCGCACGGCGATCGCCTGCAGGGTCGCGTCCAACAGTCCGGACGGCAGGCCACCCGGTTCGGCCACCGCGGTTTCGAGAGCGAGCAGGACTTCGCCGGCGCCGCTCCAGGCTTCACCGCCGAACCCCGCGCTGCGCTCACAGCGTGCGCGGATCGCCGCCAGCGGCAGCGGCTCCGCCACGTCGGCGACGGGCTGCCGGCTCAGGCTGCCCTGGCAGGCGATCTGCGTGCCGGCCGCGTCGAGCACGGCCACTTCGAAGGCCAGCAGATCGGACTGATGTCCACCTACCTGTTCGGGCACCAGCAGGACTTCCACCCGCGGGCCGTCCTCGCCGCAGCGCGGCGGCTCGCCCCAGCGCACCGCCTCCAGCTGCCAGCCCGATGCGCCGGGTGCCACCAGCGCCGCGGCGCTGCGCGCCATCTCCAGGCACGCGGTCGCCGGCAGCACGCGGCTGCCCGAGGCCAGCGCCACGAGCAGCGGATCGTCGGCGCGGAATTCGGAGCGGAACAGCAGCCCGTCCAGGCCCGACTCGTTGCGGTGCACGAGCGGATGCAGCAGCGCTCCGCGACGCGTCGCGCCAGGCGCCGGCAACGCACTGAAATCAGCTGAGGAAATCCAGTATTTCTCGCGCGCGAACGGATAGGTCGGCAGCGGTACGCGGGAATGGCGCGCCGCGTCGAACAGGCGCTCCAGCGTCAGCGTCTGGCCCTGCACGTAGAGTTCGGCGATCGCGGCAAGCTGCTCGGCGCCGTGTTGCGGCTGCGCGCCCTCGCGAAAGTCCTCGATGCAGCGGGCGGCGTAATGCAGCAGGCCATGCGGTTCGCGCTTGTGGCTGGCCTTGCCGGCGAACAGCCCCGGCGCGCTGCCCTTGTCCAGCCACTGCTGCAGCGTGGCGGCGAGATGGCCGATGTCGCGCGCGACCACGGCCACGCGCCAGTCCAGGTGTTTGCGGCCGCACAGCAGGGTGAAACTCAGATTGCCCAGCGCCGGTGCCGCGGCGCCGAGGCAGGTCGCGACCAGGCGCTCGGCAAGCTGACGCAGCTGCGCTTCGCTGCGCGCCGACAGCATCACCGGCCAGGCCGGCCGCAGCGGCGGCTGGCGCTCAGAAGCCGGCGCTTCCTCGATGACCATGTGCACATTGGTACCGCTCATGCCGAACGAGCTCAGCGCCGCGCGGCGCGGCAGCGGCGTGCCGTCGGCGGCCTGCCCCGCCGGCCACGGCGCGAGGCGCGTGTTGACGTAGAACGGACTGTCGGCCAGGTCGATCTTGGGATTGGGCGTGTCGAAATGCAGCGAGGCCGGAATCTGCCGGTGGCGCAGCGACAGCATGAGCTTGATCAGGCCAGCCACGCCGGCCGCCGCGGTCGCATGGCCGAGGTTGGACTTGATCGTGGCCAGCGCGCAGTAGTTGCGCTTGGCGGTGTAGTGGCGGAACGCGCGCGTCAGCGCGCTGAACTCGATCGGATCCCCGAGTTCGGTCGCGGTGCCGTGGGCCTCGACCAGCTGGATCGTTTCCGGGTCGATGCCGAAGCGATCGTAAACGTGACGCTCCAGCCGCTCCTGCGAGCGTGCGCTCGGCGCGGTCAGTCCGTTGGTGGTGCCGTCCTGGTTGACCGCCGAGGCGCGGATCAGGCCGTAGACGTGGTCGCCGTCGGCCAGCGCGCGCTCGTGCTGCTTGAGCACGACGGCGCCGACGCCTTCGGCCGGCACGAAGCCGTTGGCGCGCCGGTCGAAGCTGTGGCAGCGGCCCGACACGGACAGCATGCCGGCGCTGGCCAGGGCGACGAAGCTGCTGGAATCCGGATGCACCGTCACGCCGCCGGCGATGGCCAGCTCCGTCTCGCCGAGCCACAGCCCCTGGCAGGCATGATGGATCGCGACCAGGGAACTCGAGCAAGCCGTGTTGATCGTGACCGCCGGTCCCTGCAGGTCGAGGAAATAGGCGATACGCGCCGGGATCGCCGCGACGTTGTTGCCCCACAGCGCCTGCGCCGGCGGCTGCTCGCGGAACATCTGCGCGTACTGGCCCGAGGATTCGGAACCGACGTAGACGCCGCAGAGCCGACCCTTGATGCCGCCGCCGACATAGCCGGCGTCCTCGAGCGCGCGCCAGCTCTCCTGCAGGAACAGGCGCTGCTGCGGATCCATGAAGATCGCCTCGACGCCCGAGATGTTGAAAAACAGCGGATCGAATTCATCGATCGCGTCGAGCAGGCCGCCATCCATGCAGCGCTGGCTCACACCGGCCGCGTCGTAGCTGCGTGCGAGATCCCAGCGGGTGACCGGCGCGACCAGGTCGCGCCCCTCGCTGAGGCAGCGCCAGAGTTCCTCAGGATCGGCGGCACTCGCGAAGCGGCCGCTCATGCCGATCACTGCGATCGCGCCATGCACGGCGGTCGCCGCCGCGGCGGCGGCCGCTGCGACATGCGCTGCCGGCGCCGCAACCGCTTGCGCTGCCGCCGGCGGCGCGATCGGCCCAGTCTCGCGCGGTGCGAAAAGCTTGCCGATCTGCGCCGGGAAGCGCTCGAGCACATGCGTGGCCAGATCCTCCACGCAGCTGTAGTCGAACACGCTGATCGTTTCCAGCTCCACGCCCAGCGCATGGTTGACCAGGGCGACGAAGCCGCCGGCGCTGATCGAGTCGAGTCCGTAGTCGGCGAACGAGCTGCGCGACGCGATGTCGTCGGCGTCCAGGGCGAGCACGTTCGCGAGACTCGCGACGATCGCGTCGGCGATGCGCGCGAGCTGCTCGGCGCTGCGGTCGACGGCCGCCGTCATCTGCGGCACAGGCGCTGCGACGGGCGACGGTTCGAGTGCGCGCGGCGCGGCCGGTGCCGGCCGCGGCGCCTCGCTCTCGCGGGCCGCACGCGCGGGCAACGGCCGCGGCGATTCCTCGTCGCGACGCGGCGCGGACACGTGCCGCTGGCGCACCACGCCGTCGCTTTCGGCCACGACCACCTGCTGGCCCAGACCATGCGCCTGTTCGGCCGGGAAGAACACCGAGACGAAGCCTTCCTCCTCGAGCACGCTGCGCCAGGTTTCCGGGTACAGCCCCGGGCAGCCCGGGATACGCAGAGCCTCGTCCTCGTAGAGCCACCAGCCCTTGAGCAGGCCGAAGGTCAGATGGGTGAACAGGCCGCCGCTGCTGCTGATTTCGTTGATCAGCAGCAGGCCGCCGCCGCGCAGCGTGGCCTTGACGTTGCGCAGGGTCTGGCGGATGTCGCGCGTGGCATGCAGCACGTTGGTCGCGATCGCGAGGTCGTAGCTGCCCAGCGGAATGTCCTGCGCGGCCGGCGGCTTTTCCACGTCGAACAGGCGGTAGCGCAGGAACGGGCTCTGCGGGCCGAACGTGCGCTCCGCATGCAGCAGGAACGAGCGCGACAGATCGGTGTAGCAGTATTCGCCGATGCGCGAACGGTACGGCGCCAGGCGCGGCAGCACGCGCGCGCTGGTGCCGCCGGTGCCGGCGCCGACCTCGATCAGGCGCAGCGGCGGCATGTCCTGATCGGCCAGCGCGCGTTCTTCGATGTAGGCCTCAACCACATCGGCCAGGCAATCGTTGAAGAAGTCCGCCGGCTTGTTGTCCTTGTACACGCCGGCCACGCTCTCGACCGAGGACTGGCGGAACATCACGTCGGTGGCGAGGGTCTTGCCGCTGAGGATCTGCGGCAGCACGCGCAGCGTGGACTCGACCAGGGCGACCTTGGCGACGAGGTCTCGGTCGGTCATCCAGCCGGGCTTGAGCGCTTCCCACTCCAGCCACGCCGCGGCGGCCGGGCGCGGACCGGGTTCGACCGGCATGACACCTTCGGCACGGAACTGCAGCCAGCCGTGCGCGAGCAGCTGGCGTACCGACTCGTCCAGCCAGCGAGCGTATACCGGCGGCAGCTCGGCCTTGAGCGCCACGCCGTCGACGACCTGGCCGTCGCGCAGCAGGCGCATTTCGCAGAGCTGGGCAAACAGCACCCGGGCCATCAGGGCCTCGAGCTGTTCGGCCGCCTGGGCCTGGCCGGACTGGGCCTGGCTGCGGTGCGTTTCAACGCCGTTTTCGCTGCGACTCATGGGCTTTCCCATCATGTTCGTTCAGGCGGCCGGGGCCGCGCCTCAAAGGCTGGGTTCGGTCTTGCGGTCGGGTGACGCCGGCCCGGCGGCCCGACGCAGGCGGGCCTGGATGCGCTCGGCCAGCGACACGCCGCCCGCGCGCACCTGCACTTCCTCGTCGGCCAGCAGCGGCCGCAGCATGTCGTCCCCGCGCGTGCGCAGGAACACCAGCTGATCGACCGGCGCGGCGAGCAGCACATCCAGCGCCTGCATGCCCTCCTGCGTCTCGATCGAGCCGAGACCCAGCTGGGCCATGCGCTGCTGGTAGGCCGGCGAGGCGACGATGCCGAGGTTGCCCCAGTAGCCCCAGTTCATGACCTTGACCGCGCAGCGCCAGGCCTGCCGCAGCTGCTGGGCGAAGGCGTCGGCGAAGGTGCAGCCGGCCGCGTAGTTGCTCTGTCCGGGCGCCTTGGCGAAGGCCTGGAACGAGGACAGGAACAGCACGAAGTCCAGCGATTCGCCGTCGAACACCGCCGCGAGATTGACGCTGGTTTCGAGCTTGGCCGCGAGGCTGGCGCGGAACTGCGCCGGGGTCAGGTTCGCCACAGTGCGGTCGTGCAGCACGATCGCCGAGTGCACGACGCCGCGGATGCCCTGCGGACACTCCTGCAGGATCTGCGCGTGAGCGCCGCGCAGCGCGGCGCCATCGCTCGCATCCGCCTGCAGGTAGCGCGGCGCCGGGCCGAGCCGGCCCAGACGTTCGATCTTGGCCGTGATGTCCGCGTCCAGCGGCCGCCGGCCCAGCCAGTAGACGCGCGCGCCGTAGTGGCGGATCAACCATTCCGTCCAGGCCTCGCCGATGCCGCCGGCGCCGCCGAGCACGACGTAGCAGCCGCCCTGCCGATAGCGGGTCTGCGCCGCGACGCTGGCGGGATCGAAGTTCGCGAGCCGCTGCTGGTACCACTGCCCGCCGCGCCGCCACAGCGCCTGCCCCCAGGGATCGCCGGCCACGCATTCCAGTGCCAGGTCCGACGCGTGCTCGCGCTCGAGATCGAGCACGCGCACGCGCCACAGGCGCTGTTCCTTCGCGAGCGAGCCGAACAGGCCGTGCAGCGCGGCATGCGTCGCGCTGACCTGCTCCGCATGGCGGTTGAGCGCCTGGGTGCCGAACGTCAGCACGGTCCACCCGAGCTCGCGCTGCGCATGACCGCGCTCGAGCAGCGCCTTGACCAAGCGCAGGCAGGCCATCACGCCGACTTCCTGGGCCGCGGCGAACTCCGCGCTCGCGTGTACCGGCAGCACGTCGTCGGCGAGACACACGATGTGCTCGATCGCGGGCATGCGTTCCAGCGCCACCGCCAGGTCGGCGGCCTCGCGTTCGGTGCCCAGCTCCAGCAGCTGTGCGGCCGGGTAGCGCTGGCGCAAGTCCTGCGCCCAGGCGTTGCTGTCCAGCAGTTCCGCCGACGCCGCGATCAGCAGCGCCTCGCCGCGCAGTTCGCGCGCCGTGTCGGTGACCGTGGCGGCATCGACGCGCTGCCAGACCGGCAGCAGGAAGCGCGCCGTCGTTGCCGCCGCCGCGGCAGGCGTCGCCGCTTCAGCCGCGTCGTCCGCTGCTACGTCGGCTGCAGCAACGACAGCCGGTGCGGGAACAGGAGCGGCCGCGGCCGCCGGTGCGCCGGGCTCGGCGCCGACCCAGAAGCTGCGCCGTGCGAACGGATAGGTCGGCAGCGGCAGGCGGCGGAAGCCGCCGCCGGCGAACAGGCGGGCCCAGGCCAGATCGTAGTTCAGCACGTAGAGCTCGCCGAGTCGGGCCAGGCCGGACGGCCAGTCCGGGCCGCCGTGAGCCGCCGTGCAGACCTCGATGCAGCGCGCGCCTTCCTGGCGCAGGGCGACCTGTTCGCGCGGCGGGTCCACGTCGGGCTCGGACACGAAGGTCTGCGCCGCCGTGCCGTCCCGCAGCCACGCCGCGAGCCGCTCGCGCAGCGCGGCCGTGTCGGTCACGATGGTCGCGAAACGCTGGGCGAAATGCTTGCGCCCGAGCAGCAGGGTGTGGGCGACGTCGGCGCAGCGCAGCCCGGGCTGCGCGTCGAGGAATCCGGCGAGCTGTACGACCTGGCGGCGCAACTGCTGCGCGGTGCGCGCCGACAGCACGACCAGGTAGGCCGGGCGCTCGGCCATACCGGCGGCGCTTGCCGACGGCGGCGCCTGCTCGATGACGAGATGGGCGTTGGTGCCACTGAAGCCGAACGAGCTCACCGCCGCGCGCCGCCGGCCACCCGGACCCGGCGGCCAGTCGCGCAGCTGCGTGTTGACGTAGAACGGGCTCGCCGCGAAATCGATCAGCGGATTGCCGTTGTGGAAATGTAGCGAAGGCGGAATCTCGCCGTGGCGCAGCGCGAGCAGGATCTTGAACACGCCGGCCACGCCGGCCGTCGTCGCGGTATGGCCGAGATTGGACTTGATCGAGCCGATCGCGCAGAACTGCTGGCGCGTGGTGCTGTGGCGGAACGCACGGGTCAGCGCGCCGAACTCGATCGGGTCGCCGAGCTTGGTGCCGGTGCCGTGGGCCTCGACCACACCGATGCTCTCGGGATCGATGCCGAAGCGTGCGTAGACCTCGCGGATCAGCTGCTCCTGCGAGGCGGCATTCGGCGCGGTGATGCCGTTGGTCGTGCCGTCCTGGTTCAGGCCCGAGGCGATGATGACGCCATGCACCGGATCGCCGGCCGCGAGCGCGTCGTCGAGGCGCTTGAGCACCACGACACCGATGCCCTCGCCCGGCACGAAGCCGTCGGCGCGCGCGTCGAAGGTGTGGCAGCGTCCGGCCGGCGACAGCATGCCGCCCTTGGACGCCGACACGAAGTAGCGCGGCGTCACCTGCACGTGCACGCCGCCAGCCAGCGCGAGTTCGGTCTCGCGGCACCACAGCGCCTGGCAGGCGTTGTGCATCGCGACCAGCGAACTCGAGCAGGCCGTATCCACGGCCACGGCCGGGCCGCGCAGATCGAGGTAATAGGCGATGCGCGCCGGCACGATGGAGCCGGTATTGCCCCAGAACGACTGTGCCGGACTGCGCCCCTGGAACAGCTCGTGATAGTCGCCGTTGGTGTAGCCGACATAGACCCCGACCGCCGCACCCTTGACCACGTCGCCGGCATAGCCGGCATGCTCGAGCGCCGTCCAGCATTCCTCGAGGAACAGGCGCTGCTGCGGGTCCATATAAGTGGCTTCGGCGCCGGAGATCTTGAACAGCAGCGCGTCGAACTTGTCGATCTCGTCGAGGAAGGCGCCCTGGCGACAGTAGCCCTGGGTGCCGTCCTCGAGCTGCCCGGTCAGCGCCTGGGACAGGTCCCAGCGCGTGATGTCCCGCACCAGGTCGGCGCCGCGCCGCAGGTTGTCCCAGAGCGCGTCGAGGTCGGGGGAACCGGCGAAGCGTCCGCTCATGCCGATGATCGCGATCGGCGCGAGCCGCGGCGTGGCGTCCGCGGCGACCTGCGGGGCAGCTTGGGTAACCGCCGGTGCGACAGGGATGGCCTCGGCGACGGCGGTTGGAGCCACGGCCGCGGCAACCGGCGTTGCCGCGGCGGCGGGCGCCACGGGCGTCATGACCGGTGCCGACACGGCGGCAGCCGCTGGTGCCGGTGTTGGTAGCGGCGTTGCAGCCGGCTCAACCGCAGCAGCCGGCAGCCGCAGGCGCTCGCGATGGCTGCCGAGAATGTGCCGGGACAGTTCGTTGACCGAGCTGTACTCGAAGAGCGCGGTCGTGCCGAGATCCAGGTCCAGCGCGCGGTTCAGCGCCTGCACCACGTTCACGCCG
>JBBQZR010000067.1:0-31586 GCA_038207515.1 Lysobacterales bacterium | reverse complement strand
CGAGGGGCTGTACCAGGGCCAGGCGCGGGCGAATCGCGAGGCGCTGTCGCTGTTCACCGGTGACGAGCAGTTGCAGCAGGCCGTTCAAGGCTGGCTGGCGGCGAACAAGCGATGGAAGCTGGTGGAGGCCTGGGTCAAGGGTCTGGAGATCGACTGGAGCCGGGCACCCGAAGCAGCCGCGCGACGGCGTCTGCCGTTGCCGACATATCCGTTTGCGCGCCAGCGCTACTGGGCCGGTGATGTACTCGCGGCGATGCCGGCGCTAGGCCGGCGCTCAGCGGCGTTGCATCCGTTGCTGCAACAGAACACTTCGACCCTGGCCGAACAACGCTACAGCTCCACTTTTGAAGGCGACGAATTCTTCCTGGCCGATCACGTGATCGGCGGCCGGCGTCTGCTGCCGGGCGTGGCCTGTCTGGAGATGGCGCGGGCCGCGGCGGAACAGGCATTGCCGGCAGCGGCCGGGCAGGGCGTCGTGCTGAGCCGCGTCGTCTGGTTGCGTCCGATCGTGCAGGACGAGGGCGCGCTGACCGTGCATATCCGGCTCGAGCCGGCCGATGACGAGGGCGCGCGGTTCGAGATCTTTACCGAAACGGCTGACGGCGAAACCGTCGTGCATTGCCGCGGCGAAGCCGCGCAGGCCGTGGCGGAATCGTCTGCGGCGCCGGATCTGGCGCGGCTTGATCTGGCAGGGCTGCAGCAGGCCTGTGCGCAGGCCTGCGCGGTGGCGGACTGCTATGCGCAGTTCGCCGCCGTCGGCATGCGCTACGGTCCGCGCCACCAGGCGCTGCAGGGCCTGTGGCTGGGACAGGACCAAGTGCTCGCGCAACTGCGGCTGCCGGCTGGACTGAGTCTGCAGGACTACGTGCTGCATCCGGCCCTGCTCGATGGCGCGCTGCAGGCGGCGATCGGTTTCTCGCTCGCGGCACCCGCTGGCACGGCCGTGCCCAGCGTGCCGTTCGCGCTGGGATCGGTGAGTGCGTTGCAGGACTGTCCGGCGCAAGTCTGGGCCTGGCTGCGGCCCAGCCCCGGCAGCGCGGTCGACGATGCGGTGCGCAAGCTCGATGTGGACGTCTGCGACGGCGAAGGACGCATCTGCCTGCGCCTGCGCGAATTCGCGACGCGTGCGCTGAGCGGCGCGGCGGCAGCGGCGCAGGTGCTGCTGTTCCGGCCGCATTGGCAGGCGCAGGCGGCTGTCGAAGGCCGGCCCGATGCGCGCAGCGTGCTGCTGTGCGGCTGGCCGGCGGTGACGGCGGCAACGCTGGCGCAGCAACTCGACGGCGTGGACTGCGTGGCGTTACCCGCCGCCGAAGGCCGCGCGCGGCGTTTTGAAACCTATGCCAAGGCACTGCTGCAGCAGGTGCAGTCACGTGCCGCGGCGCGGGCCGGCGGCAGCTGGCTGCTGCAGGTCGTCGTGCCCGAGGAAGCGGCGGAATTGGCCGGTCTCGCCGGCCTGCTCAGGACCGCCAGCCTCGAGAACCCGCAATGGCTGTGCCAATTGCTGCGCGTGCCGGCGGACGCGGACGTGTCCGCGCTGGCGTCGTCGTTGGGTACGGAGCGTTTCGTTCCGGCGCAAGACGTCGCCGGCGATGCGGCCCAGCCGCGGGCGCTGCAGTGGCAGGAATTCACCGCCGAAGAATCGGCGCTGCCCTGGCGGCCCGACGGCGTGTACTGGATCAGCGGCGGTGCCGGTGGTCTGGGCTGGATCTTCGCGCAGGAGATCGCACGCAGTGCGCCGGGCGCGCGGCTGGTGCTGACGGGCCGTTCGGCGCTCGGCACCGAACAGACGCAGCAACTCGACGACTTGCGTGCGACCGGTGTGACGGTGGATTACCGGCAGACCGACGTGAGCGATCGCGCCGCGGTGGACGCGCTGGTGGCGTGGATCCGCGAACGCCACGGCGCGCTGCACGGCATCGTGCACAGCGCCGGTGTGCTGCGTGACAACTATCTGCTGAAGAAATCCGTCGCCGAGCTGGACGCGGTGTTCGCGCCCAAGGTGGCCGGCCTGGTCAACCTTGATGAGGCTACGCAAACCGAAGCGCTGGATTTCCTCGTCGTGTTTTCGTCGGTGGCCGGTGCGCTGGGCAATGCGGGTCAGGGCGATTACGCCGCCGCGAACGGGTTCATGGACGGCTACGTGCGCTGGCGCAACGGTGAAGCGGCCGCGGGACGCCGGCATGGTCGCAGCGTGTCGATCAACTGGCCTTTATGGGCGCAGGGCGGCATGCAGGTGGACGACGCCACGCGCGCTCAGCTGCGTACGCGCTGGGGCATGGATCTGCTGGACACTCCGGCTGGCGTGGACGCGTTCTACCGCGCGCTGGGCAGCGGCGAGGAACAGGTGCTGGTGCTGGCCGGCGTGTCCGAGCGCCTGCGCGCGCTCGTTCCCGAGTTCGGCCGTCTGCGCCTGCCGGAAGCGGAGGCCGCCGCGCAGGAGCCGGTCGCGGACATCGACCTCAAGAGCCTGGAAAACTATTTCCGCCGCCTGTTCG
The DNA here is from genome assembly GCA_038207515.1 of Lysobacterales bacterium. Lineage (GTDB taxonomy): Bacteria > Pseudomonadota > Gammaproteobacteria > Xanthomonadales > Rhodanobacteraceae > Tahibacter. Next base: position 29,091 of record JBBQZR010000067.1, on the reverse strand, counting down.
CCGGGACGCTCAAGCTGCCGCCGCAGGAGCTCAAGCCCGACGAGGAACTCGGCGTCTACGGCCTCGATTCCATCCTGGTGCTCGAGATCACCGATCAGCTGGAACAGGTGTTCGGGCCGCTGTCCAAGACGCTGCTGTTCGAATACAAGACGGTGCGCACGATCGCGGACTACTTCCGCCGCGCCCATCATGCGACGCTGCGCCGGCTCCTCACCGCGCCGCGCGAGGTCGCCGGACAGCCGGGCCGGAGTTCCTCCGCCCACGCGGCCGTGGCACCGGCCGCGAGCATAGCCGCATCGGCCGCGGCGCCACGCCGGGCGCTGCGGCGGAGCCAGCCCGCCGCCGATCACGTCGCAGCGGAGTACAGCGCGCAGGGGCCGTATCGCATCGCGATCATCGGCGTGTCCGGCCGCTATCCGCAGGCCGACACGCTGGAACAGTTCTGGGACAACCTCAGGAGCGGGCGCGACTGCGTCAGCGAGATTCCGCTCGCGCGCTGGGATCACCGTCTGTACGCCGAGACCACCCACAACGACAGCGGCAAGGGCCAGTGCCGCTGGGGCGGCTTCCTTGATGGCGTCGATGAATTCGACTCGTTGTTCTTCAGCATCTCGCCGCGCGAGGCGCTGTCGATGGAGCCGCAGGAGCGCCTGTTCCTGCAATGCGCCTACGCGACGATCGAGGACGCCGGCTATACCCGTCAGGCGCTGCGCAGCACGGTGGACGGCAAGGTCGGCGTCTACGTCGGCTCGATGTACGACGAATACCAGTTCATCGGCATCCAGTCGCAGCTGGCCGGCCATCGCCTGGCCATCGGCGGCATGTCGGCCTCGATCGCGAACCGGGTTTCGTTCTTCTGCAATTTCCAGGGCCCCAGCCTGACCCTGAACACGATGTGCTCGTCGTCGCTGTACACGATCCACCTGGCCTGCCAGAGCCTGCTGCAGCAGGAGTGCCGGCTGGCCCTGGCCGGCGGCGTGAACGTGTCCATCCACCCGAACAAGTACATCGGCCTGATGCAGGGACAGTTCGCGTCCAGCACCGGCCGCTGCCACAGCTTCGGCCGCGGCGGTGACGGCTACGTACCCGGCGAAGGCGTCGGCGCCGTGCTGCTCAAGCCGCTCGCCGAGGCCGAGGCCGACGGCGATCACATCTACGGCGTGATCCGCTCCACGGCCGTCAACCACGGCGGCAGGAACAACGGCTATACCGTGCCCAATCCGCAGGCCCAGGCCGCGGTCGTAGAGCTCGCGCTGCAGCGCGCGGAGCTGGATCCTTCCTGGATCAGCTACGTCGAGGCGCACGGCACCGGCACGCCGCTGGGTGACCCGATCGAGATCAACGGCCTGTGCCGCGCATTCCAGGCCGAGACCCTGGCGGCGGGTTCCTGCGCGGTGGGCTCGGTCAAGTCCAACATCGGCCACTGCGAGAGTGCCGCCGGCATCGCCGGCGTCACCAAGGTGCTGCTGCAGCTCAAGCACGGACTCATCGCACCGTCGCTGCATTCGCGCGAACCCAATCCGAACATCGACTTCGCGACGACACCGTTCCACGTGCCGCAGGAGCTCATGCCCTGGCGGCGTCCGCTGCGCGAGATCGACGGGCAGCTGCGCGAGGTGCCGCGGATCTGCGGCGTGTCCGCGTTCGGCGCCGGTGGCGCCAACGCCCACATCATCATCGAGGAATACCGCGCGCCGGCCGCGGCGCCGGCCGCAGTACCCGCCGAAGTGGCCGTGCTGCTGTCGGCGCGCAACGCCGATCAGCTGCGCGCCCGCGTGCAACAGCTGGCCACGGCGCTGGAGCAGCAGCGCTATGCGGAGGACGAACTAGGCGCGATCGCCTACACCTTGCAGACCGGGCGCGAGGCCATGCCCGAGCGTCTCGCCCTGGTCTGCAGCGGACTGCAGGACCTGCACGCAAAGCTGCAGAGTTTCCTCGGCGAGGACGCCGAAGCGCAGGAGGACGTGTTCGTCAGCGCCGGCAAGAACCGTCAGGCGCTGGGCGTGTTCGCCGACGACGAATTCCAGCAGCTGCTCGACCGCTGGTTCGCGCTAGCGCGAGTGCGTCAGCTCGCAGAGGTGTGGGCTTCCGGCATGGACCTGGACTGGAGCCGTCTCCACGCCGGCTCTGCCACGCGGCCGCGACGCGTGCCGCTGCCGACCTATCCGTTCGCGCGCAAGCGTCACTGGCTGGCACCGATCGAGACCGGCCCGCGGACGGTTGCGCCGGCCGCCCCGGTGCGCCTGCATCCACTGCTGCACCGGAACACGTCCAACCTGAGCGCGCTGCGTTTCAGTTCGGAACTGGATCGCGATGCGTTCTATCTGGCCGACCACGTGATCGGCCAGCGCCGCGTGCTGCCCGGCGCGGTCTATCTGGAAATGGCGCGCGCCGCGGTGGCGCAGATGGCCGATGCGGAGTCGGCGGTGCGTGTCCAGCTGAGCCAGATCGTCTGGGTGCGTCCGCTGCACGCGGACGAGGCAAGCGTTTCCGTCCACATCGCGCTGCGTCCGCGCGACGGTGGCCAGATCGGTTTCCAGATCTACAGCGGTGCGACCGGCTCGACCGCGCGCGTGGTGCATTGCGAAGGTCAGGCGCGGCTGCTGCCTGCCAGCGAAACGCCGGCCTATCTCGACATCGCCGCGCTGCAGGCCGAGTGCACGCAGCAGATCAGCGCGGGCGACTGCTATGCGCAGTTCGCGCTGATGGGCATGGAATACGGACCGGCGCAGCGCGCCCTGGCCGGCCTGGGCCGGCGCGACGGCAGCGTGCTCGCGGCGATGCGCCTGCCTGAGGCGGCGATGACGGAAGGGCCGTTCGTGCTGCATCCGAGTCTGCTCGACGGCGCGTTCCAGTCGAGCATCGCGATCGGCGTACGCGACGGCGAGCAGGCGCAGGCGCAGGCGCGGCCGTATTTCCCGTTCGCGGTCGAGGAAATCGACGTGCTCGATGCCTGTCCCGCGCAGGGCTGGGCCTGGGTGCGCCATGCGGCCGGCAGCGGTCCCGACGACGCCGTGCGCAAGCTCGACATCGACATCTGCGACGGCGCCGGCCGGGTCTGCGTGCGTCTGCGCAAGTTCGCGGCACGTGCCGCCGGCGAGACCGCGAACCGGTCCCCGGACAATGGGCTGGTGCTGCTCGCGCCGCGTTGGCAGCCGGTCGCCGCGGCAGCGGCGCCGGTCGTTGCGCGGCGCAGCGTGCTGCTGTGCGGCTGGGACGACACGCTCGCGGCCGAACTCGGCGCGCGCGACGCGCGCTGGTCGGTGTCGCGGGTGAACGAGACGGACCCCGCCGCGCGCTTCGGTGCGGCCGCAGAGGAGGTGTTCACGCTGCTGCGCGAACTGCTGGCCGCACCGGCCCAAGGCGAGCACGAGCAGTGGCTGCAGCTGGCCGTGCCGCAGACCGAAATCACGCTGCGCGGGCTCGGCGCGATGCTCAAGACCGCGCGCCAGGAACATCCGCAGATCATCGCGCAGCTGCTGTTCCTGCCCGACACGGCCGATGCCGCGGCAGTGGCCGCCGCGCTGGCCGATGCGACGGGCACGCCGCACGAAGCGGAACTGCGCTATGACGACGGCGAACGCAAAGCGCTGCGCTGGGCTGAGCTGGAGCCGGACACGCAGCCTGCGCAGATGCCCTGGCGCAGCGGCGGCGTGTATCTGCTGACCGGCGGCGCGGGCGGACTGGGCAGCCTGTTCGCGCAGGAAATCGCTGCGCGCACCGAAGCGGCCCATCTGATCCTGACCGGCCGTTCGGCGCCCACAGCCGAGCAGGAAGCGTTGATGGCGCAGCTGCGCGAGCGCTGTGCGAGCGTCGCCTATCACCGCGTCGACGTCGGCGATGGTGCGGCGGTACAGGCACTGGTCGACGCGGTCGCGCAGCGACACGGCGCACTGCACGGCGTGCTGCACAGCGCCGGCGTGACGCGCGACAAGGTCCTGGTCAACAAGTCGATCGAGGACCTGCGCGCGGTGTTCGCGCCGAAGGTCGACGGACTCCTCAACCTGGACCGCGCGACTCGCGGCCAGCCGCTCGATTTCCTCGTCACGTTTTCGTCCACGGCCGGTGCGTTCGGCAACCGCGGCCAGGCCGATTACGCCGCTGCCAACGCGTTCATGGATGCGTATGCCGTACAGCGTGCCGCCGCGGTCGCGCGCGGCGAGGCCAGCGGCCGCTCGCTGTCGCTCAACTGGCCGTACTGGGCCGAGGGCGGGATGCGCATGAATCCGACCGCACAGGCGCGCATGCGCGAGCAGGTGGGTCTTGCGCCGCTGACCACGGTGGACGGCATGACCGCGTTCTACGCGGCGCTCGCTTCGCCACAGCCTCAGGTCGTCGTGCTGTCGGGCGCGGTCAGCCGGCTGCGCCAGCTGTTCCTCGGCGTCGAAGCGCGGCCGGCACGGCAGCCGGCCGCGGTGCGCGCACCGGAGCCTGGCACCGGCACCGCGATCGCCACGGTCGAACGCCTGCCGCCCGGCGGCGCGATGAACCTGGTCGAGCACCGGCCCGCGAGCGGTCCAACCGTATTGGCCAAGGTCTCGCTCAAGAGCGTGCGCGAGCACCTGCGCGCGACCCTGGCCGCGGTGCTGTTCCTCGACGTCGCCGACATCGAGGACGACCGGCCGTTCGACGTGCTCGGCCTGGACTCGATCGTGTCGGTGGACTGGATCAAGGCGATCAACGAGCGCTACCAGCTCGAGATCTCGGTGACCGAGGTGTATGACCATTCGACCGTCGGGGCCATGGCCACCCACGTCAAGGCGACACTGGACCGGCAGCTCGCGCTGCCCGCGCCAAGCGCTCCCGAGCCGATGCGCATCCAGCCGGCGGTGCTCAGCGTCGATGCGATCCTCGACCAGGTGCAGGCGGGCAAGCTCGACCTCGGCGATGCCGAGCGCCTGCTGGCCGGCCTGACGGCGCAGGAGAACCGGTTTGTCTAGCGAGCTTCCGAATCGCTCGGCCGGCGCTGCGGATTCGCGCGGACCCGGCGTCCGCGCGTCGCGTACATTTCGCGCCTTGCGCGCTGCACACAACACCGCTCCGGCGCCGCACGCGTGCCGCTCCGAAGCGTACCCAGGCAATTCTCCCTGCACAGGAAACGGAGCGATCTGATGGCCGTAGTCGGTATCGAAGCGATGAATCTTTACGGCGGCTCGGCCCGTGTCGACGTCATGCAGCTCATGGCGCATCGCCAGCTCGACATGAAGCGCGCGGAAAACCTGCTCATGATCGAGCGCAGCGTGCCCCTGCCCGAGGAAGATCCGATCAGTTTCGCGGTCAACGCCGCCAAGCCGCTGATCGATGCGCTGAGTCCGGCCGATCGCGACCGCATCGAGCTGCTCGTGACCTGTTCAGAGTCCGGCATCGACTTCGGCAAGTCGATGAGCACGTACGTGCACCACTATCTCGGGCTCAACCGCAATTGCCGGCTGTTCGAGATCAAGCAGGCCTGTTATTCCGGCACGGCCGGTCTCCAGACCGCGCTGTCCTTCATCCTTTCGCAAGCCTCGCCCGGCGCCAAGGCGCTGGTCATCGCGACCGACATCTCGCGCCCCGTCATGCCCGAGATCGCGGGCTTCGATCCGAGCATGCTGAAGTACTCCGAATGGAGTTACGCCGAACCGAGTTCCGGCGCCGGCGCGGTCGCGATGCTGGTCGGCGAGGAACCCACCGTGTTCCAGATCGACGTCGGTGCCAACGGCTATTACGGCTACGAAGTCATGGACACCTGCCGTCCGGTGCCGGACCTCGACGTCGGCGATTCGGACCTCTCGCTGATGTCGTACCTCGACTGCGCCGAGAACGCGTACCGCGAGTACGCACGCCGCGTGGACAACGCAGACTATGCGCAGAGTTTCCAGTATCTTGTTTTTCACACGCCTTTCGGCGGCATGGTCAAGGGCGCCCACCGCACCATGATGCGCAAGTTCAGCAAGGTCGCGCGCGAGGCGGTGGAAGACGATTTCTTCGCGCGCGTCGGACCGGGCCTGGGCCACTGCCAGCGGGTCGGCAACATCATGGGGGCGACGGTGTTCATGTCCCTGGCCAGCACGATCGACCGCGGCGATTTCTCCGAGCCGAAGCGACTCGGCTGCTTCTCCTACGGCTCGGGTTGCTGCTCGGAGTTCTACAGCGGCGTGGTCGACGCAGAAGGACAGCGCAAGCTGCACACGCTGCGCATCGGCGAGCGGCTGGACGAGCGCTATCTGCTCGACATGGCCGAGTACGAGGACCTCATGGTGCAGAACCGGGCCGTGCGTTTCGGCGTGCGCGACCTGCGTCTGCAGCCGGCGGAAAGCCCGTTCGTCGCGGCCTCGCGCGGCAGCACGCCGCGCCTGTACCTCAATGAGGTCGAGAATTTCCACCGACGCTATACGTGGGTCGCGTGAGCTTTCGCACGATCCAGCTGCGCATCGAGGCGCCGGTGGCCACCATCCGGCTGTGCCGGGAAGACGCGCGCAACGCGATCAATGCCGAGCTCGTCGCCGAATTCGGCGCGGCGCTGGATGCCTGCGCGGCGCAGTGCAGCGTGGTCGTGGTGGAAGGAACGCCCGAGGTGTTCTGCGTTGGCGCCGACTTCCAGCGCATGCACGATGGCATGGAGAGCGGGCAGGGCACGGTCAATCCGGCGGCAACGCTGTATGCGCTGTGGGAGCGTCTGGCGCGGGGGCCTTTCATCAGCGTCGCCCACCTGCGCGGTCTGGCGAATGCGGGCGGCGTCGGCTTCGTGGCGGCCTGCGATCTCGTCGTCGCGGAGCGGCGCGCGCGGCTGTCCCTGTCCGAGCTGCTGTTCGGTATCTATCCGGCCTGCGTGCTGCCCTTCCTGGTGCGCCGCATCGGTTGGCAGCGGGCCAACTACATGACCCTCACCGCGCAGTCGATCGAGGCCGAACAGGCCGCGGCCTGGGGCCTGATCGATCTGGTCGGCGAAGACAGCAGCGTGCTGCTGCAGCGCCAGCTCGCGCGGCTGCGGCGCCTGGCACCGGCTTCGATCGCGCACTACAAAAACTATGCGCGCGCGCTGGGGCCGCCGCTGGCTGAACTCGGCGAAACCGCCGTGCGCAGCAACCACGAGATGCATGGCTTGCCCGGCGTCATGGACGGCATTGCCCGCTATGTGGAAACCGGGCAGTTCCCCTGGGAAAGACATTGAGGTGGGCCGGGCGGCGCAGCCCGGCCCCGTACAAGGTGTTCCAATCGAGGTGGCAGTGAGCGTTCAGGACATACTCAAAGCGATCCGCGACGGCCAGATCTCGGCGCAGGATGCGAAGGCGGCATTGCAGAAACAGCGCGTGCCCGCCGAGCGCAGCGGACCGGATCCGGCCTCCACGGTGGCCGTGATCGGCATGTCGGGGCGCTATCCCGATGCGGCCGATCTGGCCCAGTACTGGCAGAACCTCGCGGCCGGACGCGACTCGATCCGCGAGTTCCCGCGCCAGCGCTGGGACGCCGCGGAATCCCGCAGCACGAGCTCGTACGCGGACTGGATCTACTGTCCCTGGATGGGCGCGCTCGACGACATCGAGTGCTTCGATCCGCTGTTCTTCAACATCTCGCCGGCTGAGGCCGAGCTGATCGACCCGCAGCACCGCCTGTTCCTCGAGGAAAGCTACAAGGCCTTCGCCCACGCGGGCTACGCCAAGCAGGCCCTGAGCGAGACGCGCTGCGGCGTCTATTTCGGCGTGGTCGGCGGCGAGTACCACACGATGTCGATGTTCAGCAACGCCGGGGTCAGCGCGACCGGCGTCAGCGACGCGATCGGCGCGGCGCGCATCGGCTATTACCTCAACCTCAAGGGGCCGGCCATCGCGGTCAACTGCGCCTGTTCCTCGGCGCTGGTCGGCGTGCACCTGGCCTGCCAGTCCCTGCGCAGCGGCGAGATCGACATGGCGCTGGCCGGCGGCGCGACGTTATACCTTTCGCCCAATACCTACGTCGGCATGTGCGCCGCGAACATGCTGTCGCACAGCGGGCGCTGTCGCGCGTTCGACGACGGCGCCGACGGTTTCGTGCCGGGCGAAGGCGTCGGCGCGGTCGTGCTCAAGCGCCTCGGCGATGCCCAGGCGGCCGGCGACACGATCTACGGCCTCATCGTCGCTTCCGGCGTCAACCAGAACGGCAGGACCAACGGCATCACCGCGCCGAGCAAAAAGAGCCAGACCGAACTCGTGCGCGACGTATACGAGCGTTTCGCGATCGACGCAGCGGGCATCGGCTACATCGAAGCCCACGCCAGCGGCAGCGCGCTCGGCGACCCTATGGAACTCGAAGCGCTCGCCGCCGCGCACCGTGCGCGCAGCGATGCCAACGGCTACTGCGCGATAGGCTCGGTCAAGAGCAACATCGGCCACGCCTATGCGGCGGCCGGCATCGCGGCCCTGCACAAGGCTCTGCTGGTCGTGCGCCATGCCACCCTCGTGCCGTCGCTGCACTACGGCAACCGCAACCGGCATTTCGACTTTTCGCGCTCACCGTTCTACGTCAACACCGAAACGCGGCCGTGGCTCCAGGAGTCCGCCGCGCCGCGCCGCGCCGCGGTCAGCGCGTTCGGCTTCAGCGGCACCAACGCCCATGTCGTCATCGAGGAGTACGCCGAGGCGGCGCGCGAACCCGCAATCCCTAGCGGTGCCGAACTCATCGTGCTGTCGGCGCCGACGCTCGAACGGCTGCGCACCTGTGCCCAGGCGCTGGCGCGGCGGCTCGCGCAGGAGCCGCCGACGCTGCGCGATGTCGCGTACACGCTGCAGGTCGGGCGTGACGCCGCCGAGCACCGGCTCGCCGTGGTCGTGGAATCGGGCGCGGATCTGATCAAGGCGCTGGAACAGTTCCTGGCCGGGACCGAGGCGGCGGGACTGAGCAGCGGCACGGCCAACCGCAAGGATCCGGCCGTTGCCGACGCCGAAGGCGAGGACGATCCGCAGGCGACCCAGCAGGCCTGGTTCAACGAGGGCGAGCTGGCCCGACTCGGCGCGCTGTGGACGCGCGGACTGGACGTCGATTGGGTGCGCCTGCGCGCCGACACTCCGGCGCGCCGTGTCGCCTTGCCACTCGCGCCGCTCGACGCCGGCCGCTACTGGATCGGCATGCCGGCGGCATCGGCCGGGCGCGCCGCAGCGGCTGCACCGGCCGTGGCGCCGCCGCCGGCGATCAGCGGCGGCAGCTTCCGCGACAACGTCGCCGCCCAGCTCGCCCACTTCGTCGGCACGGCACTGAAAATTCCGCCGGCGCAGCTCAACCCGTCCCGGCCGCTGGCCGACTACGGCATGGACTCGATCCAGGCCATGCAGCTCGCCGGCGGCATGGCCGGCGTGCTGCCGGATCTGAGCCCGCTGCTGTTCATCGAATACCAGACCCTCGATGCGCTGACCGACCATCTGCTCGAGACGCGCGCCGAGGCGCTGCTGGCGCTGGTTCCCGATGCGACCGCAACCGTCGTCACGGCCGCTGCCGCACCGGCGCGGCGCAGCGGCGGCAGTGCGCCGCGGCCGGTACCGATACACGACCGCGACATCGCGGTGATCGGCCTGGCTGGGCGCTATGCCGGGGCGAACGACATCGACTCGCTGTGGCAGCGCCTGCGCGACGGCGCCGACTGCATCAGCGAGATACCCGTCTCGCGCTGGGATCACGCGCCGTTTTTCGATGCGGACAAGGGTCGCTTCGGCAAGAGCTACTGCCGCTGGGGCAGCTTTATCGACGGCGTGGACCTGTTCGACGCGCTGTTCTTCGACGTCTCGCCGAAGAACGCCGCCGGGCTGGATCCGCAGATCCGGCTCACCCTGCAGACCACCTGGGAGGCGTTCGAGAACGCCGGCTACTCGCGACCGCGCATGAAGCAGCAGCACAACGCCGCGGTCGGCGTCTACGTCGGTGCCATCACCCAGCAGTACCAGCAGTTCGAAACCGACTACGTCGTGAGCGCGATGCTGGGCCTGTCTTCGTATGCGGCCATCGCCAACCGGGTCTCGCACTTCTTCGATCTGAAGGGACCCAGCGTAGCGGTCGACACGATGTGTTCCGCCGCGCTGGTCGCCGTGCACATGGCCTGCCGCGCGCTCGCCGATGGCGAGTGCGAGCTGGCCGTCGCCGGCGGCGTGAACCTGCTGATCCACCCTAAGAAATACCTCGGTTTGAGCGCGCTGCTGATGCTCGGCAGCCATCGCGGCTGCCGCAGCTTCGCCGACAGTGACGGCTACCTGCCCGGAGAGGGCGTGGGCATGGTCGTGCTCAAGCCGCTGGGCCGCGCCGAGGCCGACGGCGACACGATCCAGGCCGTGATCCGGCACACCGCGCAGAAGCACAGCGGGCGCGGCATCGGCTTCGGCTCGCAGGATCCGAACGCGCAGATGGAACTCGTGCGCGGCGCGCTGCAGCGATCAGGCATCGATCCGCGCACCATCGGCTACGTCGAGGCGGCTGCGCACGGCGTGTCCATGTCCGATGCGGTGGAGGTGTCGGCGCTGTCACGGGTGTTCCGCGAGTGGACGCCCGACACAGGCTTCTGCGCGCTGGGTTCGGTACAGGCAAACCTCGGCCATCTCGAGGCCGCGACCGGCATCGCCCAGCTGACCAAGGTGATCCTGCAGCTGCGCCACGGCCAGATCGCGCCGGCACTGCGCGTGGACAATCCCAATCCGCTGATCGACCTGAAGCCGTCGCCGTTCTTTTTCCCGACCGAGCTGATGCCGTGGCCACGCACGGTGATCGAGGTCGACGGTCAAGCGCACGAGTTTCCGCGCCGCGCCGCGATCAACACCTTCGGCGGCGGCGGCTCGCTGGTCAACCTGCTGATCGAGGAATACATCGCGCCGGCGATGCCGGCCGAACCGTCCGCGGCGGCCGGCGACGACCTCGCCGTGCTGTCGGCGCGCACGCCCGAGCGCCTCGTCGCGGTGGCCCGGCGTCTGCTGCAGTTCGCGATGGAGCAGCCCGACGCGCCGTTCGACGGCATCGTCCACACCTTGCAGCGCGGCCGCGAGGCGCTGCGCTATCGCACCGCGTTCCTCGCCGCGGACCGCGACGGATTGCTGCAGGGACTGCGCCATCTGGCCGGCGAGCCGGACGCCGCCGCACCACGCGGTCTGCACAGCGGCGACGCTGACGAGGCCGTCGTCGCTCCCCGCGAGCTCGCCGCACCCGTGGCGGCGCGTGATCTCGAGACCTTGGCCGCGCTCTGGGTCCGCGGCGCCGAGCTGCCCTGGGAAGCGCTGCGTGGCCGCCCTGGTCGCCTGCTGTCGCTGCCGGGCTATCCGTTCGACACGCAGCGCTACTGGCTGGAACAGACCGACAGGACGACCTATGCCCAGTCCTTCGTGCATGGCGACGCGCCGGAGTCGCGTGATCATCGCGGCATCGACATCGAGACCATCGTGCGCACGGAACTCTGCGATACGCTGGGGCTGCCGGCGGAGGAATTCGACATGAATCTGGCGCTGGGCCGCTACGAAATGCTCAGCGTGTTCCTGCCACGCTTCCGCGACCGTCTGCACGCGGCCACTCCGGTGCGTCTGGATGTGGACGCCCTGATGAACTGCCGCACGCCGCGCGACATCGCGGCGATCGCAACCCTGGTGGAGGCCTGATGCGACGTTCGTGCTGGATCTGCCCGGCGTCGCACCGCCGCGCCGCACCGCTGCGGCATGCCGTTGACCCGGAGCGCATGCCATGACCCGCGCCGGTCTGGTTCTGGCCAACCTGTTCCGCAAGCCCGCACGCACGCTGCTGACCCTGCTCGCAGTCACGACGGCGTTCCTGCTGTTCGGGCTGCTGCAGTCGGTCAACAACGTCTTCAGCTCGGGCGTCGACTTCGTCGGCGCGACCCGGCTCGTGACCCAGGCGCGCGTGTCGTTCGCGCAGCCGCTGCCGCTGCGCCTGATCACCCAGATCGAGGCCGTGCCCGGTGTCGCGCGCGTGGCCCACATGCAGTGGTTCGGTGGGCAGTGGCAGAACAACACGCCGCTGTTCGTGCTCGCGGTGGACCCGCAGCGCCACCACGATGTGTATCCCGAATGGGTCATGCCGGAGGCGCAGTGGCAGCAGTTCGCCGCGACTCGCACCGGCATGATCGTGGGCAAGCCGATCGCGGACAAATACGGCTGGAGCGTCGGCCAGAAGATTCCGATCAGCTCGACGATCTATCCGCAGAAAGGCGGCAGCAAGGAATGGGCCTTCGATCTGGTCGGCATCTACGACGGCAAGGACGAGACCTGGAAAAAGCAGGCCAACACGGTCTTCATCAACTTCGATTATTTCGACGAGGCGAACCAGTTCAGTCGCGGACTGACCAGCTTCTTCGTCGTCGAACTCGGTGACGGCGCCAACGCCGGACAGATCGGCCGCGCGATCGATGCGCTGTTCGCGAACTCGCCCGACGAGACCAAGACCCAGACCGAGAAGGACTTCAATCTCGGCTTCATCAAGCAGATCGGCGACATCGGCCTGATCGTGCGCTGGATCCTGTTCGCGGTGTTCTTCACCCTGCTGTTCGTGGTCGGCAACACCATGTCGCAGAGCGTGCGCGAGCGCCAGGCCGAATGGGCGGTGCTCAAGACCCTCGGCTTCAGCGACAACAGCGTGCTCGGCATCGTGCTGGCGGAGTCGGTGCTGATGTGCGCGGCAGGCGGTCTGGCCGGACTGGCCCTGGCGACGGGACTGGGCTCGCTGCTCGGCAGCGGTTCGGGCGGGCTCGCGCTCAGCGTCGATGCCAGCGTATGGCTGCTCGGCGTCGCGGCGATGTTGCTGATGAGCCTGGTGGTCGCGCTGGTGCCAGCCCTGCGCGCACGCCGGCTGCGCATCGTCGATGCACTGGCCAGCCGGTAAGGGAACCATACCGATCCGCATTTGGCGGAATGTAGAGATGTGGAGATGTGCAGCAGGGCGCACAGGCACCGCTGCCAGCGTTGGTTCAACCTCTGAAGGAATCGCATGTGGGCCAGGTATTCGCCGTCACGGCAATGAATCTTCGCAACGTGCCGCAGCGCTGGGGCGCTTCGCTCGTGATCGTGATCGGCCTGGCCGGCGTCGTCGCGGTGTTCACCGCGCTGCTCGCGATGGCGGCTGGTTTCGAGGCCACCCTCAAGAGCACCGGCCGCGCCGACAACGCGCTGATCCTGCGCGGCGGCGCCGATAGCGAGCTCAATTCCGGCCTGGAACGCAGCGCGGTCGCGCTGCTGCGTGAACTGCCGGGAATACGCCGCGACGCGCAGGACCGGCCGCTGGTCTCCGCCGAGGTCGTCGTGATCGCCGAGCTGCTGCGCAAGGGCGAAGCCCAGGGCGAGAGCGGGGCCAACATCACGCTGCGCGGCCTGCAGCCGGCCGGCTTCACGCTGCGCCCCGGGCTCAAGGTGATCGAGGGACGTTTGTTCCAGCCAGGCCTGCGCGAGCTCATCGTCGGCCGCGGCGTCACGCGCCAGTACGACGGCGCGAAGCTCGGCGAGGTGCTGCGACTGCGCGGCTCGGACTGGACCATCGTCGGCGTGTTCGAGTCCGGCGACGCGCACGACAGCGAACTGCTGGCCGATGTGGAGATCGTGCAGACCTCATTCGCGCGCAACGGTTTCAGCTCCGTGCTGGCCGGGCTCAGTGATGCGGACGCCCTCGCGGCACTGGACGCGGCCGCGGCGGCGGAGCCGCGTCTGGCCGTCACCGCGGTCTCGGAAAAGGATTACTTCGGCAGCCAGACCAAGCAGTTCCGCGCCAGCATCGCCTCGCTCGCGAGCGCGGTCACCGCGATCATGGCGCTGGGCGCGATCTTCGCGGCGCTCAACACGATGTACTCGGCCATAGATGCGCGGGCCAAGGAGATCGCGACGCTGCGCGCGCTCGGATTCGGCAGCGGTCCGGTCATGCTCTCCGTGCTGATCGAGTCGCTGCTGCTGTCGCTGATCGGCGGTGCGCTCGGTGCGCTGATCACCTACCTGCTGTTCGACAACGTCGCCGTGTCGACGGCGGGTCAGAACTTCACCCAGATCGTGTTTGCATTCCGGGTCACGCCGGCGCTGCTCGCCGGCGGCCTGTTGATCGCGATGGTGATCGGCCTGCTGGGCGGCCTGTTTCCGGCCGTCGCCGCGGCGCGCAAGCCCATCGTGTCGGCACTGCGGCAGCTTTGAGATAGCGCCAGGACGGCGCTATCGGCAGTCGACGTGATCGTGGCGTCCATCCTGTCGGCTGAACCGCAAGATCTTCCTCAGAGCCTGCCGGCGCGGAACTCCGTCGCGACGAAGCGGCCGCAGCGCGAGGCGAGCGCCATGAGGGTCAGGGTCGGGTTCTGGTAACCCGAACTCGTGCAGCTCGCGCCATCGGCGACGAACAGGTTCGCGACATTCCAGCAGCGGTTGTTGCCGTCGAGGAACGAGGTCGCTGGATTACTGCCCATGCGCGCCGTGCCCAGTTCGTGGATGAAGCCGCCCGGAATGCCGAGTTCGCCGGTCTGTCGCACGCCGTAGCCGGCTTCCGCCGCCATCTCGCGCGCGCAGTCCAGACCGTCGTCGATCTGATCGCGGTCGTTCTTCGACCATTCGCAGTCGATCATGGCGAGCGGCACGCCCCAGTGGTCGCCGCGCGCGGGATCCAGCGTGACGCGGTTGTCCGGCAGGGTCAGCATCTCGCCCTGCACGACGAGCAGGAAGCCCTGGGTAAACGGGCCACGGCCCAGCGCGCCCCAGATGCCGAAGCCCCGGCGATAGTGGCGGCGCTCGCCGTGCAGGTTGCGGAAGCGCGGCACGAACACGCCGTGCGGGCCGTCGACCGGGACGGCGTGGGCGGAATGCAGCGACGGGTCGATCGCGCCGGCGATGAATCCCGAGGGCCGGTCGGTCAGGAAGCGGCCCAGCGTGTCGGAAGCGTTGCCGAGGCCCTGCGGGTGTTCCCGCGTGGCCGAGTTGAGCAGGATCCGGGTCGACTCTATCGTGCCCGCGCACAGCACCACGACGCGCGCCTCGATCTCCTCCTGGGCGAGCGAGACGCGATCGACGATGCGCACGCCGCGTGCGCGCATGCCCGAACTCAGCACCTGCGCGACGACCGCGTCGCTGCGCAGCACGAGGCGGCCGGTGGCCTCGGCGGCGGCCAGGGTCGAGCCCTGTGCGCTGTGGATCGGCCAGGTCGTGTTGGTCGCCGGTTCGTCGATGCCGCGGTGCGGGATCACACGTCGCTCGGGCCAGCGCGCCTCGATGCGGCGGCGGAAGTCGAGATCGGCACGGGTCAGCGGTGCCGGCGGCAGGAATGCGCCATCGGGCAGTTGCGCCAGTCCATCGCGATTGCCGCACACCTGCATCAACTCCTCGACGCGCGCGTAGTGCGGCGCGAGCTCGGCATGATCGATAGGCCAGTCCTCACCGAACCCGTCGGCGCTGGCCGCCTTGAATTCGTGGTCGGACATGCGCAGGCAGATGCGGCCCCAGATCACCGAGCGGCCGCCGACCTGACGGCTGCGGATCCAGCTGAAGGGCTTGCCGGGCGGTGTGGAGTAGGGATGCTCCAGATCGTTCACGAACAGATTGGCGCTGGCTTCGGAATAGCCCGGATGACGCGCCTGTATCGTCTGCGATGCCGGCGTCTTCCAGCTCGGCGTCGGCGTCCAGCCCGGATGGGGCAGATCCTCGGGCTTAACCGGCGGGCCGCCGTCGAGCACCAGCGTGCGCAGGCCGGCCTCGGTCAGTTCCTTGGCCACCCAGCCGCCAGTGCAGCCGGAGCCGACGACGATTGCATCGAACTTGCTGCTCATCGGAACGCCTTTAGGAATGCCTTTGTAAAATGCTTTCGTAAAACCAGGAATTGTTCAGTAGTGCGAGTCGTCGTTGTCGGTTGCCAGACGCGGCGGCTCCTCGCCGCGGGCGATCTGCAGCAGGCCGCGGTAGAAGACGAGGTAGTAGCAGAGCACGAGGAAGACCAGCGCCTGCGTGAGCGCGCCGCTCTGTGACGCTGCATTGAACGCAAGCACCGGAAAGCACAGCACGAGGCTGCGGTAGATGAGCCGGGCCACGAGCACGGCGGAGACCGACAGGCCGAGATAGCGGTGCGGCAGGTAGTAGCGGCCTTCCGCGGTGTCTTCGAACTCCGCCAGACGCAGGCCCAGCCAGCCCAGCGCCGCACCGGCCGCCGCTCCGACCAGCGTGGCGAAGAACAGCCTCAGGCCGGACAAGCCATGCAGCGCGAGTATGAGCGCGATCACGGACAGCACGATCAGGCGCCAGCGGATGCGGCGTATATCGAGACGGCGCCGCCGGGTCGTGCGGCGCAGACGGCGTGCGAACAGCCAGGCGGCGAACACGCTCATCAGCACGCTGACCACGATTCCGAACATCGCTATTCCTGACGACGAAAACGCGCAGCGTGTGCTGCGGAGGATGCGAACGACGACGTTTCACGCACACACGCAAGCGTTGTGCAGAGCCGCGCAACAGTCTTGACGCCGTTTGATTCGCTGGAGTGTAATCGCAACGTTGGGGGCACGACCAATACATCTACAACTTTGCAGCGCGTCGATAGCGCGTATTGTCACGCGGCTCCGTTCGTCGGTGCGAATATCGTTCGCGGGATACGCGGATGTCCGATTCCACAGAGCGGGGACGACATGATAGACACGCAAGACGAGGTTTACGCGACCCTGCGCCGGGTGGCCGCGGAAGAGAACCTGGCGCTGGGCGCATTCGACGATTCGACCACGCTCGTCGACGAGCTCGGCTTCAAGTCGCTGCATATCGCCCGCATTCTCGCCATCCTCGAAATGGCCTTCTCCTACGATCCGTTCGCATCGGGCGAGCATTCGATAACGAATGTGCGCACGGTCGGCGATCTTTGCGCGGCCTACCAGCGCTGAACAGATCCATCCCGCACGGCGCAGCGTGACTGCGCCTGCATAGCCGCAGCCGTGCGTGAGGTGGCTGCATCGCAAATCCGCCTGCGGGGGCATAGGGCATGCACGTTGCAACGATTCAAGCGGGAGTCGGCTGATGGCCGACTATTTAGCGGTAGTCAGCTGATGGCTGACTCTTTGTTGAAGCTCGACCTGCGTAACAAGGCCAAACCGGTCGCCGTGCGCGGCGAAGGCGTCTACGTCTTCGACAGCACCGGCAAGCGCTATCTCGACGCGAGCGGCGGCGCGCTGACCGTGACCATAGGCCACGGCGTGCCCGAGATCGCCGATGCGATCGCCGATCAGGCGCGCAAGCTGGCCTTCGTGTTCCGCGCCCAGTTCACCAGCGAACCCGCGGCCGAGCTGGCCGACCTCCTGCTCGAGGAGGCGCCGTCGGGTTTTTCCAAAGTGCTGTTCACGTCCAGCGGCTCCGAAGCGGTGGAGGCGGCGATCAAGATCGCGCGCCAGTACCACAACGAGCGCGGCGCGAGCACACGCAACAAGATCATCAGCCGTCTCGACTCCTACCACGGCGTGACCATTGGCGCGATGTCGGCCACCGGCATGCACGCGATGAAGGACGCCGGCGGCTGGCGTCCCTATGAAATTCCGATCCGCCACATCAACACGGTGCGCTGCAGCGAGTGCCCGTATCACCTCACGTATCCGAGCTGCCAGACCTACTGCGCGAGCGAGCTGGAGCGCGCGATTCTCGAGGAAGGTCCCGGCACCGTGGCTGCCTTCATCGCGGAGCCGACGCGCGGCGAGGAACCGCCCGCCGACTACTGGCCGACGATTCGCGAGATCTGCGACCGCTACGGCGTGTTGCTGATCGCCGACGAGGTCGCGACCGGGCTGTGGCGTACCGGCCGCGCGTTCTGCATCGAGCACTGGAACGTCACTCCCGACATCCTGACCTTCGGCAAGTCGACGGCCAGCGGCTATGCGCCGCTCGCGGGGATGATGGTCAGCGACGCGGTGTTCGAGGCACTGGCCAACGGCAGCGGTATTTTCCTGCACGGGCATACCCATTCGGCCAATCCGTTGTCCTGCCGCACCGGACTCGCGGTGCAGCAATATGTGCGTGCCCACAATCTCGGCGTCGGCGTGGCGGAGCGGGGCAGGGCGCTAGACGCGGTGCTGCAGCGGGTCAAGGCGCGGCATCCGATCTGCGTGCAGACCTCGGGCATGGGGCTGCTGCGCTTCCTCGGCATGCGTACGCCGCGCGGCACCCACATGGCGGTCGCCAATTTCGTGCTCGATTCGCTGTGCTCGCGCTACGGCCTGATCTCCTGCTACTGGACCACGGCCAGCCGCATCGGCTTCCAGCTTGCGCCGCCCTACATCTTCAGCGACGCGAACCTGCTCGAGCTCGAGGAAAAGCTCGACAAGATCATCCCGGCCTTCGCGTCCTGGCTGGAGGCGAACCGCTGACTCGCGTAGCTCCGGTGCTTTCGGCGGCCTGCATCGGCGTGCGGCGCGGAAGTTTCCGGCGCATCCGTGACACCGGCAGGCGTGCGGCGGACATCTGGCAATACGCTGCGGGAGATGCCAGCCTCGCCGCGGGATCCGGCTGAGACTTTCACCATGAACGTGCGCGTGAATCGCCGCAGAGAAAAGCAACGATGACGGCAGACGTCTTCGACTACATCATCGTCGGCGGTGGTACCGCCGGCTGCGTGCTGGCCAACCGGCTCTCGGCCGATGCGCAGCGCCGTGTGCTGCTGCTCGAGGCGGGGCCGCCATACCGCGAGCACCTGCTTGGCATTCCGCTCGCCAGCTATCTGCAGGTGCACAAGCACGTCTGGCACTACCGCACCGCGCCGCAGAAAGGCTGCAACGGCCGCGAGGTGTCGCTGCCCTGCGGCCGCGTGATCGGTGGCGGTTCTTCGGTGAACGGCATGCTCTACGTGCGCGGCGAACCGCATTGCTACGACGCCTGGGCGCAACGCGGCAATCCGGGCTGGAGCTATGCCGAAGTGCTGTCGTATTTCCGTCGCGCCGAATCCTGCGAGCAGGGCGCCGGCCCGTTCCACGGCGGCGACGGTCCCGTCCACACGAGCAAGGTGCGTTTCCGCACCGAGTACGACGAACGCCTGCTCGCTGGCTTCCGCGAACTCGGCCTGCCGGAAAATGCCGACTTCTGCGGCGACAGCCAGCTCGGCGTCGGCTGGCTCGACGTGAGCCAGCGCAAGGGCTGGCGCAGCAGCGCGCAGGAATACCTCAAGCAGGCCTCGGGCCGCTCCAACCTGACCGTGCTGACGAATGCGCAGGTGCGCCGGCTGGAGATCGTCGACGGCCGCGCGACGGGTGTGCGCTACCGCATCGGCGGCGAGGAGCGCGTCGCCCAATGCAGCGGCGAGGTGCTGCTTGCGGCCGGCGCGATCGGCAGTCCCAAGATTCTGCTGCTGTCGGGCATTGGTCCGGCGAATCATTTGCGCAGCCTCGGCATTCCGGTCGTGCACCATCTGCCCGGCGTGGGCGAAAACCTGCAGGACCATCTGCGCGTGCCGGTCTACTACCGGCGTCGCATCGACTTCGCGCCGGTACCGACCCAACTGCTGAGCAAGACGCGCCACATGGTCGAGTTCCTCGCCAGCGGCACCGGGCTGATGACCTCGCCCGTCATCGCCGCGGTCATCGCGTTCGCCAAGCTGCTGCCGCACAACCCGGGCGTGGACTGCCAGTTCACGCCGACGATCTGGGGGTCGGATCCGGAAAGCCGCTACATGGACTGCGTCAACCTTCAACCCTGCCTGGTCGGTACCCGCAGTGCCGGGCGTGTGCGCCTGGCCGATGCCGATCCCGACGCGGAGCCGGTGATCGATCCCGCCTACCTCACCCACAAGGAAGACGTCGCCGTGATGCTGCAGGCACTGCGTCTGTCGCGGCGCCTCGCCGCGAGCGAGGCCTTCGCCGGCCTGCTCGGCGAGGAGGTCAAGCCCGGCCCGCAAGTGCAGAGCGACGAGGACCTGATCCGCTACATCCGCGACCATGTGGAAACCTGCTTTCACCCGGTCGGCACCTGTCGCATGGGACCCGACGACATGGCCGTCGTCGATGCGAACCTGCGCCTGCGCGGCATCGCCGGCCTGCGCGTGATCGACGCCTCGATCATGCCCTCGATCATCAACGGCAACACAAATGCGCCGACCCTGATGATTGCGGAGAAAGGCGCCGACCTCGTGCTGACCGGTGCCTGCCGCGTCGGCCGCGGCGGTTGTCCGCCGCGGCCGGAAGCACTAGCAAGTTGTTGAGAAAGGGGCAAAAGCCCCTTTCTCAATCGAACGGTGCAAGCGGAGCTTGCCCACGTGCTCCGAGAATCAATCGCTTCCGCGATCGACTCTCGGGCGATCCATTCTGGATCGCTCTTGCAGGCTGTTTCTCAACAGCCTGCTAGGCCTGCAGTTGCTCCTGTGCCGCCCGCAGATGCTGGCTTTCCGCCGCCGCCCGCAGTCGCGCGGCCAGTGCCGGTCCGCGCAGCGCCCGCAGGGCGAATGCCGACCAGCCGGCCAGAAGCAACGCGAGCACGACCAGTCCACCTGCGCCGAGGCCGGCATAGACATTGACGCCGAGCAGGGCCTTCAGCAGCAGGGTGGCCGGCGGCAGCAACAGCTGCGGGGCCAGCACGAACAGCATTCGGGCCAGGGTATGGCGGAAATCCTGCAGCGTACGCAGACGTGTTGCGACCGTCGCGGAGTCGAGCCCTGTCAGCAACTCGACCGCGTGGCGCTGATGCACCAGCAGCAGCAGGCAACCGATCAGACCGGCCTGGGTCACCGCGGCCGTCAGCAGTAGCGCGATCTGGCCACTATGGACGGCGATGAACAGTCCGACGCAGACCATGGCGACGATGATCACGCGCAGGCGCCGGCGCAGCCGCGCGATCTGCTGCTGCAGCGCCGTCTCGACGCCGGGAGGCAGCAGCGAGGGCGCAGCGCCGGCACTGCGTTGTGCTTCAGCGGCAGCCGCGAAGTCCGCTGGCGCGATGTCTTCGCCGCGTTCATTCCGGGCCAGCAGGTCCGCCGTCGTGCGCGCCCGGTCCAGCCCACGGCCGGTCAGTTCGTCCAGTACCCGGCGCAGCCACGGCGAGTGCGTCGTCCACTCCGCACCCAGCGCCGCGACGGCCAGTACCAGCGACGCCCACAGCAGCCAGCAGGCCAGAAGTATGGTCCAGGCGTTCGCCGACATCAGCGCCATCGCGTCGAAACCGAATACGGCGCGCAGCGCGACGAACAGCAGCGGGATCCACAGCACCGGCCAGAGGATGGCCATCCACTTCGCCAGACGCAGGCGACGGCGCGTCAGATCGGCCAACTGGTTCTGCGTCGTGACCACCGGGCCGGCAAGGTCGATGCGACGGAACGCGCGGTACTGCAGGGCGCCGTCGATCGCCACGGCGGCATAGACGACGAACAGCACGCCGGCGGCCAGCACATAGCGCAGTTCCGCAGCATGGAGCCAGAGGAAAGCGGCGAGCAGCACGGCGATGATGCTATTGAAAATGACGCCGTTGCGCGTGCGCCGGGCCAGCGTGTCCAGCTGCGGGTCGGCATCCGCGGCGAGCAGACCGCGCAGCGCGGCCGGATTCAGACGCACCTTGTCCTGCAGTGCATCGGCGTGTTCGTTCCAGCGGGTACGCAACCCGTCCAGGTCGTTGTCTTGGTTCATGGTTTCAATCCTCAGGCGGCCTGATACAGGCGCTGCAATTTCTGTTTCGCGCGGTTGATACGCGTCGCGACGTTGGTGGCAGAGATGCCGATGATTTCGGCGATCTGCTCGTGTTCGTGACCTTCGAGATACAGCGTGATGATCGCGCGGTCGATCGCGTCGAGGCGGGCCAGCAGCTGGTGCAGGCTGTGCACGTCGTCGCGGCTGGCATCCAGCAAGGCGTCCGCCGCACTGAAGTCCACCAGCGGATCCTCGAGCGAGAGCGTGTTGCGGGCCGGTGTGCCGCCGCGATACAGCGATATCGCGGTATTGATGGCGACGCGATACATCCACGTCGAGAAGCGGCTGCCGCCGTCGTAGTTGCGGAACGAGCGCCACAGCTGCGTGACGATTTCCTGGACCAGATCGTGCCGGTCCTCGCGCCGCTCGCAGTAGCTGGCCGCAACCTTGTACAGAATGCGCTTGTGCTGCTCGATCAGGTCCAGGAACTGGTTGGGGTCGGTAACGGCGGTCACGGTGCTCCTCGATGGCATCGGCGGGATGCAGGAACATTCGTCGCAGGGCAGGGGCGAAATATCACAGCCCGCGGCCAGATTGTCGGCAATCGTCGGCCGCGACAACGGCAGAGTCTGCTTCGGGCGGACGCGACCCAACGAAAGCGCCCGCGCGATACAGGCTACGGAAGCCGTGCGACCGGCGTGATCGGTTCGCGACCGCGTCCCGCGGACGTGACTGCCGCGCGGACCCGAGCGCGCAGAAACGGCTAGCCGCTGGCTTCGCTCAGCGCCGCGAACCGGTCGGCCAGCAGCTGCGCCGCCGCCTGCATCAGACGCTCGGCGATGTCGTCGACATGACGCGCGCGCCAGGACTCCAGCGGCGTGCCCTTGAGCCATTGATTGAACGAGCCGAGCGCCGGCCCCGTATGCACCTGGAAGTCGACCTTGTTGGCCTCGTCACCGGCCAGTGCGAGGCGCGTGGTATAGGCGAAATACCATTTGAAGACGCGCGCCATCTTCTGCTTCGGGCTGGCTTCGATCTGCGCGATCTCCTGCTGCCGCCCGCTGCCGGCGAGATAGCTTTTTACGTCGTTCCAGATGTCGTCGAAGCTGCGCTTGAAATAGCGCTGCTGGATCTGCTGCTGCAGGTTGGCAGGTATTTCCGCCAGGCTGGCGTACTGCGTATACAGCGCATGCAGCTTGTTGGCACGCGCGGGAAAGAACACGCCGCGCTTGAGCACCTGTACCTTGGCGCCCAGTTCGAACATGTCGCCGGCCGGCGCATAGTCGGTGTCCTGCACGTTGATCTCCTGCAGGATGTCCTTGACCACGTCGCTGGTGCCGCCTTCGACCGTGCACTGGTTGATCGAGCCGGTCAGGATGAAGTCCGCACCCATCACGAACGCCGCGGCAACCGATTGCGGCGAGCCGATGCCGCCGGCCAGGCCCATGTACACGGGCACGTCCCAGTGGTTCTGCGCGACCAGGTCGTCGCGCTGTCGCAGCATCGCCGGCAGGATCACGGTCGGTATGCCCATGTCGGTATGGCCGCCGGAGTCGGCCTCCACGCAGATCTCGCTGCTCAGCGGCACACGCGTCGACCACTCGGCCTGCTGCGCCGTGACGCGCCCTTCGGCCAGGAGCTGCTGCACCATCTTCTCGGGCGCCGGCGCAAGGAACGCCGCGGCGACCTCGGGACGCGACACCTTGGCCAGCACGTGGTGGTCGCAGACGACCTTGCCGTCCTCGCCCTGACGCAGGCCGCTCAGACGGAACCAGACCAGTGCCGGCGACACCTGGATATAGGCGGCCGCTTCGACGAAGCGGATGCCGTGGCGCAGATAGAGCTCCACGGTCCGCATCTCATGTATCGGATGCTCGAGGTCGGACAGGATGTTCATGCCATACGAAGCACCCTGCGGCACGTTCTGCTGGATGAACTGGATCGCCGACTCGACTTCCTTGAACGGAAGGCCCGCGGTGCCGAGGTAACCCATGAGGTTGGCCTTGGCCATGCGCACCACGAGTTCCTTGGACGCGATGCCGCGATACATGGCGCCGGTCAGGTAGGCGTACTTGATGCCGTAGTGGCGGCGGAAATTCTTGTTGCCTAGCGAAGCGGCATCGAACCGCATGGACAGCGACTGCATTCCAGACATCCCCTGAGCGGAAGAACCGAGGTCCTGTCACGACGGGCGCCGACGCGACACGGCGCGCCAGCGCAATCGCGCACAACGTGTTGAGACCGGCAGGCACAGCGGCGCAACCCGACGGCAATCCCGACGCAACGCAGAAGCACGCAGCACATCGGTATCGTCTGAAGCAGTATACACGCGGCTCCGAATGAAGCTTCGTACCGCGCTGGAGCGGGTTTCGTGCGGTGGACGAGTTAGTCGGAATAAACAACAATTGATCGGAAGATGCACGCGCAACAGCAGACAATCGTCAAGGGGGTTGCAAGCCATGTGGGGAGATGATGCAGAGAGCCTGACGTCTGACGCGGAAGGCCCGGAGCCATCTCCTCCCACGCAAGCGGACGACACCGCGCAGGATGCCGCCAGGGCGTACTGGCGCGCACGTCTCGCCGATGCGCCGCGAGTCCACGGCCTGCCGCTGGACCGGCCGCGTCCGGATCGCGCCGGCACGCTCGCGGTAGCCGCCGTGCAGGTCGACGCGCAGGGCACGCAGTCATTCGATGCGCTGTGCGCGGCGCAGGGCGTTGCAACGGACACGGGACTGCTTGCACTGCTCGCACTGCTGGTCGCACGCCTGTCCGGCGAGAACGACCTCGTCATCGCGTTCGGTGCCGGCGCTGCGCAGGCGATCCCGCTGCGCCTGGATCTCACGCGCGCCGACGGTTTTCCGGCATTGCTCGACCAGGCCGCCGCGGCGCTGGCCGAAGCGGGCGCAAACGTACCGTTGAGCCTCGATGCGATCGCCGACGCGCTGGGCCTTGCGCCCATGCCTGTGCAGCAGCGCATCAGCCAGATCGCCGTGCTCGCCAGCGAGGACACCGCGCTACCGGATCAGGCCGTTGCGCCATTCGATCTTTGTCTGCTGCCCGTGCGCGGCAGCGCGGGTCTGGATCTGCGCTTCGTTTATGCCGCCGACCTGTTCGACGCGCCGACGATGCAGCGTTTCGCGGTGCGCTACGCGCGATTGCTGAGCCGTGTTGGCGCCGGTGTCGCGGTCTGGCAGTCGCTGCCGCTGGACGACGCCGAAAGGCAGTTGCTGCGGACGACAGGAACTGGACCGGCATCGACTGCCGCGGGCGGCGGCGTCTACGCACGCTTCGCCGATCTGGTACGCCGCAGACCCGAGGCCGTCGCGATCGCACACGGCACGACGCAGCTCAGCTATGCCGAACTCGACGCGCAGGCGGCCACGCTGGCCGGCCGGCTGACATCGCTGGGCGCCGACGCCGGCAGTCGCGTCGCGATCCTGCTCGAACGCTCGATCGCACTGGTCGTCGCCGAACTCGCGGTACTGCGCTGCGGCGCCGTCTATGTCCCGATCGATCCGAGTTTCCCGGATGAACGCAAGGCCTTCATGCTGGCCGACAGCGGCGCCGTGATCGCGATCATGCAGGGCACGGGTGCACTGCCGCCGTCGGCAACGCTGATCTGCTGCGACCTCGACGCGGCGCTGGTGGACGGTGATGCGGCGCTGCCAGCGTCCGTCGCCGCGTCCGATCCGCAGGCGCCGGCTTACGTCATGTATACCTCGGGCTCGACCGGCCAGCCCAAGGGCGTGGTCATCGCCCAGCGCGGCATCGTGCGCCTCGTGCTCGACAACGGCTATGCCGCGATCGATGCGGACGATCGCGTCGCGTTCGCTTCCAACCCGACCTTCGATGCGTCCACGCTGGAAGTGTGGGCGCCGCTGCTCAACGGCGGCTGCATCGTCATCGTCGACCAGTCCGATCTGCTCGAGCCGACGCGTTTCGGCGCGGTCCTGCTCGGGCAGGGTGTGACCGTGCTGTGGCTGACGGTCGGCCTGTTCAACGAATACGCCGACGCGCTCGCGCCGGCTTTCGCGACGCTGCGCTACCTGATCGTCGGCGGCGACGCCCTCGATCCGCGCATCATCGCGCGCGTGCTCGAGCGCTCCCCGCCGCGTCATCTGCTCAACGGCTACGGGCCCACCGAAACCACGACTTTCGCCTTGACCCACGCGATCCGCAGCGTGCCGGCGCAGCGCAGCATCCCGATCGGCAAGCCGATCGCCGAGACGCAGATTTATCTGCTCGATGCGAGCGGCGAATTGGCGCCCTACGGCAGCGTTGCCGAAATCCATATCGGCGGCGCCGGTGTCGCGCTCGGCTATCTGAACCGCCCTGAGCTCAGCGCCGAACGCTTCGTGCCGGATTTATTCTCGAGTGTCGCCGGCGCGCTGCTCTATCGCACCGGCGACCGTGGCCGCTGGCTCGCCGACGGCACACTCGAATTCCACGGCCGCGACGACACCCAGATCAAGCTGCGGGGCTACCGCATCGAACTGGGCGAGATCGAAGCGCGCCTGACGTCGCATCCCGCAGTGCAGACGGCCCTGGCCGTCGTGCGCGAAGGCGCGCGCGGCGACAAGCGTCTGCTCGCGTATTTCGTCGCCCCGTCGGCGGCGCCGACGCCGGCGCAACTGCGCGACCACCTCGCGTCGGTGCTGCCGGACTACATGCTGCCGGCCGCGTATGTACGCCTCGACGCGTTCCCGCTGACCCCGAACGGCAAGATCGACCGCCGCGCGCTGCCGGCACCGCGTGCCGCCGATCACGCGCGGCGCGCCTATGAGGCGCCGCACGCCGGCAGCGAAGCGCAATTGGCCGCGCTGTGGGAACGCTTGCTCGCGGTCGAATCGGTCGGCCGCAACGACCACTTCTTCGAACTCGGCGGTCATTCGCTGCTGGCCATGCGACTGGTCGTGCGGGTGCGGGCCGAACTCGGCCGCGAGCTGCACCAGCGCGACGTGTTCGCGCATCCGGTGCTCGCTGCGCTGGCGGCGGTACTGGAGTGCGCGCCGGCGAGCAGCACGGCACCGATGCCGCGCCTGCGTGAGCGCGGCCCCGCACCGGCGTCGTTCGCCCAGCAGCGGCTGTGGTTCCTGGACCGGCTCGGTGCGGCCGACAGCGCCTACCACGTGCCGCTCGCGCTGCGCTTGCGCGGCCGGCTCGACCGCGACGCCTTGCGGTTCACCCTGCAGCGCATCGTCGACCGGCATGAGGCGCTGCGCACGCGCTTCATCGAGATCGACGGCGTGGCGCACCAGTGCATCGATCCCACGCTGACGCTGAGCCTGGATGTGCGCAATCTCGGCGACGACGCCGAGGCGTCGCTGCAGGCGCATCTGCACGAGACGGTCGGTGCACCGTTCGATCTGGTTGCCGGACCGCTGCTGCGTGCGCAACTGCTGCGCGCCGGCGATCACGACCATGTGCTGGTGCTGGTGTTGCACCACATCGTCTCCGACGGCTGGTCGCTCGCGGTGCTGATCGACGAGATCAATACCCTGTACGCCGCGTTCCTGCAGGGCGAGGCCGACCCGCTGCCGGCGTTGCCGCTGCACTACCTCGACTACTCCTCCTGGCAGCGCGATACCGCCGATGCACGGCGGCTGCAGGAACAGGCCGACTACTGGCAGTCGGCGCTGCGCGATGCGCCGCCGCTGCTGGATCTGCCGACCGACCGGCCGCGACCGCCGCAGCAGGATCACCGCGGCGCACGCGTGGAAGTGCAGTTCGACGAGACGCTGACCCAGGCGCTGGAACAGCTGGCCCTGCGCCACGGCGCGACGCTGTATATGACCCTGCTCGCGAGCTGGGCGGCGCTGCTCGCACGCCTGTCCAACCAGCAGGACATCGTCATCGGCACGCCGACCGCCAACCGCGGCCGGGCCGAGATCGAGAACCTGATCGGGTTCTTCGTCGACACCCTCGCGCTGCGCGTCGACCTCGATGGCGCACCGGACACGGCGACGCTGATCGACCGGGTCAAGCGGCAGGTGCTCGCCGCGCAGCACAATCAGGACCTGACGTTCGAACGCGTCGTGGATCTGCTGCGACCGACGCGCAGCCTGGCCTATAGCCCGCTGTTCCAGGTCATGTTCGCCTGGCAGAACACGCCGCGGGGCACGTGGCAGCTGCCGGGGCTGGCGCTGGAGGCGCTGCCGACGCCGACACTCGCGGCGAAGTTCGATCTGACCCTGTCGCTCGAGCAAGACGGTGGACGGATTGTCGGCGCACTGGAATATGCGACGGCACTGTTCGACGCGGCGACGGTGACGCGCCATGTGGAGTGCTGGCGCAACCTGCTGCAGGCCATGGTTGTGGACGATAGTGTCAGTGTGATGCAGCTGCCGCTGCTCACGCCGGAGCAGGCCAGCGAAGTGCTGCGCGCGTGGAACCCGCCGGCGACCCCGTATCCGCGCGATCGGTTGCTGCATGAACTGTTCGAGGTGCAGGCCGCGGCGACGCCGCTGGCCAGCGCGCTGGAACACCGCGGCCGCCGTCTGAGCTATGCGCAGCTCAATCACGACGCCAACCGGCTCGCGCATCGCCTGCGCGCGCTCGGCGCCGGCCCCGACGCGCGTGTCGCGATCTGTGCGGAGCGCGGGTTCGAACTCGTGATCGGCCTGCTGGCCGTGCTCAAAGCCGGTGCCGCGTATGTGCCGCTGGATCCGACCTATCCGGCCGGGCGCGTGCAGGACATGCTCGAGGATTGCGAGCCGTGCGCACTGCTGGTGTTCGGCGAGCGCGCCCACGCGCTGCTCGCGCAACTGCCGCCGCGGCCGTATCCGCTGCTGGATCTGGCCGAGCCGGACTGGACCGACCAGCCTGACCAGAATCCGGGGCGCGGCGACACGGGACTGTATTCCGGCCATCTGGCCTATTTCATCTACACCTCGGGTTCCACCGGCAAGCCCAAGGGCGTGTGCATCGAACACCGCAATGTCGCGGCGCTGATGGGCTGGGCGCAGGAAGCCTATACGCGCGAGACGCTTGCCGCGGTGCTCGCGGCGACCTCGGTCTGTTTCGATCTGTCGGTGTTCGAGCTGTTCGCGCCGCTGTGCGCGGGTGGGCGCGCGGTGCTCGTCGACAATGCACTCGACTACGCCGGTATCAGCGCCGTACCCGATCTCAGTCTGATCAACACCGTGCCGTCGGCCATGCAGGCGCTGGTCGAGAACGGCACGGTCGGTGCGAGCGTGCGTGTGGTCAATCTCGCCGGCGAAGCGCTGTCACGCGCGCTCGTCGACGACATCTACCGGCACACCGGCGTGACCGAGGTCTACAACCTGTACGGTCCGTCGGAAGACACGACCTATTCGACCGGCGCGCTGATCGCGCGCGACGCGACGCGTCCGCCGCTGATCGGACGTTCGCTGTCCAACCGCAGCGTCTACGTGCTCGATCCGGCCGGCCATCCGACGCCGGCCGGCGTGGTCGGCGAAATCCACGTGGCCGGCGCCGGTGTGGCGCGGGGTTACTGGAAACGTCCGGAACTGACCGCCGAGCGGTTTATCGCCGATCCGTTCAGTCGCGAACCCCTGGCACGCATGTACCGCACCGGCGACCTC
>JBBQZR010000066.1:0-33139 GCA_038207515.1 Lysobacterales bacterium | reverse complement strand
CGCCCCTTCCTCCCCCCCCCCACCCCCCCCCCCCCCCCCCCCCCCCACCCCCCCTCTCCCCCCATACACCCCCAACCCCCCAAAACAACCCCCCCCCCCCCCCCCCCCCCCCCCCCCCCCCCCCCCCCCCCCCCGCGACCGGGGGCGACAAGGCGCTGTTGCAGCCGTCGCCCAAACCTTCAGCCACCGCCTTGCGCGGTGGTTTTTTTTGTGCTCTGGCCGGATAAAGCACGCAGGCCGACCGGCGGACTTCGGCAACACCCGCCACGTCGAGGCCGGTCGCCGCAGGAAAGGCAATCATGCCGACGGCAGCGACGGACAAAGCGCGGCCGAAGAAAAATGCAGCATGCGCCCGTTTGTCAGGGCGCGCGCTGCCAACGTCGCAGGTCCGTCCGGACCTGCGCCCAACGCTCAGTGCGAAGCGAATGCCAGGACCGGCGCCGTCAGATGCAGCTTGCGGAAGTTGCGTTCGCGCAATCACGCACCGCGCGATGCCGGAACGTTGCGCTGTAGTTCGACAGCACGCCCGGCAAGGCATTGCCGTTGACGTAGTTCACGGCCTGGAACCCGGTTGCCGGCAATCCCTTGAACACATCGCCGTCGCTCGAGGCGCGCAGCGCATGCGGCTGCGCCGCTGGATCGAGCGTGAGGCGGAGCCAGCCGGCAGGCGCGAACGGCCGTAGATTGGTATGCAGCCGGGATCCCAGCACGCCGGATTCGATCGACGGCGCCGCGCTGTTGAGCATGCTGATCACGCTGACCGAGGTGCAGAGTGCGGGAACCGGGGGCGGTGGCACGCCAGGAAATCCGAACGCAAAGGTCGGACGGCCTTCCTCCCGGTCGAACGGCAGTACCTGGACCTGGCTGCAGGACAGCCCGTCGCCGTTGACCGCGACTCCGTTGACCGTGGACGGCTGGCCAAACGTGAAATTGAACGGCGGCAGCGCGCCGGCAGTGCCCAGCGGCAGTCCGAGGATTTCCGGATCGACATAGAAACGTTTGGTCGGAAACGTCACCACCCAGTCGGTATTCGATCCGGCCGACGCATCGACGTTGTATTCGTTGAGCAGATAGGACGCCATGAACACCGCGGATACCGCATCGATCGCCCGGCTGGGCTGGCCTGTTGTCGGGTAGTCGGAGCGGAACAGCTCGCCGGCCGCATCGAACACATACGTCGTTGCCACGCCAGGCGCCGAGTTGGCCTGCGCCAGCGAGGGGTTAGGCGTTCCCGTGCCCGAAAACAGCGCGACCTTGCTGAAGCCGCCGATCGCATCGGCGTTGTAGCTGTGGAACGTCCCCTGCGCCACGTTGACGATGCCGGCGGCGCCGAACAGCCCGCCGGTCGGCGGCAGGAGCAGGGTACTGGCCGGATCGATAGCCTGGACGACGCTGCAGTTGGCCGGAACGCCAGCAGCAGTGTGCGTCACCGCGTTGCGCAGCGCTCCGCCGAGATCGGCCATCTGCAGGATTTCGAAATAGCCTTCGCGCGTCCGCGTAGTGGCCGTCGGTCCTGAGTCCTGACGCGAGCCGGTATACGCGAAGGGCAGGAACTCCTGGTACGGACGGCCGACAGTCAGCACGCCAGTCCATTCATCCTTGCCCGGAGCGGTACAGCTGCGGTCGGTGGTGGTGATGGCAGCGCCGTCACCGGTAAGGCCGGCATCGGTCAGTGCAAACACGCTGGCCGTCCAGACGTCGAACTCGGACAGGAACAGATTGAAGTCCAGCACCTCGCGGGCGTTGTAGCCCTCGAGGAAACGCACCCGGACCGCCTTGGCGACGTTGGTCGCGTTGACCACCGAGATGACCGTCTGCTGATTCTTGTTGACCGTGTAGTAGGGAAAGATCAGAACCTGGCCGGTTCCGTCGGGGCTCAGCTCGAGGGCATTCGCGCGGTCGACCATGCCGACGGCCGCGACGAGACCCGCCGCAATCGCAGCGTTCAGTGAATTTCTTTTCATTGAAAACTCCCGAAGACAAAGAATGAACGGGCAGCCGCAGGCGTGGCTGGGCCGTGCTGCCGGTCCTAGCGATCGCGTCGGCCGAGTGCTTCCGCTCTCGCCTTCCGGACGCGCAACGCAGCGCCCGGAGTTCCGCCGAAGAAAACCGCAGCGTGTGCCCCCACAGTGGGCACACGCTGCCAAAGCCGCAGGCCTTTCCCTGGCCTGCGTCCAACGCTCAGTGCGCGGTCGAGACCGACGCCATGGCCGCGATGCGGGTCGTTTCGACGTCCTGGCGGATCCACGCGTTCGCCGCATCGATGGCGGCTTCGCGCGAGGCGACGATGCCGGAGGCGGACACGGTGCGCAGCCAGGGACGGAATACTTTCCAGCGCAGCGGCGTCGTCGGCGTGCCTTCGACGACGACGCGATAGCCGAGCCGGCGGTAGGCGGCGACGCGTTGCAGGCGCGGACTACGCCCGGCGTTCATGACTCGATGCATATCGGGGATGCGATACATGGGCGCTATTTCCTTCAGCTAGAGCTATCGGATCGACACACAACCACCACAGCAGCGGCGAATTTCAGGCAAAGGCAGACCGTATCCGTGGCGCGCACGAATCCTTCCCAATCTCTTCGGGGTTCTTGCGGCACCCTTGCCAGGCGCCTCGACATGCAAACGAAAACTTGTGGATAAAGTTTCGTTTGCGTGATTTATCTCATTTGCAGGACACCGTATTGCGGCGGCAGTCCTGCGTACGCCGCTGCGGATTGGCCATGCTGTAGTTCGCCAGCACGCCCGGCCCCGCTGCGGCATTGACGTAGTTCACGGCAGCGAAGCCGATCATCGGCAGTCCCAGCATCACCGTACCGTCTTCGGCCGGCCGCAGGCTGCGGTTCGCGGTGCTCGCGCCATCCTGGTAACGCAACAGGTCCAGCGTCATCCAGCCACCGTCGCGACGCGTGCCGCTGGAGACCGCCTGCAGCCGCACGCCGAGGGACGAGCCCAGCGGGCGTCCCGCGAGCGAGACCGCGTTGATGCTGGGCACAACGGCGAGCACCTGCGTGTTGAAGCGCAGGTCGACGTTCTCGTTCGTCGCCGGCGCCACGCTGACGCGACGGCCGGCGCGATCGCGCAGCGAATACGGCACGAACATGCCGGCCGCGCTCTCGTTGCCGCCAGCGCCCGGATAAATGCTGGTGAAGGGCTTGATCGCCGTCGTGCCGACGATGGCCTGGTCGGTGTAGAACGGGCGCGTCGGAAAGGTGATGACCCAGTCGGTCGTCGCGCCGACGCTGCCATCGCTGACGTAGTTGATGTTCACCGCGTCGGCGGCGAGTACGGCACTGACGGCGTCGATCGCACGCGCCTGCGGATACTGCAGTTCCTGGCGCCGGTTCGGCAGATCGATCACGGCCGTTGCGAAGCCAGCAACCGGATCGTTGAGCGCATCGTCGAGACCGGCCCGCAGCAGATTGATGGACGAATGGTTGACGACCGTGCTGCGGCTACCCGTCGGGATGTCGGCCGGATCGGTGCGGAAATCCGCGAGCGCCGTCGCCTGGTAAGACATGACCGTGCCCGCCGAGACATTGAGCACCATGGCTTCGCCGCTGAGACCGCCGGTCGGATTGGTCAGGTAGGCTTTCGGATCCTGCACCCAGTAGGTCGCGGTGTAGGCTGTCGCCAGCGAATCGCAGTCCGGTGGCTGGCCGTTGCTGCCCGGCGTGATCGCGATGGCCGGCGGCGTGTCGGGGATGATCGTCGCAAGCTCGAAGATCTTCAGGTATCCCTCGCGCATGCGGTCGTAGTTGCCGGGTCCGGCGTCGCGCTGCTGGCCGGTGTACGCCGACGCTAACAGCGGCTGATAGGCGCGGCCATCCGGCAGCGTGAACGCCCCGAACTTCGGATAGGTGCAGGACGAATCGCCGGGCAGCAGGTAGGCCTCGTCGCTGTCGCTGAGGCTGAACGTGGTGGCGGTCCAGCTGTCGTAAGGGCCGAGAAAGATGTTGAAGCCCATGGTCTGACGGCCGTTGCGACCTTCGCTCATCTCGACCTGCAGCACTTTCTGCCGGTCGGTGTGGTTGGTCACCGTGAAGATCGTCTGGTTGCCGCCGCGCACCGTGTAGTAGGGATAGATCAGCACCTGTCCCATGCCGTCGGGATCGAGACGTACGGCGCCACACGTCGACGCGGACAGTCCCAGAACGAGGAGTGTCACGAGTCGGCTGCTAAGCGAAGTGATCAGGTTGGCCATGATTCTCTTTGTCCCCGGCAAGGCCCGCGTCGATGGTTCGCGGGCCTCGGTTGCGTATTCACTGTGGGTAGACGCGGGTCGCGGCATTTCCCCCCAAGTGTCCCTTTCCCGAATAGTGCTGCATGCCTTTTCGCGCTACTGTGGCTACTATCCGCCGCCAGTCCTGTCGCAGTCCAACGTCAGCGATGCCGAGTACGTCCTCCACCGCCGCTCAGGTTCTTCTGCTCGCTCCGTCCGATGCGGCCTTGCTCGCACCTTCGGACGCGAATGCCGTGGATGAATGCATCTTCGTTCCGACGACGGCTCCGCGGCGTCCCGCCGCCTTCGCCTTGCTGGTCTCGTTGTTGCTGCACGCGCTGGTCGGCGTGGCGTTGTGGCAATGGACGCAGGAACTGCAGCCGGCACCCGATTCGCCCGTACTGCAGGTTCGCCTGCGCGCCGGCGGCGGCAAGCCCGCACCGGCCGTCATTGCCGACCAGCCGCCGGCACCTCCCGCGCCGGTCGCCGCCGCACCCGCACCACCGCGTCCGCCGACCCCGCTGCCCGCAGCGCTACGCCCCGAACCGGCAAAGACTGCCACATTGCCCGCTCCTGCGCCCGTGGTTGCATCACAGGAGCCGGAGACTGTCCTGCCGACCCCGACCAGCCCGGCCGACACCGAACAGACTGGCACGGCCGTGCTCACGCCGCCGGTCGATCCGCTCGTCAACACCGCGACCGTGCGCGTGCTCGAATGGCTGGCGCAGCACCGCCGCTATCCGGGTCCGGCGCGACGCGCGAAGCTGCAGGGCACGGTCGAGATCGTCGTCGTGCTGATGCCCGATGGCCGCCTGGTCGACCAGCGCATCGCGCAGAGTTCCGGGTACGCCATCCTCGACAAGGCCGCGCTGGATCTGCTGCGCAGGGCATCTCCGGTGCCCGCTTCGGCCTTCTTCACCGGCGAGGCGCGCCGGCTCGAGCTGCGCCTGCCGATCATCTACCGCCTGAGTATCTGATGCTGACGACTGCTCTCGCCCCGTCCGGCTCGCGCCGGCACGGCCCGACTCCCTGCGCTGCCGGCGGCGGCCGGCAGGCATGAGTTCAATTCCGACCCGATCCGCGCCGGATGCAGACGCCAAAGCCATCGCCGAGCTCTACGCCAGTTGCTACGGCGAACTGGTGGCCTACCTGCGCCGGCTCTGCGCCGACCACGGCCAGGCCGAAGACCTCGCCCAGGAGGCCGGCATGCGCCTGATCGCCCAGGCCCGGCGCGAAGCTGTGGCCAAGCCGCGCGCGTTCCTGTTCCACGTCGCGACCAACCTCGCCCGCGACCAGCTACGCCGGCGCATGGTCAGCGACGCGCACGCGATCGAGGGCGACTTCGACGACGGCCATGCGCCGGGCGCCGACCACATCGCGACCGTGCAGGAAGACGTAGCCCGGGTCAGCGCTGCGCTGAACACCCTGACGCCGCGCGCGCGCGACGTGCTCGTGCTCGCGCGCATCCACGGCCATACCCAGAAAGAGATCGCCGACCGGCTGAACCTGCAGCCCAAGACGGTCGAGAACCACCTGACCCGCGCGCTGGCCCAGCTCGGCGCGGCCCTGACCGGCAGGCGCCGGCAATGACCCTAGCCCGCATTTCTCACACCCCTTCTACTGCGGCCGCCGATACGCTCGCCCTGACGCGCGCTGTTCCCTCGTGCCGGCTCGACGTGGGGTCGGCTACGCCTTCGCCGTCACTCAGTGCGCGGCGCGCATCAGGACGGCGTCTCGACGGCCTCGCTACGAATGGGTGTGAGAAATGCGGGCTGGCCATGGCAGGCCGGCCCGCCCGCTCCCGCCGTTGGGGGCAAACCTGCACTCGCGCGTCTCAGCCGAGGACATGCCCATGAACTCGACCGACTCCCTGCTGCAACAAGCCGCCCGCTGGCATGCCATTGCTAGTGGAAGGGACTTGTCGGCCGAAGAAAGCCGCTCGCTGGACCAGTGGCTGGCGCAGAACGCGCACCATCGCCTGGCCTATGCGGACATCTGCGCGGCGGCGTTCGCGCTGGAGCAGAGCCCGGCCGCCAACGACCCGGTCGCTGCCACGCCGCGCGCGACGCGTACGAGCCGGCCGTGGGTGCGCTGGAGCCTTTCCGCCGGTGCGCCGCTGCTGCTGCTCGTGTTCGCGCTGCTGGCCGGGCCGCGCATCGCGCCGAGCTGGCAGAACTGGAACAGCGACCTCTACACCGACATCGGCAAGCCGCTGAAGCAGAAACTCGCCGACGGTTCGGTGCTGGAACTGGACACCGACAGCGCCGTGCGTGTGCGCATCGGCAGCGACCGGCGCGATATCGAACTGCTGCGCGGGCGCCTCGCGATTGCCGTGGCCAAGGATCCGAGCAGGCCGCTGCATGTGCTCAGCGACGGCGTTGACGCGATGGCCATCGGCACGCGCTTCGTCGTCGACCGCGGCGACCTCGGCACCGAGATCGGCGTGCACGAAGGCATCGTGCGGGTCAGCAACCGCACTGGCCCACCGATGGATCTGACGGCGGGCCAGCAGGCTTTCGTCGGCCACGACGAACCCGACGCCCGCGTCGGCGCCCTCGCCTCCAGCGACGGCTGGACCCGCGGCGTACTCAGCGTCGAACAGATGCCGCTGGCCAAGGTGCTGGCCGAACTCGACCGCTATCTGCCCGAGCGCATCGTGCTCGCCGACGACAGCCGCGCCGCGATGCCGATCACGGCGACGCTGCCGCTGGACGATCCGGCCGCCGCCCTGCGCGCCCTGGCGCAGACATCACAGCTGAGCGTGCGTCACATTCCTCGCGTCGCCTACGTCATGCGATGAGGCCGGCCCGCCTCGCCGGCCTGCTCGCCGCTGTCTTTCCGCTAGTCCTGCTCGCCGCCGGCGAGGTCGAACCGGTCTACGACATCCGGCTGGAACACGGCCCGCTGCTGGGCTGCCTGGAGCAGCTCGCGCTGCTCGCCAACGTCCCCATCGTCGACCGTTCTGATCGCGTCGCCAGCGCCGAATGCGCGCGCGGCAGCCTGCGCGCGACCTTGCCGCAGGCGCTCGACCACATGCTCGCGCCCGCAGGCCTGGCCTGGCGCCGGCGCAGCGACGGCGCGATCGAGATCCTTGCGGCGGCACCGGGCGAAAGCGTCAACCTCGCCGCGCTGACGATCGAAGACACGCCGCTGCCGTCGCTGGCGCCGGTGACCGCGGCCACGCCGCCGGTCACCGCGATGGCGCACGAAGCCATGAGCGTGACCCGGATCGAACAGGAGCGGCTGGTCGCCTCGCCGCTGCTGAGCCTGAGCCAGATCGGCCGCTACGCCCCGAACGTCTACGCCAGCGGCGCCTCCCTCGCGATCCGCGGCCAGGAACGCGATCTCGACCAGTTCAGCGGCCTGAGCGTGCGCCTGGACGGCATCGACCTGGGCACGAGCCTGATCGAGGGCGACATGGTGCCCGTCGAAGGCCTCAGCAGCATGCAGCTGCAGCGCGGTCCGCGTAGTTTCGAGCGCGGCGGCAGCGCGACCGCCGGTGCGCTGGACCTGTATACGGCCGCGCCGTCGGAATCGCCGAGCCTGCGCGCCAGCGCCGGCATCGGCAACGACGGCGCGCTGCGCGGCTCGACCGCCTGGTCGACGCGCTTCGGCGGCAGCGAGAGCGGCCTGCGCGTCGCGCTGGAGCGCCGCGTCATGCCCGACTACGTGCACGAGGTCTACGTGCCCGAAGCCAACCGCGACGAACGCGTCGTCGATAATTTGTACACAAAGCTCAATCTGGTGCCCGACTGGCTGCCGGGCTTCAGCATGGAATTCGCGCTGCTGGCCGTCGCTGGCGACGATCCGGCGCTGTACACCGCAGCCGGCGAGTTCCCGTTCCCGCTGTCGAAGGAGCGCAACAGCTACGCGCGCGACACGGCGCGTACCGAAACGCGGGCGCTGGGCTCGGCACTGAACGTGCAATACGGCAACGACACCTGGAACGTGCGCCTCAACGCGAACAGCACGGTCGCGCGCCAGACCGGGCTGTGGCTGGGTTCGGGCTTCGGCCCCAGCGGCGATCTGAACAGCGAACGCCGCCGCGCCGTCGGTCTGAGCGGCCGCTACACCGGCGACCACTGGGAGATGGCCAGCGGCATCGAATTCAGCGCGGTGTCGTTCGCCGACCTCGAGGCTATCTGGGTCGCCGGCTTCCGCCGCATCGGCGACAACCGCCAGGACATGGATTTCCGCACGCGCAGCGGCTGGGTCTGGGTCGGGCGCCACTGGGGCGAACGCTTCAGTGTCGGCGCCGGACTGCGCCAGGTCGAGGAAAAGGCGCAGCAGAACTACGTCAGCATGGCCTGCAACGTCGAAGCGGAACTGCTGCCGCGCCCGGGCGTATGCGCCGATCGCGAATCGCTGCTGCAGTTCCGGCAATACGGCCGCGTCGACACCAGCACGCCGGTGCCGCTCGTCGTCGCCAACTGGTCCGTCACCGATACGCAGCGCGTCAGCCTGAGCCACGGCCGCGGCATCCGCAGCAGCGCCGGCGTGCGTCCGGAATTCATCCAGCCGGCCGAGCGCGACGACTCCACCCAGCTCGCCTGGGAGTCGGAGTGGCTGGCGCAGCGCCTCAAGGCGCGCATGGCCCTGTTCCGCACGCTGATTCGTGAACGTTTCCACTATGTGACAAATAACGTCGGCGCGCGCGGACGCGTCTACGGCGCCGAGCTGGAACTCGACGCGCGCCTGAGCGAGCGCTGGCAGGCGACACTGGGCCTGGGCGCGCTCAACGCGCGCTACGACTATTACCGCTACTACAATGAAGACCCGACGCCGCGCCTGCCCGGCGCGCCGAAATACACCGCGCTGCTCGGCCTGCGCTACGGCGCCGCGCAGGGCTGGTACGGCACGCTCGACGCGTACCACACCGCCGCCGCGGAAACGACGCTGGACATCAACCCCGGCAACCGTCGCCCCGCCTACAGCCTGGCCGACCTGCGCATCGGCTACCGTCTCGACGACGCCGATTTCTCGCTCGCCGTCACCAACGCGGCCGACGAGCTGTATCTCGACCGCGTCGACTTCCGCTACAACGACCGCCGCCAGGAAACCCGTTATCGCCTCGGCGATCCGCGCCGTGTCGAGCTGCGCTGGCAGTACGAGTGGCGGTAGTGGCCTTCTCGTAAAGCGACACGGCCGCTGTCGCGGCCGTGTCGGTGAAACCCCTGCAATAGACGCCGCCGCCTCGCGACGGCGGCGCCGTTTTACGGCGTGCAGCCCTTCACGCTGACGTCGTCGATGGCCCAGCCCGGATTCGCTTCGGCGACCGACGAGTCGCTGCCGAAACGAAAGCGGAACTTGACGCTCTGGCCCGCCAGCGACTGGATGTCGACGACCGACTTCAGATACGGCGAACCCTCGGCGCACCAGGCCTGCTTGTTGGCGAGCGGGTTGCTGTACTGCGTCGAGACGAGACCGTCGTACGGATCGGTCAGCAGGCCCGTCGTGATCTGGGTCCAGGTCGCGCCGTTGTCGGTGGAGCGTTCGAGAATCGCGCCGTCGAAGCAGCCCGCGCTCGCGGACTCGATCGACTGCCGGTTCCAGAACGATAGGGTCAGGTTGCTCAACCCGGCCGGCACGCCGATCGCCGGCGACACCAGCGCCTGATCGTTGACCGCTTCGACGTTGTTCGCCTGCCACGCGCGCGTGCCGCCGTGCGCGTTCGCTGCCGCGCGCGCCCACGAATCGGTGCCGACCAGACCCGCGTGGGTCCAGCCGTTGTCGCTGGCTTCCATGTCGTCGGTGAACACCGTGGTCGACGTGCTGCCAACCGCGCAGTCGCCCGGCAGCGGCTGGGTCGTGAAGTTGTTGCCGGTCAGGACCACCGTCTGGAAGTCGTTCGCGAAGATGCGGTCGACTGGCGGCAGCGTGCCGCCCGTGCCGCAGCTGTTCGAGGCGAACACGCGCCAGTAGAAGCGCTGGCCACCGGGCAGTTCCGGCGACACCGTCCAGCTGGTCTGGTCCGTGGTCGTGGTCGCGAACACGGTCGAGAAGTCCGGCGAGCGCGACACGACGACGGTATACGTCGCCGCCTGCGCGACCGTGTTCCAGGTCAGCGTCGGACTCGGCGGCAGATTGCTCGCTCCGTTCGCCGGCGTGACCAGGGTCGGCGCGGCCGGTGTGGCGGTGTCGACGGCGATGTCGAAGTCGAAGCTCTTCGTGATCGCGCCCGCCACGCCGGTGACCGTGGTCGTATAACTGCCCGCGGGCACCGCGGCCGTATTGGTCAGGTTGAACGTCGCCGTGCCCGGCGGCGTCACCGTCGTCGGCGTGATCGCGGCGGTGGCACTCGGCGGCGCGCTGCTGACGCTGAGGTTGACCGGCGTGGTGAAGCCGGTGATCTGGCCGATGTTGACCGGCGAGCTGAAAGTCCCACCGGCGCATACCCGCGCATCCGGCGTCGTTGCGCTCAGCGTGAACGACGGCGCGCGCGAGCAGTTGTAGCAGGTGATCGCGAAATCCTGGTCGGTCACGTCTCCCGTGTTCGGCACGCCGTCGCCGCCGATCGCCGTGCCGGTCACGCGGATCGTCACGTCGCCGGTGGTGCCGACCGGCAGGAACACCGCTTCGTAGTTGTTCTTCGTATCGGCCACGCCGCCGGTCGTGCTCCACTGGTTCGTGAACACGTTGCCGAGGTAGGTACTGGCGCCGTTGACCACGCGCAGGTCGAGATTGTTGACCTGCGGCGCCGTCGAGTTCAGCGCGCCCGGCGCGTCGGTATACGCCATCGCCACGCGCACCGGTTTGGTCGGATCTGCCACGCCCACGGTGATCTCGTAGAAATCGGCGGTGTTGTCCAGCGTCGTGCTCTGGTCGACCAGCACCTTCGGCGTCGCGTCGAACATCAGCGACAGGTTGGGCATGCCATAGCCCTGGTCGTTGCTCGGCAGGTTGTCGTTCGCGTCCACGCCGGTCAGGTAGATGGGATGGCCGATCAGCCAGGTCTTCATGAGCGCCGGACTCGGCACACGCGAACCGCCGACTTCGTCGATCGTGCCGGCAGCCGCGCCGACGCCGCCGCGCTCGATCCACCAGTACGACAGCGACGCCGCGCCGGCCACGGCCGGCGTCGAATGGCTGGTGCCGGACGACGCGGCGAACAGGGTCTGCGCCGGCGGGTAGTACTGGTCGCAGACACCGTTGCCGTTGTAGCCCGAGAACAGGCTCGCACGCGCCTGGATGTGCGTGCCCGGCGCTATCACTTCCGGTTTTGCACGCTGACCCGGCGCCGGACCGCGGCTGGAGAAGTCGGCCACATCCATCGCATTGTCGGCATCGGTCGGACCGGAATTGCAGCCGTCGGTCCAGCCCGGGCGCACGTTTTCCGAGGCACCGACCGTGATGACGTTCTTGCCCGCACCCGGCGAGGAGACGCTCGCCGATCCCGGACCGTCGTTGGCGGCGGCGAACAGCTGGATGATTTCCTGGTTGCCGGCGACGGTCAGGTCCGCATCGCGCGTGCCGAGGTCGTAGGCCTGGTCCGAATCGTCGTAGACGGTCGGCGGGATCGTCGACCCCCACGAGTTCGTGTTGATGCGCGTGCCCTTGGTGTAGATGCTCCTGATCACGCCCGCATCGGTATTGCCGCAGGCGGTGATGCTGTAGCCCGGCACGAAGATCGCTGTGCTCGCGACACGGCCGAACGGATTGATACCGATGCCGAGCTGATAGCCGTCCGCATCGCGGTTCGGCGCGCTCGCAGTCACGTCGTAGCCCGCGACGATGCCGGCGTTGAGCGCGCCGTGGCCGTCGACGGCGCCGACCGAAGTCGTAGCCGAACTGGAACAGTTGTTGAAGTAGACGACGCGGCTGGCCGCCGCGGCGCTGCCGCCGACGTGCAGCATCTGGTCGGCCGTGTTGACCGCGGTCACGCCGGTGCCGCCCTCGTGGATCGGGCTGTCGGTGACGTCGACGATCGGATACTGGCTGTGGTCCGTGCTGAACCCGCGCGCGGTGAGCCAGGCGATGTAGTTCGGCGCCGGTGCGGTGGCCGGCGGCGGGATCTGGCCGGTCATGATGACGCTCTGTTTTTCGTCGAAGCGGCGGAACACGTTCTGCGGCAGCACCGCGACGACGTCCGCGCGTTCGGCGATCGCGGCGATGTCCGACACGCGCACGCGCAGCTTCATGTTCTGGAACGTGAGCACCGGATACCAGTTCAGCTCCAGCTTGCCGTTGCCGACCGGCCCGAGCGAACCGGGCGCGAGGCGCGCACGCGCGGTGATGAACTTCTGCGTGTCGGAGGCGCCGTCATGGCGGTACATCTGCACCGTGATGTCGACTTCCTCGTTGCCGGCGCCGGCTTCGACGCGCGCAGCCAGACGTGGCTCGACCTTGAGGTATCCGTGGAACGGCGAAGAAAACTGCAGCCAGTCCGTACTGTTGCGCAGGTTGTCCAGTTCGTTGCGGCCGGCCGCGTCGGCCCAGACGATGTAGCCGTTGCTCGCGATGTACTGCAGCGGACGGATGCCACGTGCGCTGAGCTGATCAAGCCAGCTTTGCCGCACGGGACCGTTGAACTGGATCAGCTGCAGCGACGCGCCGACCGGCGCCTGCAGCGTGAACGGCGCGGCGGCGCGCATCGTGTCACGCTGGGTGTCGAACGGTCGCGCCAGAAACAGCATGTTCGCTTCGGGATCGACGGCGACGGACGCCGCCGCGGCATGGACGACAGGGAAAGGAAGGCCGGCAACACCGGCCGCGCCCACGAGCGCGGCTAGAATTGCCGCGGTGATTGGCTTGCGCATGGAACCCCCAACAAGTGGAAAAAAGCAGAGACGCAACAAATGCGACCTCGCAGTCACGGTTCCCTGGTTGCCGTAGCGACGCAGCCACAACCCTGCGGCGGCTCGATTCCCGGAGGAGAGACGCAGTGCCGCCGCATCTGCGACCGCCGGCGCGGCCGTCATCGGGCTGGGCACGGTGGGCGCAACCTTCGTAAAATCGCACAAATCCCTGGTGCGTGGCATGAAACCGGACGCCGAGCAGCACTACGTCGACGATGAGCCGCACGACCTACACACATCCGCCCAAAGGTCCGGTTTCATGAGATTTTTACGACGACTTCCCATTCTCCTGCTGCTCGCCCTGCCGTTGCAGGCGCTGGCCAAGACCTGCCTCGTGCTCGGCGGCGGCGGCGCACGCGGCGCGGCGCACATCGGCGTGCTCAAGGTGCTCGAGCGCGAGCGCATCCCGATCGATTGCATCACCGGTACCTCGATGGGCGCGATCGCCGGGGGCCTCTATGCGGCCGGCTACGATGCCGCCGCGGTCGAGGTCGTGCTAAAGGGCATCGACTGGAAGGACATGTTTCGCGACGACCCCTCGCGCGAAGAACTGCCGATGCGGCGCAAGGAAGACGAACTGCGCTTCCTCGGCGGCATCGAGCTGGGCCTGAAGGACGGCAGCATCGCGCTGCCGCGCGGCCTGGTACAGGGACAGAAACTGCAGCTACTGCTGCGCCGTCTGCTGCTGTCGACAGCGCAGTTGCCCGATTTCGATCAGCTGCCGATCCCGTTCCGCTCGGTCGCGACGGATATCGGCAACGGCGAGAAAGTCGTGTTCGGCGACGGCGACCTGGCCATGGCGATTCGCGCATCGATGTCGGTGCCTGGCGCCTTCGCCCCGATCCGCTACCGCGGACGGCTCATGGTCGATGGAGGCATTGTGGATAATGTTCCCATCGACATTGCGCGCGAGATCGGCGGCACGCGCCTAATAGTAGTCAACGTCGGCGAGCCGCTGCTCGACGAGGACAAGCTCAATTCACCATTCAGCATCGCCAACCAGATGCTGTCGACGCTGATGAAGCGCGAGACCGATCTGCAGCTGTCCACGCTCGATGCCGCCACCGACCTGCTGCTCGTGCCCGACATGGGCGACATGACCAGCGCCGAGTTCAACCGCGCCGAGGAAGCCGTTGCCGCGGGCGAGCGCGCGGCCGAGGCCGAACTGGCCGCGCTGCGCCGCTACAGCGTCAGCGAAACCGACTACGCCGCGTTCCAGGCACGCCATCAGCGGCGCGCGTTCGATCCGCCGCTGATCGCCTTCCTCGACGTGCTGCGCGG
Organism: Lysobacterales bacterium; assembly: GCA_038207515.1. Classification (GTDB taxonomy): domain Bacteria; phylum Pseudomonadota; class Gammaproteobacteria; order Xanthomonadales; family Rhodanobacteraceae; genus Tahibacter. The sequence goes on along the minus strand of JBBQZR010000066.1, from coordinate 18,844 downwards.
ACGCAGCCGCACGGCGGCGTACGTCGAGCAGCGCCTGTCCGACACGGTCGGCAAGCCGCTCGACACCGAGCAGTTGGAGAAAGACATCGGCCTGGCCTACGGCGACGGCAGCTACGAACGCATCACCTACGAGCTCGAACAGCGCGACGGCCAGACCGGCCTTGCCGTGCAGCCGGTCGACAAGGGCTGGGGTCCGAATTTCCTGCGCTTCGGCCTGCGCCTGTCCGACGATTTCGCCGGACGCAACAGCTACCAGCTGATCGGCGAGGTCAACTTCACCGGCCTCAACGAACGCGGCGGCGAATCGCGCAACCGCATCGAACTGGGCCGCGTGACCGGCCTGCACAGCGAGTTCTATCAGCCGCTCGGCGACGCGGGCCAGTTCTATGTCGCGCCTTACCTCGACTACCGCGCTTACAACTTCCCGCTCGGTGAGGAGGCGACCACGGCGAATAACTCGCTGGCCGAATACCGCCGCAGCCGCTCCGCCGCGGCGCTGGAAGCAGGCTATACGCCGAACTCGACCTGGCGTCTGTCCAGTACGCTGTCCTACGCCTACGACGAGGCCCGCCGCCGCGTAGGGCCACCGGATCTGCCGAGCCGCATCAGCGATACGTACGGCGGCATCATGCTGCGGGCGACGCGCGACAGCCTCGACGACTCGGGCTTTCCGAGCCGCGGCACGCGCCTGGACCTGTCGCACGAATTCCTCGTCGGCGGCACCGATGCGACGACGACCTCCGACGTCTCGCGCCTGAGCTGGGACACGGCGTTCTCCTACGGCGCGAACCGCTGGCTGCTCGGCGCACGCGTGCATTCCGCCGGCGGCGACGGCGAACTGCTGTCCACCTTCGGCACGCTGGGCGGCCTGGCCAACCTGTCGGGCTTTACCGAGAACCAGCTGCTGGCCAACCAGATCGCGCTCGGCCGTGTCGTCTACTACCGCCGCCTGACCGATGCGACGCGGCTGATCTCGGTGCCGGTCTATCTCGGCGGCAGCCTCGAAGCCGGCGGCATCTGGGATTCGCGCGAGGCGATCAACCGCGACGAACTGATCGGCGCGGGCAGCGTATTCCTCGGCGTCGATACCTTCCTCGGCCCGCTGTTCCTCGGCTTCGGCCACGCCGAGGGCGGCAACAATTCCTTTTATCTCAGCTTCGGCTCGCTGCTGCGCTCGGATCCGTAGGCAGCGTTCCCGGAAGTACAATGGAACGGTTCGGCGCGGGCGTACTACGCTCACGCCGGGTTTCATCAGCCGATCTCCACTAGCCGATATCCGCCGCCGCGCCACCGCTCTCGCGGGGCACGCACGCGGGTCACCGCCCGATTCAGCCGAAAAGGACGCACCGTGAAAAAGGTCTACAACTCCGCCGCCGAAGCCCTGGACGGCCTGCTGTTCGACGACATGACCCTCGCCGCTGGCGGCTTCGGCCTCTGCGGCATTCCGGAAAACCTGATCCAGGCGCTCAAGGACGCCGGCACCACGGGACTGACCATCGTCGGCAACAACGCCGGCGTGGACGACTTCGGCATGGGTCCGCTGCTCAAGACGCGCCAGGTCAAGAAAGTCATCGCGTCCTACGTCGGTGAAAACAAGGAATTCGAACGCCAGGTGCTGGCCGGCGAACTCGAACTCGAACTCACACCGCAAGGCACGCTCGCCGAACGCCTGCGCGCCGGCGGCGCCGGCATCCCGGGCTTCTATACGCGCACGGCCTTCGGCACCAAGCTCGCCGAGCAACGCGAGACCAAAGAATTCGATGGCAAGGAATACGTGCTCGAACCGGCCATCACCGCCGACGTGTCCATCGTCAAGGCGTGGAAGGGCGATACCTTCGGCAACCTCGTCTATCGAAAAACCGCACGCAATTTCAATCCGATGATCGCGACCTGCGGCAAGGTCACCGTCGCCGAAGTGGAAGAACTCGTCGAGGTCGGCGAGCTCGAGCCCGACCAGATCCACACGCCCGGCATCTACATCGACCGCATCGTACAGGGCACGAACTACGAAAAGCGCATCGAGTTCCGCACCGTCACCGGTGGTGACAACCGCAAGGAAAATCCCGTACGCGACATGATGGCCAGGCGCGCCGCGAAAGAGTTGCGCGACGGCTACTGCGTGAATCTCGGCATCGGCATTCCGACGCTCGTCGCCAACCATATCCCGGCCGGCGTCAATGTGACGCTGCAATCCGAAAATGGTCTGCTCGGCATCGGCCCGTTCCCGACCGAAGACAAGGTCGACGCCGACCTGATCAACGCCGGCAAGCAGACCATCACCGCGATCCCCGGGTCGAGCTTCTTCTCCAGCGCCGACTCCTTCGCGATGATCCGCGGCGGCCACATCGATCTTTCGATCCTCGGCGGCCTCGAAGTCTCCGAGAACGGCGACCTCGCCAACTGGATGGTGCCGGGCAAGATGGTCAAGGGCCCCGGCGGCGCGATGGACCTCGTCTCCGGCGTCAAGCGCGTCGTCGTGCTGATGGAACACACCGCGAAAGACGGCTCGCCGAAGATCCTGCCCGACTGCGTCCTGCCGCTGACCGGCAAGAAAGTCGTCAATCTCATCATCACCGAACTGTGCGTGTTCGACGTCAAGGAAGGCGGCGGCCTGCGCCTGATCGAACTGCACGAGGGCGTAAGCCTGGAAGACGTCAAGACCAAGACCGGCTGCGCGTTCGAGATTGCGGAAGGGCTGGGCTGAATTTACCGGCGGCGCGCGCAACGCGCGCCGCCGCATCGCGTAGCGTCAGGTTGCGCGCGCGCAAGACTCAACGTGCCGGTTGGAGCGCGCACCGGCGCACCACGCAGCGCAAGAGCGGCTCAATGGCCCGCCTTGATCCGCGGCATGCCCATGAAATCGCGCTTCCCTATCGGCAGGCCTTTCCAGCGCAGGATGTCGTAGGCGGTCGTCGCGTGGAAGTAGAAGTTAGGCTGTGAAAACGACAGCAGGAAATTCTCGGCGGTGAAGTCCAGCTGCCGTTCGCCGGCTACGAATTTCATGTCGCGGCCGACGAACCCGTTCACTTCGTCCGGGCTGATTGCTTCGAGCGCCGCTACTGTCTCGTGCAGACGCTGCTTCAACGCATCGAAAGTCTCCGGCGGCGGCGTGTTATCAGGGCTGAAGCTGCCGTTGCGCACGCCTTCGATCGCGCCCAGCGAATGCACCGCCGTGGATTTGATCTGATAGGTGAACGGCCGCATGTCCTCGGCCAGCCGCGCCTGCAGGAACGATTCGGCGGCGATGCCGTTGTCGCGGCAATACGCATCGGCCTTGTCGATCAGCGCCGACATCGAGCGCAGCATCTGCAGATACGAGGGAACGGTTGCCACGTACAGCGAAAACGTCATGCGATCTCTCCGCGCCGGACCATCCGGCAGCGAGCAAGTATACGGAACGGACAACATCGGGAAGACGAGCCAGGAGCCCCCTACGGTCGCAACACGAGCGCCCGGTGCCTGCCTGCGGTAATTTGCCGCCTCAAGGTTCCTGTCTGCCTGGCCTGATTGATCGACAGCTTCCGCGCATGCTGCGCGCTCCTGTGAACGGCGCTGAAGATCCGCTAATCCAGCATCACGTTGCGCGCAACAAAAACGGGAAAAACGCTGCGCCCGGGCCACGCCGTCCCCGCTTGGACAAATCCCGCGGCATCGCGCCATCATCGCGCAGCCCCGCACGCAGGAAACCGCCATGACCGCTCGCCGTCACAGCTACTCGCTGCGTCCGCGCCGCCCGCGCCGTCGCCTGCTGCGGGTGCTGGGCTGGATCGTGCTCGTCCTCTGCCTGCCGCCGCTCGCCTGGCTGGTCTGGAATCGCATCGACGAAGCGCCGAACGCCGACGCGCTTCGCTGGGGCAGTCCGCCCGTACGCGAAGTGGCCGATGCGGACAATGCCTGGTTGTATCTTTTTGGCATCGGCGCGGCCGAGAACGACGATCCGATCGCCTACGGCCGGCGTCGCGCCGATGCCTATCTGGCGCGCGCGGGCAATGACCCCAGGGGCAAGCCTGACCCACTCGAAGACGCCGCGAACGATCCGCTGCCGCGCGTCGCGCCGGACGAGAGCATGGACGGCATCAAGACGCTCTGCGGGCTGCGCGATACCGACTGCATCGGCTGGGCCGCGCAGCACCGCACGGCGCTGGAGCGTCTGGCCCAGGCCAACCGGGTCCGGCTACAGCGCTTCGAGGTGCTGCTCGGGTTGCCGCTGTGGCAGGAAGCTCCGTTGCTGTCGCTGGATTTCCCGTTGCCGGACACCGATATCGCGTCATTGAGAGTCAACCTGCTCGCGCTGGAAGCCAACGACGGCGCGCGGATTCCGGCCGTTGCCGCCGAACTCGTACGGCATGTCGCGCTGTGGCGACGGGCGACCGAGCAGCCGGAATGGCTGCTGTCGAAAATCGTCGGCTTCGTGTCCATCGAGCGCTGCCAGCGCCTGCTCGTCGAACTCCACGAACGCGCCGCGCCGGCGCAGCGCGAGCAGATGCAGGCCGCCGTCAACGCCGTGTTCGCGCCACCGAGCGCGGCCGCGACCAGCCTCGATGTCGTCGCCTACGAGCATTTCCAGACCACCTCGGTCGCCTTCCGCCGCGAAATACCCGGCCTGTGGCAAAGCCTGCGCAATTGCGTGCGCGGCGAACCGATGAACGGATCCTGCGGCAAGGATCTCGCCTTCAGCGCGACCTTCCTGCCGCAGGCCTCGATCAACATCAGTGCACGCCTCGATACCGCGATGGCCGATTTCCTCGCCGCCGGCCCGCTCGAGGAAGCCGCGGCCGGGCAGCGCTACGCGGAACTCGTCGAGCGCGAGAACCCGCTGCGCGACAGTGCCTCGGCGTTGTCGATGCTGGGCCACAACGGCACCGGACGCGTGCTCGCTGTCGTCGCCATCCCGAAGGCCAACTGGCGCCGGCGCCTCAACGACTACGAAACCCTGCGCCGCATGCTTCTGGTCAAGCTCGCCGCGGTACGCGGCACTGTCGCCGCCCACCAGATGCCGGAGTTCCTCGCCTCGCAGCCCGTCTCGCTGCGCCATCCCTACCGGGACAAATTCATCGGCTGGGATGCGCAGAAGCGCGCCATCATCGCCACCGCGGCGACCGAGGACACCTTCAAACAGAACGACATCGTCGTTGCCTATGCGCCGGCCGCAGCGCCGGCCGCGGCTGCGCCAGCCGCGTCGCGCAAAGCGCCGAAAGCCGCGCGTCGCTGATCGCTCGCGCCGGTGAAGCAACCGCCGCTGCGACGGCAGCGGCTCGCACGCCATCGCCGAGGCAGCTGGCACATCGCACCCCGCGTGCCGACGACCGCGCGGCAGCGCTGGCGTGCATGCCTTGAAAGCAGTCTCAGGCCGCCCCACACGCTAGCGATCTCCCCCGCGGATCGCCCCCCCACATGATCGAGCTCTACTACTGGCCTACGCCCAATGGCCACAAGATCACGCTGTTTCTCGAAGAAACCGGTCTCGGCTACGTGCTCAAGCCTGTCGACATCAGCGCCGGCGAGCAGTTCAAGCCGGACTTCCTCACGTTCTCGCCGAACAACCGCATGCCCGCGATCATCGACACAGCACCCGCCGACGGCGGCGAGCCGATCACGGTGTTCGAGTCCGGCGCGATCCTGCTCTACCTCGCCGAGAAGACCGGCCAGTTCCTGCCGGACGATTTGCGCGGCAGAAAAACGGTCACCGAATGGCTGTTCTGGCAGATGGGTGGACTCGGGCCGATGGCCTGGCAGAACCATCACTTCGGCACCTATGCGCCGGAGAAGATTCCCTACGCGATCACCCGTTACGTCAACGAGACCAACCGTCTCTATGGCGTGCTCGATCGACGCCTGGCCGGTCGCGCCTTCATCGCCGGCGACGACTACAGCATCGCCGACATGGCCTGCTATCCGTGGATCGTGCCCTACGAACGCCAGCAGCAGAACCTCGCCGATTTTCCGAACCTCGAGCGCTGGTTCGAGGCCATCGCGCAGCGTCCCGCGACGATCCGCGCCTACGCCCACGCCGACGACTACAAGAGCCGTCCGACCATCACCGAGGAAAGCCGCAAGATCCTGTTCGGACAGACGGCCGGTTCGGTAGCGAAAAGCACCGGATGAATGCCGACGCCGCTCAGCGCGCGGGCGTGGCGACGGGGCTGCGTCGCTGCTTCGTCCCGCGGGTCCAATTCACGCGCGCGACCCAGTAGAGGGTCAGGCCCAGCGACAGCAACACCGGCAGCGCACGCAGTCCCGGATGATTGAACGGTGCGGGGATGAACTTGGCCTGGCCGAGAAAGAACGACAGGTTCGCGATCGTCAGCGCCATACCCATGCGCCACAGATGCCGCGTGATCCGCTGTGCGCCCTGCAGACTGCCACGCCGCAGCAGCTTCGCGTCGAACGCGGCCGACACGAGCGCGACAGTCGCGAACACGAAGAACATCGGCGCCCAGCCTGCGGTCTTGGGGTCGGCGCGGACGTCGAAGCCGACGGCGTACCCGAACAGCCCGACGAGCAACGCGACGATCATGAACACGGTCAGCGTGCCGCGCGATTCTTCCACCGGTTTGCGCACGGCGAGGACGCCGGTCGCCACGAGATAGAACGTCAGCACGCCGGCGATGATAGAGATGCGTTCGAACGCCAGCGTTGCCATGACCGCGCCGGTCGACGTCATCACGAGCATCGCGATCGCGAACACCATGCCGCTGCGCCGATGCCAGATCGCACCCTTGCGCGCCAACAACGCGATCATGCCGGCGATCAGCGCCAGCGATCCCGCTACGATATGTACGATGACCATGATCCGCTCCCCGTTGACCGATATGGCCACGCTCGCGCGATGCGGCGCGGCCGCAAAGCGGATTGCGACGGGTGACGGAGAACGGGGATCGAGCTGCGATCGCGGCTGACGGATGGCAGCGGACGACCCGGAAATTTCTCCCGTCCCCGCAGCACCCTGCTTCCCTGACACGCTGACTCGCAGTCTCGGCAGCAGTCTGGCGCGCGCACGGGCTGACAGGCCGGCGCTGCCGCGCTTCATCAAGCCCGCGCGAACGTGCAGACGATAGCCAAGCCGCCGCCGCAATTCGTCGCGGCCAGTCGCGACTCGTCCGTCGCATCCCGTCACGCGTCGCACCGCGCTATGGCCGTGGCACAGCGCTGCCCAAACTCTCTGCACACCGCCACCTGGCGGCGGCGCGAATCCGCCACGGCTTGCCGGACATGGCGCGAACGCGACTCCACTCCCTTCTTCGCAGGCGACGCCATGAGTGCTTCCTCACACGACGCGATACCGGCAACGCCGCGCCTCATCGAGGCGCGGCAGCGTTCCGCTCCATCCCCGCGCAGCGCCATGAGATCCGGCTGGCCGGCGGCAATAGCCGGCCGCGCGCTCGATGCCGCCGCGGTCTTCTGGTTCGTCGTCGTCGTGCTGGGTCAACTGATCTTCGTCGTATACATCGCCGGCTTCTACGGACGCGCGGCGCTGCGCGGCGACTTCGAAGCCTGGAACAAAGTATTGCCGCACGGCTACGTGCCGGGCGACACGTTCGGCAACCTCGTGCTCGGCGTGCATCTCGCGTTCGCGATCGTCATCACGCTCGGCGGTGCGCTGCAGCTCACGCCGGCAATCCGCCGCATCGCGCCGCGCTTCCACCGCTGGAACGGGCGCGTGTATCTGTTCTCGGCGGTGCTCATGAGCGTCGGCGGATTCGTGATGGGGCTCACGCGCAAGACCGTCGGCGGCCTGTCGCAACACATCGCGATCGACATCAATGCCGCGCTGATTCTCGTTTTCGCCGCGTTGGCGTTGCACCATGCGATGGCCCGCCGGTTCGACGCGCACCGTCGCTGGGCGCTGCGCCTGTTTCTCGCCGTCAGCGGCGTGTGGTTCTTCCGCGTGGGGCTGATGGCCTGGCTGCTCGCGAACCAGGGACCGGTCGGCTTCGATCCGGTCACGTTCAGCGGCCCCTTCCTCAGCGTCCTCGCCTTCGCCCAGTACCTGCTGCCGCTCGCGGTACTCGAACTATATTTCCGCGCCCGGGCCAGCACCGCGGCCGGGCCGCGGCTCGCGATGGCGGCCGGACTGTCGCTGCTGACGCTAGTGATCGCGGCAGGCATCGTCGGCGCTTCGCTGATGATGTGGTTGCCGCATTTATAGTTTTGTACATTGATTTTTTTGGTTAACGTACGCAGCGATGTGGCAGCCGCCGCAGTTAAGGGAAATAGGTAAAGACGAAGGCAAGAGGGTTGTATTGATCCGGGCCAGCGACAAACACCATCCCCACCCAACCCTCCGGCCCATTGGGCGTTCAAGGCCGCCAGAACCTTGCGGTTCTGAACGGCTGCCTTTCATCCCCTTGAAGGGGAGGGTTGGGTGCTACAGCTACCTCACTTCCCGAGTATCGTTGCCGCATGCCCCCAGCGCCCCAGCCCCCCGCCCGCGGCCTCAGACAACTCTTCAACCGCCGCCGCGTATTCGCGACGCTCGCGCTGTCGCTGGCCTGGGGCGCGCTGCTCTCGCCGGGCTGGACCACCAACCGCGCCGGCCTGCTGCTGCGCACGATGGAGATCGGCCTCGTCGCGATGATCGCGTTCGGCCTGATCGAGCAGTGGCCGCGGCGCCTGCCGCGCTGGGCCGCGCGCTGGGTGCTGCAGGTCATCGCCGTCGCCATAGTCATTGCGCCGACCGTGCTCGTCATCTACCTCGCGAGCACGCCGCACGGCGATCCGCCGTTCTGGAAAGACAACGGACGCGTCACTGGCCTCATCAGTCTCATGGTCACCGGACTGCTGTTTGCGCCGTGGATCGCGGTGACCTCGCTGGTCCGCCAGCGCGACAGCTTCATGCGCAACCAGGCGCTCGCGTTCCAGCTCGAACGCAGCGAACTCGAACGAAAGGCGGTCGACGCGCGCCTGCGGCTGCTACAGGCCCAGGTCGAACCGCATTTCCTGTTCAACACGCTGGCCAATATCCGCGAACTCGTCGATTCCGGCTCGCCACAGGCCTCCGACGTGCTCAACAGCCTGATCGCGTACCTGCGCGCCGCGGTGCCGCGCATCAACGATCCGGCCACGACGCTGGGCCAGGAGATCGACCTCGTACGCGCCTACCTCGAGCTCATGCAGATGCGCCTGCCCGACCGGCTGCAGTTCACGGTGCACGCCGACGCCGCCGCGCGCGGCCTGCGCTGCCCGCCGATGACGCTGCTCGCCCTCGTCGAGAATGCCGTCCGGCACGGTGTCGATCCCAGCGAGGAAGGCGGACGTATCGATGTCAGCGTGCGCGCAAGCAACGGCCGCTGCCACGCCCAGGTCAGCGACACCGGCGTCGGCCTGCAGCACAGCCGCAGCGCCGGCCTCGGCACCGGCCTGTCCAGCCTGCGCGAACGCCTGCGCCTGACCTTCGGCGAGGAAGCACGCCTGACCCTGACCGCCATCAGCCCGCACGGCACCTGCGCCGACCTCGACATCCCCGCCTGGCCGACCACGTCATGACCCGCCGCCCCACCGCGCTCATCGCCGACGACGAACCGCTGCTGCGCAAGTCCCTCGCGCGCCTGCTGGGCAGCGCCTGGCCGGAACTGGAGATCGTCGCGTTCGCGCGCAACGGCCGCGAGGCGATCGAGAAATTCGACGCGCTGCAGCCCGACGTCTGCTTCCTCGACGTGCACATGCCCGGGCTTTCCGGTGTGGAGGCCGCGCAGACGATTGGCCGCCGCGCGCATCTCGTGTTCGTGACGGCGTTCGACAACTATGCCGTGCAGGCCTTCCAGCACGGCGCGCTCGACTACCTCATGAAGCCCGTCGAGATGGCGCGGCTGGTCGATACCGTCGCGCGGCTGCAGGAGCGATTGCGTGCGGCCCAGCCGCGGCCGGATACCGAAGCGCTGCTCGAAGAACTCGCCGTGCACCTGCGGCGCAAGCTCGGGCTGTCGTCGAGCAGCCCCGCCACGCCCGTCGCGATGACCGCCGAGCCGATCGATGCGCCGCAGCCCGGAAAACCGCTGCGCTGGATCCGCGCCTCCGTCGGTCCGACCCTGCGCCTGATTCCCGTCGACGCGATCGACTACCTGCGTTCCGACGAGAAATACACCCGCGTCGCGTGGCACGAGGACAGCTACAAACCCGCCGACGCCCTCGTGCGCACGCCACTCAAGGAACTGCTCGCACAACTCGATCCGCAGCAGTTCGCGCAGGTGCACCGCTCCGTCGTCGTGAACCTGCGCGCGATCAGCCACGTCACGCGCGGCGACAACGAAACCGCGGACGTGCATCTGAAGTACCGCAGGGAAGCATTGCCGGTGAGCCGCAGCTATCTGCATCTGTTCCGGCAGATGTAGACACGCGCCGCGAGCAGAGCCTGGATCCAAGCGAGAGGAAGCACGCAGAGCTATCCATGGCACCGGCAAGGAAAAGGACGGCGGCGCGCAGGTGAAGCTCGCGACCGGCATGTTCGCGCTCAGCGACGGCAAGACCGGCGAGATCTGAGACGTCGCTCCGGCCGACGACACGGCCGGTACTGCTGACGCTGCCAGGATCTTCAACTCATGCAAGTCGCCGTAACGCGTAGAGTGCCGTGGGACGGAGGCGTGTTGCTCCAGCATGTTCGGAATCCCGTCAAACGACAGCGCGGACACGACTGAGGGCGAACGCCACGTTCTTGCGCTAGAACTAGTCTGTACGCCGCAGGGGGGCACGGCGTTGGTGATCCGCGGCCGGAAGGCTGGCGGCGTCGCCCGATGACGGGCGCCCCGTTTACCGTTTTCCATCCGCAGGAGATATGCCGTGACCTTCATCATTGCGCAGAACCAGATGGGCCCGCTGCCGCTGAAAATCCCGTTCAATGCGCCGATCGACGGCGATGTGACGATCGCGTTCTCCGGCACCTGCTGGAGCAACGCCGCCACCACCGCCGGCGTCCAGGTCTATCTCGACGGCACGGCCATCGGCGAAGCGCTGGTGTGCTTCAACCAGACCGGCATGCACATGTCGCTGCCGACGCAGTTCTTCGCGGTCAACCTTACGTCAGGCCCGCACACCATCACGCTGCAGCCGCTGAACGCGAACACCGTCTCCGACAAGAACGATTTCTATTCCCTGTGGATCATCGTCTGATGAACCTTGCCGGCCCGCGCAGCGTTCGCGCCAACCGGTTGGCTCCATCCCACCGTCGCGCACGGTCAGTCTGGCCACGCCCGCGCAACTGAAGCCGTTGGCCGACGGTTTTCCGCTGGAGGCCGCCCGGTAACGGGCGCTCCGCCCTTGTTTTCCGTTCTCCTCCGCAGGAGCACTACGGTGACCTATTACATCGCGCAGAACCAGAATGGTCCGCTGCCGCAGAAATACCCGTTCGACCTGCCCATCAGCGGGGATGTGACCATCGCGTTTTCCGGAAGCTGCTACTGCAGGTTCACCAACGGTATCGCCGGTGTCAGAGTCAATCTCGACGACGTGCACATCGGCGACGTGCCGTTGTATTTCAACAACGCCAATCAACACCTCACGCTGCCCACCGCATTCTTCGCCGTCAATCTGGAATTCGGCCCGCACACGATCACGCTGTCGCCGCTGACCGACCATACGCTTGCCGACAAGAATGACTATTTCTCCCTGTGGATCGTCGATTGATGCGCCATGCCGGCCCGGGCTTTCGCTCGGGCCGGCTTGCGTCACGGCCGGGAAGCTGACCCACGGGCCAACGGTTGCAGCGTCGCGGTGACCGCCGGGTCGATACCATCACGCTGCCGGATCAAGGCCAGTGCGGACGCGGGCACCCGTCTGCCTAAGCGTTCTGGACTAAGGAAGTTCTGAACAAGTCCTGGAACTACCGCTCTTGTACTCAGCACCAGATCTCCACAACCCCGCCAAACACCTGCTACGCAGGCATTTGGCCGGTCCGGCCCCGTGGGCGTTCAGAGTGATCAGAACCTGCGGTTCTAAGCGATCACTCTTCACCCCCTTGACTCAAGGGGGCTCGAGAATCAAAGGCAAATATCGACTTGTTCAGAGGTTCCCTAAGCGTTCTGGACTAAGGTTCTGGACAAGGTGTTCAAGTCGCTGAGCATCGGTAAGGTCGCGCAGCACCTGCATCAGAACCGGTCGCGGCCGAATGCGTATTTGCAGGGATTGTGGAACAGGTAGTGCGGAGCCGGCTTGGGGGGTTAGGCCAGCAGACCGCGACGATTCAAACCCGGCGGCGGTAGGTTGGCGGTGAGCGCAGCGAACCCCAACATCAAGGCGCATCCGCCACGAAAAGCACCGAACAGAGTCGCTTTGAGAGCGGCTCTTCGACGCCCGGCCACCGCGATGTTGGGCATCGCTGCGCTCAGCCCAACCTACTGGCTGGAGGGCGACCACATTTTCGCGAATGGCTTCGACGGCTCGCTCTGAAGTCAGCCGAGGTTGTAGACGACCTTCTTCCCGTCCGTCGTGATGTGGCCGCCGTCGACCAGCGCTTTGCGCACGGCGGCGCAGCGCGGCTCATCGAGTTTGTGCCAGGACGTGATGCTGGACGTCAGTGTTTTCAGCGTGCGCGGACGCGCGCTTTTCATGCCGTGCAGGCGATCCAGAATGGCCTTGATCATCGCGTCGGATGGCGCTGCGGCGGCTTTGGCTTTCGCGGCGGGCTTCGGTGCGGGTTTGGTCGCGGATGCCGCCGCTGTCTGTGCCGTGGCTTTGGGTGCCGTGTTTTTTTGCGTAGCGGGCTTGACCGCCGGCGGCGGTGGCGCATTGGCGGATGGCGAGCGTTGCGCACCTGGCGCTGCAGTGGTCGCCGATTTCTGCGCCGCGGCGGTTTCTTGTGTTACGTGAATCGCCGCGGGATGCGCCGCCGCATCGATCGTCGTGTCGGCCTGGACCGCTTTCGGTGGCGAATGGGTTGTCGCGATCGTCGGCGCAGTTTTCGGCGTTGCACCGACGGCAGTGGCGATGGACGCCACGCGACGGCACGCGGTGCCCAGCCGGTTGAGATGCTTGACGAGCGGATCGAAGCCGGTGTCTTTCGAGACGATGACGAAGCTGGCCTGCGGATGCTGCAGCGACAGGCGACCGAGGTAGAACGCGAGGTGGAAATCCAGCGCGTTGGAGCCGCTGCCCGTGATCTGGATGTAGTCCGCGTCGCTGCCGAAGCTCTGCAAGGCCTTGGCGGTGCCGAGCGAGATCTTCGACTGGCTTTCGCCGACGAAGACGCGGATGTGGTGCAGGCCGTTCTTCAGGCCGTCGAGGTTGGCGGGTTGGACGTTTTCGAAATCGATGAGCACAAACTGCATGGGCGCGTTCTCTGGCTTGGTTCTTGCGTGCTCATCTTGCTACGCGTCGGCACCGGTGCGAAGTGCAATGTCGCCTCCGCGATGCCGCGGCGGCCCCTGATCTTGCCGTTTCCGGTCGCCGATACCATCGACAACGGCTTCAGGGACTCGCCATGGCCCATTTCGTCACCGGTCTCATCGCGCGCCGCGGCGCCTTGCAGGCGTTTGCGGCGTTGCATCAATTGCCCGCACCGATCGCGCTGACCGAGGTGCTGGGGCTGCTGCCGCTGGACGAGGATGTGCTCGATACTTTGCTGCCGGAGCCGCCGGAGGATTTCGTGGCCGGCTTCAACACGCTGTCGCCGCCGCTGATGGCGGTGCTGAAGGCGGGATCTCAGCGCGCGACCCTGTTGTATTTCGAGACGGAATATTTCGGCGGCATGGGCACGCAGGGCGCAGCGGTGTTCCGCGACGGCGACGTGGTGTTCGGGCCGCAGGCGGCGGAGCTCGGACCGATCAACAACGCGCTCGCCTTGCTCGGCGTGCGCACGGTGCCGCCGGCGATCGACGAGTTCGAAACCGTCGGACTGCACCGGCACCGCAGCACGGACGAATGGTTTGCAGCGGCGGATGGCGCGTCGTAGAACCGTACGCGCGCGGCGCGCTTGCGCGGCAACTCTGGACGGAGAACAACGATGCCAATCTCGGGAGTCATCGCTCAGCTGCGCACCACGGATCTCGCCGCCTCGGTGCGCTTCTATACGGAGCGGCTGGGATTCGTCGCCGCGACGGCGCAGGCGCTGAAGGACAACGGCGTGCCGTTCGTCGAGGACGTGCACGACACGCCCTGGCAGACGCGGGCATTCATCATCCACGACGACCAGGGTCACACGGTGTATTTCAGCGAGGCGTTGCCGGCCGCCGCGTCGGATTGAGATTGCGGGGCAATGTCTACCGCAGCGGCGCACGCACGATCGTCTTCGTGACCGCCTGGCCGTCGATCGTATAGCTCAGCGTCGCCTTGTCTTCCTGCCCGGGCGCCATGCGGAAATCGAGACTCGCGCTGCCGACGACAAGATAGTGCGTCGCGTCCGGCGCGTAGACCGCGGAAGACCACGGCGAGCCTTCGCTGCGGACCAGCGAACCGCTCCAGCGCGTCGCGGTGATCCAGCGGCCGGCCTGCAGCGTGTACCACTGCGGCTGGTTCACGCGATCGAAGACGAGCAGCGCGCCGAACAGCCTGGAGAACACGCCCTGGTGCAGGCTCAATCCCCAGCCCGGTTCCGTCGGTGAACCCCAGAGCCCCGCATAATCGGCGAGCGGCGTCGGAGTCGCCGGGAATTGCAGGGTGCGGGCAATCTCGTTTACCCGGAACGCGATGCGTTCGCTGGTCGCGCCTGAAGTGTCCTCGACGAGTTCCGCCTGGTAGTCGCCTGCGGGCAACGCGCCCAGCAGGATGTCGACGACTTCGGGCGCGCCAGGGATGAGGCACTGCCGGGTCCGGTGATGGACGCGAAGGGTCCGCTCGCGCAGTTCGACGGCGACCGTGTCTTTGTCGAACACACAGTCGTCGACCGTGAGGCGCAGATGCAGGCGTTCGAGCGCGATCGGCTCGGATGGCACGATCTGCGGTGCGGCGAACGCGGTGAAGGACAGGCAGGCGAACGCGGCAGCGGCAAGGCGGACCGTGACGGAAGGGCTGGGCATCGAATCACTCCTGGAGAAAACGGACGCCGGACGCAGCCGGATGGGATAACGTCGCGGACCGGAACGTTCGAGGCGAAGTTCCGCAGGTTCGGCAACGTGGCGCGGAGCCGACACGCCTGCGCACCCGTCTTCCGGCCGATCGGACGGGCCCAAATAACGATTCCGTAACGTTTCGGCGCGCATAGTGCCAGGAAGCTTCGTCGAAGCTCACCGCCGCGCCGTGTTTCCCGGCGATCCGCTGTCCCGTCTCGCTCACTCCGGTCCAGGACCGACTCCGATCGACGCTTCGCGACGTTGCCGCATCCGACGTTGAGCGTCGATGCCGCCGCTACTCGCCCGCGCGCTCGTTTCGTCGAGAGCGCCGGGCAAGCCTCCGCGGCGGATGGCGCTGTTCCCTGTCCGCACCGGCCCGCGCCAGGCCCAGGATAAACATGGCAAACGTTGTACATTTTCAGTTTCGATTGGCGCCCGGCGCGAGTGTAGGTCCGGCATTGCTGCGACAGATATGGTCCCTCGCCAGTGCGAGTCCACAGGTCGAGGTCAGCCGCGCACAGCGCTACAACGCCGACGGATACATCTATTCGTTGTCGGCTCCGCCCAACCTGCAGAATATCGCCGAAGTCGAAGTGCGCCTGCGCGGGCTGCTCACGCGGCATCTCGTCGGCGCGGTCAATTCACTGGTCCGGCTACCGTGACCGCAAGGAGAGTCTCTTGAGTTATGACATCGCTGTGGGTCGATGCACCGGGGTGAGCGAGCAGCACGCGCTGGTGAAAGTCGAAGGCGCGATGCTGCGCAGGCTGCGTCCGGGCCAGGCCTTCGGCGTACAGACCAAGGCCTGCTTGCGCGTGCCGCTGTCGGTCTGCAGCAAGCAGCGCACACCGCGCCAGGGCGAGGAGCTGTATCTCGACTACGACAGCATCAGCGCCGGGGCGGAAGCGTTCCTCGATGTCGAAGGCGACGGCCAGTTCGTGCCTGCCGATATCCGCCTGCTCGTCGACAAGCTCGATCCGATACCGCGGCCGCAGCCGTCGCAGAAGCACCGCGCGGCGAATTGGCCGATCCGGCACTGACGTGATCGCCGAGGTGGCGGTCACGCCATCTCGCGCAGTACCGCGCTGGAAATACCGCTGATCCTTGCGTGCGCAAGATGCGTCGGCGTGCGCAACACAAAGTGCGAACCGCAACGCCGATGTTTACTGCTCGGCGCGAAGCCATAGCAACCCCATCCCCACCCAACCCTCCGGCCCATTGGGCGTTCAGGACGCTGAGGACCTGCGGTTCTGAGCCATCGTCCTTCACCCCCTTGAAGGCGAGGGCTAAAACTTCTGGCTGCTGGTTACGCCTTCAGCACCCGGTAATCGACTGCTGCGCGACTTCCGCGACATGCTGACCTTTCTTTGCCGCACCCGAGAGAAACAGGGTCGGCCGGCTCAGGTTGTAGTGGTCCGTGGTGTCGATCAGCAGGTCGACGCGGCCGTCGCGATCGAGGTCGCCGGCGAACAGCACGGACGGTATCGCATCGCCCAGTTCGATCGCACCGTTCTCGCCACGAGCGGCGTAAGTGTCGAACAACACCTGCTCCGTCACGCCGTCGCCGAGGACCACGTTGCACGCGAGTGCGTCGCCCGTGCCGCTGCAGCGCACTGCGAGATTCAGCGTCTTGCCGCCGAACGCGATCGGCAACGGCGTCGCTACGCTCAGCGGTTGCACTTCGGCCACGGCCACGGCAACTTCGCCGGTGCGCAGGCCCGCGATGTTCCGCAGCAGCACGCGCGGCTCGATGCCCGGCGCCGCCACGCTGCGCCCGGTCTTGTCGTCAGGTCCGTCGCCGATGGGATCGTTGACCGCCTCGATCTTCAGCGTCGTGAATTGCAGCGTCGCCTTGCCGTTGTCGACGACGAGCGCGAGCCAGACTTCGCCGTTGCGGCCCGGTACTTCGTCGCCATGGAAGGTCTCGCCGGTGAGCATGAGCTGCGACGATGAGGGCGCTGCACTGGCTGCCGCTACGATGATCAGGAACAGCGAGGCCGTTGGATTCATGGGCGCGAGTATTGCCGGCAAGCATGGCGCCGTCGAGTCGCTGTAGTGGCGGCTTGCCGGCTAGCCGCCATCGCCATGGCCGCACCGGCCAGCCCATATATCGCTTCATCCGGAATCGGCGATATAATCCCCGCCCTCCTCGCCGCCGAGGGGCGCTGCAAGTCCGGTCGCCGGTCATCGCGACAAGGAATCAGGCTCGGCGGAATCGGGTTTCATTCCGACACCGCGCCCGCCCAAGCACTGGAGTTCACCCATGAATGCCGTCGTAAAGCCGCAGCACGACTACAAAGTCGCCGACATGTCCCTGGCCGACTGGGGCCGCAAGGAAATCGAGATCGCCGAGCACGAGATGCCGGGCCTGATGTCGATCCGCAAGAAGTACGCCGCCGCCAAGCCGCTCAAGGGCGTGCGCGTGACCGGCTCGCTGCACATGACCATCCAGACCGCGGTCCTGATTGAGACCCTGGCCGACCTCGGCGCCTCGGTGCGCTGGGCCTCCTGCAACATTTTCTCGACGCAAGACCATGCCGCTGCCGCGATCGCCGCGACCGGCGTGCCGGTATTCGCCTGGAAGGGCGAGTCGCTGGAAGAGTATTGGGACTGCACGCTGGACTGCGTGATCCACCCGAACGGCAAGGGCCCGGAACTCGTCGTCGACGACGGCGGCGACGTGACCCTGCTGCTCCACAAGGGCTATGAGCTCGAACAGGGTTCGGACTGGGTCAACACGGCCTCGGCCTCGCACGAGGAACAGGTCATCAAGAACCTGCTCAAGCGCGTCGCCAAGGAGCGCCCGGCCGGCTTCTGGACCGCGATCGTCAAGGACTGGCGCGGCGTCTCCGAAGAGACCACCACCGGCGTGCACCGCCTGTATCAGATGGTGGAAGCCGGCAAGCTGCTGGTTCCGGCCATCAACGTCAACGACTCGGTCACCAAGTCGAAGTTCGACAACCTGTACGGCTGCCGCGAATCGCTTGCCGACGGCCTCAAGCGCGCGATGGACGTGATGCTCGCCGGCAAGGTCGCTCTCGTCGCCGGCTACGGCGATGTGGGCAAGGGCTCGGCCCATTCGCTGCGCGCCTACGGCTGTCGCGTGATCGTGACCGAAATCGATCCGATCAACGCGCTGCAGGCCGCGATGGAAGGCTTCCAGGTCGACACGCTGGAAGCCTCGCTCGGCTATGCCGACATCTACGTGACCACGACCGGCAACAAGGACGTGATCACGGTCGAGCACATGCAGTCCATGAAGGACCAGGCCATCGTCTGCAACATCGGCCACTTCGACAACGAGATCCAGGTCGACGCGCTGAACACGCTGCCCGGCGTCAAGAAGATCAACATCAAGCCGCAGGTCGACAAGTACGTTCTGCCGAACGGTCGTGAGATGTTCCTGCTGGCCGAAGGCCGCCTCGTCAACCTCGGCTGCGCCACCGGCCATCCGAGCTTCGTCATGTCGAACTCGTTCTCGAACCAGACCCTGGCTCAGCTCGACCTGTGGGCCAACAAGGACACGTACGAGAAGACCGTGTATCGCCTGCCCAAGAAGCTCGACGAGGAAGTCGCGCGCCTGCATCTGGAAAAGATCGGCGTGAAGCTGACCCGCCTCACCGCCGACCAGGCCGCCTACCTCGGCGTCGATGCCGACGGTCCGTACAAGCCGGAGCACTACCGCTACTGAGGCATCGCGCGCTCCTCGGGCGCGCCTGCTGCAATAGCGAACGCCGCAGCCTCCGGGCTGCGGCGTTTTTTTTTTTTAAAATAGGAACCAATAGCGCCGGAAAAAAAAAACCCCCGGAGGGTTGGGGGGGGGGGGGGGGGGGGCGCCCCAACGCCACAACAACCACACCAAAAACAA
>JBBQZR010000065.1:0-34995 GCA_038207515.1 Lysobacterales bacterium | reverse complement strand
GGCCGACGGCAGCCGCGGCGACGCGATCGCGACGGACATCGCCCTGGCCCGCACCGATGTCGACGGCCTGCGCCGCGCGGTCGAGCTCGAACGGCGCGAGCGCGAGATGCTGCGCCAGCGCCTGGCCGACGCCGAAAACGTCAACAAGACCCTGCGCGAGGAAGTGCTCGGCGTGTCCGAGCGCGCGCGCGTCCTCGAGGACGCGATTTCCAATCTTGCCGACAAGCGCCTGTCCGGTCACGACGCACTGCTGCTGAACGAGGCGGAGATGGTGTTGCTGCTCGCGCAGCAGCGCTTTGACCTTTTCCACGATGCGGCCGCCGCGGCGCGCGCTTACCGCATTGCCGACAGCGCGCTGGCGGCGCTGCAGGATCCGGCTTTCGCGACCGCACGCGAAACCCTTGCGGTGGAACTGCGCAGCCTGGAACAGATGAACCAGCCGACCGAAGCCGCCGCGCTCGCCGAACTCGCCGCGCTGCGCGATCAGGTCGCCGCGCTGCCGCTCGCCGCCACGCTGGACCGGCGCGAGGCCGGCACCGATTCGAAGCTCTGGCGCGCACTGGGCCAGTTCGTGCGCGTCACGCGCACCGGCCCCGGCGGTGGCGCGGTCGCCGATCCGGCCTTGCTGCGCAATTTCGTCGCGCTGGAACTGCGTGCCGCCGAACTGGCCCTGCTAGAACGCAACGACGCGGCATTGCATGCGGCGCTCAAGCGCGCCCGCGCACAGTTGACCGACGGTTTCGCCCCTGATGACCCGAGCGTGGTCGCGGCACTCGCCGGACTGGGCCGCCTCGACGCGCAAACCGCCGCGGTGGCGCCACGGCCGGCGCTGGGCGCGACCTTGAAGGAACTGCGCAATCTGCGCACGGCGCAGGGCCTGCAGCAGGCGCCGGCCCGCGTCGACGGGACGCCGGTTCCATGAGGTACTGGCTGGCGGGGCTGTTGCTGGTGGCGGCCATGCTCGCAGCTGCGGTGGGCTACCACTGGCTGGCGAGCGATCCAGGCTACGTGCTCGTGCGCCTGGGCAATACCAACTACGAAACCACGGCCGTCGTCGCATTCGTCGCGCTGCTGCTGCTCTGGGGTCTGATCGGCGTGGTCTGGCGACTGGCGCGCTGGCCGCTGCGGCTGTGGTTCCGCCGCACGCGCAAGAAAAGCCGCGAACGCCTGGCCAATGGCCTGGTCGCGCTCGCCGAGGGCCGCTATCTGCGAGCGGAGAAGGAACTTGCGCGCGCTACCCAGTACCGCGAATTGCGCGCGCCGGCGATGCTGGCCACCGCCCGCGCGGCGCTGGCGCTCGGCGAAACCGCGCGCGCCGAGGCGGCACTGGACGAAGCGGCCGAGACCGCGCCGGGCGCGGCGCTGGCCTTGCGCGCGCGTCTCAAGCGCGAGCGTGGCGAAGTCGCTGAGGCCTACCGCCTGCTGTCCACCGAGTCGCGCACCACCACGCTGGTGCCGGCGGCCTGGGTCGAATACATCGAAGCGGCGCTCGCGACCGGCGAGATCGACGCGGCCATGAATGCGCTCGCGCCGCTCGCGCGGACCCAGGCACTGTCCGCCGCGACCTTCGCCGCGCTCGAGGCGCGCGTGCTGGCCGCGGCCCTGGCCGCGCAGCGCAGCGCTGACGGACTGAATGCGCAGTGGGCCGCGCTCACCCGCGCTCAGCGGCGCGTGCCGGCAGCGCTGGCGGCCTACGCGCGGCGCATCGCCGAACTGGGCCAGCCGCTGCCCGGCATGAGCGAGATCGAGGCCTACCTGCGCAAGGACTGGTCCGAGCCCGTGGTGCAGACCTACGCCGAACTGGCCGGCGCCGATACCGGCGCACGGCTGCGTCAGGCCGAGGGCTGGCTGCGGCAGCATCCAAACAGCGTCGTGCTGCTGGTCGCGCTCGGCCGGCTCTGCGTCGCCGGGCGTCTCTGGGGCAAGGCGCGCGAATACCTTGAGCGCGCGCTCGCGATCGGCGAAACCGCGGCGAGCTGGGAAGCGCTCGGCGACTGCCATTCCGGCGAAGGCAGCCATGCGCTGGCCGAGCACTGCTACCGCAACGCGCTGCGCCTCGCGCGCAACGAAGCAAGCGAGCCGCTGCCCGGCATGGCGCCGCGGCTCGGGCTGGACACGAAGGCCGCGGTCATCGAGGAGCGCAGCGAGCACGGCGTGCCGCGATTACCGGAGTTCTGAACGGCGCTGCAGTCGACCTTGCATCGAGGTCTTTCCGATCGCTCGGCCGTTTACGCGTCAGCGTCCCTCGGTATCGACGCTCTGCAGACGCCCGTTCTGCAGTGTCAGGACGCGCAGCAGGCGCGAGTCGCCGAGATCGTAGGTCCATTCTTCCACGCGTACCGGCGTATAGCGTTCGTTGCCGAAGTTGTCGCGGCGGACGTTGGCCCGGCGCTGGTTGCGCCGCCCGGCTGGTTCGTCGCAGTAGGCGAGGATCTCGCCTGCGCTGGTGCCGGCGGTGAGACCGTCGAGATTGCAGCTGTCGCCGAGCGTGTTCACGCCGTAGCCCAGGGTTTCCTCGTGCTCGAGGCGGCCGTTGAGGAACAGCAGCCGCACCATGAGCCGGCGCGGGCCGAAGTTGTAATACCAGACGTCGTAGATATCTTCGACTTGGGTTTCCAGCGGGCCGTTCGCGCCACGCACGCTGACGCTCGAGAACTGGTCGATGTAAAACGGTTCGCCGCAGCGGTCGCGCACGGCGAAATCGCGATCGCCGTCGGTCACCACGCGCGTGCCGCAGCGCAGGGCTTGGGCGGGCGCGGCCAGAAGCAGCAGCAGGCACAGCAGGGCGAGTCGCTTCATAGTCCGTGGATTCCGGCGCGGTTGCTGAGGATGTGCGCCAGGACATCCGGCGCGTAGTCGAAACTGTCGTAGTACAGCCGGTCTTCGTCCAGTCCTGCCGCGACGAAGCTGCGCCGGCCCGCATCGATCATCGCCGGCGGCCCGCTCATGTAGATATCGAAACCGGACAGGTCCGCATGATCCTCGATCACGGTCTCGTGAACGAGGCCGCTGCGCATGCCGTGGCTGAACTCCGGGTCGGAGACTACCGGCACATAGTGGAAGTTCGAAAACTGCCGCATCCACTGCTGCGGCAGCGGCGCCTGGTACAGATCCTCGGCGCGCCGGGCACCCCAGTACAGCTGCAGCGACCGGCGCGTACCCAGGTGCAGGAAATGCTCGATCAGCGCTTTCACCGGCGCGAAGCCGGTGCCGCCGGCCACGAACAGCATGGGTCGCTCGGAATCCTCGCGCGGCACGAAGGTGCCGAGCGGTCCTTCGACGCGCAGCACGTCGCCGGGCTGCAGCGCGTCGAAGACATGGCCGGTGAAACCGCCGCCGGCGACATGGCGGATATGCAACTCGATGCGCGCATCGCCTTCGGGCGCGTTGGCGATCGAGAACGCGCGGCGCTTGCCGTCAGCCAGCAGCACGTCGAGGTACTGGCCGGCGAGCCGGTTCAGCCGCTCGCCGTGCGGCGGCTGCAGGATCAGCTGCATCACGTCGGCGGCGAGCAGCTGCTTGTGCTCGACGTTCAGTTCCAGGATGCGCCGCGGCATGTCGGCGACCGAGGCGACCTCGCGCGCGAGCAGGGTCAGGTCGCTCGTCGGCACGGCCTGGCACAGCAGGATCTGGTGCTTCGCCTGCTCGCTCGCATTGAGCGCCGCCGGCGGATTGCGCGGGTAGACGACGTCGCCGGAGACGAGGCTGGCCTTGCAACTGCCGCAGACGCCGGCCAGGCAGGAATAGGGCAGGGCCAAGCCGGCGCGCTGCGCGGCTTCGAGCACGCTTTCGCCCGGCTGCACGTCGAAGCGCTTGCCGCTGGCCTGCAAGGTAACGGTATGACTCACGCAGCGGTCCGCCGGAATGAAACGCGATTGTCGCATGCGTCGCCGTGACCGGCGGGTGCGCAGGTCCGGACAGGGCCGCTTCCGCCAGCAGGCTGTGAAACAGCCTGCTGGCGCGATCCAGGGATGGATCGCCCGAGAGTCGATCGCGCAAGAGATCGACTCGGGGAACGGTGACGTCGATCGCGCAAGAGATCGACTCGGGGGGAACGGTGACGTCGATCGCGCAAGCGATTGATTCTCGGAGAACGTGGGCAAGCTTTGCTTGCACCGTTGATTGAAAAGGGGCAGTCGCCCCTTTTCAACAATCGGTAAGCAGCGGCACGCGCCCTTCCGGCGCGCGCCGCGAACCGGTCTAATCGCCGCTTCTTTCCCTACGCGAGCCCGCCATGAGCCTCTGGAAGCAGCAGACCGACCTCGCCACCATGAACAGCTGGAACGAAGGCACGGCGGGACAGTCGCTCGGCATCCGCTTCACCGAGATCGGCCCGGACTTCCTGCGCGGCACCATGCCGGTCGACGCGCGCACGCGCCAACCCTTCGGCCTGCTGCACGGCGGCGCGTCGGTGCTGCTGGCCGAAACACTGGGCAGCCTCGCGGCCAATCTCTGCCTCGACCCGGCGGTGGAACTGGCGGTAGGCCTGGACATCAACGCCAATCACCTGCGCGCCGTGCAGTCCGGTGAAGTCATCGGCACGGCCTCGCCGCTGCACATTGGCCGCACGACCCAGGTCTGGGAAATCCGCATCGTCACCGACACGAACGACCTGTGCTGCATCGCGCGCCTGACCATGGCGGTCGTGCCGCGTCGCGACCGGCGCGCGTGAGCGCACTCGCGCCGTATGCGGACCTGAATCCGGAGCGCGTGCTGGCCGCGGTCGAGGCGCTGGGCCTGTACACCGATGGCCGGCTGCTCGCGCTCAACAGTTACGAGAATCGCGTCTACCAGGTCGGCATCGAGGACGCGGCGCCGGTCGTGGCCAAGTTCTACCGGCCCGGACGCTGGTCCGACGCGGCGATCGCCGAGGAGCACGCGTTCGCGGCCGAACTCGCTGCGGCCGAACTGCCGGTGGTCGCGCCGCTGGTGCTCGACGGCCGCAGCCTGCACCCGACCGGCGCGCATCGCCTTGCGCTGTACCCGCGCCGCGGCGGCCGCGCACCGCAGCTGGAATCGGCCGAGCACCTGCAGTGGATGGGCCGTCTCATCGCGCGTATCCACGGCATCGGTGCGCGGCAGCGCTTTGCCGCGCGCGGCGCGATCGACCTCGCCACGTTCCTGCACGCGCCTGCCGCGGCGGTGCTGGCCTCGCCGCTGCTGCCATCGACCTCGGCGGCGCGCTACCGCAGCGCCATCGCCGCGCTCGAACTCCCGCTGCAGCAGCGCTTCGACGCGATCCAGCCGCAACACCTGCGCCTGCACGGCGACTGCCACCCGGGCAACGTGCTGTGGACCGATCACGGCCCGCACTTCGTCGACCTGGACGATGCGCGCATGGGTCCGGCGGTGCAGGATCTGTGGATGCTCGCGACCGATGCCCGCGCGCTCGACCTGCTGCTCGAAGGCTATGCCGAGTTCCGTGATTTCAATCCGGCCGAGCTCGCCCTGGTCGAGCCCCTGCGCACGCTGCGCCAAGTGCACTGGGCCGGCTGGATCGCGCAGCGCTGGCACGACCCGGCGTTTCCGCATGCCTTCGCGTTCGTCGGCGAGGCGCGCTGGTGGGAACAGCACATCGCCGATCTCACCGAGGCGGCGTTGCAGCTGCAGGAATAAAGCAGGCAACGCGCTTTCATTGGCGCAGTCTGGCGCGCTTGGTTACCCTTGCGCCGATGAATGCCACAGCCGATACCGCCGTGACCGCCGCTCGCCCCGATCGCCTGCGCCCGCTGCGGTACCTGTGGCGCTCTCCGGTGCTGCTGATTCATCTGCTGATCGCGCTGCCGCTGGCCATGATCGTGATCAATCCGCTGGGTGCGCGCCTGCGCATTGGCGGCCAGCGCCTCGACCACTGGATAACCTCGTGGTGGTCGCGCTGGCTCGTACGCTTCTTCGGATTTCGCATACGCCGCTTCGGCGAACCGCATGCGGGCGCGGTGCTGTTCGTCGCCAATCACGTTTCCTGGCTCGACATCGAACTGCTCCACAGCCAGACCTTCCTGTGTTTCGTGGCCAAGGCTGAGATCGGCCGCTGGCCGCTGATCGGCTGGCTCGCGGCGCGTGCGGGCACCATCTATCACCAGCGCGGCAGCGGTCATTCGCTGGCTGCGGTCATGCAGCGTGTAGTCGAGCGCCTGCGTGAAGGTCTGCCGGTCGGCGTATTCCCCGAAGGCGGTACCGGCGCGGGCGACCGCGTGCGCACCTTCCATGCGCGCATCTTCCAGGTCGCGGTCGACGCGGGCGTGCCGGTGCAGCCGGTCGCGCTGCGCTACGGTAACAACGGGCGCCAGGACCCGGCGGTGCCGTTCGGTCCACGCGAGAGTTTCGTCAGCAATTTCCTGCGCGTGCTCGGCGGCCCCGGCATGACGGCCGAAGTGCATTTCTGTACGCCGATACAGGTCAACGGCGACGAAGGCCGCCGCCGTATCGCGGAGCGCACGCGCAGCGAAATCTGCGTCGCGCTGGGCCTGCCCGATACAAACGAGCGCAGCGGCTCCGCTGCCGAGGACTGATTCCATCACTGCCGACCGCGAGCCCATCCCACCCGTGCGCGCCACCGATTTCCGTCCCCACCGCCTGCTGCGCAATGCGCACATACAGTCCGTGCTGGCCTCCAGCGGCATGCGCCGCTGGCTGTTCCGCAAACGGCGCGCGCTGCTCGAGGCGCAATCGACCGAGCTGATCCTCGATTGCGGCGACGGCGTGCGCCTGCAGGGCTTCCACTCGCCGCAGCAGGCGCGGCCACAGGCGCGCGGCCTCGTCGTGCTGCTGCATGGCTGGGAGGGCAGCGCGCAGTCGAGCTACCTGCTGCATACCGCCGCGCGGCTGCTCGCCGAGGGCTGGGACGTGTTCCGGCTCAACTTCCGCGATCACGGCGAGACGCATCACCTGAATCCGGAGATGTTCCATTCCTGCCGGCTCGACGAAGTCGTCGGCGCGCTGCAGGACATCGCGCGCCGCTATGCGCCGCCGAAACTGGCCCTCGTCGGATTCTCGCTCGGCGGCAACTTCGCGCTGCGCGTCGCCCTGCGCGCGCCGGCCGTCGCGCTGCCGCTGAGCTACGCGCTCGCGGTCTGCCCGGCCGTGCATCCGCCCGACATCCTCAACGCGATCGAGCGCGCGCCCTGGTTCTACCACGCGTATTTCATGCTCAAGTGGCGCGGATCCCTGCGCCGCAAGCAGCGCCTGTTTCCCGAGGCCGCCCGCTTCAGCCGCTCCGAACTCGGCGCCTCGATGCGCCAGCTGACCGCGACCATGGTCGCGCGGCACACCGACTTCGGCACGCTGGACACCTACCTGGACGGCTATTCCATCGCCGGCGACCGGCTGGCCGATCTGGCCGTGCCGGCGACGATCCTGACCGCCTCGGACGATCCCATCATCCCGGTGGACGGCTTCCATCAGCTCAAGCTGTCGGCGAGCACCGAGCTCGAAATCGCTCCGGCCGGCGGGCATTGCGGCTTCATCCGCGACTTCAGCCTGCGCAGCTGGACCGAGGATTTCATCGCCGAACGGCTGGGCCGGCTCGCGGCCTGACCGCTTCGCGGCGTCGGTTCTCCGAGGCCGCGGGCCGGTCTCGCCTTGCGTTTCGAGCACGGACCCGCATGCCGCGACGGCGCTTTTCGGAAGCCGAGGGCCGCGCCGTTCCGGCGCGTTGCGGAAGTTGGCAGGGTGCGCCACGGCGCCGTCGCGGCGAGGGCGCCAGGACGGCGGCTGCGGCATAATTGCCGGCTCGCGCCCGCGCGCCCGTCCTGTCTGTGAATCCCCATGCTGCAAGAACTTTCCCGACTGCATTCCGAAGGCCGTCTCGACGAGGCTGAATCCGGCTACCGCGCCGTGCTCGCCAGCGAGCCGGACAATGTCGATGCGCTGCACCTGCTCGGCATGCTGCGGCGCCAGCGCCAGGACCTGGCTGAGGCGCGCCGCCTGCTGGACCGGGCGCGCAGCCTCGCGCCGGACCGCGGCGACGTCGCGCTCGAACTGTCCGGCCTGTATTTCCTCGAGCAAGACCTGATCGGCGCGCGTGCGCTGATCGAAGACACCATCCGGCGCAATCCCAACCAGCCCGGCGCGCACACCCTGCTCGCGCGCATCGCCATCGTCGACAACGACCTGACCAAGGCCGAATCCCTGTTCCGCACTGCGCTGCGTTCCAACGAGAACGATGCCCACGCGATCTCCGGCCTGGGCCGGCTGCTGCTGGATCGCGGGGACCTCGACAAGGCGCTGGCCTACCTGAGCCGTGCGACCGAACTCGCACCGAAGGACGCCGGCATGCAGTTCGCGCTGGCCCGCGCCCTGGTCCTGCGCGGCAACCGCGCCTTCGGCGAACAGGCCGCGCGCAATGCGCTGGCCCTGGCGCCCGAACTGCACGGTGCGCGGTACCTGCTCGGCCAGGTGCTGCTCGAAGACGGCAAGATCGAAGAGGCCCAGGCCGCGTTCGCGGTGCTCAGTGAAGCGCCAGGCTTCCAGGGCATCGCCCGCTTCGGCCTAGGCGACGTGGCGCGCCACCAGCGCCGTCTCGACCAGGCGATCGAGCACTACCGCGCCGGCCTGGCGCTGGATCCCGACCAGGTGCGCGCGGTCCAGCTGCTTGGCGGCTGCCTGATTTCCGCCGCGCGCGAAGACGAGGCGCTGCAGCTCTACGGTGAATTCCTGCAGCGCCACCCGGAAACGGTCGCGATCGAGGCCGCGCTAGGCGAATTGCTCGGACAGCTCGGCGACGAAGCCGGCGCGCTCGCGGTCTGGCAGCGCCTCGCGCAGCGCCGGCCGAACGACCCGGTGCCGCTCGCGCGCATGGCGCTGCTGCACGAGCGCGTCGGCGATACCGCCGGCGCCGATACGCTCGCCGCGCGGGTTGCCGGGGCATTGCCGAACGATCCCGAACTGATCCTGCTGCGTTCGCGCTCGGCCCAGCGCGAAGGCCGCGACGCCGATGCGGTCGTGCTGCTCGATTCGCTGCGTTCGCTTACCCTCGCCCCGCTGCAGGTCATGCAGGCCGCGCACCAGTTCGGCATCCTTGCCGACCGGCGCAACGAAGTGCACATCGCCGCGCCGGCGTGGCTCGAATCCCAGTCCACGCTGCCGGTGCAGATCCACGAACAGGGACCCCTGCCCGCCACGTTCGCGCAGGTGCTCGCCGCCCCGGCGCCGGCGGCACTCGCGAACCCGCCGATCTTCCTGGTCGGCCTGCCCGGCAGCATGGTCGAGCGCGTCGCGGCGCTGCTGCACCAGCAGACCGGCGTGAAGCTGCTGCGCGACCGCGCGTTCGCGCCGGTGCGCCGCGATGCGTTTTCCGAACCGGACTTCGCGCGCTGGGATGACGGCATCGATGCGGCGACCGCCCAGGCCGTGCACGACGAATGGCTCGCCCAGGCTCAGCGCCTTGGCGCGGACGTGCAAACGCAGCGCCTCGGCGCGGACGGGCAGGCGCGCACCGTCGACTGGCTGGTGCGCTGGGACGCGCGCTTCCTGCCGCTGATTCGCCAGGCCTTCCCGGGCGCGAGCATCGTCATCGTCGAACGCGATCCGCGCGACCTGCTGCTGAACTGGCTCGCCTACGGCTGGATGCCCGGCTTCGCCCTGCACGACCCGGTCGCGGCGGCGCGCTGGCTCAACGCGGCCAATCAGCATCTTGCAGAATGCGACACGGTGGATGGCCTGCGCGTGCTGCGCGTCAACGCCGATGCGGTGCTGGCCGATCCGGTCGGACAGGGCGCGGCGCTGGCGCAGCTGTTGGGCCAGACCGAGCTGGCCGCCGGTGCGGTGCAGCGCGGCCTGGGCGGGCTGTCGATCGGTCTTGCACCGGGTCGCTGGCAAGCCTATACCGAAGTACTGGCCGCGCCGTTCGCCGAACTCACGCTGCCGCGCTGACCGCCTACGCCGAGACCGCTCCCGCATGAATGCACCCGCCAGCCCGCCGCCGGTCCTGCAGGCGCAGATCGCTGCGGCGCGCACCGCCGCCGCGCAGGGCCGCATTGCCGAAGCGGAGCAGCTGTTCCTGCGGGTCGTCGACGCCGTGCCGGATCTGGCCGAGGCGCTGAATTTCCTCGGCATGTGCGCGCTGGCCCGGCAGCAGACCGACCAGGCCGTCGCGTTGCTGGAACGCGCGCGCCGGGTCGCGCCGGACGATGCAGAGACGCTGAAGAATCTCGGTCAGGCCTATCGCCGCGCCGGCAGGCCGGATGACGCCGTCACCGAGCTGCGCGCGGCGGTCGCTCAGGAACCGGGTTACTTCCTCGCACGTTTTCATCTGGCCGCGGTGCTGCAGCAGCTGCAGCGCGACGACGAGGCGCTGCCGGAATATTTCCGCGCGCTGCGCCAGGCGCAGGAACGCGGCGAATGGCTCAGCGAGGCGAGCACGCCGCCGGGACTGCGCCAGCCCGTGCTCGCGGCCATGCGCTATGTCGATCAGGGCCGTCACGCCCTGTTCGACGGCGCCGTCGCGCCGCTGCGCGCGCGCTTCGGCGCCGAGGCGATGCACCGCGTGGAAGCCGCGCTCGCGATCTACCTCGGCGAGCGGCCGGCGCAGTATCCCGATCCGGCGCAGCGGCCGCTGTTCCTGTTTTTTCCGGGCATCGCCTCGCAGGCCTACTACGAACGCGCGCGGTTTCCCTGGCTGGAGGCGCTCGAAGCGCAGACCGACGCGATCCGCCTCGAACTCATCAACCTGCTGGCCGCCGAACACGGCTTCGAACCGTTCCTGCGCTTTGATACCGATGCGCGCGTCGAGGACTACCTGCGCGGCCGCGAAGGCCAGTCGGCCTGGACCGGCTTCTTCTTCTACCGTCACGGCGAGCGTCGCGACGACAATTGCGCGCGCTGTCCGGTCACCACCGGCGTGCTCGACACACTGCCGATCGTGCGCATCCGCGACCACGCGCCGGAAGTGCTGTTCTCGCTGCTGACGCCGGGCGCGCACATCCTGCCGCATCGCGGTGTCACCAATACGCGTCTCGTCACGCATCTGCCGCTGATCGTGCCGGAGCACTGCGCGCTGCGCGTGGGCGGCATCGACCACGTCTGGCAGGAAGGCCGCTGCGTGGTGTTCGACGACACCTATGAACACGAGGCCTGGAACCGCAGCGACCGCACGCGCGTCGTGCTGATCCTCGACACCTGGCATCCGGACCTGACCGGGCCCGAACGCGAAGCGCTGACCGCGCTGGTCGGCGTGATCGGCGATTTCAACCAGAAGGTCGGCGTGCGCTGACGACAAGCAGCAGCGTTGCCGCTGCCGCGTGGTATCTGCGCGACGCGCACCACGATCCGCGTTGCCGGTTTCAGCTCAGTCCGGCTTTCAACCCAGCCCGTACGACTTGCGCTTGCGGTACAGCGTCGACGCGTCGATGCCCAGGTGCTTGGCGGCGACGTCGAGCGTCGGCGTGGCGCCGAGCACGGCTTCGATGTGGGCACGTTCCAGCTGTTCGATCGTGACCGGATCGCCGGCGCGCGGCGTGGCGCTCGCGAGGCTCGCGGCGGCGACGCCCGAGGTCGAGAACGGCAGGTGCTCATACGCGATTTCCTCGCCCGAGCACAGGATCACCGCCCGTTCGATCGCGTTCGCGAGTTCGCGCACGTTGCCCGGCCAGGAATACGCGAGCAGCGCGTTGCGCGCCGTGTCGGTGAAGCGCCGCGCGGGCCGGCGATAGCGCGCGACGAGATTCGTCAGCAACTTGTTCGCGATCGTGAGGATGTCCTCCGGACGCTCGCGCAGCGCCGGCACGGTCAGCGCGATCACGTTGAGGCGGTAATACAGATCGTTGCGGAACGTTCCTTCGATGACCGCGGTCGCCAGATCGCGATTGGTGGCCGCGATCAGGCGCACGTCGGCGGTGCGCGTGCGCGGGTCGCCGAGGCGCTCGTACTCGCGGTCCTGCAGGAAGCGCAGGAATTTCGGCTGCAGCGACAGGGGAAATTCGCCGATCTCGTCGAGGAACAGCGTGCCGCCTTCGGCGACCTGCACGCGACCCTGGCGATGGTCGTGCGCGCCGGTGAAGGCGCCCTTTACGTGGCCGAACAGTTCGCTTTCCAGCAGCTCCGCCGACAGCGACGGGCAGTTCACGGTTGCGAAAGCGGCCTTGCGACGCATGCTCCACAAGTGGATGTTGCGTGCCAATACGTTCTTGCCGGTACCGCTTTCGCCGAGGATCAGCACGGTCGCATCGGTATCTGCCGCCTGCCGCGCCATTTCCAGCAGCCGGCTCATGGTCGGGTTGGTGCTGTCGAGCAGATCCGGCAGCGATTCGGTGCGCGAGGATTCCAGCTCGTCGATGCGCCGTTCCATGCGCCGGGCCTGGATCTGCTGGGCGACCGCGTGCAGCAGTTTTTCCGGCTCGCAGGGCTTGATCAGGTAGTCGGCGGCGCCGGCGCGCATCGCGGTCACCGCGATCGCCGCGTCCGACTCGGCCGTGGCCATGATCACGCGCATCCACGGCGCCGCGGCGCGCAGTTGCGGCAGCAGGTCCAGGCCGAACTCTTCGCCGATGTGCAGATCGAGGATGCAGACGTCGAACACGCTGCGCGCGACCGAGGCCAGGGCCGAACTCGTGTTGGGCGCGGTGTTTACCTGATAGCCCTCGTCTTCCAGGCAGAGGCGGAAGTTGCGCAGCACCGTGGCGTCGTCGTCGATCAGCAGTACGCGTTCACGGGGAGTAGCGGTTTCGTTCATTGCGATCCCATGGGTAAAGCCCTTGCAGTCTGCACGGGCACCTGGCGCTTTCCTGCAAACCGCCTCCACGGCGGTAGCAAGAGCAAAGTCCAAGGCTATGAAATATCAGTAAAAAATTCCAGCGTGACCGATGGCACGCGGATTGACTGTATAGCTTCGACCGCGGCGGCATCGAAGTGCGACGCGGAAAGCAAGCCTAAGGAGATAACCCATGTTGCATTACGCCGTTGTGTTTTTGGTCGTCGCCCTGATCGCGGCCGTGCTGGGTTTCGGCGGTATCGCCGGAGCAGCCGCAGGTATCGCCAAGATCCTGTTCTTCGTGTTCCTGGTGCTGTTCGTGATCTCGCTGATCGCTGGCCGCCGACGCGTCTAGTCAGTAAGCAGCCTCTGAATAAGCTCTGCGACTATCGCTTTTGTATTCAGCACCAGATTCCACGACCCCGCCGTATGCCTGCTGCGCAGGCATACGGCCGCCCCCTGAATCAAGGGGGCTCTGGAATCGATAGCGAAAAGCGACTTGTTTGGAAGTTCCCTAAACGTCGGCGTCCCTGACCGGACGCCCGGCCGCATCGGATGGCGGCCCGACCACCCTGCAGAACCAAGGAGAAATCCATGAGCACCACCAGCAACCTGAAAGACCTCATCGAGCTGTTGAACGACGGCGAGAAGTTCTACAGCGAAGCCGCAACGAAGGTGAAGATCCCGGCTTACGCCAATCTTTTCCAGCGCATGGCGCAGCAGAAGCAGGCGATCGCGAGCGATCTGTCGGCGCGTCTGGCCTCGCACGGCGAGACCGCTCCGGAAGGCGGCACGCTGCTCGGCTCGCTGCGCAAGTTCTACGCCGACGTGCGTGCCAGCATGAGCAGTGACGCCGAGTCGATCTACGTCGCCCAGTTGGAACAGACTGAGGACCGCA
Organism: Lysobacterales bacterium; assembly: GCA_038207515.1. Classification (GTDB taxonomy): domain Bacteria; phylum Pseudomonadota; class Gammaproteobacteria; order Xanthomonadales; family Rhodanobacteraceae; genus Tahibacter. The sequence goes on along the minus strand of JBBQZR010000065.1, from coordinate 21,409 downwards.
TTCTCGAAGCGTTCCGCGACGAGCTGACGCAGAGCGAGGACATGGAACTTCGTCGCATTGCCGAGCGCCACTATCCGGACATCAAGCGGACTCATGACGAAATGCGCGACCTCAAGCGCCGTCTGGCTGCCTGAACGGTAAGGAAGACCTGAGCAAGTCTTGGTATTGACGCTTTTGTATTCAGCACCAGATCTCCACAACCCCGCCAAACGCCTGCTTCGCAGGCATTTGGCCGCCCGGCCCGTTGGGCGTTCAGAGTGATCAGAACCTACGGTTCTGAGCGATCACTCTTCACCCCCTTGACTCAAGGGGGCTCCAGAATCAAAAGCGAATATCGACTTGTTCTGAAGTTGCCTAACGTAATCTGATCCACATCTTCACAAGGAGCTGTCATGAACCAGGACATCATCAAGGGCAAGTGGAAACAGTTGACCGCCCAGGCCAAGGTGCAGTGGAACAAGCTCACCGACGACGATCTCGGCGTAGCCGACGGTCATCGTGAATATCTGGTCGGCAAGCTGCAGGAACGCTACGGCTGGGCCAAGGACGAGGCGGAGCAACAGGTCAAGGACTTCGAAAGCCGCATGTAGCAAGACCACTGCCCGCGTGCAGGAAGCACGCGGTGCCAAGGTGCAACACGCTGTTCCTGTCGTCGCTGCCGCGTTCCAACGGCGTGGCGCGCGACAGGCACAGGGCAGGCCGCCGTAAGGCGGCCCGCAAGGAAGCAAATACCCGCGACATGGACGTCAATTTCCCCAAGCGGACCGGTCACGTTTCACCCTTCCCCGACCGACCGGTCCAGCACCGCTGAGAAGCGGCGCAGCACCCGCCCACCCCAAGGGGCGCACGTGCGAGTCCAGAGCGGCGACGTTCCCCTGCGTCGCCGCTTTTTTTCTTTTTAGCCCTCCCCTTGAAGGGGAGGGGGGGCTAGAACCGCTGGCGATAGCTCGCGTACCAATACCGGCCCGGCACGTCGTAGTCCGCGAAGAAGGAATTGAACTGCGTCGAATAAGCGACCGGCGGATCGCGATCGAACGCGTTGCGCAAGCCCAGCGTGAACTTCGCATTCCACGGCGTCTGCCAGCCGGCTTCCAGGTCGAAATACGTCACGCTGCCGACGCGATTCTGCGGTGCGGGTGAGGCGATGCCGGAACCGTCGATATCGATCTGCCGCGTCGGGTTCGAGCACAGACGGTTGAGGCCGGGCTGCTCGAGATATTCGGCGATGTCGGTGACGATGCTGCAGTCCTCGTCTCCCGGCGAGAAATAGCGCGCGCCGACCGATGCGTTCCACGAATCGCGCTGCCACTGCAGGCTGAGAGTGGAGCGTAGGCGCCAGACCACGGTATAGAAACCGCCCGGCGTGCGGTTGTCGGCGACGACGTTGCCCTGCGCGAGCGTGCCGTCGGACAGCAATGTGTTGCGCGCGGGCTGGTGCAGCTCGCCGTAGTAGTCAACGTAGGCGTTGTCCCAGGCGACGACGAAGTTGCCCGCGTCGGTCGCGCGGCGATACGTGATGCCGAAATCCACGCCTTGCGTTTCGAGGCCGCCCGGCAGGTTCTGCGCGTTCGCGAGCACGCTGAGCAGGCTGCCGTCGGGCGCGCGCTCGATGCGCGAGCACACGGCCGCGTCGCCGCGCTCGTAGCAGTCGGCCAGCACCGCGTCGGGCGAGCGGTTGCCGATCGCGTCGCGGATCTGGATGCGGTACCAGTCGACCGTCGCTTCGAACCCTTCCAGCCATTGCGGCGAATAGACGAAGCCGAATGAGCGCGACAGCGCGCGCTCCGGCTGCAGATCGCGGTTCGCGCCGTAGGTGACGTAGGCCTCGCCCTGCTGCACGCCGACCGGCACGCCCGCCGCCTGGCAGCGCGCCAGCGTCGCGGCCGACGGCGAGTTTTCCGCCGCACAGGGATCGGGCAGCTCGCTGATGCTGTCGTAGGCGCCCGAATAGAGATCGAACAGGCTCGGTGCGCGAAAGCCTTCGGCGATGTTCGCGCGCACGAGCAGATCGCCGGCCGGCTTCCAGCGCAGGCCCAACTGCGAGTTGGTGGTGCCGCCGAATTCGGAATAGTCGGAATAGCGCGAGGCCAGCGATACGTCGAGCTGGCGCGCGAACGGCTGGTCGTCGAGCAGCGGCAGATTGACCTCGACGAAGGCCTCGTCGACGGTGTAGCTGCCTTCGGTCGCATCGTAGGTGACGCCGGTACCGTTCGCGTTGCCGCTCGCAATGGCCGCGTCGGGCCGGTTGTAGCCGCTCTCCTTGCGATGCTCGTAGCCGGTCGCGAGGCCGATCGGGCCGGCCGGCAGCTCGAACAGCTCGCCTTCCGCATGCACGACGAGATCGCGCGAATCCGAGCGCTTGCGGTTGTGCGCGGAGATGCCGACGTAGTCGAGCATCTCAGGCGTGATCGCGCCGGGAGGGCCGAACAGGTTCAACGGCACGCAGCCGGCGACGACCGCGTCGGGCGTACCACAGCGCGCGACGCCGGCCGCATCGAGGAACGACGGTCCCATCGCGACCGCGAGACGGCTGTTGTCCGCGTACGGCGACACGAACTCGCGTTGATCGGCGCGCGTCGCGCTGTAGTTGACACCCCAGGTGAAATCGCGCGTGCCGAGCTCGAAGGTGCCGTCGAGGCCGACGCTCAGGCGCGTGGTTTCCACTTTTTGTTCGAAGCGGCGCGGCCCGGCTTCGATGAAGCGGCGCGAGCCGAAGACGATGGCCTCGCCGAACGGGTTGTAGACGTTGTCCGCGGAAATGGCGACCGGATTGCCTTGGCCGTCCAGCAGGAACGGCGAGAACGAAACGACCGGCTCGGCCAGCTGCTGTGACGAGCGGCGCTCGTTGCGCAGCACGTTCGCGCTGAGCGCGAGCCGCGGGCTGAACTCGTAGCGTCCCTGGGCGAACAGCGCGCGGCGCTCCTGCGGTGTCTGCAGATAATTCTGCACGGTGTAGTTGTAGCCGTCGGTCGCCGGATCGAGCGGGCGGAAGTCGTCGATCGACGTGCCCGGGCGGCCTTCGATCAGGCGCAGGAATCCATCGCCGGATTCCGGAATGAGGCGCGTATATGGTGTCGTCAGCGACCCGGTCGCTTCCAGCGGCAGGCCGAAATAGGGCTGGCGCGAAATCGCGCGATCGCGCGCAAAGATCGGTTCGTCCTTGCTGTAGGCCGCACCCGCGGCCACGTTCCAGCCGTCGCTCTTGGCACCGTAGGTCAGGTCGAAGGCGCGACGCTGGCCGTCGCTGTAGGAATTCTCGCCGAAGTAGGCGCTGGATTCGCCGCCGCTGTAGTCGCGCCGCGTCACGATGTTGACGACGCCGGCAATCGCGTCGGAGCCGTAGATGGCGGAGGCGCCGTCGCGCAGCACCTCGACGCGTTGCACCAGCGCGAGCGGAATCGCGGTCAGGTCGACCGCGCCTTCCAGACCCGCGACCAGGCGGTGTCCGTCGAGCAGCACGAGCGTGCGGTTGTCGCCAAGGCCGCGCAGATTCAGGCGAGCCTCGCCGTTGCCGCCGTTGTTGATGTTGCGATTCAGGGTCTGGCCGTTGCTGGTGATGGTCTGCAGGATGTCGGCGATGTCGGTCAACCCGGTGCGCAGCAGCGCCTCGCGTTCGATGACCAGTAAGGGATGCTGCGTTTCCATGTCGACGCGGCGCAGATGCGAGCCGACGACTTCCACTTTCTCGAGTCTGACCGCCTCGGCGTCGACCTTGAGCTGTTGCGCGAGCGCCTGCGAGCAGGCCAGCGCCAGCAGCAGCGCGACGAATACGATGCGGTGCAGTTTCGCTGCCATCCAATTTCTCCCCCAGGCGAACAGGTAGCCAAAATTGCGCGGCCGACGGATGGTAGCCAAATGGACGAGAACTAGGAAACCCTTCGTACGAATGAAAGCATAGTTATTCGCGCGCAGCATTTCGTCGGGGCGATCTGCTGCGCTGCGCGAAATAGGCGCGGTTTTTGGCGCCGGCGAAGGGAAATGAGCGAGCTGCATCGCAGCAGGCAGTTCGCTGCTATCGTGAGGTGTTGCCACACCGCGTCTGATCGAAAGGAGTCGACCACTTCATGCTGAGCTCGCCACAAATCATCAGCCTCATCATCCTCGGTCTGGTCCTGCTGCTGCTGATCACCGAATGGATGCGGGCGGATCTCGTAGTCCTCGGCGCGGTCGTCCTGTTGATCGCCAGCGGCGTGCTCACGCCCGAGCAGGCGCTCAAGGGCTTCGGCAGCGAACCGGTGGTGGCAGTCATCGGCGCGTTCGTGCTGTCTGCCGCCGTGGTCAACACCGGCTTGGCCGAGCGCTTCGGCAGCTGGGTCACGCGCGTCGCCGGCAAACGCCTGGTCTGGGGACTGCTGGTATTGATGCTGGCTGCGGCGCTGCTATCGGCCCTGACCCACCATCTGCTGATCACCGCGCTGATGGTGCCGATCGCAGGCACTGTGGCCGCGCGCGGCAGCTTTCCGGCCTCGCGGCTGCTGATGCCGGTGTCGCTCGCGGCGTCGATCGGCACGACGCTGACCTTGATCGGCGCCCCGGCGTTCCTCGTCGCCGACCATGTGCTTCAGGAGGCCGGCCGCGAAGGGCTTGGCATCTTTTCGTTGACGCCGATCGGCGTGGCGCTGGTCGGCTGTAGCCTGATCTACATGGTGCTGCCGGGGCGCTGGCTGCTGCCCGACCGCGTCGCCGGCGAAAGCAGCGGGACGCGCTTCGCGCTCGACGACTACTACACCGAGATCGTGATCCTCGATGGCGCGCCGCAGGTCGGACTGACACTCGGAGCGCTGGCCGAGCGCTACCGCAGCCGCTTCGACATCGTCGACTGGCTGCGCGGCGGCGATCCGATCCGCCACGGCCGCGACGAGCGCACCATCGAGGCTGCCGACGTGCTGCTGGTGCGTTCCACGCCAGAAGGTCTGGCCGACATTGCCGACGAAAAAGGTCTGGCCCTGCATGCGGTTGCGAAGTATGGCGAAAACAGCGGGGCGAAGATGGCCGAACAGTTCGGCGACGAGCGCTTGGCGCAGCTCGTAATCGCGCCGCGCTCATACCTGTCCGGCCGCGCGGTCGGCGAAGTGGATTTCCGCCAGCGCTACGGCGTCATCGTCGTCGGACTGTGGCGGCGCGAAGGCTGGATGGGCGGTGAACTCTCCGGCGTACGCCTGCAGCCCGGCGACACGCTCGTGGTCTGGGGCGAGCCGCAGCGGATCGACCTGCTGGCCTCGCAGCGCGAATTCCTCATGGCACTGCCGTTCCGCACGCGGCGTCTGCGCCGTTCGCGTGCCTGGTGGGCGCTGGGCATCCTCGCCACGAGCGTGGTCTGCGCAGCGACCGAACTGCTGCCGGTGCACGTGGCTTTCCTCGGCGGCGCGATCGGCGTCGTGATGGCACGCTGCCTCAGTGCGGAAGAAGCCTACGCCGCGCTGGAACTGCGTGTGATCGCCTTCATCGCCGGCGCACTGGCGCTCGGCGCGGCGCTCGAGCAGACCGGCCTGACCACGCTGGCGGCCGGCCATTTCGTGCCGCTGCTCGACGGCTTCGCGCCGTTCTGGATCCTGTTGCTGGTGTTCAGCGCCGGCGCCATCGTGACGCAGGTGCTGTCCGATGCCGCGACCGTCGTGCTGCTCGCGCCGATCGTCGCGCGGATGGCCGAGCCGCTGGGACTGCAGCCCGAGGCCCTGGTCGCGAGTCTCGCGATTGGCGCGGTTGCGGCGTTCCTGACCCCGCTGGGCCACCACGGCAACCTGCTCGTCTATGTGCCAGGCGGCTATCGCTTCAGCGATTTCTTCCGCGTCGGCGCGCCGCTGACACTGCTGTTCGCGTTCATTACTGCCTTTGTTTCCTTGTGGTTATGGCCAGCGGTCTGATGGGCAGTGCGTGGAGCTTTCGTCTCGCCGCGGCCGAAAATCCTATGGCTGCGCCGACTGCGCCAGCGGCAGTTCGAACGCGAACACGCTGCCGCCGCCGGCGCGCGGTTCGAACCAGAGATAGCCGCCCATCTGCTCGATATCGTCGCGCGCGATGGCCAGGCCCAGGCCGGTCGAAAGACTTTCGTCCGCGTCGATGTCGACATGCGCGATGCGCGCGAAGCGCTGGAACAGCTTGTTCCGCTCGGAGGTCGGGATGCCCGGGCCGCGGTCCATCACGAATACGCGCGCGTAGCCCGGCCGGTCCGAATCCAGCTGCACGTCGATGCTGGAACCCGGCGGCGCGTAGCGGATCGCGTTGCTGAGCAGGTTCTGCAGCACGTTGCGCAGTGCGGCCGGATCGCCCTGCGCCGCGAGCGGCCGGCCGCCGCGGACCAGGCGCACGCCGCGCGTCTCGGCCGCGGCCTGCTGCCGCGCGATCGCGCGATCGGCGATCTGGCCGAGGTCGACCACGGCGGAGTCCAGTGCGCGCACGCGTTCGATCGCGGCACGGCGCTGCAGGAAGCGCTGCACGAACTCGATCGCCTCGTCGCAGCAGCTGACGATATCGTCCACCAGTCCTGCATGCCGTTCCGGCGTGATGGCTGGCCGGCGCAGCATCTGCGCGGCGAAGCGGATGTTGGAGATCGGGTTCTTCAGGTCGTGCGCGACGATGGCGATGACATCGTCGCGTTCGCGCACGATCAGGCGCAGATGCTCGGTGGCGCGCTTGAGGTTCACATGCGTGCGCACGCGCGCCAGCAGTTCCTCGGCCACGAAGGGCTTGGTGATGTAGTCCACTGCGCCGAGCTCGAACGCGCGCACGAGGAATTCGCGCTCGGTCGCGGCGGTCAGGAAGATCGTCGGTACCTCGAGCAACTTGGGATCGGCCTTGAGGCGGCGGCACAGCTCGAAGCCATCCATGCCCGGCATCATCATGTCGAGCAGCACCAGGTCGGGCTGGCGCGCCTGCGCCCGCGCGAGCGCCTGCTCGCCCGAGCTGGCCGGCATGACCTCGTAGCCGGCGTCGGACAGCATCTGTCCGAGCAGTTGGATGTTGGCGGCCTGGTCATCGACGATGAGAACCAGAGGCTCGCGCACGGGAGCGGAAAGCGGCATCAGACGGTGTCCTGCAAATGTGCGGCTAGCTGGGCGCGCTGGTGGGGAAAATCAAGCAACGTGGATTCGAGCGCAGCCGGGTCGAACTGCGCGGCGGCCGACTGCAGGCGGCGCGCATAGCGTTCCAGCGGTGCGGAGCCGCAGCGCTCGGAAAGCGCCAGCAGCTCTTCGGCCAGGCGTGTCGTTTCGCGCACCGCGAGCGAGTCGCGCACGCGCGGCCAGGTGTCGTGTTCGAGCCGCTGCAGTTCGGCCAGCACCTCGGCCACGGCCTGCGGCTGCTGCGGCGCCTCGTCGGTCGCGGTTTGCGTCGCGCCGGCCTGCGGCGACGGCAATACGCGCAGCAGTTCCGCCATCAGCAGCTCGCGCGCGATCGGCTTGCGCACGTAGCCGCTGAAGCGCTCGCGCAGCTGTGCTTCCTCGTTGAGCAGGCTCGACGCCGTCACCGCGATCACCGGCGTATGCGCCAGATCGGGGTCGGCGCGGATCTGCTCCAGAGCAGCGGTACCGTCGAGATGCGGCATGCGCACATCCATCAGCACGACGGCTGGCCGGTGCACGCGCGTCAGGGCCACGGCCTGGACACCGTCCTCGGCCATGATCAGGCGATGCGGCGAACCGCGGAACAGCGCCTCGATCAGCTGCCGGTTCAAGGCCACGTCGTCGGCGACGAGGATGGTCAGCGGCGGCAGCGCCTGCAGCTGCGCCTTCACCTCGGGCGCGGCATCGACGAGCACCGCGAGCGGTACGCGCGGAAGGCGGATCTGGAAGCACGAGCCCTGGCCGGGCGTGCTGTCCACGCCGATCTCGCCGTCCATCAGATGCGCCAGCTGCCGCGTAATCGACAGGCCCAGGCCGGTGCCTTCGCGCTGGTTCGCGTCGGCCGCGGCCTGGGTGAACGGTTCGAAGATGCTGTCGTGGTCGGTGCTCGCGATGCCCACGCCGCTGTCCTCGACTTCGATCAGCAGCGTCGCGCGCAGCTCGCTGTCGGGATCCGGCGTGGCGCTGGCACGAATCCGCACGAATCCCTCGTCGGTGTACTTGACCGCGTTGCCGACGAGGTTGAACAGCATCTGGCGCAGGCGCGCCTGGTCCAGCTCGACGCCGTCGGGCAGCGAGGCATCGACGCGCACATCGAGACGCAGGCCCTTGTCGGCGGCGAGCTGCGAAAACACCAGCTGCGCGCTCTGGATCAGCTCGCGCACGTTCATCGGCGCCGGCCGCACGTCGAGCTTGCCCGCCTCGATGCGCGAGAGGTCCAGTACGTCGTTGATCAGTCCCAGCAGTGAACGGCCGCTCGTGACGATGGCATCCACGTAGCGCTTGTCCTGGGGGTCGCTGACGCGCTCGGACAGCAGCTGGCCGAAGCCGAAGATCGCGTTGAGCGGTGTGCGGATCTCGTGGCTCATGTTGGCCAGGAACGCGCTCTTCTCGCGGCTGGCCTGGTCCGAGCGCTCCGCGCGCGCGCGCTGGCGGCGTTCCTGGCGCAGCGCGCTCAGATGCCGGCGCAGCAGCACCACGCCGGCCAGGCTCGCGACGATGGCCAGGCCCAGCGCGGAAAAGATCGACACGTTGCGCTGCGCGATGGCTTTCTCGAGGTGCGACTGCCTTTCGGCGATCAGGCCACGCGTATCGAGGGTGAGCTTGCCGATGGAGCGGCGGATGTCGTCCATCATCTGGCTGCCGAAGCCCGAGCGCATCAGCGTCAGCGCCTTGTCCGGTCCATCCTGGCGATACACCGCGAGCGAGGTCGCGATCTCGCCGCGCTTGTTCGCGAGCGCATTCTCGATCGCGCCCAGTTCCTCGAGTGCTTCGGGGTATTCGCGCAGGGTCTCGTCGACGGCGCGGAAATCCGCCGTGATCTCGGCTTCGGCGTCGCGGTATGGCTGCAGGTAGTGCTCTTCTCCGGTCAGGAGGTAGCCGCGCTGGCCGGTTTCCAGATCCACGGTATGCGCCAGCAGCACCGTCAGGCGCTTGGTCGCTTCCTGCAGCTGCGTGACGTCGCGCAACGTGACCGCAAGCTGGGCGCCGGTGCTCAGCGCCGCCCAGCCCACACCGAGCAGCAACAGCAACGTCAGCGCGAACAGCAGCAGATAGCGCTGCCAGCCGTCCCAATCGGGCGATTCGGCGGCGATGTGCGCGGCGTCGTCGGCCAAAACCGTACTCCCTGGTGGGTAAAGGGGCCGCGGATGACCACGGTACCATGCAGTCTGCATGGCCTCGGCTCCCTGCGGTGGGACTAGTGCAACCCGGCAAAACTGTCCGGTTGTTATGAATCAGTAGCTTACGTCGCTGCTGGGGCTGGCACGAAGTCTGAAGCAATAGGAATGTACGTCACTGAACCTGATGGAGTCGTCATGAATACGAAACCGCTGTTGCTGTGTGCCAGTCTTGCCGCCGCCCTGTTGCTGAGCGCCTGCGACCGACCGGAAGATCCCGCCAAAACGCGTGCTGACGTCGCCAAGGCTCAGGCCGAAGCGAATCAGAAGTCCCAGGACGCACGCGCCGATGCCAACAAGGACGTAGCTGCGGCCCAGTCCGATCTCGCCAAGACCCAGGCCGAGGCGAACAAGAACGTGAACGCGGCCGAGCGCTCGGCTGGCGAGCAGCGCGCCGACGCGAACAAGGAAGTCGGTACCGCCGTCGACAAGGCGAACACCAAGATCACCAAGGAAGAAGCGGAAGTTCTGCGCACGCGGGCCAAGGCCGACTACGACGTGGCCAAGACCGACGCGGCCGCGGCACAGAAGGTGGCCGACCAGCGTTGCGATGCGCTGACCGGCGACGCCAAGGACAGCTGCCAGTCCAAGGCCAAGGCCGACTACGACGCCGCCGTCACCGCCGCCGAAGCGCGTCGCGACGAACGTCTGCGCGAAGCCGATTCGCTGAGCGCGCACGCCGGCTGATCACGCTGGCTGGCTCCCCCGGCTAAAAGCCGGGGGAGTTCCGACTGCTGTAACAACGCTAGTCGTCCACCTCTATCCACAGGAAGATCGCCATGAAAGTCATGCTCAAGACCGTTGCCCTGTTGCTGCTCGTCGCCATCGGCTCCAGCTCGCTGACCGCTTGCCATACGGTCAAGGGCGCTGGCAAGGACATCGAAAAGGCCGGCGAGGAAATCCAGGATGCGTCCGGCAAGTAACGTGTAGCGCTATCGATCGCGTCCGCTGCGCCACCTCGCAGCACGACACGGGACCCCGGCCAGCGATGGTCGGGGTTTTTTTTGGGCGACGCAGTTGCGATAGCGAAGGCGCGCGTCGTTCATCCACGCCACGACAGCCGCCGGCACGGTGGCATTGAGCGGTGTGTTCAGTCTCGTGGACGCCTGCGTCGTCGGCGGTCCTGGCAATCATCCATGTCTGGCTGGGGAGTACGTCGAACACCGTCGGCTGGTTCGCGATCGACGCCACCACACGACTGCCGCGCACGTCGCGGGTGAACGCGGTGGCCGTCGGCAACGTGCGCGGGTTCGTTTCACACTGAACGGTTGCGGCATCCTTGCGGTCGGCAACGTATCCGCAAGCCAGGGAGTCCGCGCCGACGCGAATGGTTTCCCGACGCTGACCAACCACGCGCCCATCGTGGCGAATGCGCGCTACAGCGCGATCAGCGTGGACGGTACGCTGGCGGCCATGGGCAGCGACGACAACGGATTCAGTCGATTCGCGCAACCCGCTGTATGTCGCGGACTCGCTGGAAAACCGCATCCGTGTCTTCGCGCCGACCTCGTCCGCGATCGGCCCGACAATCGCCAGCGTGCTGACCAGTCACGTGACGACGAGCGCGCCGGCCGGACTGGAAGTGGTCGCGCTTTCGCTGCCGGATGCGCGGTTCGCCGACGGTTTCGAACAAGGCATGCAGGAGCCCGAATGCGGTCCCGTCAGTGCCGGCGTCACAGCGACCGGTCGCGTCCCTCGCGCTTCTCGTGATCGGCCTCGATCGCTTCGTCCCGCGAGTGCGTCTCGTGCACGCCGCGCTCGCGCGCGGCCAGTTCACCGAGCCGGCAATAGAACGAGCGCAGAACCGCCAGCTCTGTCTCATCGAGGTCTTCGATCGCGATCAGGCGGTTGCTCGCATGGCGATGCGAGGCCAGCAGCTCGTTGAGCTTGAGATGAAGCGCGACGCTGTCCTTGTTCTGCGACTGCTGGATCACGAACACCATGAGGAAGGTCACGATGGTCGTCGCCGTGTTGACGACGAGTTGCCAGGTCTCGGAGTAGCCGAACAGCGGACCGCTCGCGGCCCAGAGCAGGATAGCTCCCAGCGCCAGGCCGAACGCCGCCGGCGTACCGACCGCGTGCGTGATCGCGCCGGCGGCGCTATCGAAGGCTGAGCGGCGCTTGTCGCGCCGCAGGGTGCGCTCCAGGGTGGGCTGTTCCGCTAACGTGCTCACGCGATCCTCCCGATGACGGTCTACGGCTGGCGGCCTACGTCTGCGCGTGGGAGACGTCGCGCCGAGCAAAAAAGGGCGACGGCCACGGCGTGTGAAGCGTGGCCGCCGCAAAACGCAGCCCCTGTGGTGGGTGCTGCATGCGATGAAACGGTTATGGCGTCGCAGCGCGGGCGACGCCGGGCGCTGGCCCGGCGCAGTGTCAGCGCGGAATCAGCGACGTGTCTTGAGCGCGTCGGCCTCGATCTTCTTGGCGCCACGGATGTTGTCGGCGATCTCGATCGCCAGCGATTTTTCCTGACTGGTTTCGACCTGGCCGCTGAGCGTGACCACGCCGTTGGTCGTCTTCACATCGATGTCGTCATCCATCAGCGGGCGCGACAGCGTCAGCGACGATTTCACCTTGGCCGTGACCCAGGTATCGGTGACCGGCTGCTCGGAGCTATCGCCGCCGCGCTTCGCATCGCCGGCCACGGTAAGTTCATTGGTCACCTTGCGCACGCCACTGGTATTGCTGGCATAGCGTCCGGCGAGATCCTTGCCTTCAGCCGTCGGCACCTTGCCGCGCAGGGTGACGATGCGGTTGTTCGTATCGACGTTGATGTCCAGGCCGTCGGTATGCTCGCTCCAGAGCAGTTTGCTCTTGACCGTGGCGGTGATGGTGGCGTCCTCGGCCGCCTGGACGAAGCTGCGTTCGCCGGTGGGTCGCGCTTTGGGCGCCCAGTCCGGATCGACCTTGACGTTGTTGACGACCTTCGTGATGCCGCTGACGCCAAGCGCGACCTGCTCGGCCAGATCCTTGTCGATGGATTCGTCCACCGTGCCGTTGATCGTCGCGGTTTCACCGTTCACGTCGATGTCGAACTCGAACGGGTTCAGATGTCGGTTCAGTGCAAAGCTGGCCCAGATGCGGCCTTCCTTGTTGGCGTCACTGAGACTCTGCTCGACCGGCTTGTCGGCGGCGGCGGTAGCCGGCAGCGCGACGGCGCCGCCGAAAGCGAGAAGGGTGGCTAGGGCAAGCGGCTTGATGACGTTCATGGAGATCTCCCGAAATCGATACGGCGGGCTCAGGTGGCCCGATAAGCCCATGCAGCAAGCTCTCTGCCATTCGCGAGAGTCGAGAAATCCTAGCTAAATCAATCGCCTGCTCAGCGGGCGCGAGCGTGCGACCGGGCAGGCTGCGGGATCGTGCGCAACGACCATGCAAACTGCAAGAGCTGCGGGGCGTTGTGCCTGTCGTGCCGTCGCGGCGGCGTGCTCCCGCACGGCGTTGATGATTGCGGCCGGACGCAGCGGGTCGTCGTCGAGCAGGAGATCCGGCGTCAACCACTGCGGCTGACGTGCACCGGAAGGGCGCCGCAGCAGGAAGCGCGGCACCGCGAGCACCAGTCCGGAATGCGCCAGCGCCACGCTCTGTACGCCGCCGCTCTGCTGCGTACGCGCTAGGCCGGCGCTGCCCGCGAGTGTCGCGAAGCCGAAGTCCTGCACGACGTTGCTGAAGAGAATGGCCGACGAATAAGTGCCGCGGCCGACCAGCACGTAGGTCGTGCCCGCGAAGAACAACGGATTGTCCCGCTGCGGTTCGATCCAGCGGTCGATCTCGCCATCGACGACGGCGCCTAGCGTCTCGCCGTCGTCGCGATACCTGGCGATGATCTTCTTGCGGTAGTGCGAGCCGATGCGATACGGCGTGTCGGCGAGATACGGCAGCAGGCCGTCGATCCACTGGTCGTCATTGCCCCCTGGATTGCTACGCACGTCGATGATCAGTGTCTGCACGGCTTCCTCGCGCAGCCGGCGGAAACTGTGCTGCATAAAGGACAGCACCTGTGCCTTGTCCGGCCAGGCGAAGGTCGCGACGGTCAGCACGGCAGTCTGGTCCGCTCGCACTTCCAGGTGGAACTTCTGCTCGAACCTCTCGGCGGGATCGCGCCGCGCCGCCGCGACTCGCAGGCGACGCTGCGGGGATGACGCGATCCCGATGTCGACGTCGTAGTGACGGCGCGATCCATACATTTTCCAGAAATAGAAACCGAAGCGTTGCGACAGCAGCTCGGCACGGAAGCCGGGGGTGTCGCCGTGCATGCGCGCGAGCAGTTCGCCGGCGATGCGCCCGGCCGGTCGGCCGTCGATGGCGACGATATGCGCGCCGGTCAGTGCGAACGGCCGGCCCGCCTGACTGGCGCGGATCACGATAGTGCCGCCCGGGTCCACCTGCACCGCGAACGGAAACATGCCGTCACCGCTGCGTTGCGTGCGTAGCTCGCTGCGCCAGTCGTCGTAGCAGATACAAAAATGCGCGTCGGCCAGCAGCGGATTGAGCGTCGCGAGCCGGCGCCACGCGTCGTCGCGGCTGGTCGGCGCAGGCACGGCCTGCTGCAACCGGTCGAGCCGGGCGTCGAGCGCGGCCGGGTCGGTCGAATAACTGGGGTCCGGATGGGTTTGCGCAATCGCCGTGCGGATCGTCGCGATGTCTTCGCGCCATTGCCGCGGTGTAAGCGGGGTCGCCGCGGCGGCCTGCGCCGGCAGCACCGTCGCCAACAGCAGTGCAGCCAGCACGCATCCACGCCCGATCATCCGAATATTCATGCTGTCCTCCGCGGTGAGGACGACTCGGATGCGGCGACGGCGACATCGGTTAGCCCAGAACGATCAGGGGCGTGGAGCCCGCCGCGCGTTCACGCTGCGCCGGCGACGCCGAGCAGCAGCGCCACGCCCAGCGCGATGCGATACCACGCGAAGGCGGTGAAGGCGTGCGTGCGGATGTAGCCGAGCAGCCACTTCACCACCACGAACGCGGTGATGCAGGACACCCCGAACGCGATGCCCAGCAGGCCCCAGTCCTCATGGATCTCGCCTTGTTTCAGCGTCTTCATGAGCTCGTAGCCCGAGGCGGCGAACATGGTCGGGATGCCGACGAGGAACGCGAATTCGGTCGCCGCGGCGCGGCTCGTGGTACCAGCCAGCAATGCGACGAAAATCGTCGCGGCCGAGCGCGACGTGCCGGGAAACACACCGGCAAGGACCTGCAGCACACCCACCAGCGCTGCCGTATGCCAGGCGATGGCGGTGACCTCGGGCTTGTTCGCTATCCAGCGTTCGGCCAGCAATATCCAGATGCCGCCGATCACGAGCGCCCAGGCGATCGGCGTGATTTCGCTCGGCAGCTTGAAGCCGAGCTTGGAAACCAGAAGTCCCAGCACCGCCGTGATGCCGAAGGCGAGCGCCAATTTTGCCGCATAGTTCCTTTGTTCCTTATTGCTAAGACCGGTGGCCAGCTGCCACAGGCGCTCGCGGTAGATCAGGCAGACCGCGAGGATCGCGCCGGCCTGGATCGCGATGTTGAACAGGTCCGACCGCACGCCGAGCCAGTGCTCGGCGATGAGCAGATGGCCGGTGCTGGAAATCGGCAGGAATTCGGTAATGCCTTCGATGATGCCGAGCAGGATGACGCTGAGGATTTCGTTCATGCGCTTGCGGACGGTGCGCCGGTACGGCGGCGAAGCGGCGTAGCTTAGCGAGTACGCGCGTTGCGTTGTGCGGGCGTCATGTGACCACTGGGATGGTCTTGCGACTACCCTGGCCGGCCCTCGCGTTTGCACTGACGCCTCCGGTGGTCGGAGTTGGCTCGCGAGCTTCAGAGCGGCCGTCAGGCGGCAGCCCTTAGTGATGCACTAATTTCGTGCGAATCTTAATGATTGCGCACCAAAACCGATCAAATGCAGGGACTGCGGACGTGTTGAATCTTCACAATCCATTGATATAAAACAAATTGCTGCGATGGCACACACCTTGCCATAGTTGGCCCAACCATCCATCTACCAGAGGCTCTACCCGCATGTCCGCCGACAAGGTTCTCAAGCTCATCAAGGACGAAGGCATCGAATTCGTCGATCTGCGTTTCGCCGACATGCGCGGCACCCAGCATCATGTGACCTTCCCGGCGCATGCGATCGACGAAAGCACGTTCGAGGACGGCAAGATGTTCGACGGTTCGTCGATCGCCGGCTGGAAGGGCATCAACGAGTCGGACATGGTGCTGCTGCCGGACGCGGACTCTGCCGTGGTTGATCCGTTCTTCGCGCACAAGACGCTGGCGATCAACTGCGACGTGCTCGAGCCGAGCACCATGCAGGCCTACTCGCGCTGCCCGCGTTCCATCGCCAAGCGCGGCGAGGCGTTCCTGAAATCCACCGGTCTGGCCGACACGGCCTTCTTCGGTCCGGAGCCCGAGTTCTTCATCTTCGACTCGGTGCGCTGGCAGAACGACATGGGCAAGGTGTTCTACGAGATCGAATCGCAGGAAGCCGCGTGGAGTTCGAAGCACCGCTACGAGGAAGGCAATTCGGGCCTGCGTCCCGGCGTGAAGGGCGGCTATTTCCCGCTGCCGCCGGTCGATTCGTTCCAGGACCTGCGCGGCGAGATGTGCCTGGCGCTCGAAGCGCTCGGCCAGGTGGTCGAAGTGCACCATCACGAAGTCGCGAATGCCGGCCAGTGCGAAATCGGCACGCGCTTCAACACGCTGGTGAAGAAGGCCGATGAACTCGCGCTGCTCAAGTACGTGGTCCGCAACGTCGCGCACAAGAACGGCAAGACCGTGACCTTCATGCCCAAACCCATCGTCGGCGACAACGGTTCGGGCATGCACGTGCACCAGTCGCTGGCCAAGGGCGGCCAGAACCTGTTCTCCGGCGATCTCTACGGCGGCCTGTCGCAGACCGCGCTGTACTACATCGGCGGCATCTTCAAGCACGCGCGCGCGATCAACGCGTTCACCAATTCCACGACCAACAGCTACAAGCGCCTCGTGCCGGGCTTCGAAGCACCGGTCATGCTGGCCTATTCCGCGCGCAACCGTTCGGCGAGCTGCCGCATCCCGTTCGTGACCAATCCCAAGGGCCGCCGCATCGAGATCCGCTTCCCGGATCCGATGAATTCCGGGTACCTCGCGTTCACCGCGCTGATGATGGCCGGCCTCGATGGCATCCTGAACAAGATCGATCCGGGCGCACCGATGGACAAGGACCTCTACGACCTGCCGCCGGAAGAAGAGAAGAACATCCCGACGGTCTGCCACAGCCTGGACCAGGCCCTGGAAGCGCTCGACAAGGACCGCGACTTCCTCAAGGCCGGCGGCGTGTTCTCCGACGACTTCATCGACGCCTACATCGAACTGAAGATGCAGGAAGTCACCAAGTTCCGCGCGTCGACGCATCCGCTGGAATACCAGATGTATTACGCGATCTGACGTAGATATAGCCCTCTCCCCCGGCCCTGCCGGGGGAGAGGGTTGGGTGAGGGGGAGAAACGGCTGCAAGCGCAGGGTTTGGTCTGTTGCCGCCAGTTCGCGTCTGCGCTAGCACGGCGACGTTCTTAGCACGTCGGAATAACTTGGCTTCTCCCCCTCACCCCAACCCTCTCCGGCCCGTTGGGCGTTCGGGGGCGCCAGAACCTGCGGTTCTGGACGGCGCCCACTCACCCCCCAAGCGAGCTTGGGGGAGAGGGAGCAATGCGACAGACGGTGAGGGCTCGCCGCGCGGGATTCGCACGTCGGGCAGAGGCAATAAAGAGAAGAAGTCATAACTAGAAAGATAAACAACTAGAAAAATAGCCGCGCGGATTCGCGGTTCGTTCGGGAAGGGCGGTGCGCGGGCTTTCGCGAGGCCTCGCGCGCCGGCCGCAGGATGCGGCGATACGGTCGGTCTTCGCCGCGAGCCAGGCGAGGGCGGAACCAAGGGGCGGCACAGCCCCGGATACCCGGAGTGGAGCGGCAGGGACTGCCACCGCTGCGCCTGCGTGCGCGGCGGCCACCAACTCACCGAATGGGATCACCCAAATGCCTCGCCTTCCAGCCACGTTTCGCGTGGACGCCGTTCTTGCGTCCGCGCTCCTCCTCGCCGCCGGCAGTGCGCACGCCGGCACCAGCGGCACGCTCGCCCTGACCAGCGACTATCTGTTCCGCGGCCTGTCCCAGACCAACCAGGAGCCCGCCCTGCAGGGCGGCGTCGAATACGCCCACGACGGCGGTTTCTACGTCGGCGTCTGGGGCAGCAACATCAGCTGGCTTTCCGATTACTCCAGTGCTTCCCTGCCGATCAGCAGCAGCGTCGAACTCGACGGCTACGTCGGCTGGCGCGTGCCGCTCGGCGAATCGCTGAAGCTCGACGCCGGCGTCTACACCTACTACTACCCGGGCACGTATCCGCAGGGTTTCGTACGCCCGTACACGACCGAAGCCTACGTCGGTCTGCTGTGGGGACCCGGTTCGCTGAAGTATTACCACGCGGTCACGAACCTGTTCGGCTTTGCCGATTCCGACGGCTCTGGCTACCTCGACGCGAGTGTCAACTACGAGTTCAGCCCGGGCTGGGTGCTCAACGGCCACGCCGGCCGGCAGCGCGTCAAAGGTACCTCCGTGGCTTCGTATACCGACTGGAAGCTCGGCCTCACGCGCAACTTCGACGGTGGCTGGTCGCTGGCCGCCGCGTACGCGGACACCAATGCCGACCGCGGCGTCTACACCAATGCCTTCGGCAACTTCCTCGGGCGCTCGACCGGCACCTTGACCCTCACCAAAGCCTTCTAGCCAGGGAGTTCCGATGAAACTGATCGTTGCCATCATCCGGCCGTTCAAGCTCGACGACGTCCGCGAAGCGCTGTCCGAAGCCGGTGTCAGCGGCATCACCGTGACCGAGGTCAAGGGCTACGGCCGGCAGAAAGGCCATACCGAGCTGTATCGCGGTGCCGAATACGTCGTCGACTTCGTACCCAAGATCCGCATCGAGGCGGCCGTGCCCGACAGCCTCGAAGACATCGCGATCGAGGCGATCACCACCGCCGCGCGCACCGACAAGATCGGCGACGGCAAGATCTTCGTACTCGAACTGCAGCATGCCGTGCGCATCCGTACCGGCGAATCCGATGACGACGCGCTCTAGCCAACCGGGGGAAACCATGACTTCGTTAGTTGATTTGCGCAAAGCGACATTGCACGTCGCCGCCGGCCTGCTGCTGGGATGTTTCGCGACCGACCTGTTCGCCCAGGCCGCTCCCGTGCCGAACAAGGGCGACACGGCCTGGCTGCTGGTCTGCGCCGCCATCGTGATCTTCATGACCTTGCCCGGCCTGGGGCTGTTCTACGGCGGCCTCGTGCGGTCCAAGAACATGCTCTCGGTACTGATGCAGTGCGTGCTCGTGTTCGCCGTCGTCGCCGTGCTGTGGACCCTGTACGGCTACAGCCTGGCGTTCACGCCGGGCAACGCGTTCTTCGGCGGCTGGGACCGGCTGTTCATGAAAGGGCTGACGCCCGAGGCGAACGCCGCCACGTTCTCCAAGGGCGTGGTCGTGCCGGAGCTGGGGTATTTCGCATTCCAGGCGGCGTTCGCCTGCATCACCTGCGCGCTCGTGGTCGGCGCGTTCGCCGAGCGCATCCGCTTCTCGGCCGTGCTGCTGTTCACGGTGATCTGGTTCACCTTTAGCTATGTACCTATTGCGCACATGGTCTGGTTCTGGCCGGGCCCGGATGCGTTCACCGACCAGGCCGCGGGCGATGCGGCAACCGCTGCGTCGGGCTTCCTGTTCAAGCGCGGCGCGCTGGATTTCGCCGGCGGCACGGTGGTGCACATCAACGCGGCCGTGGCCGGACTCGTCGGTGCGTGGATGGTCGGCAAGCGCCTGGGCCACGGTCATGAAGCGATACGGCCGCACAACCTCGCGCTGACGATGACCGGCGCGGCGATTCTCTGGGTCGGCTGGTTCGGCTTCAACGCGGGCTCGGCGCTCGAAGCCAACGGCTCGGCCGCGCTGGCCTTCGTCAACACGCTGATCGCGCCGTGCGCGGCGATCCTGGCCTGGACGCTCGGCGAATGGGTCGGCAAGGGCAAGCCGTCGATGCTCGGCGCAGCATCAGGTGCAGTCGCAGGCCTCGTCGGCATCACGCCGGCAGCGGGCTTCGTCGGTCTCGGCGGTGCGCTGGTCATCGGATTCGCCGCGGGGCTGGCCTGCCTCTGGGGTGTGACCGGCCTGAAAAAGCTGCTCAAGGCCGACGATGCGCTCGACGTATTCGGCGTGCACGGTGTCGGCGGCATCGTCGGTGCGTTGCTGACCGGCGTCTTCGCGTCACCGTCGCTCGGCGGCACCGGCATCTACGACTACGTCGCGAACAAGGTCGCCGATAACTACTCGATCGGCAGCCAGCTGCTGGTGCAGGGCACCGGCGTTCTCGTGACTATCGTCTGGTCCGGCGTCGTTGCCTTCATCGCGTTCAAGCTCGCCGATTTGCTGCTGGGCCTGCGCGTGCCGGCGGACGAGGAGCGCGAAGGCCTCGACATTACGTCGCACGGGGAGTCGGCGTACGACAGGTGAGCTGGGAATGGGGAGTCGGGAATGGGGAATCGTTCGAGCAGAGCTGGCAAGTTCAGCGATGCCGGCTTTCCCATTCCTGTCTCCCGATTCCCCACGACCTACTACCGGTCGTGAAATTTCGCCGTAGCGGGGCGGGAATGGGGGAATGGCAAAGCCGGCTCAGCGTGCGGAACTCCGCTTGAACGATTCCCCATTCCCGACTCCCCATTCCCGGAGGTCCCGCTACAGCGGGACCTCCCGCAGCATGATCGGCGCGAGCTTCACGCCGTCGCGCAGCGCTTCGGCCTTGTCGTCCCATTTCCAGATCTGGCTGTTGGCGATGTAGACGAAGCCGTCGGGCGCGACGGCGCCGGTAGTCGGTTCGTTGAGGTCGACGATGGCCGATTCCAGCGTCTCGACGCGCGTGATCTGGCGGCCGTCGGCCGACAGTCGCGCGCGCACGACGCGGCCGGCGCCAAAGCCATTCTGCACGCCGATCAGGTGACTGTCGTGCAGGTACAGCCCATCGTTGCCGCCGATGGCGCTGCCGCTGGGGCCTTGCAGTAGCTGGGCCTGGCCGTTGCGCGCTTCGATGCGGCTGATGCCGTTGTAGACGGCCACGAAGATCGCGTCGTGCTCGTCGTCGCAGGCCATGCCGTTCGCGGCGATCGCATGGCCGGGTTCCTGCCACAGGCTCAAGGCGGTGTCCTGCGCCTTCGCGCGGAAGATCCGGCTCTGGTCGCTGTCGCTCGCGAACACGCGGCCGTCGCGCATCAGGCACAGATCATTGAGGAACACCGCTTCCGGTGCGGGCAGGCGCGCGAGTTCCCGGCCGTCGTCCAGTGCGATGCGGACCACGAAGGGCTTGGCCGTGCCGGCTTCGCGCTGGCGCGTCGTCGGGTTCACCGCCGCGAACAGCGAGTTGCCGTCGGCGGAGACGGCCATGCCGAGCACGACGACAGCCTCGTCCACCGACCAGAACGGTGCGACGCGGCCCTGCCGGTCGACGGCATGGATGCGCGCCGCATTGAGCGCGCCTATGAGAAATCGATCGCGCTTCGCGTCGTAGGCCAGTCCCTCGGGAACGAGCCCGGGCACGTTGACGAGTAGCGCGCGCTGGCCACGCTCGCGCCGCTGCTGCTGGCGCTGCAGTTTGAGTTTGATCGCGCGGAATTCGTCGCGCTCCTGCAGGCTGGGAAAATCGCGCGGATTCACGCCGAGATCCCAGCCGCGCTTGTGCAGCAGCGCGAGCCACTGCAGCGCGTCGTCGTCGAGACCGTCCTCAGCGCAGAAGCGTGCGAGCAGATAGGCGAGGTAGTGCGACTGCGGCTGTTCCGCGTAGCGCTTGCCCAGCGCGGCGATCGCGTCGGCGTGCTCCGTCGCGGTTTGCGCGTGCAGTGCCGAGACGGCACCGAACGCACTGAGCAGCAGCAGGAAGAATCTCGACAGCACGCCGTACTCCCGGTGGCCGCGACAAGGGGACGCGGAGGCGCAAACCTGGTGTGCCAACCCATAAGTTTCCGAACATTCCGGTGTCTTGACCAGCTTCGGGGTTGTTTACCGGGGGGGTGCGGGGGTTGGGGGCGGGGGGGGGGGGGTGGTGGGGGTGGGGGGGGCGCGGGGGGTGGGGGGGGGGGGGGACAGGGGAGGGGGGGGA
>JBBQZR010000064.1:0-36329 GCA_038207515.1 Lysobacterales bacterium | reverse complement strand
CAAGGGCGTGACAATGCAGGATGGCCGCTACGCACTGCCGGCCACAACGGTTGTCGAACTGCCGGCCGGCTACCGTCCGTCCTCGAAAGAGGAATACATGAATCCGAGTCACCTCGAATATTTCCGTCGCAAGCTGCAGAGCTGGCGTGAGGATCTGGTCGAGGAGTCCAAGCAGACCATCGAAAACCTGCGTGATGAAGTGCGCGATGTCGGCGACGAGGCCGAGCGTGCCACGCGCGAAACCGAAAACTCGCTGGAACTGCGCACACGCGATCGCTATCGCAAGTTGATCTCGAAGATCGACAAGGCGCTCAAGCGCATCGAAGAGGGTCGCTACGGTTTCTGCGAAGAAACCGACGAGGATATCGGCATTGACCGCCTCGACGCTCGACCGATCGCCACTCTGTGTCTGGATGCCCAGGAACGCTGGGAGCATCGCCAGAAGCAGATGGGGGACTGAAGTGGCGGGAGTGGGGAATAGGGAATTGAGAATCGGAAAACCCTTTCGCCTCGATTCGAAAATTCCCCCAATGCAATTGCCATGGGCAGGCGGACATCGAAAAGTGATGGGAACCCGCTCTACCGATTCTCCATTGCGGATCCTCCATTCCCAGCTTTTCAGCGATTCCCGTGCTTAAGCGCTATTTCGGCACCGACGGCATTCGCGGTCGGGTGGGTGAATGGCCGATCACGGCCGAGTTCATGCTCAAGCTGGGTCGTGCCGCGGGCAAGGTATTGGCCGGATCCGACGGCGAGGCGACCGTCGTGATCGGCAAGGACACGCGCATTTCCGGCTACATGTTCGAGTCCGCGCTCGAGGCCGGACTCGTCGCCGCCGGCGCCAATGTGCGTCTGCTCGGGCCCATGCCGACGCCGGCCGTCGCGTATCTCACGCGCAGCCTGCGCGCGAGCGCCGGCATCGTGATCAGCGCCTCGCACAATCCGCACCAGGACAACGGCATCAAGTTCTTTTCCGCCGCCGGCGAAAAACTCGCCGACGAGGTCGAGGAGGCGATCGAACACGAACTCGCCGCGCCGTTCGTGACGGTCGCCTCCGAGCACATCGGCAAGGCCGCGCGCGTTAATGACGCGGCGACGCGCTATGCCGAGTTCTGCAACTCCACCTTCCCGCACGATCTGAATCTGCGCTCACTCAAGCTCGTGATCGACTGCGCCCACGGCGCGACGTACCAGGTCGCGCCCAAGCTGTTTGAGGAACTCGGTGCGCGCGTCACCACCATCGGCACCCAGCCCGACGGCCTGAACATCAACCGCGACTGCGGCTCGACCAGTCCGGCCGCCTTGCAGCGTGCCGTGGTCGAGCAGGGCGCCGACCTCGGCATCGCCTTCGACGGCGACGGCGATCGCCTGCAGTTCGTCGACCACCAGGGTCGCCTCGTCGACGGCGACGACATCCTCTACGTGCTGGCCAGCGACTGGCAGCGCAGCGGACGCCTGACCGGCCCGGTCGTCGGCACGCTGATGACCAACTACGGACTCGAACGCGCGTTCGGCGCCGCCGGCATCGGGTTTCTGCGCGCCAAGGTCGGCGATCGCTACGTGATGCGCCTGCTCAAGGAAACCGCCGGCGTGCTCGGCGGCGAAACCTCCGGCCATATCCTGTGCCTGGACAGCGCGTCGACCGGCGACGGCATCGTCAGCGCGCTGCAGGTGCTCGAAGTGCTGGTGCGCCGCGGCGAGACGCTTGCCGTCTGCTGCGCCGGCTGGGAACGCCTGCCGCAGATCACGCGCAACGTGCGCGTCGCGAATGCCGGCCGCCTGCTCGACCATCCACTGGTGCTGACCGAGCGCGCCGCGGTCGAGCGCGAACTGGAAAACCGCGGCCGCCTGGTGTTGCGCGCCTCCGGCACCGAACCGCTGGTGCGCGTGACGATCGAGGCGGCCGATGCGGCCCTGGTCGATGCGCTGGCCGGCCGGCTTGCGCGCGCCGTAGAATCCGCGGCCAGCGAACTCGTCTGATCCTGGCGGGTATCCGGCCGGCCGCGGGTCGCGAAAGATACCTACGCGCTGCCGCGGCGGTGGCGCATCCGCAGCGGCGTCCGCGCCGTCCTGGCCACTACGCAGGAATTCCCTCATGTCAGTCATTCCCACCCTGGACATCCGCCGCTACGACACCGACCGCGACGCGTTCGTCGCCGAGCTCGGCGCCGCCTACCGCGAATGGGGCTTTGCCGGCATCCGCGGCCATGGCATCAGCAAGGAACTGATCGACGGCGCCTACGAGCGCTTCCGCCAGTTCTTCGCGCTGCCCGCGGACACCAAGATGCAGTACCACCTGGCCGGCAGCGGCGGCGCGCGCGGCTACACGCCGTTCGGCGTGGAGACGGCGAAGGATTCGAAATACCCGGACCTCAAGGAGTTCTGGCACATCGGCCGCGAGATCCCGCGCGACTCGCGCTTCGCCGACGTGATGCCGCCGAATCTGTGGCCGACCGAAATCGACGGCTTCCGCGACTACGGTTACGGTCTTTATGACGCGCTCGACCAGCTCGGCACGCGCGTGCTGCGCGCACTGGCCCTGCACATCGAGCTGCCGGAGAACTTCTTCGAGGACAAGACCGACGAGGGCAATTCGATCCTGCGGCCGATCCACTACCCGCCGATCACCGCGCCCGATATTCCCAACGTGCGCGCCGGTGCGCATGAGGACATCAATTTCATCACGCTGCTGGTCGGCGCGAGCGCGGCGGGCCTCGAAGTGAAGTCGCGCACCGGCGACTGGGTGCCGTTCACTTCCGACGCCGACACCATCGTCGTGAACATCGGCGACATGCTGCAGCGCCTGACCAACCACGTCTATCCGTCGACGACGCATCGGGTGGTCAATCCGCCGGGCGAGCTCGCGCGCAAGCCGCGCTATTCCGTGCCGTTCTTCCTGCACCCGAATCCGGATGTGGTGCTGGACCCGCTGGCTTCCTGCATCACGCCGGACAATCCGAGCCGCTACAGCACCTCGATCACGTCGCACGAATACCTGATGGAACGGCTGCGCGAGATCAAGCTGGCCTGAGGACGTTGCGTCGTCGTCGGCGGCGCGATCGCGCCGTCCGGCAGGCCGCCATGCCGGGCATCTGGACAGCGTCTACGCAAAAGGTACGAATCCACAGTGGCGCCTGCGGCGCCGCTAGGGTTTTGCGGCCCGCGTGTTTCCTGCGTCGGCGACGCTTACCGCGTCGACGTGATCCGGACTCGCGTGCACCGGAATTTCCCATTGCACTGCGGCAGCCGCATCCGGCGGCGTGCGGAAGATCGCGGTGATGTGGTCGCGGTAGACGGCCTCGAGCGGCTTTCCATCCGCGCTGGCGCGTCCGACTTCAAACGGCTCGTGAAACGCCGCACGATGCGATACCACGATGAACTCGCCGGGCGCGGATTTGCCGCGCACGACGAAATTCTGCGGCTGGACCGGCAGATCGGGATGTGCCGGAAACATGCCGGCAACCGCCGGCGGCGAGGGCCGGCCCGCGTGGAGCACCTGGCCGATCGCGCTGTAACCCAGATGCGCGATGCGTTGCTGTGGCGCGGCGCCGATCAGGGCCCAGGTATGGTCGCGCAGGCCGATCAGCGCGCGGCCCTGCGGCGGACCGCCGATCTGCACCTGGTCCTTGCGGCCGCAGCGCACGAGCAGGCCGACGCCGAGGGACTGATCGATGAATTCCGCATAGTGCGCGTACAGCGTGAC
Source organism: Lysobacterales bacterium (assembly GCA_038207515.1). Taxonomy (GTDB): domain Bacteria; phylum Pseudomonadota; class Gammaproteobacteria; order Xanthomonadales; family Rhodanobacteraceae; genus Tahibacter. The sequence continues at coordinate 32,626 of JBBQZR010000064.1, read as the reverse complement.
CGGTTCGCACAGCGGCGTGGTGATCGCGTAGCGGTCGTTCATGGCGAGCAGCAGGATATTGCGCCGCTCGCCTTTGGTCAGGCGATGGATCACATCCATGAGGCCATGCCGGCCGGGTTCTGCGACCGGGATGTAGGCCTCTTCCGGTGGATGCGACAGCGACACGTAGATCGCGACCGACCACACGCTCCAGACGAGCAGCAGCGCGGCGACGGTCGCGCGCGCAGCGCGGCCGAGTTCGCAGAGTCGCTCGAGCCCCAGCGCCACGAGCACGGCCAAGAGCGGCAGGTGCGCGAAAATCATCCAGTACGGTGTGACCGGCCGCAACGCGAGCACGAAGGCCGACTGCAGCGGCAGCAGGATCAGCATCAGCACAGCGATGCGGCGGCGCTCGCGGCTGCGTGAACTCAGCGCCAGCAGCGTGCACGCCGCGAGCGCGAGCAGGTGCAGGATCATCAGCGCGCGCCGCGCCGCATCCGGCAATTCCAGCCAATAGCGCAATGTGTACTCTGCGCCATAGCCGGCCACGCTCAGCAGCATCGCGGAAAGGCGTGCGGCGGTCGGTACGGCCGGGTCGCGGCCGGCGTAGCTGCCGAGCGTGCCCAGGTCCGTGAAGCCGTTGAGCATCTGTTCGATCAGCATCGGCAGCAGGCTCAGCAGGCCGACCGCGGCGACCAGCGCCAGATCGCGCGCGCGCGCCGGCCAGCGCGTGGCCGCGCCAACCGCATAGACGACCAGCAAGGTACCGATCAGCAGCGTGGTCGGGTGCGCGTGGAACATCAGTGCGGCACCGAGGCCGAGCAGCAGCGCGCGCGCCGGTCCAGGCCGATCGCGGTAGAACAGCGCGCACCACAGGCCGAACAGCATGGCGCTTTCCACGACCGTGGTATGCGTCATCGCCGCCAGAATGAAGGATGACCAGCCCGGCGCGAAAAAAGCGAGCGCGAACAGCAGCCCCAGCCGCGCGCCGCCGTAGCGGCGGCCGATCACGTACGCAAGCGGATATTTCAGTGCGGCGATCGCCGCCGTCAGCACCGGCACGGTCAGCGGATGCGGCACCAGCCACATGGCCAGGCCAAGCACGTAATACCAGACCGGCCCGAGATGCAGGGTGTTGTAGATAACCGGCCCGGCCAGCGGCCATTGCTGGCCGGCGGCGAGCTGCTGGGCGAAATACAGGTCGCGCAGCGTGTCCGGCGTGCCGGCCATGCCGGCGGCGGCCCAGCTCTGCAGCACGACGAGCGCGGCCAGCAGCAGCCAGTGCCACGCCGTCGTCGCCGCTTTCGCCGCCGGGTGCGCGGCGGCATCCGCTGGCCGCGTCAATGCGGATCCTGCACGCGGAAATCTTTCGAGCGGCGCTGGATCAGATTCAATGCGAAGCGGTCCGGCAAAAGCTTGACCAGCGCCTTGATCGCGCGGTTGGCGCGGCCGGTCACATGCACGATCTCGCCGCGCTCCAGCGCGTCGAGGCCTTCGCGAGCGACGTCCTCGGCGGTCATCCACATCCATTTCGGCATGCGCGACACCTGTTCGCGCGAGCCGACGACGTCGTGGAATTCCGACCAGGTGAAACCGGGGCAGATCGCACAGACCTTCACGCCGCGGTCGCGATTCTCCAGCCCCAGCGACTGCGAGAACTTGATCAGGAAAGCTTTCGAGGCGGCATACATAGTGTGGCCGGCGGAGCCGGGTACGTGGCCGGCCAGCGAGGCGATATTGGCGATGCGGCCGTAGCCGCGCTGCTGCATGCCCGGCAGCAGGCGATAGGCCAACTCGCAGGGAGCGGTCACCATTACCTGCAGGAAGTCCGCATGAACCTTCCACGGTTGCGACGGATAGTGGCCGGCGACGCCGTAGCCGGCATTGTTGATCAGCACGTCGATGGCGATGCCGCGGGCTTCGAGGTCGGCGCAGAGCCGTTCGCTCGCATCGGTTTCGGCCAGGTCGGCGCTGATGGTTTCCACGCGGACTGCATGGCGCTGGCGCAGTTCCTCGGCCAGCGCGGCGAGCCGATCTTCGCGGCGCGCCGTGAGGACCAGCGCATGGCCGCGGGCAGCCAGTTCACGCGCGAAGGCCGTGCCGATGCCGGCCGAGGCGCCGGTGACGAGCGCCCAACGGGCGGCAGGGTTGGACATGGCGTTTCCTTGCGCGAAGGCGGCGCAGGGCCGCGGGCAGAAGCGCGATTCAACCCGAGACCCAGGTCACTGGCAATGGCGCATTGCGTCGTCACGGATGCATCGCTATCCTGCGCGCCCTTCGCGGAGTGAACGAATGCGTCGCAAGCTGATAGCAGGGAACTGGAAGATGCATGGCAGCGCCGCGAGTGCGGCGGAGCTCGTGCGCGCCATCCTTGCGGGGCTGCCGGCCGAGGTCGACGTGGCCGTGTTCCCGCCGTCGGTCTACGTCGCCGGGTTGGCTGCCGCTCACGCCGGCACGGCGATGGCGTTCGGCGTGCAGGACGTCAGCGAGCATGCGCAGGGCGCCTATACCGGCGAGATCGCCGCGGCCATGGCTCGCGACATCGGTTGTCGCCATACCCTGGTCGGCCATTCCGAGCGTCGCCAGTACCACGCGGAATCCAACGAGCGCGTCGCGACCAAGTTCGGCCAGGCCCAGGCGGCGGGGCTGATCCCGGTGCTCTGCGTCGGCGAGACGCTCCAACAGCGCGAGGCCGGTCAGACCGAAGCCGTCGTCGGCGCGCAGATCGCAGCGGTGATCCAGGCCTGCGGCATCGCGGCCTTTGCCGATGCAGTGGTCGCCTACGAGCCGGTCTGGGCCATTGGTACGGGACGCACGGCGAGCGCGGAACAGGCTCAGGCCGTACACGCGTTTATCCGTAGCCAATTCGCAATTCACGATGCTACACTCGCCAACTTGCTGCGCATACTTTATGGCGGTAGTGTCAAACCGACCAACGCCGTCGAGCTGTTCGCTCAGGCAGATGTGGACGGTGGATTGATCGGCGGCGCCTCTCTGGTCGCGGCCGATTTCCTCAAGATTTGTGAGGCGGCGCTTCAGGCGCGCCCAGGCTGAGTCGAGATGCTGCTTACGATCTTCAACGTGTTCTATATCTTGATCGCAGTAGCGATGGTGGCGCTGATTCTGCTGCAGCGCGGCGCCGGTGCAGATGCGGGTTCGGGCTTCGGCTCGGGTGCGTCGGCTACGGTGTTCGGCGCGCGCGGATCGTCGAACTTCCTGTCGCGGGCTACTGCGGTTCTGGCCGGTTTGTTCTTCCTGCTCAGTCTGGGCATGGGCATGTACCTTGGCGGTGGCATGGCTCCCAAGCCGCAAACCGATCTGGGTCTCATGTCCGGTACCGAAGTGCCTGCCGCTCCCGCGAAGACTCCTGACGCTGCACCGCCGGCCGGCGATGTACCGCAGGCGTCGGTACCGGTCTCGGCAGCTACCGAAGTACCCGCGGTGCCCCAGCCCGCTACTCCTGCCGCCGCTCCCAAGAGCGACGACAAGACCGAAGCCAAGGCGGACGAGTCGAAGAAGAACTAGTTGGAACACATTGCCCAGATGGCGGAATTGGTAGACGCACTACCTTGAGGTGGTAGCGACTTAGGTCGTGGGGGTTCGAGTCCCCCTTTGGGCACCAATCTAGTTACGGTCGTGCGGGATTCAGCACACTGCGCGCGGCCGCTGATGCATCGTTTACCGGTGCGGAGGTTCACGGACTCGTGCTTGCCGAATATTGGCCCATCCTGCTTTTTCTCGTCGCCGCTACCCTACTCGGGCTGGCTTTGCTGGCGGTAGGCACCGTCCTGGGGCCCAAGACTCCCGACGCGCGAAAGCGATCCGCGTACGAATGCGGCTTCGAAGCCTTCGAAGACGCGCGCATGAAATTCGACGTGCGCTATTACCTGATCGCCATCCTGTTCATCATTTTCGATCTGGAAATCGCCTTCCTGTTTCCCTGGGCGGTCGTCTTCAAGCAGATCGGCCTCGTCGCGTTGATCGAAATGGGTCTGTTCCTGGCCCTGCTCGTCGTCGGCTTCGTCTACGTCTGGAAGAAGGGAGCGCTGGAATGGGAATGACCGACAGCCTCAGCCGGATCATGCACAATCCGGTTCCGCTCTCCACCGTCGACGATATCCTGCGGCCCGACGGCGACAACCCGCTGATCGAGCGTGGCTACGCGGTCACCACGGCCGACGCGCTGATCAACTGGGCACGCACCGGCTCGATGTGGCCGATGACGTTTGGCCTGGCCTGCTGCGCCGTCGAGATGATGCATGCCGGCGCTTCGCGCCTGGACCTGGACCGCTACGGCGTCGTGTTCCGTCCCAGCCCGCGCCAGTCCGATGTGATGATCGTCGCCGGGACCCTGGTCAACAAGATGGCGCCGGCGTTGCGCAAGGTCTACGACCAGATGCCCGATCCGAAGTGGGTGATCTCGATGGGAAGCTGCGCCAACGGCGGCGGCTACTATCACTATTCCTATGCGGTGGTGCGCGGCTGTGATCGCATCGTGCCGGTCGACATCTACGTGCCCGGCTGTCCGCCGACCGCGGAAGCGCTGATCTACGGCATCTTGCAGTTGCAGAAAAAGATTCGCCGCACCAACACCATCGCGCGCTAACGGAATCCCCGCATGAGCGACAACCTGCCTACCACGCTGGCGCAGCGCCTTACCGCGCGCTTCGGCGCCAATGTCGTTGCCGCCACCGAGTGGCGCGGCGAAACCACGCTGGAAGTGCTGCCGCAGAACTGGCTCGCGGTCGCGCAGGCCTTGCGCGACGAGGCCGAATTCCGCTTCGAACAGGTTGTCGACGTCTGCGGCGTCGACTATCTGAGCTACGGTCAGACCGAGTGGGATACCACCGATGTGTCGAGCCAGGGTTTCTCGCGTGGCGTCGAAGGGCAGGGCCCGGGCCGCTTCGGCTGGGCCGAACGCCCGCGCGTTACCGAGAACCTGAAGCGCTACGCCGTCGTTGCCCATCTGCTGTCGGTCACGCACAACCGACGCCTGCGCCTCAGAGGTTTCTGCCTCGACGACGCGCTGCCGATCATGCCCTCGCTCACCACCCTGCATCCGGGCGTGAACTGGTTCGAGCGCGAGGCATTCGATCTCTACGGCATCGTATTCGAAGGTCATCCGGACCTGCGCCGGATCCTCACCGACTACGGTTTCGTCGGCCATCCGTTCCGCAAGGACTTCCCGCTGATCGGCAACGTCGAAGTGCGCTACGACGCGGAGAAGCAGCGCGTGATCTACGAGCCCGTCAGCATCGATCCGCGCGTGCTCGTGCCGCGCGTGATCCGCGACGATTCGCGCTACGACACGGCTCAGGCCGAAGCCGCCGCCACCGCGGCAGCGGGGAAGTAAGCCATGCAGGAAATCCGCAACTACACGATCAATTTCGGCCCGCAGCATCCGGCCGCGCACGGCGTGCTGCGCCTGGTGCTGGAGATGGACGGCGAAACCATCATGCGCGCCGATCCGCATATCGGCCTGCTCCATCGCGGTACCGAGAAGCTGGCCGAATCCAAGCCGTTCAACCAGTCCATCGGTTACATGGACCGGCTCGACTACGTCTCGATGATGTGCAACGAGCACGCCTACGTGCGTGCGATCGAAAAGCTCGTCGGCGTCGAAGCGCCGATCCGTGCGCAGTACATCCGCACGATGTTCGACGAGATCACGCGCATCCTCAATCATCTGATGTGGATCGGTTCGAACGCGCTCGATCTCGGCGCGATGGCTGTGTTCCTGTACGCGTTTCGCGAGCGCGAGGAACTGATGGACTGCTACGAGGCGGTTTCCGGCGCGCGCATGCACGCGACGTATTACCGCCCCGGCGGCGTGTTCCGCGACCTGCCGGACCGCATGCCGCAGTACAAGGAATCGCGCTGGCACAAGGGCGGCGATCTCAAGCGCATGAACGAATGGCGCGAAGGTTCGATGCTCGATTTCCTCGAGGCCTTCTGCAAGGACTTCTACGGCAAGGTCGACGAATACGAAACGCTGCTGACCGACAACAGCATCTGGAAGCAGCGCACCGTCGGTATCGGCGTGGTGACGCCGGAACAGGCGTTCGCCTGGGGCATGTCCGGTCCGATGCTGCGCGGTTCGGGTATCGCCTGGGATCTGCGCAGGAAACAGCCCTATGCCGCTTATGCCAATGTGGATTTCGATATTCCGCTGGGCACCAAGGGCGACTGCTACGACCGCTATCTCGTGCGCGTCGAGGAAATGCGCCAGTCCAATCGCATCATCGAACAGTGCGTGAAGTGGCTGCGGGCCAATCCCGGCCCGGTCATGATCGAGAACTTCAAGGTCGCTCCGCCGTCCCGCGAGGAGATGAAGGACGACATGGAAGCGCTGATCCATCACTTCAAACTGTTCACCGAAGGCTATTGCGTGCCGCTCGGCGAGACCTACAGCGCGGTCGAGGCGCCGAAGGGCGAGTTCGGCATCTATCTCGTGTCCGACGGTGCGAACAAGCCGTTCCGCCTGAAAGTGCGCGCGCCCGGCTTTGCCCACCTGTCGTCGATGGACGAGATCGTGCGCGGCCACATGCTGCCCGACGTCGTTGCGATGATCGGCACCTACGACGTCGTGTTCGGCGAAATCGACCGCTGAGCGCCCGGAGCACATCATGAAAGCCACTGGCACCTACAACCTGGTCAAAGACGTCGACCCGCTGGTCGCGCTGACCGACAAGACGCGCGACCACATCGACCACTGGGTGTCGAAGTTCCCGCCGGATCGCAAGCGCTCGGCGCTGATCCAGGGGCTCATGGCCGCACAGGAGCAGCAGGGCGGCTATCTGACCGACGAGCTGACCACGGCCGTGGCGAAGTATCTCGATCTGCCCAGTGTCTGGGCTTATGAGGTTGCCACGTTCTATTCGATGTTCGAGACCTCGCCGGTCGGCCGCAACAACGTCGCGATCTGCACCAACATCTCGTGCTGGCTCAACGGCGCCGAAGACGTCGTGCGCTATTGCGAGAACAAGCTCGGCGTCAAGCTCGGCGAATCCACCGGCGACGGCCGCATCTACCTCAAGCGCGAGGAAGAATGCCTCGCCGCCTGCTGTGGCGCGCCGATGATGGTCGTCAACGGCCACTACCACGAGAACCTGACCACCGAGAAGGTGGACCAGATTCTCGACGGCCTGAAATGAGGCACGACATGGCATCGCATTCCACTGGCCCGGTCGGCCCCGCTCCGCAGGAACACCAGGTCGTCTATACGACGCTGCATTTCGACAAGCCCTGGGCGTTCGACAATTATCTCAGCGTGGACGGCTATCAGGCCTGGAAGAAGATCCTGGCCGAAAAACCGGATCCCGCGATGCTGATCGATGAAATCAAGAAATCCTCGCTGCGCGGCCGCGGCGGCGCGGGTTTCCCGACCGGACTTAAATGGTCGTTCATGCCGCGCACGGCGCCGGGCCAGAAGTACATTCTTTGCAATTCGGACGAGTCCGAACCGGGTACGTGCAAGGACCGCGACATCCTGCGCTTCAATCCGCACTCGGTCGTCGAAGGCCTGGCCATCGCCTGCTATTGCACCGGTTCGACGGTCGCCTACAACTACCTGCGCGGCGAATTCCACCACGAGCCGTTCGAGAACTTCGAAGAAGCGCTGAAAGAAGCGTATGCCGCGGGCCTGCTCGGCAAGAACATCCAGGGCTCGGGCATCGACGTGGACATCCATACCGCGCTCGGCGCCGGTGCCTACATCTGCGGCGAGGAAACCGCGCTGATGGAGTCGCTCGAAGGCAAGAAAGGCCAGCCGCGCTTCAAGCCGCCGTTTCCGGCCGGTTTCGGTCTGTACGGCCGGCCGACCACGATCAACAACACCGAGACCTATGCCTCGGTGCCGGCTATCCTGCGCAACGGCGCGGACTGGTTTTTGAATCTCGGCAAGCCGAACAACGGCGGTCCGAAGATATTTTCCGTCTCCGGGCATGTGGCCAGGCCGGGCAACTACGAAATCCGCCTCGGCACGCCGTTCAAGGATCTGCTGCAACTCGCCGGCGGCATCCGCAACGGCCGCCAGCTCAAAGCGGTGATTCCGGGTGGTTCGTCGATGCCGGTATTGCCGGCGGCCACCATGCTCGAATGCACCATGGACTACGACTCGATCCAGAAGGCCGGCTCCGGTCTCGGTTCGGGCGCCGTCATCGTCATGGACGATTCGACCTGCATGGTGCGCGCCTGCCAGCGCATCAGCCGCTTCTACTACGCCGAATCCTGCGGCCAGTGCACACCCTGCCGCGAAGGCACGGGCTGGATGTACCGCATGCTCACGCGCATCGTCGAGGGCAAGGCACAGCTCAGCGATCTGGCCATGCTCAAGCAGGCGGCCGGCCAGATCGAAGGTCATACCATCTGCGCGTTCGGCGAAGCCGCGGCCTGGCCGGTACAGGGCATGCTGCGGCACTTCTGGCACGAATTCGAATATTTCATCGTCAACAAGCGCTCGCTCGTCGACGACCAGCTCGGCAAGGCCGCGTGAGGACGAACGACGCATGAGCGCCCAGCCCGCAACTCCGACCACGCCGCTCGATCACGTCAATATCGAGATCGACGGCAAGGCCATGACCGCGCCGAAAGGCTCGATGATCATCCACGCCGCCGACAAGGCCGGCGTGCCGATCCCGCGCTTCTGCTACCACGACAAACTCACGATCGCGGCGAACTGCCGCATGTGCCTCGTCGAAGTGGAAAAATCGCCCAAGCCGATGCCGGCCTGCGCGACGCCCGTCATGGAAGGCATGAAAGTGCTGACGCGCTCGCAGAAGGCGTTGAGCTCGCAGCGCAACGTGATGGAATTCCTGCTCATCAACCACCCGCTGGATTGCCCGATCTGCGACCAGGGCGGCGAGTGCGAACTGCAGGATCTGTCGATGGGCTACGGCCGCTCGGTCAGCCGTTTCGTCGAGCGCAAGCGCGCCGTCGCGGACGAGGACATCGGCCCGCTGATCGCGACCGAGATGACGCGCTGCATCCAGTGCACGCGCTGCGTGCGTTTCGTCAGCGAAGTCGCCGGCACGTACGAGCTCGGCGGCATGAGCCGCGGCGAAAACCTGGAAATCGGCACCTACGTCGGCAAGACGATCGAGAGCGAGATCGGCGGCAACATCATCGATGTCTGCCCGGTAGGCGCGTTGACGAACAAGCCGTTCCGCTTCCAGGCGCGCGCCTGGGAACTGATCGCGCGCGAGAGCGTCGGCTATCACGACGCGCAGGGTTCCAACATCTGGCTGCATACGCGTCGCGGCGACGTGCTGCGTCATGTGCCGCGCGACAACGAAGCAATCAACGAGTGCTGGCTGTCCGATCGCGACCGCTACAGCCACGAGGGTCTCTACGCGGCCGATCGCGCGACCCAGCCGCTCGTGAAGAAGAACGGCGAATGGACCGCCGTCGGCTGGGACGAAGCGCTGAATCTGGCCGCCGAAAAGCTCAAGAGCGTGCGCGGCGACGACCTCGGTGCACTGGTGCATCCGGCAACATCGAACGAGGAAGGGCACCTCGTCGCCGAACTCGTGCGCGGGCTGGGTTCCAAGCACGTCGACCACCGCCTGCGCCAGCTCGATTTCACCGATGCGGCGGCGGGCTTCGGCTTCGCCACGCCGGTGGCCGAGATCGAGAAGGCCGGCGCGGTACTGCTGCTCGGATCCAACCTGCGTCACGAACTGCCGCTCGTGAACCATCGCGTGCGCAAGGCTGCCCGGCGCGGCGCCCGCGTGCATGCGCTGAATCCAATCGACTTCGATCTGAACTATGACCTCGCGAGCAAGCTGATCGCCGCGCCGGCGGCGCTCGCCGACGAAGCCGTGAAGCTCGCCAGGGCCGCACTCGACCTCGGCGCCGAAGCGCCGCCGGAACTCGCCGCGCTGCTCGCTTCGGCGACCACCGACGATGCCGCGCGCGCGCTGGCCGCGTCGCTCAAGGACGCCAGCGCCGCGGTGATCATCTTCGGCGAGGCCGCCGCGATGCATCCGCAGGCGTCGCTGCTGCGCGCCTGCGCACGCTTCGTCGCGCTCGCGACGGACGCGGGCTACAACGAAGTGCCGCTCGGCGCGAACTCGCTGGGCCTGAGCCGCAACGGCGTCGTGCCGGCCAGCGGCGGACTCGATGCGCGCACCATGCTCGCGCTGCCGCGCAAGGGTTATGTGCTCTACGGCGCCGAGCCGCCGTACGATTTCGGCGACGGCGGCCTGGCCATGACCTCGCTCGCCAAGGCCGACGTCGTGATCGCGTTCAGCGCGTTCGCGAGCGATGCGCTCAAGGCGGTCGCGACCGTGATCCTGCCGATCGCGGCGCTGCCGGAAACCGACGCGACGCTCGTCAACCTCAATGGCATCAGCCAGACCATCGCGGCCGGTGCCAAGCCGCCGGGCGAAGCACGTCCCGGCTGGAAAGTGCTGCGCGCGCTCGGCGGCAAGCTCGCCGTCGCGGGTTTCGACTTCACCGAGGTGGCCGAACTGCGCGCCACGCTGGCAGCGAAGACCGCGACGATCGCGCCGCAAATACAGGCCAAGGTGGCCAGCCGCCAGGAAGCCAAGGGGCTCGTACGCATCGCGACCGTGCCGATCTACCGCAGCGACGCCGTGGTGCGCCGCGCGACGGCGCTGCAGGCGCATCCGCTCAACAGCGGGGCAGGGCTCGGCCTGAATCCGCAGGACGCGGCCGGCCTCGGCATCGACGACGGCAGCATGGTCAAGGTCACCGGCGCCGCCGGCACCGCGACCTTGCCGGTCGTGCTCAGCCCCGGCGTGCCGCGCGGCGGCGCCTGGATCGAGGCGGCCTACGGCGAGACCGCAGCGCTGCCGGCCTACGGCGCCGAACTCAGCATCAGCAAGGCATAAGCGCATGGACTCCCTGATCGCGCTGCTCAACAACTTCGTCGTCCAGTGGCCGACGCTGTCGACCTTTATCGGGCTGATCCTGCTGCCGATGATCCCGCTGATCATCTCGGTGGCGATGTACGTCTGGTGGGAACGCAAGGTCATCGGCTGGATGCACGTCCGCCTGGGACCGAACCAGATCGGTCCGCTCGGACTCGCGCAGGCTTTCGCCGACGTGTTCAAGCTGCTGTTCAAGGAAATCACCGTCCCCGAGAAGGCCAGCACCTTCCTGTTCTACCTCGCGCCGCTGCTCGCGCTCGCGCCGGCGATGGCCGCGTGGGCGGTCGTGCCAATCGGCGACAGGCTGGCCTGGTCGAATGCGAACGCGGGCCTGCTGTACCTGCTCGCGATGACCTCGCTCGGCGTTTACGGCATCCTGCTCGCGGGTTGGGCGTCGAACTCGAAGTACGCCTTCCTCGGCGCGATGCGCTCGGCCGCGCAGGTCGTGTCTTACGAGATCGCGATGGGCATGGCGCTGGTCAGCGTGCTGATCCTCTGCGGCAGCCTCAATCTGTCTGACATCGTGAACGCGCAGGCCGGCAGCAAGGGTTTCCTGGAGTGGTTCTGGCTGCCGTTGCTGCCGATGTTCGTGATCTATTTCATCTCCGGCGTGGCGGAAACCAACCGCGCGCCGTTCGATGTGGCCGAGGGCGAATCGGAAATCGTCGCCGGCTTCCACGTCGAATACTCGGGCTCGGCCTTCGCGATCTTCTTCCTGGCCGAATACGCCAACATGATCCTGGTCGCGTTCCTGGCCTCGATCCTGTTCCTCGGCGGCTGGCTGTCGCCGCTGCAGGGCTGGGGACTGGGCATCCTGTCGGCGCCGGGTTGGTGGTGGCTGTTCGCGAAGGCCTTCCTGATGGCCTTTTTCTTCCTGTGGTTCCGCGCGACGTTCCCGCGCTACCGCTACGACCAGATCATGCGCCTGGGCTGGAAGGTGTTCATCCCGATCACCATCGCCTGGACCTTCGTCGCCGGCTGCCTCGCCTATTTCGGCGGTGTGACCATCGGCCCGGGAGTCACCCCGTGAATCGCGTCCTCAACTACGTCAAGAGCCTGTTCCTGCTGGAACTGCTGCAGGGCCTGTGGGTTACCGGCAAGTATTTCGTCAAGCCGAAATACACGATGCAGTACCCGATGGAAAAGATTCCCAAGTCCAACCGCTTCCGCGGCCTGCATGCGCTGCGCCGTTATCCCAACGGCGAAGAGCGCTGCATCGCGTGCAAGCTGTGCGAGGCGGTATGCCCGGCCCTGGCCATCACGATCGACGCGGCGCCGCGTGCCAGCGACGGCCAGCGCCGCACGACGCGCTACGAGATCGACCTGTTCAAGTGCATCTTCTGCGGCTTCTGCGAGGAGTCCTGTCCGGTCGATTCGATCGTGGAGACCGATATCCACGAGTACCACTTTGAAAAACGCGGCGAGAACATCCTGACCAAGGAAAAACTCCTGGCCCTGGGCGACCGCTACGAGGCCGAGATCGCGGCCGCACGCGCACAAGACGCGGCTTACCGCTGAGCGCGCAGGAGAACGCCCGATGACGCAGATACTGTTCTATGCCTTCGCCGCGGTGCTGGTCGCTTCGGCCCTGGCCGTGATCACGCTGAAGAATTCCGTGCACGCGGCGCTGAGCCTCGTGCTGACCTTCTTCACCGCGGCCGGCATCTGGATCCTCATGGAAGCCGAGTTCCTCGGACTCGCCCTGATCGTGGTCTATGTCGGCGCCGTGATGGTGCTGTTCCTGTTCGTGGTCATGATGCTCGACATCAAGCCCGAATCGATGCGCGAAGGCTTCATCCGCTTCCTGCCGGTCGGCGTGATCGTCGCGGTCATCATGCTCGTGGAGATGCTGAGCCTGATCGGCCTGAAGTCCCTGCAGGCAGTGCCGCTGCCGGAGAACCCAGCGATCGCCGCCGGCGGCAATACCGCCTGGCTCGGCAAGGCGCTGTTCACGCAGTTCCTGCTGCCGTTCGAGATCGCCGCGTTGATCCTCACCGTTGCGCTGATTGCCGCGGTCACGCTGACCCTGCGCAAGCGCAGCGGCGTGCGCACGCAGAAGCCGAGCGAGCAGGTGCTGGTGCAGCGCAACGAACGCCTGCGCGTGGTGAAAATGGCCAGCGAAGGTCCGAAGAGCGGAGACGCCGCATGATCTCACTCGCGCATTTCATCGTGCTCGGCACGATCCTGTTCTGCATCTCGGTCGCCGGCATCTTCATCAACCGCAAGAACGTCATCGTGCTGCTGATGGCGATCGAACTGATGCTGCTCGCGGTGAACATGAACTTCGTCGCCTTCAGCCGTTATCTGGGCGATCCGGCGGGACAGGTCTTCGTGTTCTTCATTCTGACGGTCGCCGCGGCGGAATCCGCGATCGGCCTGGCCATCCTGGTCGTGCTGTTCCGCAACCGAGCCACCATCAACGTGGCCGAAATCGATTCGATGAAGGGATAAGCGGAAGATGATCACGCCCAAGCTGATTCTCCTCGTCATCGCGCTCGCGCCGCTGTTCGGCGCCATCGTCGCCGGCCTGTTCGGCCGGCAGGTCGGCCGCGCCGGCGCGCATACCGTCACCATCGCCGGCGTAGCGGTGTCGTTCCTGCTGTCGTGCTATGTGCTCTACCAGGAGTCCACCGGCGGCTGGGGCGTATTCAACGAGAACCTGTACACCTGGTTCGAAATCGGTCCGCTGAGCGCGCACGTCGGTTTTCTCGTCGACCGTCTGACCGCGGTCATGATGGTCGTGGTCACTTCGGTGTCGCTGCTGGTGCACATCTACACCATCGGCTACATGCACGAAGATCCCGGCTACCAGCGCTTCTTCAGCTACATCTCGCTGTTCACGTTCTCGATGCTCATGCTCGTCATGAGCAACAACTTCATGCAGCTGTTCTTCGGCTGGGAAGCGGTCGGCCTGGTCTCGTACCTGCTGATCGGCTTCTGGTTCAAGCGGCCGACGGCGATCTTCGCCAACATGAAGGCGTTCCTGGTCAACCGCGTCGGCGACTTCGGCTTCCTGCTCGGCATCGCCGCGGTGTTGTTCTGGTTTGGTTCGCTCGACTACGCCGTCGTGTTCAAGTCCGCTGACGCGGTACTGCCCGGCAAGACGCTCGAAGTGCTTGCCGGACATCCGTGGGAAGCCGCGACCGTGATCGGCGTGCTGCTGTTCATCGGCGCGATGGGCAAGTCGGCGCAGGTGCCGCTGCACGTCTGGCTGCCCGACTCGATGGAAGGCCCGACGCCGATCTCGGCGCTGATCCATGCGGCGACGATGGTCACCGCCGGCATCTTCATGGTTGCGCGCATGTCGCCGCTGTACGAGCTGTCGGAAACGGCGCTGTCCTTCGTCATGATCATCGGTGCGACGACGGCGCTGTTCACCGGCCTGATCGGCATCGTGCAGAACGACGTCAAGCGCGTGGTCGCGTATTCGACGCTGTCGCAGCTGGGCTACATGACCGTTGCGCTCGGCGTATCGGCGTATTCCGCGGCGATCTTTCATCTGATGACCCACGCGTTCTTCAAGGCGCTGCTGTTCCTCGGCGCCGGCTCGGTCATCATGGCCATGCACCATGAGCAGGACGTGCGCTACATGGGCGGCCTCAAGAAATACATGCCGATCACCTTCATCACGGGCTGGATCGGCACGCTCGCGCTGACCGGCTTCCCGGGTTTTTCCGGCTTCTTCTCCAAGGACGCCATCATCGAGGCGGTGCACGAATCGCATCGCTTCGGCTCGGGTTACGCGTATTTCTGCGTGCTGATCGGCGTGTTTGTCACGGCGTTGTACAGCTTCCGCCTGATCTATCTGACCTACCACGGCAAGGAACGCTTCGTCGTCGAGCACAAGGACCCTGCGCACGGCCACGGCGATCACGCCAATCACGCGCGCGCCGAGCATGCGGACGACCATGCCGACGACCACGGCCATCACGCGCCGGGTCATCTGGAACACGCACCGCACGAGTCGCCCTGGGTCGTCACCCTGCCGCTGATCCTGCTCGCGATCCCGTCGGCGATCATCGGCTGGCTCACGATCGGACCGATGCTGTTCGGCGACTACTTCGCCGGCGCGATCGTGGTGAAAGAAGGCGGTCCGCTGGCAGAACTCGCGCACGAATGGCACGGACCGTGGGCGATGGTGCTGCATGGTCTGATGGCGCCGCCGTTCTGGCTCGCGCTGGCCGGCTTCGCCGTGGCCACGTACGTCTACATGTTCAACCGCTCGGTCGCGGACCGCGCGGCCACGATGTTCGCGCCGCTCTATCGCCTGCTGCAGAACAAGTACGGCATCGACGATCTGTATTTCGCGGTGTTCGCGCGCGGCGGTCTCAAGCTCGGCCGCGGCCTGTGGCGCGGCGGCGACGTCGCGGTGATCGACGACGGCATCGTCAACGGCTCGGCGGCGCTGGTGCGCGGCATCGCGGCCCGCGTGCGCCGCGTGCAGTCGGGCTATCTGTATCACTACGCCTTCGCCATGATTCTGGGGCTGATCGTGCTGCTGGCCGGTCTGTGGTTGGCACGCTGAGTAGGCGCACAAGGGAATAATGACAATGTTTGCGAACTGGCCCTTGCTTAGCCTGCTGATATGGCTGCCCATACTCGGTGCGATCCCGGTGTTGCTGGCCGGCGACAAGCGCCCCGGCGCGGCGCGCGCGATCGCGCTCGGCGTCGCGGTGCTCACGTTCGTCGTCAGTCTCGCGATGCTGTCGGGCTTCAACCACGCCGTGGCCGACGCGCTCGCGCGCAGCGCGCCGGACCTGGGCCTGCTGAAGAACATGTATCTGCAGGAAAACGTGCTCTGGATCGAAGCGCTGAACGTGCGCTACCACCTCGGCGTCGACGGCATCTCGGTCGCGCTGGTGCTGCTGACCACGTTCACGAGCGTGCTCGTGATCGTCCTCGGCTGGGGTTCGGTCGACGAGAAGGTCAGCCAGTACATGGCCGCCATGCTCGTGCTCGAAGGCCTCATGGTCGGCGTGTTCTGCGCGCTCGATGCGCTGCTGTTCTATGTCTTCTTCGAAGGCATGCTGATCCCGATGTTCATCCTCATCGGCGTCTGGGGCGGCGCGCGTCGCGTCTATGCGACCCTGAAGTTCTTCATCTACACCTTCTTCGGTTCGATCTTCATGCTGATCGGACTGCTGTACCTGTATTTCAAGACCGGCACGTTCGAGCTGGCGGAGCTGGCGCAGGTCAGCCTGTCGGCGCAGGAACAGGCCTGGCTGTTCTTCGCTTTCCTCATCGCGTTCGCGGTCAAGGTGCCGATGTGGCCGGTGCATACCTGGTTGCCGGACGCCCACGTCGAGGCGCCGACCGGCGGTTCCGTCGTGCTGGCCGCGATCATGCTGAAGATCGGCGGCTACGGCTTCATCCGCTTCTCGCTGCCCATCGTGCCCGACGCGAGCACTGAATACGCCTGGGTCGTGATCGCGATGTCGCTGATCGCCGTGGTCTACGTCGGCTATGTCGCGCTGGTGCAGGAAGACATGAAGAAGCTGATCGCGTATTCGTCGATCGCGCACATGGGCTTCGTCACGCTCGGCATCTTCATCTCGCTCGCGCTGGCGCGCGGCGGCAACGCGAACGGCGCGGCGATCGGCATCCAGGGCGCGATGGTGCAGATGATTTCGCACGGCTTCATCTCCGGTGCGATGTTCGCGAGCGTCGGCGTGCTCTACGACCGTCTGCATACGCGCATGATCCGCGACTACGGCGGCGTGGTGAATACGATGCCCCGCTTCGCGACCTTCTTCGTACTGTTCGCGATGGCCAACTGCGGGTTGCCCGGCACCAGCGGCTTCGTCGGCGAATTCTGGGTCATCCTCGCCGCGTTCCAGCACAACCCGCTGGTCGGTGCGCTGGCGGCGTTCACGCTCATCATCGGCGCGGCTTACACCTTGTGGCTGGTCAAGCGCGTGATCTTCGGCGAGGTCGCCAACGACAAGGTCGCCCAGCTTAAGGATATGGATGCGCGCGAGACCTTCGTGCTGGCGACGCTGGCCGTGGCGGTGCTGCTGTTCGGCCTGTGGCCGCAGCCGCTGGGCAATCTCATGGATGCGCCGATCGCCGAGCTCGTGAAGCACATCGTCATCAGCAAGGGCGCGTGAAGGACCGACCATGATCAGCCTCAACGACATCCTCACCCTGCTGCCCGAGTCCTTCCTGACCGTAGCGATCTGCGCACTGCTGCTGCTCGACCTGTTCCTGAAGCCATCGCAGCGCAGCGTCACTCACTACCTGTCCATCGTCGCGCTGGCCGTGACCGGCTGGCTCGTGCTGCAGCATTTCGGCACACCCACCGCGTTCGGCGGCATGTTCGTGCGCGACGGCATCGCCAGCATACTCAAGGTGTTCGTGCTGCTGACGAGCGCGCTGGTCTTCGTCTATGCGCGGCCCTACCTGCGCGATCGCGGTCTGTTCGTCGGCGAGTACTACGTGCTCTGCCTGTTCGCCGTGCTCGGCATGATGCTGCTGATCTCCGCAGGCAACCTGGTCATGGTCTACCTCGGCCTCGAACTGCTCGCGCTGTCGTCCTACGCACTGGTTGCGCTGAACCGCGATTCGCCGTTGTCCTCCGAAGCGGCCATGAAGTATTTCGTCCTCGGCGCACTGGCCTCGGGCATGCTGCTCTACGGCATGTCGATGATCTACGGCGCGTCCGGTTCGCTCGATCTGGCCACGATCCACAAGGCGGCTGCCGAAGGCACGCAGCGCGGCCTGCTGCTGTTCGGCGTGGTCTTCGTCGTCGTCGGCCTTGCCTTCAAGTTCGGCGCGGCGCCGTTCCACATGTGGCTGCCCGACGTCTACCAGGGCGCGCCGACCGCGGTCACCGCGTTCATCGGTTCGGCACCGAAACTGGCCGCGTTCGGCATGGCGTATCGCCTGCTCGAATCCGGCCTCGACGGCGTCGGCGGCCACTGGCAGCTCATGCTCGCCGTTCTGGCGGTGCTGTCGCTCGCGATCGGCAACATCGCGGCGATCATGCAGAGCAATCTCAAACGCATGCTGGCCTATTCGACGATCTCGCACGTGGGCTTCCTGTTCCTCGGCCTCGTCAACGGCCAGCCGGAAGGCTATGCGGCCGCGATGTTCTATGCGATCAGCTACGCGCTGACCGCTGCCGTGGCCTTCGGCCTCATCCTGTTGTTGTCCCGCGCCGGCTTCGAGGCGGAAGAAATCGAGGACTACAAGGGCCTCGGACAGCGCGCGCCGTGGTACGCGTTCCTCATGGCATTGACCATGTTCTCGCTGGCCGGCGTGCCGCCGTTGTTCGGCTTCTTCGGCAAGCTGCTCGTGCTCAAGGCGGTCGCCGTCCCCGGTACGCTTTGGCTCGCCATTACCGGCGCCGTGTTCGCGATCATCGGCATTTACTACTACCTGCGCATCGTCAAGGTCATGTACTTCGACGACCCGGCCGAGGGCGCCGCCGCCATCGTCAAGCCGGCCGATGCGCCGATGCGCGCGGTGATCTCGATCAACGCCCTTGCATTGCTCGTGCTCGGCCTCACGTGGGGTCCGTTGTACGGCTGGTGTGCGCGTGCGCTCGGCATTACGCCGTAGGCCGCAGCGACGGCCGGTAATGGAGTAGGACCGCTTTTAGCTTTTGTGAAGTGCCTCGAGTCAAGGGGCAGCCATGGCACTGCACGACAGTCATGTGGCGAGGATGTGAGGATATGCAGCAGGGTATGGAAACCTGCTCGCAATGCAGCCGAGATCACTCTTAATGCTTGCGTAAATCCCTCACTGTCCGTAGACTTGCGTTTCTCTGATGCGGGGTGGAGCAGTCTGGCAGCTCGTCGGGCTCATAACCCGAAGGTCGCAGGTTCAAATCCTGCCCCCGCTACCAGGATTCAAGCGAAAGGCCACCTCGTGTGGCCTTTTTGCTAGCGCCGGGTCTGCCAATCCTACGAGCTGGATGGGCGGTGGCCGGCGAAAGACAGCGCAGGATGCGCGCGTTGCCGATGTTGGGAAGCGAGACAACGGCGGACTATGGAATGGGCCTTAGTGCCCATTTTTTGTTTGTGCAGAAGACAGCGTGAAAGACGACGAACTCATCCAGTTGATAAATCCTGTAGTCGCCGATCTGGGCCTCGAATGCCTTGGCATCGAGTATGCGCCCAGCCGCGGCAACAGCCTGTTGCGCATCTATATCGACCACCTCGAACGCCCGATCACGATCGAAGACTGCGAATCCGTGAGCCGCGAGCTCTCGGCCCAGTTCGATGTGAACGATCCGATCAGTGGTCGCTATACGCTTGAAGTCTCCTCGCCGGGCATCGACCGGCTTCTGTTCACGCCGGCGCAGTTCGCGCGCTTCATCGGCGAAAAAGCCAAGATTGCATTGAACCTGCCGACCGACGGTCGACGCCGGCTGCTCGGGACCATCCGCGCGGTCGAGGACGATCGCATCACGATCGAGCAGGACGGCATCGATATCATCGTCGCGCACGACAATGTGCAGAAAGCGCGCATCGTGCCGGATTACGCCGCGCTGGGCCTGGCGCCCGAGAAACCTGTCGGCAAAGCGAAACCGCAAGCCATGCCCGGGGCCGTGCAGCCCGGTGCCGCGAAGAAATCCGCCGCCGGCAAATCCGGCGCGACCCAGCGCAAGCCAAACAAGTGAACAATCCCGGCGTCGGCGATGCCGGTTGGAGTGACAAGCGATGAGCAAAGAATTGTTGCTGGTAGTCGACGCGGTCGCCAACGAGAAGGGCGTCGACAAGGCGGTCATCTTCGATGCGATGGAAGCGGCGCTGGCGTCGGCGGCCAAGAAGCGCTACGTCGACCAGGACGTGTCCATCCGCGTCTCGATCAATCGCCAGAGCGGCGATTACGAAACCTTCCGGCGCTGGGAAGTCGTTGCCGACGACATCGTCATGGAATCGCCCGAGCGCATGATCCGCCTGATGGACGCCGAGGATGAGAAGCCCGGCTCCGGCCTCGGTGATTTCGTCGAAGAACCGATCGAAAACCCCGAATTCGGCCGCATTGCGGCGCAGGCCGCCAAGCAGGTGATCGTGCAGCGCGTGCGAGAAGCCGAACGCGCGCAGGTCGTCGACGCATTCCGCGACCGCATCGGCGAACTCATTACCGGTGTGGTCAAGCGCGTCGAGCGCGGCGCGGTCTATCTCGATCTCGGCGGCAATGCCGAAGCGTTCATCGCCCGCGACAAGACCATTCCGCGCGAGACGGTGCGCACCGGCGACCGCGTCCGCGGTTATCTGTACGACGTGCGCGCCGAGGCGCGCGGTCCGCAGTTGTTCGTGTCGCGCACGGCCCCCGAATTCATGATGGAACTGTTCAAGCTCGAGGTGCCGGAAGTCGGCCAGGGGCTGGTGCAGATCAAGGCCTGCGCGCGCGACGCGGGCGATCGCGCCAAGATCGCCGTGCTGGCCACGGACACGCGCACCGACCCCATCGGCGCCTGCATCGGCATGCGCGGTTCGCGCGTGCAAGCCGTGTCGAACGAGCTCAATGGAGAGCGTATCGACATCGTGTTGTGGAACGACAATCCGGCGCAGTTCGTGATCAACGCGATGGCGCCGGCGGAAGTGCAGTCCATCATCGTCGATGAGGACAAGCATTCGATGGACATCGCCGTCGCCGAGGACAAGCTGTCCCAGGCGATCGGTCGCGGCGGCCAGAACGTGCGCCTCGCCAGCAAGCTCTCGGGTTGGCAGCTCAACGTGATGACCGAGGCGCAGGTCCGCACCAAGAGCGAATCCGAGCAGGAGTCCGCGCGCCAGTTGTTCATGACGCGTCTGGAAGTGGATGCGGAAATCGCCGCGATCCTGGTGCAGGAAGGCTTCTCCACGGTCGAGGAAATCGCCTACGTGCCGACCGGCGAACTGCTGGCGGTCGAAGGTTTCGACGAGGACATCGTCGAGGAACTGCGCGCCCGCGCCCGGGACGCCCTGCTCACGGAAGCGCTGGCGGCGGAAGAGGACATCGACGACCACAAGCCGGCGGACGACCTCGTCGCGGTCGAGGGCATGGACGAGGGTCTGGCCTATACCCTGGCTCAGCACGGCGTCGTGACCCGCGAGAATCTCGCGGATCTCGCCACGGACGAGATCATGGAGTTCGGTATCGAAGGGATGGACGAGGATCGTGCTGCTGCGTTGATCGTGGCTGCGCGCGCTGCCGAGACGTAATACGTCGAGGTTTTGCGACGGCAGCAACGGGCAGCAGGCGGATCACGGAGTAACGAATATGTCGGACGTCACCATCAAGCAATTGGCCCAGGTTCTGGGCACACCGGTCGAAAAGCTGCTTTCGCAGCTTGCCGAAGCCGGTATGAAATTCAGCAACGCCGACCAGGTGATCAGCAGCACTGAAAAAGTGAAGCTGCTCGGATTCCTGCGCCGTACGCACGGCAAGACCGAACCGGTCAGCGAGGATTCCGCGCCGCGCCAGATCACGCTCAAGCGCAAGACGGTCAGCGAGATCACCGTCAACCAGGGCGCCGCGCGCGGCAAGACCGTCAATGTCGAAGTGCGCCAGAAGCGCACCTACGTCAAGCGCAGCTCGGTCGAGGAAGATCAGAAGATCGACAGCGAGCGCGAGGATGCACTGCGCAAGCTCGGCGAATCCACGCTGCGTCGCGAAGGCGAGCAACTCGAGCGCGCCGCGCAGGACAAGCGCCGCGCCGAAGAGGATGCCAAGGCCGCCGCGATCGCCGCCGCTGCTGCAGCGGACGAGGCGCGCCGCCGCGAAGCGGAGCAGCCGGCGTCGACCGGACCCGAGGAATCGGCGCCGCCGCCGCAGAGCCGTCCGGAAACCCCGGTGTCGCGTCCAGCCGCAACCGTACCAGCGCCGGCCGCCGCGCCGTCGACGCCGCCGGTCGCGCGCCCGGCGACCGATGCGCCGCGTCCGCCGCGCCGCGATGCCACCGCGCATCACGTCCCGCACCGCCCGCCGGCACCGCCGCCGAAGCGTCCCGACGACAACCAGAATCGCAATCGCGCCAAGCACGGTTCGCACCGCATGACCGAAGGTCCGTCGCCGGACAGCGGCCATCGTTTCGCCGGCGGCGAGCTGCACCTGACGGCGGAAGAACGCGCACGCCGGTCCAGCCGCAAGAAGCCGCGCGGCAAGCCGGACATCAGCCGCATCACGGGTCAACACGGTTTTGCCAAACCGACCGCACCGGTCGTGCGTGAAATTTCGCTCGGCGACGCGGTGATCGTCGCCGACCTCGCCGCGAAGATGGCGGTCAAGGGGTCGGACGTGGTCAAAGCGCTGTTCAAGATGGGTGTCATGGCCACGATCAATCAGGCCATCGATCACGACACGGCCGTGCTGGTCGTCGAGGAATTGGGCCATAAGGCGGTCAGGACCAGCGACAACGATGCCGAGTCGGCACTGATCGCGCATTCCGAAGCCGATCACGGCGACAAGGAAACGCGTGCGCCGGTCGTGACCATCATGGGCCACGTCGATCACGGCAAGACGTCGCTGCTCGACTACATCCGCCGCACCAAGGTCGCCTCGGGCGAAGCCGGCGGCATCACCCAGCATATCGGCGCGTACCACGTGACGACGGAGAAGGGTGTCATCACCTTCCTCGACACGCCGGGCCATGCGGCCTTCACCTCGATGCGCGCACGCGGCGCCAAGCTGACCGACATCGTGGTGCTCGTGGTGGCGGCCGACGACGGCGTCATGCCGCAGACGGTCGAAGCGGTCAAGCATGCGCGTGCCGCGGGCGTGCCGATGATTGTCGCGGTCAACAAGATGGACAAGTCCGAAGCGAATCCGGACAACGTCAAGCAGGGCCTCGTCCAGCACGAAGTCGTGCCGGAAGAGTGGGGCGGCGATACCCAGTTCGTGCCGCTGTCGGCCAAGACCGGCGACGGCGTGGACGCGCTGCTCGACGCGATCCTGGTGCAGTCCGAAGTGCTTGAACTCAGATCGGTGCGCGACGGCCGTGCCTCGGGCGTGGTCATCGAATCCAGCCTCGACAAGGGCCGCGGCCCGGTGGCGACGGTGCTGGTACAGGCCGGCACGCTCAAGCGCGGTGACTTCCTCGTCTGTGGCGTGGAATATGGCCGCGTGCGTGCGATGTTCAACGAAACCGGGGAACAGGTGAACGAAGCCGGCCCGTCGATCCCGGTGCAGGTGCTGGGTCTGTCCGGTGTGCCCGATGCGGGTGACGATTTCGTGTCCGTCGCGGACGAGCGCCTGGCCAAGGACGTTGCCCAGCAGCGCAACCAGAAGCGTCGCGAATCGCGCCTGATCAACAAGAGCGCGAAGCTCGAAGACATCATGGCGACGATGACGCAGGGCGGCGATCAGCAGACCCTGAACCTCGTGGTCAAGGCCGATGTGCAGGGTTCCGCCGAAGCGCTGCGCGATTCGCTGACCAAGCTGACCAACGAACTGGTCAAGGTCAACGTGATCGTGTCCGGCGTGGGCGGTATCACCGAGTCGGATGCGACGCTGGCGGCGGCTTCCAAGGCCACCATCATCGGCTTCAACGTGCGTGCCGATGCGTCGGCGCGCAAGGTGATCGACTCGAACGGCCTGGATCTGCGCTATTTCTCGATCATCTACGACGTCATCGACCAGGTGAAGCAGGTCGCGTCCGGTCTGCTCGGCATGGAAGTGCGTGAAGAGATCATCGGTGTCGCCCAGGTACGCGATGTGTTCCGCAGCTCCAAGTTCGGCGCGGTCGCGGGCTGCATGGTCATCGAGGGTTTCGTCAAGCGCAACAAGCCGATCCGCGTGCTGCGCGACAACACGGTCGTGTTCCAGGGCGAGCTCGAATCGCTGCGCCGCTTCAAGGACATCGTCGACGAAGTGCGCAACGGCATGGAGTGCGGCATCGCCGTGAAGCAATACAACGACGTCAAGCCGGGCGACCAGATCGAGTGCTTCGAGCGCATCGAAGTACAGAGAACGTTTTAAAAGCAGGAATTAGGGAACAGGAGTGAGGAAAGAGTGGAGCCAAAGCCGCTCGTTTTCTCACTCCTCTCCCCTTTTTTCTCGCTTTCACGGGAATCGAAATGCCCCAGACTTTCAATCGCGCCGACCGTATTTCCGCCGAGCTGCGCCGCCTCGTCGGCACGCTCGTGCATGAGGTCGTGCGCGACCACGCGCTGCCCTCGGTCAGCGTGTCCGACGTCGAAGCCTCGCGCGAGCTCGACAGTGCAACGGTCTACGTCACCGCGCTGATCTCCGAACAGGGGCCGCCCGCGGTCAAGCTGCTCAACGAGATGGCCAAGGACTTCCGTCGCGAGCTGTCGCGCATGATGAGGCTGCGTCGCGTGCCGGAACTTCGCTTCAAGTACGACGATTCGGTCGACAAGGGCGAACGCATCGAACAGCTGTTGCGCGAGGCGCAGAAGCCGGGCGAGTGATTCCCGCGCCGTCGCGCACGCAGTGCGCAACGGCAACGGAACTGCCGGCGCTTTTCGAATGAGCAAGAAAAAAGATCCGACGCCCTGGCGTGACATCCACGGCATCGTGCTGCTGGACAAGCCTTCGGGGCTCAGCTCCAACCAGGCCCTGCAGAAGGCGCGGCGCTTGTTCCTCGCGGCCAAGGGCGGCCATACCGGCAGCCTCGACCCGATGGCGACTGGCCTGCTGCCGCTCTGCTTCGGCGAGGCGACCAAGATCGCTGGCTACCTGCTGGGTGCGGCCAAGGCCTACCGCGCAACCGTGCAACTCGGCGTCACTACGACCACGGCCGACGCCGACGGCGATGTCGTCGAACGTCGCCCGGTGCCGTCGCTCGACCAACTACGCATCGAAGCCGCACTGGCGCCGCTGCGCGGGCGCATCGTCCAGGTGCCGCCGGTCTACAGCGCACTCAAGCTCGACGGCGTGCCGCTGTACAAGCGCGCGCGCGACGGTGAAGAGGTCAGCGCCGCGCCGCGCGAGGTCGAGGTGTTCCGCCTGGATCTTCTGTGGCACGACGGCGAAGTGCTCGAACTCGAGGTCGAATGCGGTTCCGGCACCTACGTGCGCAGTCTGGCGCGCGATCTCGGCGAGGCACTCGGCTGCGGCGCGCATCTCGCGGCGCTGCGCCGTACCTGGGTCGAGCCGTTCCGGAATGACGCGGCGCATACGCTGGAAGAACTGGAGCGGCTGCTCCTGAGCGAAGGGCGCGAAGCGATCGACGTGCTGATGCTGAATACGGATGCCGGGCTTGCGGCGCTGCCGAAGGTCGTGCTCGATGCGGCCCGGGCCGCGCGTCTGGGACTGGGGCAGCCTGTGCCGGGCATCCACGGCATCGTCGACCTGTGCCGCGTGCACGACGCCAGCGGCCGCCTGCTGGCCCTTGGCGAGGTCGATTCATTCGGTGTGTTGCGCGTGCGTCGCGGCCTGAACCTGCCGGCCTGAACAGACCGGTCATGCAGAACCCGGTTGGGCGCTGGTTTTTCGCCGCGAAAAGGCCGACGCGATTCTTTCAGACTTGTTGCGCTGCCGCGTCTGGCGTTAAAATCCCGCGGCTCTCTTGACAATTCACCCCACGCGGGGCTTGTGCAGCGCCATCGGACCCCGGTCGCGCTGCACAAGCCTCGTCTAGCTTTCAAGGTCACAAAAATGTTGAACGTCGAACAAACCCAGAAAATCCTCG
Source organism: Lysobacterales bacterium (assembly GCA_038207515.1). Lineage (GTDB taxonomy): Bacteria > Pseudomonadota > Gammaproteobacteria > Xanthomonadales > Rhodanobacteraceae > Tahibacter. The sequence continues at coordinate 7,171 of JBBQZR010000064.1, read as the reverse complement.
CCGACTTTGGCCGTGTGCCGAACGACACCGGCTCCCCGGAAGTGCAGGTCGCCCTGCTGTCCGCCCGCATCGAAAGCCTGTCCGGCCACTTCGCCACGCACGCCAAGGATCATCATTCCCGCCGCGGCCTGCTCAAGATGGTCAATCAGCGCCGCCGTCTCCTGACCTATCTCAAGGCCAAGGATGCCACCCGTTACAAGACCCTGATCGAACGCCTCGGCATCCGCCGCTAAGCGAAACAGCACGAGGAGATGGCAGTGGCGAAAGTAACCAGGTCGTTCCAGTACGGTAATCACGAAGTCACGCTGGAAACGGGCGAAATCGCCCGCCAGGCTAGCGGTGCAGTCTTGGTCAGCATGGGTGGAACCGTCGTGCTGGTCACGGCGGTAGCAGCCACCAAGGCGCGCGAGGGACAGGATTTCTTCCCCCTTACCGTCGACTATCAGGAAAAGTTCTACTCCGCCGGACGCATTCCCGGCGGCTTCTTCAAGCGCGAAGGCCGTCCGACCGAAAAGGAAACGCTGACCTCGCGTCTGATCGATCGTCCGATCCGTCCGTTGTTCCCGGAAGAGTTCCGCAACGAGATCCAGATCATCGCGACGGTCATGTCGCTCAATCCGGAAGTCGACGGCGACATCCCGGCCCTGATCGGCGCCTCCGCTGCTCTCGTGCTCGCCGGCGTTCCGTTCAAGGGCCCGATCGGCGCGGCCAAGGTGGGCGTCATCAACGGCCACTACGTGCTGAACCCCAGCGCCAGCGAACTCAAGACCTCCGATCTCGAACTCACCGTCGCCGGCACGTCCACCGCCGTGCTGATGGTCGAGTCCGAAGCGAAGCTGCTCAGCGAAGAAGTGATGCTCGGCGCGGTGACATTCGGTCACAACGCCCTCAAGAGCGCCATTGCCGCGATCGAGGCGTTCACCGCCGAAGCCGGCCGCAAGACCTTCAAGTGGACCGCGCCGGTGCGTAATGACGCCCTGTTCGCCGCGCTCGAAGGCCATATCGGCAACCGCATGGCCGATACCTTCCAGATCCGCGACAAGCTGGCCCGCCGCGACGCGCAGTCCGCGCTCAAGACCGAAGTCAAGACGGCGATCGCCGAAGCCGCCGCTGCGAACAAGTGGACCGACAGCGAGATCGGCTTCGCGTTCGGCGACATCGAATACCGCACCCTGCGCGACGGCGTGCTCAAGACCAAGGTCCGCATCGACGGCCGCGCGCTCGATACCGTACGCGGCATCGACATCCGCGTCGGTTTGCTGCCGCGCACCCACGGCTCGGCCCTGTTCACGCGCGGCGAGACGCAGGCGCTGGTCACGGTGACGCTGGGTACGACCAAGGACTCGCAGATCATCGACGCGCCGGAAGGCGAGTCGAAGGACACGTTCCTGTTCCACTACAACTTCCCGCCGTTCTCGGTCGGTGAATGCGGCCGCATGGCCGGCCCGAAGCGCCGCGAAATCGGCCACGGCCGTCTCGCCAAGCGCGGCGTGCAGGCGGTCAAGCCGTCGATGGAATCGTTCCCGTACGTGCTGCGCGTGGTGTCGGAAATCACCGAATCCAACGGCTCCTCGTCGATGGCTTCGGTCTGCGGTTCCTCGCTCGCGATGATGGATGCGGGCGTGCCGCTGAAGTCGCCGGTCGCCGGCATCGCCATGGGCCTCGTGAAGGAAGGCGACGATTTCGTCGTGCTGTCCGACATCCTCGGTGACGAAGATCACCTCGGCGACATGGACTTCAAGGTCGCCGGTACGGAAGAAGGCATTTCCGCGCTGCAGATGGACATCAAGATCGACGGCATCACCGAAGAGATCATGCGCGTGGCGCTGGATCAGGCCAAGCGCGGTCGTCTGTACATCCTCGGCGAAATGAACAAGGTCATCACCTCGGCGCGCTCGGAAATGAGCGAATTCGCGCCGCGTCTGCTGACCATGCGCATCCACCCGGACAAGATCCGCGAAGTCATCGGCAAGGGCGGTTCGGTCATCCGCGCGATCACCGAGGAAACCGGCACCACGATCGACATCCAGGACGACGGCAGCATCGTCATCGCCTCGGTCAATCGCGCCGCGGCGGAAGAAGCCAAGAAGCGCATCGAGATGATCGTCTCCGACGTCGAGCCGGGCCGCATCTACGAAGGCAAGGTCGCCAAGCTCATGGACTTCGGCGCCTTTGTCACGATCCTGCCGGGCAAGGACGGTCTCGTCCACGTCTCGCAGATCTCCAACGAGCGTGTCGAGAAGGTCTCCGACAAGCTCAAGGAAGGCGATGCCGTTCGCGTCAAGGTGCTCGAAGTCGACAAGCAGGGCCGCATCCGCCTGTCGATCAAGGCGGTCCTCGAAGACGAACAGGCAGCAGCAGCGGCCGGTTCGGCCTGATCCTCGCGTTCCCTGTGTGAAAAAAGCCGGCCTAGTGCCGGCTTTTTCGTTGGTGGGATAAACGAAAAGCCAACAGGCGGCGCGGCGATTCCGTGAAGTGCCACATCGCTTAGACGCCCAGATAGGGTAGGCTCAAGGATCGGCTGCATTTGTTGCGGCGCAACAAGCGCCCGGTGTAGCATCCGGCCGCACTTTGGAGAGGGCGTATGTCGAATTCAGCGCAAGACTGGATCAATCAATGGCAGGCGCTCTCACAGCGCTATTGGGATGGCTGGAAGACGCAGGGCGTCATGCCGCCGGCGGGATTCGGCAGGCTCGACGCGAACGCGCCGTGGCAGGCAGGGCTCGATCAGTGGGCGCAGTTGTTCGGCCAGGGCAACCCGCAGAGCGACCTAGTCGATCGCGTCACGGCCAACGCCAAGTCCTACGTCGCGCTGATGCAGTCCATGCTCAGCACCTCGGCCGGACAGGACGGTGGCGGCAGTGCCGCGGCCTGGACCGAAGCGGTGCGCAACGGTTTCAATATTCCCGGCATGGATACGTCGTTGTGGAACAATCCACTCGGCACGAATTTCCGCGACATGGCGGGGCAGGGCGCCAAGGGTTTCGAGCAGATGATGGCCGAATTCGGCCGCGGCGCCGGCCCGTTCAAGCAGGAGATGCTTGCCGGCCTCGGCATGCCGGCCTTCGGTCTGGCGCGAGAACATCAGGAGCGCTCGCAGCAGCTCGGCAGCGCGATGGTCGAGTACCAGGAACAGACCAACCGCTACAACACGCTGATACTCAAGTCGAGTCAGCAGGGTTTCGAGCGCTTCCAGTCCAAGCTTGCCGAGCGCGAGGAACCGGGCCGACAGCTCGATTCGGTGCGCGCCGTCTACGACCTGTGGATCGACGCGGCCGAGGAAGCCTACGCCGAGATCGCGCTGTCGGACGAATTCCGCAAGGTCTACGGCGCGATGGTGAACGCGCAGATGCGCGTCCGCTCGCTGATGCAGACCGAGGTCGAGCAGCAGACGCGCCAGCTCGGCATGCCTACGCGCACCGAACTCAAGGGCGTGGAGAAATCGGTGCAGGAACTGCGCCGGCATCTCAAGGCGAGCCGCGAAGCGTCCGCCGCCGACATGGCCGGCGAGATCGCCGCGCTGCGTGCGGAAGTCGACGCACTGAAACAGCAGGTTGCGAAGTCCGGACCGGCGGCGGCGCCCAAGCCCGTTGCTGCAGATGTCAATCCGCCTGAAGCGGCCAAGCCGGCCGCCGCGGCCAAGAAGACCAAGCGCTGAGGAATCGAACCGCCATGGGCCCCATCCGTATCGAACCGCAGAAGGCTTTGGACGACGCGCTGAAGCTGCAGCAGAAACTGTCCGCCGGCGCGCAGACCCTGCGTTCGCTGGACCCGGTTACCTTCGGCGTCACGCCCAAGGAAGCCGTATACAAAGATGATAAAGTAACCTTGTACCGCTTCAAGGGCGAGCGTGCGTCGACCACCAAGACGCCGCTGCTGATCTGCTATGCGCTGGTCAACACACCCTACATGGTCGACCTGCAGGACGACCGTTCGATGGTCAAGAACCTGCTCGCGCTGGGCCAGGACGTCTATCTCATCGACTGGGGCTATCCCGACGGCTCGGACAAGTACCTGAGCCTGGACGACTACATCAACGGCTATCTGCGCCGCTGCGTGGATTTCCTGCGCAAGTCGCACGGCGTCGATGCGATCAACCTGCTCGGCATCTGCCAGGGCGGGGCATTCTCGCTGTGCTTTTCGGCGATCTATCCGGAAAAAATCAAGAACCTCGTCACCATGGTGACGCCGGTGGATTTCCACACGCCGGACAACATGCTGTCGCACTGGGTGCGCGAGCTCGACGTGGATCTGTTCGTCGACACGCTGGGCAACATCCCGGCCGATCTCATGAACTACTGCTATCTGACGCTCAAGCCGATGCGCCTGAACCAGCAGAAGTACATCGGCCTGGTCGACATCCTCGACAACAAGACCGAGCTGGAAAACTTCCTGCGCATGGAAAAGTGGATCTTCGATTCGCCGGATCAGGCCGGCGAGGCGTTCCGCCAGTTCATCAAGGATTTCTACCAGGGCAACAAGCTGCTCAAGGGCGGCCTGCAGATCGGCGACAAGGCCGTGGATCTCAAGAATGTGCGTGCGCCGGTGCTGAACATCTTCGCCGAGCAGGACCATCTGGTGCCGCCGGCCGCCTCGCGCGCGCTGAAGGACGTCGTCGGCAGCAGCGACTATTCGCAGATCGCGTTCAAGGGCGGACACATCGGCATCTACGTGTCCAGCCGCGCTCAGCGCGAAGTGCCGCCGGCGATCCACGACTGGCTCGCCAAGCGCGCTTAGTCAGGGTATACGTGTGCCGGGCATAGTCGCTTCTGTGCCCAGCACCCGATCTCCACAACCTTGCCAAACGCCAGCCGCGCAGGTCTTTGAGCCTGGCCCGTTGGGCGTTCAGAGTGATCAGAACCTGCGCGATCACTCTTCACGCCCTTGCTCAAGGGGGTTCCACAAAGCCAGAAGCGGTTTTTGTGCTTCTTAAACCGCCAGGCTGGGTTTAGCCGGCGGGCGGCTTCTTCGTCGCGGCCTTCGCAGCGGGTTTTTTCGCGGCGGCACGCGCAGCCGTGGCGGCCTTGGTCGCTTTTTTAGCGGATGGGTTTGCGGTCGACTTGTCAGCCGCAGCGCGCGGCTTGCGCGCTGCCTTCGCAGCGTCGTCGTCCTCGCCGGTTCCCATATCTGGCATGTCCGAGCGCGAGAACGGATTCATTCCCTTCACCTTCTTGGTGACGCGTGCGATCGTGCCCAGCGCTTCCTTGGTCGCGGTGACCGACCATTCCCAAACGCGGCGTTCGTCGACGCCGGTGAACGCGCGGAACGCGTCGACGAGACTGTCGGCGGGCGCGGCGCCCATCTTCGCGAACGCCTCGGCGCGGCGGCCGATCGCATACGTCGTCGCGGCGTTGCCGACCGCGCTGGTCAGCACGCCGATCACCGGTGCGACGCGGCCGAACACCGTGCCACCGAGCTTGCTGCCGAAGCGACCGAGGATGCGCCGGCCGATCGCGTCGACGCCGAGACTGGCGCCGGCGCCCAGTGCGCTGATCTGGGCGATCAGCGGCTTGCGCAGCGCGTCGGGCAGCGGCAGTTCGTACAATGTGAGCGTGTCTTCGATGAGTTTTTCCTGGATCGCGCCGACCGCGGCCGCATCGGCCAGCTCGCCGAGCGTGAAGCGCAGCAGCACGCCGGCGCCGGGAATCGCGCCGACCAGCGCCGACAGCGCGCCGACTCCGGCGGCCTTGACGCAGGCCGTGCGCAGCAGCGCCTGGAAGCGCAGATCGCGGTCGTTTTCCAGTCGCGCGGGCGCGCGTTTGGCGGGAATCTCCGTGCTAGGCTTTCGCGATGCCATCATCCACCTCGTCATTTGCTGCACTGTGGCAGCTGATCCGTCATGCGCGCCCGTACCGCGCCCGTTTTATCGCCGCCAGCCTGTGTTCAGTGGCGAACAAGTTGTTCGACGTCGCACCGGAAATCCTCATCGGCATCGCCATCGACGTGGTCGTGCGCGGCCAGGAATCCTTCGTCGCCGGCTTCGGCATCGCCGATCCACTGCATCAAGTCTACCTGCTGGGCGCGTTGACGTTGGCGATCTGGGTGTTCGAGTCGATCTTCGAATTCGCCTATATCGTGCTGTGGCGCAACCTCGCCCAGGACCTGCAGCACGAATTGCGCACCTCGGCCTATGCGCATGTGCAGAACCTGGATCTCGCGTATTTCGAGGACCGCTCCTCGGGCGGCCTGGTGGCCATCCTCAACGACGACGTGAATCAGCTGGAACGCTTCCTCAATGGCGGCGCCAGCGACCTGATCCAGGTCGTCGTCACGGTGCTTGCCTGCGGCGCGGTGTTCTTCGCCATCTCGCCGCAGATCGCCGTGACGGCGTTCCTGCCGATCCCGGTCATTCTGTGGGGGGCGTTTTATTTTCAGCGCAAGGCCGGGCCGCGCTATGACGTCGTGCGCGAGAAGGTGTCCGCGCTGTCGGGCCGGCTGGCCAACAATCTGGCCGGCATCGCGACTATCCGCAGCTTCGCTGCCGAACAACGCGAGCGCGATCGTCTGGCTTCGGAAAGCCTCGCCTATGTCGCGGCGAACCGCGCGGCGATCCGCTTGAGCGCGGCCTTCGTGCCGCTGATCCGCATGGCCATCCTGTTCGGCTTCCTGTGCACCTTCGTACGCGGCGGCCAGCTCGTGCTGGAAGGCACGCTGCAGGCCGGCTTCTACGCCGTGCTCGTGTTCCTGACCCAGCGCCTGCTCTGGCCCTTGACGCGGCTGGCGGAAACGGTGGACCTGTTCGAGCGGGCGATGGCTTCGACGCGGCGCATTCTCGGATTGCTGGCGACGCCGATCACGATCCGCGACAGCGACCTCACCCAACCCGATCACGTCGCGCGCGGCGAGGTCGCGGTGCAGGATCTGCATTTCGCCTACGCCAACGGCAGCGAGGTGCTGCACGGCGTGGACCTCGACGTCCAGGCTGGCCAGACGCTGGCCCTGGTCGGCGCGACCGGCGGCGGCAAGTCCTCGCTGATCAAGCTGCTGCTGCGCTTCTACGAACCGACGCGCGGCGAGATCCGCCTCGACGGACGTCCGCTGGCCTCGTATCCGCTGGCCTGGCTGCGCAGCCAGATCGGCTGGGTCGCGCAGGATGTGTTCCTGTTCGACGGCACCGTGCGCGAAAACATCGCCTATGGACGTCCTGGCGCGAGCGAAGCCGAGATTGTCG
>JBBQZR010000063.1:0-36899 GCA_038207515.1 Lysobacterales bacterium | reverse complement strand
CGAACTCGGAAGTGAAACGAACCCGCGCCGATGGTAGTGTGCATCCGCATGCGAGAGTAGGTCACTGCCAGGGCCTTTTTTACCAACGCCATCCCCTACAGGGATGGCGTTTTGGTTTTTACTCCTTTCCTTTTTGACGACGGTTACAACGGTCGTTGCATTTCAAGCAGATACAGCTCATACCGCATTGCGCTGCCCTTCCAACAGAAACGTAGCCGCTAGATACTGACTCGCGAACTCAATCGAGCCGCGATGTTGCTGGTCGTGCTGGTGAATACATGCTGCAATGCGCTTCACCGAACCTTTGCGTGGCTACCAGTCAGTGATGCAGATATCGACTTTCCGCCAGTATCTTGAACTGACCAAGCCCCGGGTTGTTGCGCTGATCGTTTTCACAGCTGTGATCGGTATGTTTCTCGCGGTTCCCGGATGGCCGCCGCTTGCGCCTGCAATCCTGGGGGCGGTCGGGATATGGCTCGCAGCCGGTTCGGCGGCGGCGATCAATCACCTGATCGATCAGCGTATCGATCGCTTGATGGCACGAACTGCGCATCGTCCGCTCGCGACAGGTGCTCTCAGGCCGAGTCAGGTACTGATTTTTGCCCTGGTTCTTGGGGCGCTATCGATGTTGATCCTGATTGTATGGGTCAACACACTGACGGCCGCGCTTACGTTCGCTTCGTTGATCGGCTACGCGGTCGTCTATACCGCCTACCTCAAGCGTGCGACGCCGCAGAACATCGTTATCGGCGGAGCTGCCGGCGCCGCGCCGCCGGTGCTCGGCTGGGCCGCCGTGACGGGTGACGTGCACCCTTATGCGCTGCTGTTGTTTTTGATTATTTTCGTCTGGACGCCGCCGCATTTCTGGGCTCTCGCCATCTTCCGCCGCGATGACTATTCGCGCGCGCAGGTGCCCATGCTGCCCGTGACCCACGGTGTGGAATACACGCGCTGGCATGTGATGTATTACACAGTGCTTCTGCTCGTCGTTACGGTGTTGCCGTGGCTTACCGGCATGAGCGGCCTGTTCTACCTCGGCGGTGCACTGGTACTTGGCGGAGTGTTTCTATACTACGCATTCGTGCTGTTGAATCCACCTGACGAATTTTTCGCCATGAAGGTTTTCAACTATTCGATCGTCTACTTGATGGCGTTGTTCGCATTCCTGCTCGGCGACCACTACCTCGCGACGCCCACGCTTCCGCAGGGAATTCCGTTCGTCCCGCTCTGACAAAACCGGAAATCCAAAAAGAAAACGCCCGGTCGGACCGTGTCCGACCGGGCGTTTTCAATGGTGCCCACGGTTCTCTCAGTCGAGCGCGTAACCGAACTGCTGACGGAACTGATCGGCGAATTCGTCGTACGTGAAGCGCTGGTTCTGCGTGCCGGGATGCTCGACCTTGAGAGCGCCCATCAGCGAAGCCATGCGCCCCACGGTCGCGAAATCCATATCGCGCATCAGGCCATAGATCAGGCCTGCACGGTAGGCGTCGCCGCAACCGGTCGGATCGGAAACGCGGCGCTCGTGCGCCGGCGGAATCTCGATCGTTTCCTTGGTCGTATGGATCAGCGATCCCTTCGGACCGCGCGTCACGATGTAGGCTTTTACGCGTTCCGCGATCTGAGCTTCGGTCCAGCCCGTATTCCGCTGCAGCAGCTGAGACTCGTAGTCGTTCACCGTCACGTACTGTGCCTTGTCAATGAAGGCGCGGAACTCATCGCCGCTGAACAGCGGCATGGCCTGGCCCGGATCGAAGATGAAAGGCGTCCCGCGCTCCGCGAACTCTTCCGCATTCTGCAGCATCGCTTCGCGGCCATCCGGACCTACGATGCCGAAGCTGACGCCTTCGACGTCGCGCACATGATTTTCATACGAGCGCATCATCGCGCCCGGGTGAAAAGCGGTGATCTGGTTGTCGTCAAGGTCGGTCGTGATGAACGCTTGCGCGGTGTACAGGTCCTCAATGACCTTGACCTGGTCAAGCCGTATGCCACAACGGACGAAATGCTCATGGTAAGGCCCGAAGTCCTGGCCGACAGTAGCCATGGGGACCGGGTCTTCGCCGAGCAGCTTGAGGTTGTAGGCGATATTGCCGGCGACGCCGCCGAATTCCTTGCGCATACGCGGCACCAGAAACGCGACATTCAGGATATGAACCTTGTCCGGCAGGATATGGTTCTTGAACTGGTCCTGGAACACCATGATGGTGTCGTACGCGAGCGAGCCGCAGATCAATGCAGACATTGGAGCCGGAATCCTGGTTGGCGTTTGGATAAGGCCGTACGCGAACGCGAACGGACGCCCATTGTCGCAGATTCCCGCAGCAATGCGGCTATCGGCTCAGAAACCCCCGCCTGCATGGAGATAAGCCTGCTCATCGGGAGTGTCGGTACGACCGAGCACACGGTTGCGGTGCGGAAACCGACCAAATCGTTGAACCACGTCGCAATGGCGCTGCGCGTAACCAAGGTACTGGGTGTAGACCTTGGTGGGCCTGGCCTCGGGGTTGGCTGCCAATGCTTCAAACAGCGCGACGCAGCGGCGCTGCAGCGGCAGGTCTTCCGCATGTTCCAGTGGCAGATAAACGAACGCGCGGCAGCGAACAGGCACCGCAAGATCGTCGCCACGCGCGATCCCAGCCAGGGCAATGTGCTGAGCTTTCTCATCGCCGGAAAACGCGAGCGCCGAGTCGCGATAGATATTGCGCGGAAATTGGTCTAGCAGAAGCAGCAATGCCAGCCAGCCACGGGGCGAAAGATTCCAGGCTCCCAGTTCACCTCTGATCGCCGCCTCGACAAGGTTGCCGAAGCGAGTGCGAATCTGTGCGTCGAACGCGTCATCACGCACAAACCAGCGGGCTGCCAGCTTCTCTTGAATTTCTTCGGAGGCGTCGTCACTGCCGAACCAGAAATCGAGGACTTGTTCCGCGCTATCGACTGACATTCCGGTTTTCCGTTCCAAAGCAAAGAAAACGCCCGGCCGTATGCTGGTCGGGCGTTTGTATTTGGCTATCCAGAGCCGCGCCAGTATCCCTGGCAACAAGCCTTCATGGCTTGCAGGAGTGAAATCTTACTTACGCAGCTTCAGCGCTCGCGTATCTACGTCGGTCACGCCCTTGATGCCCTTCGTGATGGTGATGGCCTTGTCGATCGCGGGCTGGTTGTCGAGCACGCCGGCCAGTGTCACAACGCCGTTGACGGTCGAGACGTTGATGTCAGTACCCTTCACCGCGCTGTCAGCCAGCAGCTCGGACTTCACCTTGGTGGTGATCCAGGTATCGCCCGCGGGCTGCTCGGACTCGTGCGAATTCGGCTTGTCGTTGGTCGCCTTCACTGGCTGCGCTGCCCAGGCCAACGTCGCGGTCGCGCTAAGCAGCAGCACAGCGGCGGTTTTCTGAATGGTCGAAATGCGCATGATAATTCTCCTATGGGTTGGATTTGGCCGGGAACTGCATGTCACCGGCGCTGAGCAGTAGCTTCATGCTGCGTGCCAACCATAAAAGGCAATAAAAACAATACTTTGCTCGGGCTGCGCACAAGCAGCTTGCACGATCAGACGAGCGTGCCATGCAAGCCGCAAGGTTGTGTCCGGTTACCAGTCCTTGCGCTGCGGCAGCAGACCCTTCAGCTCGGCCGGCGTCAGGTTGCGCCACTGTCCCAGCTTCAGGTTGCCGAGTTTGATGTTGACGATACGGACCCGTCTCAACTGCTTGACGCGGTACCCGAAAGCGTCCGCCATCAGCCGGATCTGCCGGTTGAGCCCCTGCGTCAAAATGATACGAAATCCAAATCTGCCCAATTTGTAGGCTTTGCACGGCTTGGTCATCTGGCCGTGTATCGGCACGCCGCGGGACATGCCGATCAGAAACTCATCGGTCACCGGCTTGTTGACCGCAACGAGGTACTCCTTCTCGTGGCGATTCTCCGCACGCAGGATCTCGTTGACGATATCGCCATTGTTGGTCAGCAGGATCAGCCCTTCCGAATCCTTGTCCAGCCGCCCGATGGGGAAGATGCGCTCGCGGTGATCGACGAAATCGACGATGTTGTCCTTGACGTCCGATTCGGTCGTACAAGTAACACCCACCGGCTTGTTCAGCGCGATGTAGACCGATTTGGCGCCGCCGCGCTGATTCTTGAGGCGTAGCGGATTGCCATCGACGAGCACCACAGCATCGGCTTCGATGACGGCGCCGACCTCGGCCTTGCGACCATCCACCTTGACGCGACCGCTTTCGATCAACTCGTCGGCCTCGCGGCGAGAGCACAGTCCGGTATCGCTGATGTACTTGTTGAGGCGCATGCGGCGACGTGGCAGAGGGTGGGCGCAATGCTGGCACAGCGGAGCCGTGACGGCCAGCGCATGCGCGACCGCGCGCTGCGGTCATCGAGTATGCGACCGGTTGCGCGGAACCGGGGGTTCCACTCTTGCGGCAGGCGCCGGCGGTGATGGTAGTCTTGCCCCATCCCGATTTCTGTCTCCGCGAGCAGCCATGGTCAACACCAATGTGGTGAATTCCGTCAATGCGCCCAGCGCGTCGCAGATCGCGCTGGAGCTGGCGGCGGCCATCATTGCTTCCGGGCGCTACCCGATCGAGGGCGCGAGACCCGACATGGCTGCGCAGGACGCGTTGACCTTGTACGAGATCATTCTTGGCCGCCTCAAGGACCGCGTCGCACGGCGCCACGAAGCCGATGCCGCGCCTGCGGAAATCCCCGATTCCTGATCCGGTGCCGCTCGTCGCGGCAGTGCGCGAGCGTCGGCCGGATTACGTCGAGAGCTTCCCGCCGAGCATCGGCGAGGACTGCCGACTCCTGATTCTCGGCTCCATGCCCGGCGTGCGTTCGCTCGCTGCCGGACAATACTATGCCCATCCTCAGAACCTGTTCTGGCCGCTGATGCAGGCGGTGTTCGGCGTCGACCTAGCGCAACCGTATGCGCTGCGGCTCGCACAACTCCAATCCCGCGGCGTGGCGCTTTGGGACGTGCTGCAAGGATGCGAGCGGCGTGGCAGTCTCGACAGCGCGATCACCGCGAACAGCGAAGTGCCCAACGCCATCGTTGCGTTGCTCGCGCAGCGCCCGGCGATCGCGACGATTGCGCTCAACGGAGCAAAGGCGGCGCAGGCTTTCACACGGCATGTCGCGAAACAGATCGCACCGGAGCGCTTGCGGAGGCTGGCCTTGCATGCGCTGCCTTCCACGAGCCCGGCGCATGCCTCGATGAGCAGGGATGAGAAAATCCGGCGCTGGTCGGTACTCGAAAGCGCAGCCAAATTGCCCGTTTCTCCGGCGGGCTGAGATCGCACCGCGGTGCTTTGCTATCTTAAGCCGCTGCCCCTTTGCGAGTGTCGCCATGTCCGTTCTGCGTCTTTCCGCATCGCTGCTGTTGTCCGGCTTCCTGTTGAGCGCCTGCGGCAGCGGCGCGCCGCCGCCTGCGCCCGGTCCCACAACGGCGCAGTTACAGGCGGCCCAGGCCGCGGAAAAGCTCAAGATGTACGAGCAGCTGCGTGCCGGCGACAAGATCGATCTGGCCGTCGATATCGGTGCCGACATCGTCGCGCGTTTTCCGGGCACGCCGGCCGCGGCGGAAGTGGGCAAGACCTTGCCAGAACTGCAGGAACGCGCGAAAGCAGGTGCTGAGGCGCACCGTCTCGAACGACTGTGGACCTATCAGGAAACGCCCGACGGTAAGGGCAAGCAGTACCACGCCTCGATCTACGCCAAAGGTAGTCCCACGGCTGAGGGACCGCAGCGCGTCGCGCTGTTGATCCGCAATCATCCGGAGTGGGGCCAGAGCACCTACCTGATGCGCGACGAAGGCGGCTTTCTGTGCGCGCGCGAGTGCGTTCTGACCCTGCGCTTCGACGGCGGCAAGCCCGAGCGCTGGGCCGGCACGATTCCGCCGACCGGCGAGCCCGCCATCTTCATCGACAAGAACGAGGCGCTGGTCGCGCGTCTGCTCAAGTCCAAGGTGCTCAGCATCGATACGGAATGGAAGGATCAGGGCAAGAAGACGCTGGAATTCGAAGTGGCCGGCCTGCAGGCGGCGAAACTGCCGGCGGCGAAGAAAAAATGAGTGCCGTGACAATTCCGTTTCTCGATCTCAAGGCCGCCTACCTCGAACTGAAGCCGGAAATCGACGCGGCTGTCGCGCGCGTGCTCGGCAGCGGCTGGTACATTCTCGGCGAAGAAGTCGACGCCTTCGAAGACGAGTTCGCGCGCTACTGCGGTAGCCGTCATTGCGTCGGCCTGGCGAACGGACTCGACGCGCTGCACCTGGCCCTGCGGGTGCTCGACATCGGTCCCGGCGACGAAGTCATCGTGCCGTCCAATACCTATATCGCCACCTGGCTGGCCGTTAGCCAATGCGGCGCGACGCCGGTGCCGGTGGAGCCCGATCCGCTGACGCACAATCTCGATCCGGCGCGCATCGCCGCGGCCATCACGCCGCGTACGCGTGCGCTGTTGCCGGTGCATCTGTACGGGCAGCCGGCCGATCTCGATCCGATTCTCGCGCTCGCGCGGCAGCATGGCCTGCGGGTGCTCGAAGATGCGGCGCAGGCGCACGGTGCACGTTATCGAGACCAGCGCATCGGCGCTCATGGTGATCTCGTCGCCTGGAGCTTCTATCCGGGCAAGAACCTCGGCGCGTTCGGCGACGCGGGCGCCGTCACCACGAACGATGCGGCGTTGGCCGAGCGCCTGCGCGTACTGCGCAACTACGGATCGCGCGTGAAGTACGTCAATGACGAAGCCGGGTGGAACAGCCGCCTCGATCCCATGCAGGCCGCGGCGTTGCGTGTGAAATTACGCCATCTGGACAAGTGGAATACGCGGCGCGCTGCGATCGCTGCGGCCTACGACGAGGCCTTGGCCGGACTGGATCTGATTCGTCCGCAGGTGCCTGATTGGGCCGGACCGGCCTGGCATCTGTATGTTGTGCAGACCGAACGGCGCGAACGTGTTCAGAGCGAGCTTGCGGCGCGCGGAATCGGCAGTCTGATTCACTATCCCATCCCGCCGCACCGGCAACAGGCCTATGCGACGGCAGGTATCGAAGCTGGGAGTCTTCCGATCGCCGAACGCCTGGCCGATCGGGTGCTGAGCCTGCCGATCGGGCCGCAGCTCCCCACGGACGCCGTCGATGCGGTCGCCGCTGCGCTGCGCGCCGCGGCGAACGGTTGAGCATTGCGCCGCGGTTGGCCCGACCGTGGCGCGGAGATCAATTTGCCGCGAAGCCGTGAGCGCTGAGCGCCACGTCGATGCGTGAGGCGTCGTAGCCCCGGATCACTTCACCGCCGATCACGATCAGCGGCGTGCCGACGCCGCCCTTGGCGATGAACTCGCGCTTGGCTTCAGCGGAGTCGGCGATGTCGCGCTCCGTCCATGTCACGCCGCGTTCGGTCAGCAGCTGTCGTGTTTTTTCGCAGTAGCCGCACTGCGGCATCACGTACAGCGTCACTTCGGTCTGCGACTTCGCGGCTGGCACGGCCTTGCCTGCTGGTGTGGCCGTCGTCCCCCCGCCTGCCGTGGCTACGCCAGTCGCCAGCGCGATTGCCAGTGCCAGCACGCTCCCCATCGATTGCCGCTTCATCGCTTTCTCCGTTTGCGCACCCGGTCGTGGTACGTACGGGCTTGCGACGCCGGTCGGCGAACCGGAGTTCAGCCTCGTGGGGACGCGTCGGCGCGGGAAGCGCCGATGCGTTTCAGTGGCGCGCCGGAACGTGCGAGTCGGATTCGGATCGTGGACTCAAGGCGCGTCCTGCACCGGCTGCACGGTCGCTTCGACGCGGATGCGCTCACCGGGGTCATGGTCCATGCGCGTGGTGTAGTCGCGGCCCTTGTGGGTGCAGGTGACCTTGTAGCCGACGATGCGATCGCTGACATCGTTGACTTCGCGGCAGCGCGTCTCGGTTGCCGTGGTGACGCGGCTGCCTGGTGACGTTTGTCCATTTCATGTGCGACTGCATCGGCTCTCGAGTTCAGCGTCGAGACGGAGTTGCCAGCCTGCGGACAGCGCTGCCTTTGGGCGGTGGACGTACGCCACGGCGAGTCGACAAGCGCTGTAAAGCCACCGCCAACGATGCACAGGCATACTGAAATTGGCTTTCAGGGAGCGGCAATGAAGTACGTGATTTTACTGCTGGGTCTGTTGTTCAGCACGGCCGCCCTGGCGCAAAGCGCGCGTTTCGGCTCACGCATGGTGTCGCGTGGCGACACCGCGGAGCGCGTGCGCGATGTCGCCGGCGCGCCGGACATCGTGGAATCGGAGCCGACCGACACCGGTCCGCGCGAGCAGTGGACCTATCGCCGTCGCGGACGCCTGATCCAGCTGTGGATCGCCGACGGCAAGGTCGTGCATGTGTCCGATCGCAAGGACGAGGAGAACTGAGGCGCGCGCCGCTCAGCCCGGCTCGACCCGGATGCCGCAGCGCACCGAATTGGCGATGAAGCAGCGCTCGTGCGCGGCGTCGTGCAGAGCCGCGATGCGTTCCGCGCTCGCCGGTTCGCCGCTGATCCGCAAGCGCGGACGCAGCACGACCTCCGCGATAGCCAGCCGGCCGTCGACCTGGCGCAGAACACCGACGGCGTCGTCCTCGTAGTCGTCGATGCAGATGCCTGCCGCAGCGGCCAGCGACAGGAACCAGAGCATGTGGCAGCTCGCGATCGCGGCGACGAAAGCCTCCTCCGGATCCACTGCTGTCGCGTCGGTCAGTGCGGGTGCGACCACGCTCGGCGATGCGGCGGCAGTGATCTGTGCGCCTCCATCGAATTCCCAGCGGTGCACCCGCGAATAGCGTTGATCCGTGAATACGGCGCCATCGCGCTGCCAGCGGATACGGGCCAGGTGTTCACTCACGTCGCTTCTCCGCGTCATTCTGGAACGGGCCCAGACGCAGGTGAATCGTGGCGAGATAGATCTCGCGCAGGAAAACCAGCAGTCCGCCGATCAGGCAGATCAGTCCGAGCACGAACAGGGCTGCGGCCGGCAGGCTGACGTCGATGCCGTAGAGCGCGCCGCCGAACAGTACGACGATGACGCTCGAGACCAGCAGCGCACAGAACGTGACGAGGCTGATCGACCAGTTCATGAGACGCGCGCGTCGCGACAGTTTGCGCAGCTCGTCGAGCACCTCGCGCTGGCGTTCGGTGGACAGGTGTTCGAGCTTGTCCTCCTGGCGCCGGGCGCGGTCGACGACGCGTGCGAGACGGCTCGTCAGCACGCTCAGCAGCGCGCCGACGCCGGTCAGCAGGAAGACCGGCGCGACCGACAGCTGGATGACGTGGGCGATATCGTCGATGGGTATCGGCTGGGCCATGTTTCGTTCAGTGCGCCACGAACAGCGCGCGGTCGGCGTTCTGGAACAGATGGCGCGTGACGCCGCCGACGATGAGTTCGGCGATGCGCGAATGCCCCCAGGCGCCCATGACGATGAGATCCGCGCCGGTCGCGCGCGCTGAGGCGAGCAGACCCGCACCGCGGTCGTCGGGTGCCGTGTAGGGCTGGAACTCCGCCGCGACGGCATGGTTGGCGAAGTGCCGGCGCAGATCGAAGCGCGGCAGATGCAGCAACCCGCCGTTGCCGCCGCGGACCTCGCCATCGAGGACGATCACGGTTTCGGCCGTGCGCAATATCGGCAGGGCGCCGTGCACGGCGCGTATCGCCTCGCGCGAGCCGTTCCACATCACCACGACACGGCGGCCGACTTCGCCGACTTCGGCGCTTTCCGGAATGACCAGCAGCGGCACGCCGGCCGCAAACGCGCTGCGCGATACCAGACCCCAGCCGAGCGGCGCATCCGGCTGCTGCTGCGGGCGTTCGATGATGATCAGGTCGCTCCAGCGCGCCGCATAGGCGATCGCATCGAGCGAATCCGTTTGAGCGACGAGCCACTCGCCGCGCGCACCGGCGTCGGTCAGGCGCTGCCGCCACCACACATCGGCGAGGCCGGCTTCGCGGAAATGCCGGTCGGACTCGTGCACCAGCACGGCAACGGTTTCCGGCGAAGTGAAGGCCGCCGGCGGAATCGGTGCGACATAGAGGCCGTGCAGATGGACGTCCAGCCGGCGGCTCAGCGCCAGCGCGGCGCGCAATGCGGGTGGGTCGCCGCTGTACTGACGCAGATGGACGAGAACGTCTAGGGTGCTCACGACGCGATCTCCGCAGCCCGGTTGCGCCGTAGCTTAGCAGGCGCGCGCGACGCCCTGCTCGGCATCTGCGGACATCGCCATCATCGCCGCTTTACGCGATTCGGGCGCATCATACGGCCCCGCTTCGTTGCACGGAGGTAGCTCATGAAGAAGACGACAGGCGTATTGGTTTCCGCTGTACTGCTCATCGCCGCGCAGGGCGCTGCGGCCGCATCGATCGATTGCGAAATGGACTTCAGCATGTCGGGCTGGTCGGCGTTCTACAAGACCGCCAGCGGCACCGGCACCATCCATTGCAACAACGGACAGAGTCTTAAGGTGAAGATCCGCACCAAGGGCGGCGGCATCACGTTCGGCAAGCAGCGCATCGACGACGGCAAAGGCAAGTTCTCCGAAGTCCACGACATCAAGGACCTGCTCGGCACTTATGTTTCGGGCGGCGCTCATGCCGGCGCGATCAAGTCCTCCGCGGCGAGTGTCGTGACCAAGGGCGACGTCTCGCTCGCTCTGGCCGGCACCGGCGAGGGCATCAACATCGGTGTGGATTTCGGCAAGTTCGTCATCAGCACGCGTTGATCGCACAGCCCGCGGCGCGGATGCGCCGCGGGTTTTCGGCAACAAATGGTTTTTTCTCATAGTGCGATCCGTGGCGGATCGCTGCGTCATCGGCGTGACGCATGCGCCCGCTAGCCTGGGCGCGTCGCCGCCCATGCGCATCGCGCGCCGTCCGCCATGAACCTCCCTTCACCCCGTGTTGTGCCCGATCCCCCGGCGGTTGCCGCCGCGGACGCGCTGGCGACGTTGCTGCTGCCGGTGACGCCGCTGACGCCCCAGTGCAGCGTGGCCGAGGCCGGCGAGCGTTTCCTTGAGGCCGCCAACGCCAAGCTGTTGTCGCTGCCCGTCGTCGACGGCGGTCGCGTGCTGGGCTGCGTCACGCGGCACGAACTCATGCTGCGCGTCTATATGCAGCCTTACGGCCGCGAACTGCACGGCCGTCGTGCGGTGACGACACTCATGGACTTGCGGCCGCTGAGCCTGTCCATCGACAGCAGCATCGAGGCCGCGGGCCAGCTGATTGGCCGCAGCCTGCGCCAGCCGATCACCGAGGATTTCGTCGTGCTCGACACGGACGGTCACTACGCCGGCATGGGCGTGGTGCTCGACGTGCTGCGCGCGCTCGAACTGCGCGTCGGCCAGCACGCGCAGGAGCTGGAAGCGGCGTATCGCCGCCTCAAGGCCTCGCAGCATCGCCTGGTGCAATCGGAAAAACTCGCGACGCTCGGCCAACTGGTCGCCGGGCTCGCGCACGAGATCAACACGCCGCTGGGCTACGTGCAGAACAATCTCGCGATGACGCGCGATCTCCTGCCCGGCGCGGCGGAACTCGCCGGCGCAGGCGCCGCGTTGCTCGATGCGACGCTGGACGGGGACGCGCAGGATTGGCAGCAGCGCGCCGAACGCCTGAGCGCGGCGCGCGCGGCGTTCGATCCGTCGCTGTTCGGCGACCTGTCAGCGCTGCTCGACGACACCTTGCACGGCGTCGCCCAGATCGCCGACCTGGTCGGCAATCTGAAGGACTTCTCCCGCGTCGACGCGGCGCACAGCGAGGCCGTCGACCTGCACGGCCTCATCGACGCCGCGCTGCGCATCGCCGGCCACATCCTCAAGCAGCGCAACGTGCAGGTGCAATGCCGCTATGGCGAACTCGCGCCGCTGCGCTGCGCGCCAGCGCAGATCAATCAGGTATTGCTCAACCTCATCAGCAATGCCGCGCAGTCCATCGATCACGAACAGGGAATGATCATGATCCGTACGCAGATGCTCGGTGGTTATGCGCTCGTCGCGGTGCAGGACAACGGCCGCGGCATCGCACCGGATGTTCTCCCGCGCATCTTCGAGCCGTTCTTCACGACCAAGCCGGTCGGGCAGGGCACCGGCCTGGGCCTGTCGATCTGCCAGCAGATCGTGCAGGCGCACGGCGGGCGCATCGCCGCGACGTCGACGCCCAACTCGGGTACGCGCTTCGTCGTCGCCTTGCCGCTGTCGACGGCCGCGGCGAAGGTGCCGGCGTGAACGTCGACAAGCCGTGCGTCGTGCTGATCGACGACGAGGAGCGCATCCTGCGTTCGTTGTCGCTGCTGCTGCGCAGCCGCTATGACGTGCTGGCGACGACGAATCCGGTGCAGGTGCTCGACTGGGTGCGCTCGCGGCCGGTGCATGTCGTCGTCAGCGACCAGCGCATGCCGACCATCAACGGCGTCGATCTGCTGCGCCAGATCCGCGACCACTCGCCGCGCAGCATGCGCCTGCTGCTGACCGGCTATGCCGATCTCGCCGCAGTCGAAGCCGCCGTCAACGAAGGCGAGATCTTCCGCTTCCTCGAAAAGCCCTGGGACGCCCTCAAGCTGCAGGACACGATCGCGGATGCGGCGCAGATCGCGCAGGACGAGTTCGCGCGCCTGACGCCGCCGGTCACGGCCGTCACGCCGGCGGGGGAGCCGGTGCGCGAGATCGTCTTCGCGCCGGTGCTGGTACTCGACGAAGATCCGCTCAGCGTGACCGTCGTGCGCGAGCTGCTGCCGCCCGGCAGCCTCGTCGTGCCGGCAAGCACGGTCGAAACGGCGCTCGCGCGCATCGAGCAGCAGGAATACGGCGTCATCCTCGCCGAGCTGCGGCACAGCAGCGATGACGTGATCGGCGCGCTGAAGCTGCTCAAGCAAGCCAGTCCGCGCACGCTGGCGATCGCCTGTTCGTCGCTGCGCGACGGCCGCCTGCTCATCGACCTGATCAATCAGGGGCAGGTCTTCCGCTTCCTGCCCAAGCCGCTGTCGCGCGAGCTGCTGCGGCGCGCGCTGCAGGCGGCGCTGGAGCGTCATCGCGAACTGCGCCACGAGCCGCATCGACTGCGCCGCCACGTCGTCGAGGCGCCGCGCGAAGTCAGCCTGTCCAGCCGCGTGCTCGATTATCTGCGGCGCATCCGCGATCAGGCCCGCCTCAGGGCGTAGCGTGATCGAGCAACGAGTGGAGAGATTGAGAAATGCGTAGCCGCGTACCGCGCGCTGCTACTCGTTTTTCGCTTCTCCCGGCTCTTTCCTGCCTCAACGGCGCCGGACTACCCGCGTAGTCAAACGGTTGTTAGGATCGCTGCTCCGGCCCGGCCGATACACGTTGCGCGGCTGCGGCATCGACGTCATTCCCGGAGACAGCTCATGAAAAAGGCCGAATACAGCGAACGCGGCCCGGTGCCGCAGGACGTCATCGATATTGTCGACATGACACTGCCGCCGCCGTCCGCAGGGCAGGTGCTCATCGAAGTGCTCGCGACACCGATCAACCCGTCCGACGTGCTGACCCTCACCGGTCAATACGGGTTGCTGCCGCCGTTGCCGGCGATCGGTGGCAATGAAGGCGTCGGTCGTGTCGTGGAACTCGGCGCCGACGTCGATGCGACCCTGAGCGGCCGTACCGTGCTGCTGCCGGTCGGTGTCGGTACCTGGCGTACGCATGTGATCGCCAACGCCAAGGGACTGGTCGTCCTGCCCGACGGTCTCGACGTGCAGCAGCTGGCGATGCTGTCGATCAACCCGCCGACGGCGTCACTGATGCTCAGCGATTTCGTCGCGCTGCAGCCCGGTGACTGGGTGATCCAGAACGCGGCGAATTCCGCGGTCGGCAGCTATCTGATCGGTCTGGCCAAATTGCGCGGCCTGAACTGCGTCAACATCGTGCGGCGCGAATCGGCCGTGGAAGCAGTCAAGGCCGCCGGCGGCGACGTGGTGCTCGTCGACGGTGAAAAGCTCGCCAAGCGCGTGGCCGAGGCGACCGGGTCGGCCGAGATCAAGCTTGGCATCGACGCGGTCGGCGGCGCAGCCACGGACAATCTCGCGCGCTGTCTCGCCGCTGGCGCGACACTCGTCAACTACGGCGCGATGAGCGGCGAGCCCTGCCAGATCTCACCGGCATCGTTCGTGTTCCGCGACATCACGCTGCGCGGCTTCTGGCTGTCGCAGTGGTTCCGCACGGCGACGCCGGAGCGGCGCGCGGAGATATTCGGCGAGATCGGCAAGTTCATCGCGACCGGCAAGCTGCGCGCGCCGGTGCAGGCCGCGTTTCCGCTGCGCGAGATCAAGCAGGCCGTGGCCGCCGCCGCCGCGGGCGAACGCGACGGCAAGGTCTTGCTGCTGCCGAATGCGTGAGGCCTGATCTTATGAGGCCTGATCTTATGAAGCCTGATCTTATGAAGCTTGTCCCGCTGCGCCGCTCGCACGGCGCAGCGGCGCGGCTCATTGCAGCGACGGAATGAATTCCTGCTCGACCGCCTTGTCGAGCAGGTCCGGCGGCAGCAGGCCCTGGCCGATGACGAAGTCGTTGAACTTCAGGCGATCGAATTTCGGTCCCAGCGCGATCTCGGTCTTCGCACGTAATTCCATCAGTCGCGTATAGCCGTAGAAATAGCTGGTCGCCTGGCCCGGCGCGCGGAAGGTGTAGCGGTTGACCTCCTGCGTGGCCATGCCGTTGGACAGGCCCACTTCGTCGGTCAGCACCGCATGGGCGCGTTCGGTTGTGATCTCGCCGAGGTTGAGCATGGGGTCGAGGATCGCGCGCGCGGCGCGCTGCAGACGGGCCTGCAGCGCGAACAGCTGGCCTTCCAGCGGTTCGTAGGGCTTGGTCTCGGCTTCGGCGTACAAGGCCCACCCTTCCACATTGACACTATTGAACGCGAACACGCTGCGCGCGACCGAAACGCCGCGCTCGACCATCGCGGTGAACTGCAGCTCATGGCCGGGGCGGCCTTCGTGCGCGGTCAGGGTCCAGGTCGAGCCCTTGTGGCTGAAGTCGTCGTAGGCGTCGGACTTGCCGTCGCTGCCGGGATTGCCGGCGGTCAGCACGAAGGTGCCGCGCTCGCCCTTGTTGCCGATCAGCGGCGGCGGATCCATGTGCGGCGCGGGCTGCGCCGCGGTTTCCGCCGCGGACGCCACGCGCATCAGCATCGCACGCTCCGGCAAGGTGACGATGCGTTCGCGGCGGATGATGTCCTCGACCTGCTTGATGACCTCGTGGTAGGTCGCCTCGACCTGGTCGGGTGCGATCTGCTCGCGCTTGAGCACCTTGATCACGGCGCGATAGTCGTCGTCGGGCAGCTTGCGCTGCAACGCGATCTGGCTCGCGATGGCCTGCATCTCATTGCGGATTTCCGCATAGGCCAGGCGCGCCTTCTGCACGAGCGCCTGCGGCGGGATGTCCAGGCCGACGTTCCTCAAATTGTCGGCATACAGATCGGCCGGCAGACGGAAGTCCGCGCGCGCGCGCGGCAGCACGGTCGCGCGCAGCCAGGCGTCGTAGTCGGTGAGCTGCGCTTCCAGTGCGTCGAGGGCCTTCTCGGCGCCCTTGATCTTGTACTTGGCGTAGAGCTCGCGCAGGCCCTTGACGTATTGCGGCGTGCTCGCGAGTCCTTTTTCCACTTGTTCCTTGACCGGTCCGAGCAGGCCGGGCTTGCCGAGCTGCTCGGTGAACTGCGCCTTGGCCAGTTCGGTCACCGGTGTGTAGCCCGATTCGAGACCGGTATAGCGCTTGAGCCGCACCAGCGCCGCGGCGCGGCGCTTGGCCGGCACCTCGTCCTGCAGCAGGCCGAACTCGCCCTGGAAAATGGCCTGGCCGATATCGACGTAGGGCAGCAGATACTTCTCGTTGATCGTGCTGCTCTCGATCTGCCGCTGCGTGGCCTCGACCATGATGTCGAGATCCTGCAGCACGCGCGCATCTTTCTCGCCGGCGCGGCGCGCATCGAGCTGTACCTTGGCCGCGGCCGCCGCGGCGCGGAAGCGTTCGTTGCTGCCGGGCTTCAGGTCGAACACGCGCTCGTCATAGCCGGGCAGTCCGAGACCGCTCGCGGATTCAGGACTGAAATCGGCGAGCACCTTGAGCAAAGGCTGCGCATTGGCGTTGCTGCGCGCGACCCAGTCGTCGGCCGCGACGGCGGGCAGGGCCAGGGCGAGCAGGCAGGCGGCGGCGAGACGTTGCAGGCGTGACATGGACATTCTCCTCGGGGACGCCGCAGTGTCGCGCGACGCTCGCCGCAAACAATGTGCCGGAGGTCGCGACGATGTTGCACGGTGCTTTCGTCTCCTAGCCCGTTGGTCATGTCGGCGCAATGCCGGCGATTCGCATACAAAGCCTTCGGGAGAATTCGCATGCACGGGTATTCGTGGGGTCGGAGCGTGGGCCGGTTTCTGATGGCGCTGCTGGTAGCGGCCATCGCCGGTACGGCGTTGGCGGGCGAGACGCCGTATTTCCAGGTCGTCGGCACGGATGCGGCGCGGATCGAGCGTCTGCCGCTGCTGCAGACCCAGGCCGATGTCGACATCGTCGGCACGATCGCGGCGGTGGAGTTGCGCCAGACCTTCGAGAATCGCGGCAACGTGCCGATCGAGGCCGTCTACGTGTTTCCGGCCTCGCTGCGCGCGGCGGTGAACGGCCTGACCCTGCGTGTCGGCGAACGCGTCGTGCGCGGCGTGATCCGCGAAAAAGAGGCCGCGCGCACCGAGTACGGCGAAGCCAAGGCTGCCGGCAGGAACACGGCTTTGCTGGAGCAGCATGGCGAAGGCACTTTCCGCATGCGCCTGGCCAACATCCTGCCCGGCGACCGCATCGAGGTCGCGCTGCAGTACACGGAACTGCTGCAGCCGCGCGAAGGCGTCTACGAATTCTTCCTGCCGACGACGTTCGGCGGCGGAGACTACGCCGATCGCGCGGCGGGGCAGTCCGCCTCGGCCGCGCCCGAGGTCACCGACTACAGCTTAGTGCTCGCCGTGAAGCTCGCCGGGCCGCTGCCGTTCGCGCAGATCGAAAGCCCGTCGCATCGGCTCGCCGTGCAGCGCGCGGATCCGCGCCACGCGACACTGGCTCTCGCCGACGACGAAGCGAAAGCCGGGACGCGCGATTTCGTGCTGCGCTTCCGCTACGTCGGCGACGATATCGCCGGCGGGCTGCTGCTGTATCCGGGACGCGACGAGAATTTCTTCCTGCTCACGCTGCAGCCGCCGGCATCGGTGCGACCCGAGCAGGTGCCGGCGCGCGAATACGTGTTCGTCATCGACGTGTCGGGGTCGATGACCGGCGCACCGCTGGATCTGGCCAAGCTCGTGCTGCGCGAACTGCTCGCCGGCATGCGGCCGCAGGATCGCTTCAACGTGCTGCTGTTCGCCGGCGGTTCCGAGGCGCTGGCCAAGGATGCCTCGCTGGCCGGCACGCCGGACAATCTGAAGCGCGCGCTGCGCCTGATCGACGACAACGACGCATCGGGTTCGACCGATCTGCTGCAGGCGCTGCAGAGCGTGTACGCGCTGCCGCGCAGCAACCGCATGGCGCGTTCCATCGTCGTCGTGACCGATGGCGTCATTCCGGCCGACGATGCGGTATCGCGCCTGATCCGCAGCCACCTGCACGAAGCGAGCGTGTTCTCTTTCGGCGTCGGTGCCTCGGTGGACAAGGGCGTGATCCAGCGCATCGCGCGCGCCGGCACCGGCGAAGCGGTCATGATCGAGAATCTCGACGAAGGCAAGCCGCAGGCGCAGGCGTTCCGCCGCTACATCGAGCAGCCGCTGCTGACCGACGTGCGGGCGACCTTCGAAGGCTTCGACGCCTACGATGTGTCGCCGACGCAGATTCCCGACCTGTTCGCGCAGCGGCCGATCGTGCTGATCGGCAAGTATCGCGGTGCGGCGCAGGGGCAGATCCGCTTGCGTGGCATCGGTGGGCGCGGGCCGTATGAAGCGGTCGTCGATGTCGCCGCCGGCAGTACCTCCGCGACCAATGCGCCGCTGCGTACGCTATGGGCACGCAGCGTGCTTGCCGATCGTCTCGATCTGGGCGCCGCCGACGCGAATGCCTCCGCTCCCGCCGACCAGAAGGCCGACATCACGCGGCTCGGCCTGGACTATTCGCTGCTGACACCGTACACGTCCTTCGTCGCCATCGACGATGCCGTGCGCACGCAGGATACGGCCACGAGCGTCAACCAGCCCACGCCGATGCGTGCGTCGCAAGTTGCAGGCTATGCCGGTGGCAGCGGCAACGCGCTGCTGCTCGCGGCGCAACTGCAGCCGGCGTTGAGCCACGTGGTCGCCGCGACCGCGCTGCCTTTGCGCGAAGTCGGTGGGCGTCGTTTCCGCGACACCGGCGACGGACTGATCGATCTCGCCTACCAACCGGGTCAACCGCTGCTGCGCATTCGCCGCGACAGTCCTGCGTATGCGCGTCTGCTGGAGCTGCGGCCCGACTTGCGTCTCTGGCTCGAGCTCGGCGACAGCGTGCTGTTGAGCCTTGGCCGCTACGCGGTGCTGGTCGATACGCGGGGTTTCAGCGACTTTCCCGACCGGGTGCTGCTGCGTGCCGTGGCGTCGAGGCCATGAACGCACGCGCGCTGCGGGCCGCATGCGCTGCGGCAGCACTGCTGTTTTCGCTCGCCGCGGCGGCGCGCGAGAACGTGACCTTCCTGCTGGCCGACGACAACCCGGGCCACGCGTTCTTCGCGGCGGCGCGCGACTACTACGCCGCGCGCGCCGACGAGACGGGCACGCTGGTGACTAACGCGCGCTCGCTGGCCGATGTGCGCGAGTTCCTGCAGCGCTCACCGCTGCGCGGTGCTACGCCCTGGGGCACCGTGCGCCTCGTCGCGCACGGCTCACAGTGGCAGGGACTGCGCGTGCCGGTGTTCGCGCGCGGCGAACTGGCCGGCGTGCAGATGCTCGAACGCACGCTGGCTCAGCGCGAGTTCCCGCCACTGGATGCGCGCGTACTCGATCACGACAGCCGTCTCGTGGTCGAGAGCTGCGGGCTGGGGCGGCGCACCGCGTGGCTGCGCCTGTTCGGCCGCCTTTTCACCGGCGACGCGCGCACGCCGGTCGAGGCGAACGTGGGCTATGTCTGGTTCCGCCGCCTGCGCGACGCGGCTGGCCGCACGCGGACCGCGCGCGAGGAATTGTCGTATCGCGCCGCGGTGCTGGCCGGTGCGGTGCAGCTCGACGAGGCGACACGCGCGAAGCTGCGGCGCGAGTGGCCGTCGACACAGACCGCGCAACTGCAGTTCATCGCCGTGCCGCTGCGCATCGACGTGCCGGCCACGGTACTCGACGACGCCTGGGGCAGGCCTGCGCCGTCGCGCGAGGCGCGCGAGGCGCTGCGCAACTACGGCCTGCGCTGGTCGCAGCTGGCGTGGCGCACGGAACAGGGACGCCTGCGCGGCGAAGCGCTGATCGTCGTTGCGGCGCCCGACAGGGTGGCCGCGGACCTGCGCCAGTTCGAACTCACCGGCGCGCTCTGACACAGCGCGCGATCAGCCCGGCGGAATCAGCAGCGCAAACGCGAAGATGCCGATCATCGCGAACGCGAGCGCGACCTTGACCAGCGTGCCGAACAGCATGCCGAGCCAGGTGCCGACGCCGACGTGCGTCGCTTGCTTGAGCGTGCTGCCGGCGATCAACTCGCCGCCGAGTGCTCCGGCGAATGGGCCGAGGATCAATCCCGGCAATCCGAAGAAGAACCCGCCAAGCGTGCCGATTGCCGCGCCGACCAGCGCCCAAGTGCTCGCGCCGACACGCTTCGCGCCGAGCAGGCTCGCGACGATGTCCGCGGCGATCGCCAGCGCGCAGAGCAGGCCCAGCAGCCCGAGCGTCAGCGGACCTACATGCACGAAATGGCCGGTCCAGGCGGCGAGGAACATGCCGGCGTAGAGCAGCGGCACACCGGGCAGCGCCGGCAAAACCGTACCGATCAGGCCGACCACGATCATGGCCGCGGCGAGGATGTACAACGCGATGGTCATTCAAAAACCCTGCGGAAAAGCCGGCGCGGCGCCCCATGCTACGCTGCCGGGATGAAGCATAGTCCGGCAGAAACCTGCGAACTGCTCAAGGCCGATACGTTTGGGCATATCGAACGCGTACAAGCCGGCGAGGCAATTTTCATCCGTCGCGATACGCGCAGCGCGCACTGGCTGCTGCGTGGACTCGCGCGCTGGGCGGCACGGCACGAGGCGCGTGGCCTTGAACGCCTGCGCGACATCGACGGCGTGCCGCAGTTGCGGCGCTGGGACGGTCATGTGCTCGAGCGCAGCTATATCGCCGGTGCGCCGATGCAGTCGGCACAGCCGCGCGATCCGCGCTGGTATCGCCAGGCACACCGGTTGATCCGCGCGTTGCGCGACCGCGGTCTGGCGCACAACGATCTGGCGAAGGAACCGAACTGGCTGGTGCGCGACGACGGCACACCGGCGGTGCTGGATTTCCAGATCTGCTGGATCAGCCGGCGTCGCGGCGGCTGGTTCCGCATGCTCGCACGCGAGGACCTGCGCCATCTGCTCAAGCACAAGCGCACCTACTGTCCCGAGGCGCTGACGCCGGTCGAACAGCGTCTGCTCGAGCGCCGTTCGTGGCTCGCGCGGACCTGGAAGGCGACCGGCAAGCGCGTCTACAAGTACATCGCGCGGCGCTGGTTCGGCTATTGGGACGATGACGGCGGCGCGCTGTCGTCGCGGCGCCGGCCGCAGGACGAGCGCGGCCCGACCTGATGCGCGCCTTTCCTTGCTGCGCGTTCCGCCGCTGCGCGCGACGCGAAAGAGCGTCACGGCGGCGTCCCTGCCGCCGCAACGCACTGAGGAAACGCAATCCGGATCAGAGCTCGGTCAGCTTGAACGCGATCGGCACGAGGCCGTAGGCGGCGAACGGCACGCCGTTGCGCGTGCCGGGCTCGAAGCGCCATTTCATGACGGCGTCGCGCGCGGCGCGGTCGAGCACCACATGACCCGAGGACTTGTCGATCTGGATTTCCTGCGGCACGCCGTCGGCGCCGACCAGCACGCGCAGGATCACCATGCCTTCCATGCGCTGTATCGTCGCGATGCGCGGATACGGCACGGCTTTCATCGACTTGTAGCCCAGCGCGCTCGGCGCGGTCTGCACCGGCGTGGCGGGTTCGGCAACCGGGTCCGGGTCGGCCACCGGCGGATACGACATCGTCGTCGGCTCGGCGGTGACGATCGGATCGGCGCGTACCGGCTCGGGCTTGGGTGGGGCGCGCACGACGGTCGCCTTGGGCTTGGGCTTGACGACTTCGAGGGTCGGCGGTGGCGGGGGCGGCGGCGGCTCCTCGCGCTTGAGCGTGATCGGCTGCACCAGCGGTTCCTGCATCTTTTCCACGGCGACAAACGCCGGCGGAGCCAGGATCGCCAGCGCGGCGAGGGCGTGGAGGGCGAGCGTGGCGCTGATCGCGGAACTGCGCTTCCACTGGAATCCGCGCGCCAGGACGAGTGTGGCCATGGTGTTTCCCCTGCGTCGGCGGGCTGCCGGCGAAGGCTGCAACGACGCCATTGTCGGGGCGGGGTTAGCGCCTGCGCGGTTTTGCAACAGGGCTCATGGCATAAGGTGATAACGGCGCGTCAATTCCGGCTTAACCGGGTGGGGTTTAGGCTGCGCTCAACCTCTCCCCCTGTGGCGGAATCCCATGCTGACCTCGTTGCGTTCCACCCTGATCGGTTCTCTGCTCTGGCTTGGCGTCGCCAGCGGCGGTGCCTGGGCCGCGGATATCTCGCTGCTCAACGTGTCCTACGACCCTACGCGCGAACTGTACAAAGATGTCAATGCAGCATTTGCCGCACAGTGGAAGGCCGACAAGGGCGACACCATCACGGTGAACGCTTCCCACGGTGGTTCGGGCAAGCAGGCGCGCTCGGTCATCGACGGCCTCGAGGGCGATGTGGTCACGCTCGCGCTGGCATATGACATCGACGCGATTGCGGAGAAGGGATTGATCGCCGCCGACTGGCAGAAACGCCTGCCGCACAATTCCACGCCTTATACCTCGACGATCGTCTTCCTCGTGCGCAAGGGCAATCCCAAGGCCATCAAGGACTGGAACGACCTGATCAAGCCCGGCGTCGAAGTCATCACCCCGAATCCCAAGACCTCTGGTGGGGCGCGCTGGAATTATCTGGCCGCCTGGGGCTACGCCCTCAAGCAGCCCGGCGGCAACGATGCGAAGGCGAAGGAATTCCTCGCCGCGCTGTTCAAGAACGTACCCGTACTCGACACCGGTGCGCGCGGTTCGACCACGACCTTCGTCCAGCGCGGCATCGGCGACGTGCTGTTGGCCTGGGAGAACGAAGCACTGCTCGCGCGCCAGGAACTCGGCAAGGACGAGTTCGAGATCGTCGTGCCGTCGGTCTCGATCCTGGCCGAACCGCCGATCGCCGTCGTCGACAAGGTCGTCGACAAGCGCGGTACGCGCGCGGTCGCCGAGGGTTACCTCAAGTTCCTCTATACGCCCGCGGCGCAGGAAATCGCCGGCAAGCATTACTACCGGCCCTACGACGAAAAGGCCGCGGCGAAGTACGCCTCGGTGTTCCCGAAGGTCAACACCTTCACGATCGACGAACAGTTCGGCGGCTGGAAGAAAGCGCAGACCACGCACTTCGCCGACGGCGGCGTGTTCGATCAGCTCGGCGTCGGCAAGTAATCGATGTCGCGACGCGTACTGCCCGGGTTCGGCCTCAGCCTCGGCTACACCCTGGCGTATCTCGGGCTGATCGTATTCCTGCCGCTCGCCGCGCTCGTGGTGAAGGCGAGCGGCATCGGTCTCGAAGGCCTGTGGAATACGCTGAGCGCGCCGCCGGTACTGGCGGCGCTGCGCCTTTCGTTTGGCGCGGCGCTGCTGTCGGCGTTCGTGAATGCCGTCGTGGGCCTGCTCGTGGCCTGGGTGCTGGTGCGTTATTCGTTCCCGGGCCGGCGCCTGTTCGATGCGCTCGTCGATCTGCCTTTCGCGTTGCCGACCGCGGTCGCCGGTATCGCGTTGACTGCGCTGTATGCACCCAAGGGCTGGATCGGGGCTTGGCTTGCGCCGCTCGGCATCAAGGTCGCCTTCACGCCGCTCGGCGTGCTGATCGCGATGATCTTCGTCGGCTTCCCGTTCGTCGTGCGCACGGTGCAGCCGGTGCTAGAGTCGCTGGACCGCGATATCGAGGAAGCCGCGACCACGCTGGGCGCGAGTCGCCTGCAGACCTTCATACGGGTGCTGTTTCCGCTGCTGCTGCCGGCGCTGCTGACCGGCTTCGCGCTCGCGCTCGCGCGCGCGGTCGGCGAATACGGTTCGGTCATCTTCATCGCCGGCAACATCCCGATGAAATCCGAGATCCTGCCGCTGGTCATCGTGAAGCAATTGGAACAATTCAACTATGCCGGCGCGGCCGCCGTCGGCGTCGTCATGCTGGCCCTGTCGTTCCTGCTGCTGCTGGCGATCAGCTTGCTGCAGCGCTGGAGCCGGCGTTGGGCGGAGCGCTGAGATGGAAGCCGTCCTGAAAATTCCCGCACGCCCGCAGCCCCGCGCGCAACCGCGCGGCCACCGCCTCGTGCCTGCGCTGCTGATCGCCGCGGCGCTGGGTTTCCTGCTGCTGTTCCTGGTGCTGCCGCTGGCCGCGGTCTTCGTCGAGGCGCTGCGCAAGGGGCTGGGCACCTACGTGGCGGCCGTGGTGCATCCGGAAGCGATCGCGGCGATCGAGCTGACCTTGCTCGTGGCGGCGATCGCCGTGCCGCTGAATACCGTATTCGGCGTCGCCGCGGCCTGGGCCATGACGCGCTTCGATTTCCGCGGCAAGGCGCTGCTCGGCGCGCTGATCGACCTACCGTTCTCGGTGTCTCCCGTCGTATCGGGCCTGATCTACGTGCTGCTGTTCGGCGCGCAGGGCTGGTTCGGGCCGTGGCTGCAGGCGCACGACATCAAGCTGATCTTCGCCGTGCCCGGACTGGTGCTCGCGACGGTATTCGTCACGCTACCGTTCGTCGCGCGCGAACTGATTCCGTTGATGCAGTCGCAGGGCAGCGACGAGGAGGAAGCCGCGCGCGTGCTCGGGGCCAGCGGCTGGCAGATCTTCTTCCGCGTGACCCTGCCCAACATCCGCTGGGCGCTGCTCTACGGCGTGCTGCTGTGCAATGCGCGCGCAATGGGCGAGTTCGGAGCGGTGTCGGTGGTGTCGGGCCATATCCGCGGGCTGACCAATACGCTGCCGCTACATGTGGAAATCCTCTACAACGACTACAACTACGCCGGCGCCTTCGCGGTCGCGTCACTGCTGGCGTTCCTGGCCCTGCTCACGCTCGGCCTCAAGACCTTCCTGGAATGGCGCTACGGGGCGGAACTCGCCGCCCGCGCGCCGCGCGGACACTGACATGACCATCGCCATCACCCATCTCGCGCGCCGCTTCGCCGATTTCCGTGCCCTCGACGACGTCAGCCTAAGCATCGCGCCGGGCGAATTCATCGCCCTGCTCGGTCCCTCGGGCTCGGGCAAGACGACGCTGCTGCGCATCCTCGCCGGACTGGATTTCCCCGATTTGGGCGAACTGACCCAGGACGGCCGCGACCTGCTGCGCGTCAGCGCGCGCGATCGCGGCGTCGGCCTGGTATTCCAGCACTACGCCTTGTTCCGTCACATGACCGTGTTCGAGAACGTCGCCTTCGGCCTGCGCGTGCGGCCGCGCGCGCGCCGGCCGAGCAAGGCCGAGATCGCCGATCGCGTCGACAAGCTGCTCAAGCGCGTGCAGCTCGACGGCATGGCCGGGCGCTATCCCTCGCAACTCTCCGGCGGCCAGCGCCAGCGCGTCGCGCTCGCGCGTGCGCTCGCGACCGAGCCCGACCTGCTGCTGCTCGACGAACCCTTCGGCGCGCTCGATGCGCAGGTTCGCGTCACGCTGCGCCGCTGGCTCCGGCACCTGCACGAAGAGATGCACCTGACCACGGTGTTCGTCACGCATGACCAGGAAGAAGCGCTGGAACTCGCCGATCGCGTCGTCGTCATGAGCCAGGGGCGCATCGAGCAGGTCGGCACGCCCGACGAGATCTACCAGCAGCCGGCCACGCCGTTCGTGTTCGAGTTCATCGGCAAGTCGAACAAGGTGCCTGTGCGCATCCAGAACGGGCGCCTGCACGCGGGCGACCAGCGTTTCGAAGCGGACGGCCTGGACGGCATCGCTGACGGCAGCGGGGTCGCGTACGTGCGGCCGGAACATCTCGCGCTGACGCCGACGCCGCTGGAGTCGGGCTGGCGCGCGACGCTGCGCCATATCTATCTGGCCGGCAGCGTGGCCCATGTGGAACTCGACGTTCCCGCGCTCGGGCAGACGCTCGAAGTCGAACTCGGCGGCGAGGAATCTCAGCGCCGCTCACTGCAGTCCGGCATGAGCGTCACGGTGCAGCCGCGCCATCTGACCGTGTTCCCGCTGGCCGGTAACAGCGGGGAACCGGATGTAACGCGGCGGCGCGTCGTGCATCCGCGCTATGGGCAGGCTGCGCTCGCGCGCTGGCGCTGATCGAGGCGGCTCTCGCCCCCACCGACTCCGCCTCATTCCCGCGGCCGGCTCGCGTCGCTGAGGCAATAGATGCAGGCCTCGACGTCGCGCCCGTCTTCGAGCCGTACCGTCGTCAAAACGCGCCGGTAGCCGTCGCCTTCGAAATCGTCGAGGCGCGCCCAGTGCTCCGGCAGCGCATCGGAACTGAAGACCAGGCCGGGCACCGTCTCGCCGCGAGAATCGAGCACGATGCCCGGATAGCCGATCGCGGCACCCCAGCCTTCCGGCAGCAGCGTACCGGTGACGCGGGCCGGCTCCCAGGTGCCCGGCACGTCGCCCAGCACATGCGCGTTCGGCTGCCCGGATGCGAGCGTTCCATAGACGAAAAGGCGGTGAATCATGCAGTGCTCCGGGTTGCGCGAAACGAGCGGCGGCACGCGCGTCCCTTCACGTTCTTGAACGTTCGGATGCGTGCAGACGCCGCTGGCATTGTGTTGGACGCGTCCGGCCGCGTCGAGCGCAGCGCGGCGTCATCTGCACCAATCGTATCCATGTACACTTTTGCTTGACGCCCCTGCCGATTCGCGCGAGAGTCGCCCGGCCCCGCGGGCCAGCGCCGGTCCGCGGCATCGCAACTCATCGGAGGGGGCTCATGAGTCATGACACCACGCCGGACGAGCGCATCGTCTACGCGAAGATCCATCCGTCGATCGGCATCGCCCGCGTCGGCAATTCCGCCAAAGACGACGGCTACTACATCGGCCCGCAAGTGACCGAGCCCGCGCCGCAGCCGCCGGGCTACTACCGCGATGCCGGTGGTGCGCTCAAGCGCGAAGTGGCCCAGTTCCGCGTCTATGGCTACAACGCCGCCGGGCATGTCGTGCGCGAACTGCGCATGGACGAAGGGGCCGAGATCGAATGGACCGTCGAATTGGCCAACCACAAGGCCGCCTGGTACAACTTCGAGCTTGCGCTGGACATTCCCGAAGCCCTGACCGCGACGCCATCGACGCGCCGCAACGCCAGCGTTCCGGTGCCGGCGCGCGGCAAGCTCTCGATCACGCCGCAGCCGCGCAGCATCAGCACGCCGGCCACGCAGGGGCCGCCGTATCACTTCGATGGCGGCACCTTCATGGACATCGCCGTCGAACTCGGCGAGCTGCGCACCGATGCGCAAGGCCGCCTGCTCGTGTTCGGCGGGCACGGCAAGTCCGCGTCGATCACCAGCAAACCGCCGGTCACCTTCGCCAACAACGACGGCTGGTACGACGACACCAGCGACGGTCCCGTCACCGCGCGCGTGCGGCTCGACGGCCGCGACCTCGACGTCGCGCCGGCCTGGGTGGTCGTGGCACCGCCGAACTACGGTCCGCAGCAGAAATCCGTGCGCACGATGTACGCGCTGATGACCGACACGGCCATCCAGGCCGGCCAGCTACCCGCACCGATCCGGCCGTCGTTCCGACACGATCTGCTGCCCATCTTCAAGGCGCTGTGCGACCTGCAATGGATGAACGCCGGCTTCGCCGCCGGCTTCGGCTACGGCATGCCGCAGCACTTCCTCGACCCGGCCTATCTGCACAAGCTGTCGCAGTCCGGCGATACCTACAAGGAACTACGGCGCACCGTCGCCAACGCGTTCCGCAATCCGCTCGACGGCGACATTTCGCAGAAGCCCTGGCCGTGGGTCTACGGCGATGCGATGGATGTGCCCATGCCGCCGATCCCGCGCGCCATGAACGCGCTGACCACGACCCAGCTCGCGCTTCTCGACTACTGGGCCAACGGCCAGTTCATCGCCGACTACGATCCCGCGGCGCAATCGCCCTGCGATATCGATGAAGTGCCGCTGGCTGAACAACCCGCCATGCTCGACCGCGCCGCGCTGGAGTTCTGCCTCGCCGATGCGTTCCATCCCGGTTGCGAGATGACCTGGCCGGTGCGCCACGCAACCATGTACCTCGAACCATACCGCTGGCGTCACCGCGCCAGGGACAATCCCGAGCCCGACTACGGCACCACGCTCACGCCCGGCGAAGCGACGTCCTACGACGGCCCGCTGTACGCCCAGTTCCCCGGATCCATCACCCGCTGGATGGCAATTCCCTGGCAGACCGACACCGCCAGCTGCCGCTCCGGCTACCAGCCCAACTACGACCCGTACCTGCCCACGTTCTGGCCCGCGCGCGTGCCGAACCAGGTGCTGGATGTGGAAAATTACCGAAAGGTCATGAACACCGCGTTGCCGCGCGACGAACGCCTCGCCGCGTTCAACAAGCGTTCCGACTGGGACCGCACCCTGGGCGTGGGCTACCAGCAGCAACTGGTCAACATGGTCGAGCACTTCGACAGACAGGGCATCGTCGAGGTGCGTCCCGGCATCGCGGACGATCCCGACTTTCCGCCGGTGATGCAGGTCGAAGACCGCGGCGGCAAGGACATGAGCGAAGCCGAACGTACGGCGACCGACGCGCGCATGCGCCAGATCGCACGGCTGGGAACGCCCACGACCACGCCGTAACGCCGCGTGCCCTTGACCGACTGGGACGCGATCATCGTCGGCGCCGGGCCTGCGGGCTCGGCGCTGGCCTGCCGCTTGCGGCCGCGGCGGCGGGTGTTGCTGCTCGAGCGTGCGGCGCGTGATCGCGCATCGCCGCTCGATCCTGCACGGCGACGAGACGCGCTTGCGCTTCGCCTCGATGCGTCGATGACCGATGTGGCAGCGCCCGGCATCGTCGAATCATCAGCCAGGGCGGCAGGACTTCGCATCGGCGAATCCCTGCCTGGTGCCGCACGCGTGCTGCTGCAGCGCTGCGGCGCGTTCGAGCGCTTCATCGCCGCCGGTCACCTCCAGCGCGGCGCGACCGTATCGGAGTGGGAGCGCGACACACCGGTCTGGTTCGATCACCTGCGCGATCCGAACGGCCCCGGCTGGCACCTGGATCGCGCGCGCTTCGATGCCGATCTGCGCGCCACGGCGGTGGCCGCCGGCGCCGTGCTCATCGAGGACAGTGGCGCACTGCGCGTCGCGCGCGACGACGGGCGTTGGAACGTCATCCGCGACGCCAGCGGCGATAACCATCGCGCCCCCGTCCTCGTCGACGCTACGGGCCGCAACGCCGCTGTCGCGCGCCAGCTCGGCATCGCGCGCCGCGTCGAGGACGAACTGATCTGCCTGTACGCGTACCTGCCGCCCGATGCCAACGACGAAGACCACTGCACACGCCTCTGCGCCGACAGCAACGGCTGGTGGTACAGCGTGCGCGTGCCGTCGGGACGGCGCGTGCTCGCGTTTCATCTCGATGCGGACGATGCGGACTTGCGTGCGCTGAAGACATTGCCCGCGCTGCTGGAAAAGGCACGGCGCCATGCCGTGCTCGCCGATGTACTGCCGACGGTTGCCGACGAAACCGTGCACGCGCGGCCTGCCGGCAGCGCCGTGCTCGATAGCGCTGCGCTCGCATGCGCCGCGCCCGGATTCTTCGCGATCGGCGACGCCGGTCTGTCGTTCGATCCGATTGCATCGCAAGGCATCTTCCATGCGCTCGCGTCGGCGGAGAGTGCCGCGAACGCGATCGAGCGTGACGACAGCGAAGGTGAAGCATTGGCCGCGCGCGATGCATTCCTTGAGGAGATGGCGGCTGTGCATGCGCACTATCGCCAGCGTCTGCGCGACACCTACGCCGCGCCGCAGACATATCGGCAGCGGCCGTTCTGGGCGCGGCGTTTGTCGGCATTCTCCCGGTAGACAGCCATTTGCCGGCACTTGAACCGCGGCGTCTCTTTTCGCCCGCGACGTTTTAGTCCAACGCGGTCAAGGCAGTCCCTGGTGACCTAGAATGCACAGAATTCTGTCATCCAAGGAGCCGTCCATGGGATTTTCAGCCAGTGATGTAGTGCCGTTCACCCAGGCACGCGCCAATCTCTCCGAGCTGGCCGATCAGGCCAAAGCCGGCGCCGAGAAGATCATCACCAAAAACGGTGAGAGCTACGTAGCGCTGATCGATGCCGACCGACTGGACTACTACCACCGACTGGAGCGCGAGCGCATTCATTTGCTCCTGCTCGACGATGCCAAGCGCGGCTTGGCCGACATTGCAGCCGGCCACACCTATGCGGCTGATGCCGCGATTGCACAGATCCAACAGCGCCGTGCCCGTGTAACGAAGGCTGACGCACGCCGCACCGCCGCCGGAACCGGTAAGGCCGGCAAAAAGCGTGGTTGAGGAAGTCCGCCGGGTCGAGTTGACCGCAAGCTTTCCGGAGCGCCTTGCCGCCATCGAGGTGTTCCTGACCGAAGCAGGCGCGGCCTTTGCCTTCGACGATCTACTGACAGAGTTGCGCGCTTCGATCATCCCCAACCTGGCCAGGTTCCCCCGCATCGGTCGGCGCTACCTGGACAATCCGCCGCAGTCGGCGGAGGCGTTGGCTCAACTCGCCACGCTGCCGGCCGGCACTGCCAACGCGCTTCGCGAGTATCTGCACGGCGACTATCTGATGCTGTACACAACGACGGACGCCGATGCCGCGGTCTACCTGCTGTCCATCGGGCACCACCGCCAACTCTCGTTCGACTTCGCTGGGCTATGGCCGGGCACATCGACTCCCGACGAACGCTGATTCACAGCATCGCTGAGTAGTGCAGGCCGGCCACTTCATCGCATGGCGTAGTGTGTCGGCCGTGCATTCCTGGAGTCGATAGGGAACACAGACTTGTGCACGCGCCAAACGAAGCGGTGCCGGATATCCCGCCGCTACCACCCCCTGATCGCGACGGCTTCGCCCACCTGCTGGCCTCCCGCCGCCATTTCCTCCGTTGTATGCCTCGTGCCAGCGAACGTGCGAACGCGGTCACGGTTCCCGAATGTCCCTGTTCGATCCGACGTCAACGCTCGTTAGCTACGGCGACACCCGCTGTCGGCAGAGGGAGTGAGTTCCATGCACACCGCATCGCCCTGTCAGTCGCTACTGACGCTGCTGCGCGCGTCCGTACGACGGCTACGGCTGGCCCTGCTGGCCGCCGCCGTGCTGGCAGGTCCGGCGTTGGCCCAGCAGATCAGCAGCCATGTCATCGCCGCCGGCGGCGGCACCAGCCGCTCGCCGGGTGGTTGTCGCGTGCTGGAGGGCAGCCTGGGTCAGCCTGCCGTCGGCACCGCTAGCGGCGGTGGGTTCACGCTGCAGGCCGGCTATTGGGCCGGTCCGGGTCGCCAGCGCCGCGACAGCGTCTTCTCCGGTGATTTCGAGGAGTGCAATTGATGAAAACCCGTTCCTGTTTCCGTGCCGCGTGGCATCGCGTCGCCGTCGCGTTGTTTTGCCTGGTCTGTGCCGGCATGGCACTCGCGCAGACTTCTCCACAATTGCCGGATTTCACCTATCAGGGGCGGCTGCAGCAGAGCGGCGCGCCGGCCAACGGCAGCTTCGATCTGGCCTTTGCGCTGTATGACCAGGCGACGGGCGGAAACCAGGTCGGCACGACGGTCACTGAGTCCGACTTCCCGGTCGTCGACGGCATCTTCAATGTGTCGCTGAGTTTCCCGGGTGCATTCACCGGTACGCAGTTGTATCTGCAGGTCAGCGTGGAAGGCACGCCGCTGCTGCCGCGCCAGGCGGTGGCCACCGCGCCGGTCGCGCAGTTCAGCCTGAGCGGCAGCATCGGCGGTCCGGCCGGCGGCGCGCTCGCCGGTACCTACCCAAACCCCACGCTGGCCGCGTTCGCCGTCGACAATCTCAACATTGCCACCGGCGCAGTGAGCAATTCCAAGCTGGCCGCGGATGCGGTCACCTCGTCCAAGATTTTCACGGGTGCGGTCGGCACCACCGATCTGGCGAACGACGCGGTCACCGCGGAAAAGATCGCCAACGGCGCCGTCGGTACGTCCGCGATCGCCAACGACAGCATCACGCGCGGCAAGTTCGCCGGCGGCTACAGCAACGGCGCCATCGCTGTCACGGTTGGCGCGAACGACTGCAACGACTACAACCTCTCGATCCCGGGCGCGCAGGTCAACGATCTGCTGCTGTTCAACCTGCAGTCCAGCGTCTCGCTGCCGCCGAATATGCTGATACAGCCGCTGCGGGTAGTCAGTGCCAATACGGTGCAGGTGCGCGTGTGCAATCTCGGCAGCGTCTCGCAGAGCACCGGAGACATCGGGATCTATCTGTTGACCATGCGCTAGGGGCGGTGCCTTGGCGGATGTCGGCCGGGACGATGCGCGGAATCCATGATCGTGGAAAAAATCTGACGCGAAGTCTCGCTTGCCAGCCGGCGCGTTGCCGGCTCAGCGACTCCACCAGGCGCCCGGGAAATAGACGCCGGGATCGGGCCGCTCGCGGAACACTTCGCGGCGGAAGCGGAACAGTTCCGCGGGCCGTCCGCCGGTGGCGGTTGCGAGTCGTCCGGTGCCTTCGACCAGGCCGGCGCTTTCGACGAGCCGGCGGAAGTTCTGTTTGTGCAGGCGGTTGCCGCTGAGCGCTTCGACCACTTGTTGCAATTGCAGCAAGGTGAATTCCGGCGGCAGCAGTTCGAACACGACGGGCCGGTATTTGAGCTTGCCGCGCACGCGGCCCAGTGCCGTGGCCAGGATGCGGCGGTGGTCGAGTGCCAGCGCGCTGCCGCTCGCCGGCACCGAGGGCGAGGTGGCGTCGCGCTCGCGGCTGGCTTCGGCGACGAGACCGGCTTCCCACAACAGCTCGTAGCGTTCGAGCGTGCGTTCGGGATCCCACGGCGCGGTGTCCAGGCCGAAGGTCAGGTCGACGCGCTCATGCTTGCGCGCGTCGCTGCCGGCCCAGGCATGCAGGCGTGGGGCGAGCTCGCGTTCGATGAGATCGGGACGGCCGCGGCGCCAGTCTTCCCAGGGCAGGT
Source organism: Lysobacterales bacterium (assembly GCA_038207515.1). Lineage (GTDB taxonomy): Bacteria > Pseudomonadota > Gammaproteobacteria > Xanthomonadales > Rhodanobacteraceae > Tahibacter. The sequence goes on along the minus strand of JBBQZR010000063.1, from coordinate 4,547 downwards.
AGGCATAGCAGTCGCGCCACTGGGCACCGAGGCTGGCGGGCAGGGACTGCTCGCGCACGAGTGCCAAATAGGTCATCGAGATCACGCGCGCGCCGCCGGCGCGTTCGCGCGGGTCGCGGAAGCGATCGCCGAAGGTATAGAGCTGCTCGACATAGCCGAGCGCCAGACCGGCCTGCTGCGCCACCCAGTCGCGGACGCCGCGCTCGAGCGTGGAATGCGCTTCGAGATCGAGCGGCCCGGAAGGCAGTGCGTCGTCGCCGTTCGCGCTGCGCACGGTAAGGATGCGCGGTGCCTCGGCCGTCACTGCGAAGATGACGGCATCGAGTCCGAGGTGGATGGCGGGCGAAGGCATGCGGGGCAGCATAGCGGAGTTGATGGCGCCGTCGCGGCGTGCGCGCGGCACGTTTCTGCAGCGCGTGACCGGCGTCCGGTTGCAGCGTCTGCGCGGTGTCGTCGGCGTCGCCGCGGTCGCGCTATTCGGGCGCGGTAACGCGGATCGACGCGTCGTCGTAGTCGTAATACCGCAGCCGCGTCTTCGACTTCACGCCCATGAAGCGGCCTTCGGATTCGAGCTGTATGGGCAGGCCGCTGGCGATGCCGATCCACACCTTGACGTCGGCCCGGGCGGGTTCGGTCTGGGTATAGGTGTAGACCTTCGCCGGCGTGCCGTCGACGGTGTCCTCGCCGAGCGCGGTCACATCGAGGTCGCGGGCGAGTTCGTCGAGCGCGGCCTGGTTGCGGTACTGGCCGACGATGCGGCCGACCTTGATCGGCATCGGCAGTTTGACGCGCGTGCCGTCGATCAGCGTATAGGCATCGTCGCCGATCAGGATCTGCTCCATCTGACCCTGGCCGTTCTGGATGTGATAGCGGTCGGGCGCAACGAAATGCATGGAGGACAGCTGCTGACCCTTGTTCACGTCGGTCACAGTGGCGCGGAAGCTGGTCGCGGCGAGGAAGCGGGTGTAGGCAGCATGCAGCTCGTCGCGCGGTGCCGCGGTGGCGATGCCGGCGAGCACGAGCAGCGCCAGGCCGGCCAGGGGTTTGAACACGGACATCGGCTTCTCCGGAACTGAGACAGCGAACGGTTAGAGTTGGAATCCTATACGGAAATCCACGCGGGACGGCGACAGGCTGGGTCGTTCGTCCGTGGACTAGCGCCGGTAACCGGCCAGCCGCCACAATCAAGGCTATGGACCGATACGAACGCATATTGAGCCTGCACCGGCTGCTGAAGAAGTCGCGCTACCCCGTCAGCCTGCAGCGTCTGAAGGACGAACTGGGCTGTTCCCGCGCGACCCTCTACCGCGACATCGCATTCCTGCGCGACGCGCTGGGCGCCCCTATCGAAAGCGGCGAGGGCGAGCAGGCCGCATTTCGCTACGACGAAGCCGAGGCCGAACGTTTCGAATTGCCGGGACTGTGGCTGACCAGCGACGAGCTGTCGGCGCTGCTCGCGTTGAACGAACTGGTCGCGCGCAGCGGTCCGGGCATCCTCGCCGACGCGCTCGCGCCGTTCGAGAAGCGCATGCAGAGCCTGCTCTCGGACCACAGCAGCGGCGCGCGCCTGCCGATCGAACGCATCCGCGTGATCGCGAGCGGCATGCGCAAGCTCGACGAAATCAGCTTCCGCGTCGTGGCCGGCGCGGTCATGGCGCGGCGCCAGCTCAAGTTCCGCTACAAGGCGCGTTCGACCGGTTCGACCACCGAACGCCTGGTCTCGCCGCAGCGTCTGGCCCACTACCGCGACAACTGGTATCTCGACGCCTGGGATCACGAGCGCGAAGGCCTGCGCAGCTTCGCGGTGGACCGCATCGCCGCGCCGCAGATGCAGGACGCCCAGGCGATCGATCGCGACGATGCCGAATTGAACCAGCACCTGGCCGCGAGCTACGGCATCTTCTCCGGCGCGCCGAAGGCCTGGGCGACGCTGCGTTTTTCGCCGCACGCGGCGCGCTGGGTCGCCGACGAGCACTGGCATTCGCAGCAGCAGGGACAATTCCTGAGTGACGGCCGCTACGAGCTGAAAGTGCCGTACAGCAATTCCAAGGAACTGCTGATGGACGTGCTCAAGTACGGCCCGGACGCGGAAGTCATCGCGCCGCTGAGCCTGCGCGAGGAAATGAAGATTCTTCTCCAATTGTCCATTGGTGCCTATCAATAGTGGCCTGCAACGGACAAATCGATAGCAGCTCGCTCGGCCTGGCCGCGCAGTACTTGCTGCTCACCTGGCCAATACTGATGCCCGTGGACGTAGAGGGCCGTAGGGTGGGCGCCATGAGGCTTTCCTACCAACTGGGCGACCTGAACTCCCAAATGCAGACCATAGAGACCATCATTCTGGCGGGGCTGGCCGCCGCCGTGGGGTTTGCCCTGCTGATCTCCCTGGTGCTGGCCCAGAACCTGAGTGCCTCGGCCCGCCGCCTGGCCGCGGCGGCCCGGGGGGTTGCATCAGGAAGTCCGATGCACCGCCTGGGCATGAAGGGCAAGGACGAGATACAGGAAGCCGGGCGGGCTTTCGATGCCATGGCCGACAGGCTGCAACAGCTGGAGAAGGCCCGGCAGCAGCTGTTGGGGGACGTGTCCCACGACCTCCACTCCTCCATTACCGGGGTCACCATGGCGGTGGAGGCGATGCAGCAGGGGGCGGTGGACGACCCTGCCATGCGTCCTCTGCTGTTGGACGGGCTTGCCAGCCACGGCCGAAGGCTTCACCGGCTGGCTGACGACCTGTTGGAGGCGGCCAGGATTGAGTCGGGCGGGTTGCAGCTGCAGCGGGAGTTGGTGGACCCCCGTCAGGTGCTGGGCAATGTTGCCGCGGAGTTTACCGCGGAAGCCGCCCAGCAGGGTGTTGAGATCGAGCTCTGCGAGTGCGCCGACCTCCCAGCCCTGTGGGCGGATGGGGAAAGGGTAGCCCAGGCGCTGGGGAATTTGGTGGAGAACGCCATCCGCTACACAGCCCAGGGCGGCGTGGTTTCCCTGGAGGGCCAGGCGTGGGGCGGCGAGTGCCGGCTGACGGTTCGGGACCAGGGGACGGGGATACCCACTGAGGAGTTGGACAGGCTGTTCGACAGATTCAACCGATACGACGTGGCCAGGCCGGGCAGGCTGGGATTCGGGCTTGCCATAGCCAAAGGGCTGGTAGAAGCCCATGGCGGCAGGATAGAGGTGGAGAGCGAGATAGGCGTGGGCTCGGTGTTCATCCTGGTGCTGCCGGTGCGCCGCGGCGGCGACATGGCGGCCGACCAACGGCCCCCAGCGGCCCCGGTCCTCCCCATCTCCGTCTAAGAGCACGGCACCCGGGCTCCCCATGGATCGGGCCGGCGCCGCGTTGTCGCTAGCGAGGCACCAGCTTGAACAGGACCTTGCGTTGGATCATCACCCACACGGCCGCCAGGCCGAGCAATTGTGCCGCCAGGTTCACCCCTTCTCCCAGGAGGGGCATCGCCAGGGGCGCCAGGTTGTACACGGCCACCAGGACGAACAGGTGCACGATGTACACGTACAGGGAGTTCTGGCCGAAGGGTATCAGCAGCCAGCCCAGTCCGGCCTGCAATGGGACCCAGAGGGCGGAGACCAGGGTGTAAGCGATGACCGCCACACCCAGGAAGGCCAGGACCCTGCCCGGGGCCAGGCTCTCCTTCAGGAACAGATCCGAGTATACGCCACCGCCCAGGAGGGCGGGCAGGTTGGTCGCTCCGAACCGCTCGCTGCTCCAGGCGAGAAGATAGGCCAGGCCACCCAGGCCGAAGACGGCCGCCCTGGTGCCGGCGCCCCCCGCCAGGACCCAGCGGCTAACCCGTTCCCTGTGGAACCCGACCACGATCCCCAGGACGAACAGCAGCTGCCATGCAGCCACCGGGAAGTGGCTTCCATCCACCTTCCAGGGGAAGGCTCCCTGCCCGGGGGCCACCTGATTGATGCCCCAGATTGCCACGGAAACCCCGAGGAGCGGCAGCGTGCGCCTCTTTTGCAGCAGGTAGAGCACCCCTGGCGCTACCAACAGCATCAGGGTGTACATGACCATCACGTCTGAGCCATGGAAGCTGTAGCGCAAGGTCAGAATCCCGGCGACGATCTCCTTCAGATCCACCGGCTGCCCCGCGCTTCGCTCTGCCCACAGCCTCACGTTGGTTCCGAGGAACAGTGCGATAAATACCAGGGCCATCCCCACCGAAGCCTTGTAGAGGGTGAAGGCCCGCCTCAGCAGCCCCTTAAAGGTTTCCCGGGGACCCAGCCTGGCTAGGCGGTCTCCGTACACCAGCCCCACCACGACGCCCGACAGAAAGACGAAAGCCTCAGCTGCGGAGACGATGAAGCGGTTGCCGCCGCTCACTTGGGTCAAGAGAGTATCCCCGCCGATGTGGTCCACGACCATGATCGCAACGGCCAGCCCCCGCAACATATCCAGCCTGAGGTCCCTCTTGCTGATATCCGCATAGGCCATGGAACTGGTCCGGGACTCTAGTCCTTCAATCCAACGGCCCCTGGGGGCCCACTGTCTGGTCGCCGCTCTCGTTGCCATCTATCCGCCTCACCGCCAACAG
>JBBQZR010000062.1:0-38031 GCA_038207515.1 Lysobacterales bacterium | reverse complement strand
CACGTGCTTGGAACCGAGTTCGGTCCAACAGAAGAGCCAATTGCGGCGTCCCATCGGTATCGCGCGCAGATTGCGTTCGAGATGATTGGTGTCCAGCGGCACGTCGGGATCGGCCAGGAACACGGACAACTCGACGCGTCGATCACGCGCATAGGCGAGCGCTTGGGTAAATGGATTCTTCGGCAGCAGCCCTTGCCGCTCGAACTGCTGGTCGATCCACTCGAATAACTGCTCGACCACCGGTTTGCTGTATTTCAGCCGGTGGGTGCGTTTGCTTTCGTCCGTCAGTTTGTCTTCGCGGATCGTGCGCTCGATTGCGTAGAGATTGCCGATCCGCTCCAGCGCTTCGGCGGCCGCCTGCGGATCGGCGGCCTGCGCATCGAAAAACTCGCGTCGCGTATGTGCCCAACACTGCGCATGGGTGACGCCGTCGGTCTTCCTGGCAAACTGTTCGTACGCGGCATAGCCATCACTCAGCAGCACGAACGACGCGCCTGGCGCCATTTTCAGCGTGTCTTTGACCACGCTATGGCGGCGCGAATCGGCGAAGGGAAAACACACCTCGTCGCGATCGCCGTAGACCGGCCAGAAGTAGCCGGTCTTCATCTTGCCGTGGCCTTCGCGGCCGGCCTTGATCGGCGTCTCGTCCATCGCGATCACGCGACTGGCGCGGATCGAATCGAGTTGCGCGGCGTAGATCGGCTCGAGCAGCGCAATGATCTGCTGCGACAGCTTCGTCAACCAGGGTCGGCTGACCCGGATGCCGCTGTCGCCGAGCTTCTGGTGCTGGCGATACAGCGGCAGGTGATAGACGAATTTGTCGACGGTCATCCCGGCGCAGAAGCTCACGTCCGCGCGGCTGCCTTCGAGGACCCCCGCCGGCGCCGGTACGCTGATCAACGTGTCGGTATCCAGTCGCTTGATCACCGGACGCGTATAGCGAATCACCTGATAGCTGCCCGGTTGCTGCGCCAATCGGTAGCTGACCTTCTCGCTAACCACCGTGTATTGGTCCGGACGCAGCGAGTCGATCTCGATCGTCGACAGGCGCACGTCGACGATCGGCACACGCGACTCATCGAAGAACGGCACGCTGTCGCCGCCGTCGGCCACATCACGCGTGGGTGCACGCCGCCAATGCGCCGGCACCGGTTTGCGCTCGATCGGCGCGGGTGCGGCGGGCAACGGAAACACTGCACCCAGATGTAGCTGCTGCGGATCGAGCGGCACGATGCGCTCACTCTTGCTGCCGAACAGCTGGCGTTTGAACCAATCCAGCTGATGCTGCAATGTCGCCACCTGCTGCGACAACGCGGCAATGACCGCATCCTTGGCGACCACGGCGTCAGCATCGGCATTGGGCGTTGTGGCAGCTCGGCGCATGGGCACCATTGTCTCGAACATGCACGTCAAGCGGAAGAGGATTGCGCCGTGGGCGGCAACGAAAACCGCTTGTGTACGCGCCGCGGCTCGATACCTTCCAACAGCAGCTTCAACGCCGTCCAATCCATCTCGCGCGAACGCACGTCACGCCAGTTACTGACGAAGCAGCCGCGCTCCAGCCGCTTGCTCCACACACACAAACCGCTGCGGTCAAAGTACAGCACCTTGATCTGCGTGCCGCGCCGGTTCACAAACACGAACAGCCGACCGCTCAGCGGATCGAGCTGCAGCTCGTTGCGGGTCAATGCATACAGCCCGTCGTACGACTTGCGCATGTCGGTCGGACGCCCGTACAGGTGCACACGGATCTGGCCCTCCGGAAAAAACATCAGCCGCGCGCCAGATGCAGCACGACGCCCGCGCCAAGATCAATGCGCAGTTCCAGGCGACCGCCAGCGCTCAACGCACCCAAATCGACAAACGCTTCGCGCGGTGCTGCCGCCGATGCCTCCGACGATGCCTCCGCACCAGCCAGACGCGATCGCCACTGGTAGAAGCTCGGCGCGTTCAGCCCCTCCCGCGCGCAGAACGCCGCCACCGACAATCCGCTGCTCGACTGCTTGACCACTATCGTCCGCCACCACTCCGCGCTCCGCCGCACTTGCTTGCGTGCCATCGCCCGCTCCTCTGCACCGTGAAAACTGCAGACGATTCTCCGCGCGAATGTCCAGACGAGAAGAACGACGGTGAGTTATCGCTTACGAATCAAGCGGCCACATTGCAGTGGACACACAAGGATTGCCGCATGCTATTGATGTCACGACAGCCGAGGTTACGGACCGTAAGGGTGCCTTGCAGGCATTGCGCCGAAGCAAACCGGAGTTAGGTAACGTCCAAGGCATCCTGGCCCACAGCGGCTATGTCGGTGAACCGTTTGCACAGGGTATGCGCGAGATACTGGGCGAAGCCGTGAACGTTCAGATTCCAAAACGGAGCGAACTACACACGTTCAAGGTGATACCCAAACGTTGGATCGTCGAGCGCAGCTTCGCTTGGCTGGAGAAGACAGGAGGTTGTGGAAGAACTGCGAGCGCAAGCTCAACACCAGCTTGCAGTTCATCCATTTGGCGTTTCTGGCTCTGTTAATCGAAGATCGTGAACAGACTCTTAGGAGCGTGAGCGACACGCGCATGCGGCCGCGGCTGCGGCATTCAACGCGCGTGTCCGAGAAACGCGGGACGGCTACGCCGGTTCCGCGAGACGACCGCCGTGCAGTTCCAGCATGCGATCCATGCGCCGCGCGAGGCTGCGGTCGTGGGTCACGAGCACGAAGCTGGTGCCGACTTCACGATTGAGCTCCAGCATCAGCGCATACACCTGCGCCGCGTTCTTCTCGTCGAGGTTGCCGGTGGGTTCGTCGCCGAGCACGCAGGCCGGCCGCGTCACGAGCGCACGCGCGACCGCGCAGCGCTGGCGCTCGCCGCCGGACATCTCGCCGGGTTTGTGTTCCAGGCGCTGAGCAAGGCCGACGCGCGCGAGCAGGTCGCCCGCTTCGCGGCGCGCCTGCGCGATCGGCGTGCCGCGAATCAGCAGCGGCATGCACACGTTCTCCAGCGCGGTGAATTCGGGCAGCAGGTGATGGAACTGGTAGATGAAGCCGAGTGCGCGGTTGCGCAGCTCGCCGCGCGCCCGGTCCGACAACGCCGACATGCGCTGGCCGACGACGTCGATCTCGCCGCTCGTGGGGGTGTCGAGCCCGCCGAGGATGTGCAGCAAGGTGCTCTTGCCCGAACCCGACGCGCCGACGATCGCGAGCGTTTCGCCGCGCGCGAGGGAAAAATTCAGCTCGCTGAGCACGTCCGTGCGCAACGTGCCTTCCTGATAGGTCTTGGCCACGTTGGTGGCGCGCAGTACGACGGTGTCGCTCACGGCGGAGAAATCCTTACTCATAGCGCAGCGCCGCCGCGGGCTGGGTGCGCGCCGCGCGCCAGGCCGGATACACCGTGGCGATCAGCGAGAACGCGAAACCCATCAGCGCGATCAGGCCGACGTCACCCCAGTGCATGTCCGAGGGCAGATCGCTGATGTAGTAGACGTCCGACGGCAGTACCGAAATCTGCAGCTGGTGTTCGACGAACTTGACGATGCCTTCGAGGTTGAGCGCGAGCACGACGCCAAGCAGCGTGCCGATCGCGATGCCGATCACGCCGACGACCACGCCCTGCACCATGAACACGCCCATGATGCTGCGCGGGCTCGCGCCGAGCGTGCGCAGGATCGCGATGTCGGCCTGCTTGTCCTGCACCAGCATGACCAGCGTCGAAACGAGATTGAATGCGGCGACCGCGACGATCAGCGAAAGGATCATGAACATCACGCGTTTCTCCATGGCGATCGCCTTGAAGAAGTTCGCGTGGCCCTGCATCCAGTCGCGCACCCGATAGAAGTTGCCGAGTTCCTGCGACAGCTGCCGCGCGACGCCGAACGCGCGGAACATGTCGTCGAGCTTCAGACGCAGGCCGTCGGGGCCGTCGACCTGGTACAGCCGCTGCGCATCCTGCAGGTGTACGATCGCGAGGCCGGCGTCGTATTCCTCCATGCCGATCTCGAAGATGCCGACGACCGTGAAGCGCTTGAGCCGCGGCACCGCGCCGACCGGCGTCGCGCGGATTTCCGGCGCATACACCACGACCTGGTCGCCGACGTCGACACCGAGCTTGTAGGACAGCTCGCGCCCGAGAATGATGCCGAAGCCGCCGGCGACGAGGTCGTCGAGCTTGCCGGCCTTCATCTTGTTATGGACTTCGGAAACTTTCGGTTCTTCCTGCGGCAGCACGCCGCGCACGATGGCGCCGCCGACGCGGTCGCCCTGCAGCATGGCTTCGCGTTCGATGAAGGGCGCCGAGCCGAGGACATGTTCGTTCGCGGCGGCCTGCTTCTGCGCGCCGGTCCAGTCTTTCATCGGGCCGTCGACGCTGCTGATGGTCGCGTGCGAGACCATGCCGAGGATGCGCGTGCGTAATTCGTTGTCGAAGCCGTTCATGACCGAGATGACGACGATCAGCGCAGTCACGCCCAGCGCGATGCCGGCCATCGAGACCAGCGAAATGAAGGAGATGAAATGATTGCGACGCTTGGCCCGCGTATAGCGCAGGCCTATGAACAGCTCTAGCGGTCGGAACATGGCCGGGAGTCGCAATCCTTGGGGAACGGGTTCAGACCGGAGAACCGGGCGAGAGTGCAATACGCGCCGCAGCAGCGCAAGGCGGCGCGGCAGCGACGTTCAGCCGGAGGTCGGCGGTGGTGCGATGCGCCCCGTTTCCTGCGTCAGCCGCACGCGCAGGCGCCGGCGCGTGTCGCGATCGAGGTTGTCGGGCAGCAGATGCACGGTCACCGTTTCACCGGCCGTCGTACGCAGGCGCAGGCGCAGCGACAGGCCCAGCGCGCTCCAGTCGAGCAGTTGCGCACCTACGGCCGTCTGATGCGTGTCGAGCAGGCTCCACTGGCCGTCGGCGTTCCAGCCGGCGCGTAACCAGCGGCAACGCAGCAGCAGCGGCAGCGTCCACGCCACGAGCACACCGATCGCCACACAGGTCAGCATCGCGGCAACCGGCCAGCGGCGCAGTTCGCTGAGCCAGACCGATGCCGCGGCGAGCGCGGCGACGGTCAGCAGCGCGGCGACGAGCAGCCGCGACGGCCGCAGGTCAAACGCGATCGCGCTGGCGGATTTCATCGACGATGGCCTGCCAGTCCGCGCGCGGCGCACGCTCGCGTCCGACCAGCCAGTTCCAGAGGTCCGGATCCTGCGCGTCGAGCAGGTCCGCGAACGCGGCCTGCGCCGCGGCATCGGACTGCGTATAGCGCGCATCCAGCCACCAGCCGACCAGCGCGTCGAGTTCGCGCGTTCCGCGACGGCAGCGCCAGCGCAACCGCGCGACCGTCGCGTCGCTCACGCCGGAGTGCCGGGCAGCGTCGCGCGACGCAGCAGCAGCCAGGCCGCCAACGTGCCGAGCGCGCTCATCGGCAGCACGAAGACGAGGATCGCGAGCAGCATGACCGGTCCATTCAGGCTGGTCATATTCATGCCGAGCGCGAATACCGCGGTGGCGAGCCAACCGGTCAGCAGGCTGTTCCAACCGCGCTCGGCCAGCCGTTGCCGCGAGAAGGCGAGGAAGCCGATCGCGAACGGCGCGATGTAAAGCCCGAGCCAGCCGATCGGCATGCGCGCCAGGCGCCAGCCCTCGGGGCCGAGCACGCGAAACAGCAGCCATATGGCAATGCCGGCGACCAGGCCCACGGCGGCGGTGTAGGCAACGAAGCGCAGCGCGCTGCGCAGCGGGGATGGCGCGCGCATCGGCACGGGCGGCACAGTGGTGCGTTCGTCGGTCATGGCGCGTCAGGCGCCCTGTCGCAGGACCATCAGTTTCTTGATCTCGGCAATTGCCTTGGCGGGATTCAGTCCCTTCGGACAGGTGCGCGCGCAATTGAGGATGGTGTGGCAGCGGTACAGGCGGAACGGATCCTCGAGATCGTCCAGGCGCGCGCCGGTGTCCTCGTCGCGGCTGTCGATGATCCAGCGGTAGGCCTGCAGCAGCACGGCCGGGCCGAGGTAACGGTCGCCGTTCCACCAGTAGCTCGGACACGAGGTCGAGCAGCAGGCGCACAAAATACATTCGTACAGTCCGTCGAGCTTGGCGCGATCGTCCTTGGACTGCAGCCGCTCCGCATCCGGCGGCGGCGCGGTCTGCGTACGGATCCACGGCTTGATCGAGGCGTATTGCGCGTAGAAGTGGGTCAGGTCGGGCACGAGGTCCTTGACCACGCTCATGCTCGGCAGCGGATAGACCGGTACATCTTTTGCGCTGCAGTCGCCGATGGCCTTGGTGCAGGCCAGCGTATTCGTGCCGTCGATGTTCATCGCGCACGATCCGCAGATGCCTTCGCGGCAGGAACGGCGGAAGGTCAGGGTCGGGTCGATCTCGTTCTTGATCTTGATCAGCGCGTCCAGAACCATCGGACCGCAGCTGGCCATGTCGACGTCGTAGCTGTCCACGCGCGGGTTCTGGCCGTCATCCGGGTTCCAGCGATAGACCTTGAACGTGCGCACCTTGCTCGCGCCGGCCGGGGCCGGGAAATGCTTGCCCTTCTGCACTTTGGAATTCTTGGGCAGGGTGAACTCGGCCATCTTAGGGACTCCGGGAGGCGGCGATCGCCTCGATTTCTAGCAGCCAGGCGGGATCGAGCGTCTGCGCGACGATCACACTCAGGGCGGGCTGGTGGGAACCAAGCGTTTCGCGGCGAATCGCGCCGTTGCGGGCAGCGAATTCGCGCGACGTGAGAAACGTGGTGATCTTGACGAGATCGTTCACGCCCAGGCCGGCGGCCCGGAGCGTTGCGACGATGTTGCGCCAGACAGCGCGGCATTGCGCGTCGAAGTCCACCGGCACGCTGCCGTCGGCGAGTGTCGGGATCTGGCCGCTGATGAAGACCAGGTCCTGTCCCGCCGCGACGCGCAGGCCGTGGACATAGCCGCCTTCCGGCGCGGCCACGTCGGCGGGAACGAGGGCGGTGACCTCAGCCACGGCCGAGATTCCGCGCCCACTGCCCGCTGAGTACGAAGCGCGGGAAGGTGATGAACTGTTCGACGAACACGCGGCCGATGAAATCGGCGGGACCCAGGAACGGCTCCGGTGCATCGCGTTCGCGCTTGTGGCCAATGCCTTGCAGCGCAAATGCGACGAGGGCGAACACGAAAGCGAGCAAGGCCGCGAGCCAGCGACCCCAGGTCAGGAAACGCACCGTGGCGAGGATGCCGGCGATGAATGCCGGCGCGAGGACGATGTGCAGCAGCAGGTTGGCCCGGTCGCGATGATTGCGCTCGTAGCCCCGCCACTGCCATGCGATCAGCCCGCCCTCGCGTGCCATGGGAAGTCCTCAGTAGACGCGCGGCTTGGGCGGAACGACCTCGACGTCCGCGCTCATGGTGTACATGTGCACCGGACGGTAGTCGAACGCGACCTTGCCCTTGTCGTCGACGTTGATCAGCGTGTGCTTCTGCCAGTCGGCGTCGTCGCGCTCGGGGAAATCCTCGCGCGCATGCGCGCCGCGGCTTTCCGGCCGGTTCTCCGCCGAATACATCGTGGCGACGGCCTGGCCGAGCAGGTTCTGCAGCTCCAGCGTCTCGATCAGGTCCGAGTTCCACACCAGCGACCGGTCGGTCACGCGCACGTCGTCGAACGAGTCGAAGGTCTTGGAGATGTTGACGCAGCCTTCCTTGAGCGTGGTGCCGGTGCGGAAGACCGCGGCGTCCTTCTGCATCACGGCCTGCATGGTCGCGCGGATCTGCGCCGTGGGCTGGCTGCCGTTGGCATTGCGCAGGCGGTCGAAGTTCGCGAGCGCCGCGTCGCAGGCACTGGCCGGCATGTCCTTGTGCGGCGCGCCCGGCTTGATGATTTCGGCGGCGCGGATCGCCGCGGCGCGGCCGAATACGACCAGATCGAGCAGTGAATTCGAGCCCAGGCGATTGGCGCCGTGCACAGAGACGCAGGCCGCCTCGCCGATCGCGAACAGGCCCGGCACGACCGCGTCCGGATTGTCGCCGAGCTTGCGCACGACTTCGCCGTGGTAGTTGGTCGGGATGCCGCCCATGTTGTAGTGCACGGTCGGGATCACCGGAATCGGCTGCTTGGCGACATCGACACCGGCGAAGATATGCGCGCTCTCGGCGATGCCGGGCAGCTTTTCGTTGATGACCTCGGGACCGAGGTGCATGAGATTCAAATGAATGTGGTCGGCATTCGTGCCGACGCCGCGGCCTTCGCGGATCTCGATCGTCATGGCGCGGCTGACCACGTCGCGCGAGGCGAGATCCTTGGCGTTGGGCGCATAGCGCTCCATGAAGCGCTCGCCCTTGGAATTCGTCAGATAGCCGCCTTCGCCGCGCACGCCTTCGGTGATCAGGCAGCCCGCGCCGTAGATGCCGGTCGGGTGGAACTGCACGAATTCCATGTCCTGCAGCGGCAGGCCGGCGCGCAGCACCATGCCGCCGCCGTCGCCCGTGCAGGTATGCGCCGAGGTGGCCGAGAAATACGCGCGGCCATAGCCGCCGGTCGCGAGCACCACCGCATGCGCGCGGAACAGGTGCAAGGTGCCTTCAGCCATGTCCAGCGCGATCACGCCGCGGCAGACGCCTTCGGAATCCATGATCAGATCGAGCGCGAAGTATTCGATGTAGAAGCGCGCGTCGTGCTTGAGCGATTGCTGGTAGAGCGTATGCAAGATCGCGTGTCCGGTACGGTCGGCTGCGGCGCAGGTGCGCTGCGCGGTGCCCTTGCCGTAGTGCGTGGTCATGCCGCCGAATGGACGCTGGTAGATCTTGCCTTCCTCGGTGCGCGAGAACGGCACGCCGTAGTGTTCCAGTTCGATCACGGCCGGAATCGCTTCGCGGCACATGTATTCGATCGCGTCCTGGTCGCCGAGCCAGTCGGAACCCTTGATGGTGTCGTAGAAGTGGAAGCGCCAGTCGTCCTCGCCCATGTTGGCCAGGGCCGCCGACATGCCGCCCTGCGCCGCCACCGTGTGCGAGCGCGTCGGGAACACCTTGGTGATGCAGGCGGTGTTGAGGCCCTTCGCGGCCATGCCGAACGTGGCACGCAGGCCCGCGCCACCGGCGCCGACCACGATCACGTCGTATTTGTGCTGCTGAATCTTATAACTTTGCATGTACTCAGCTTCCGAGGGCGATGCGGACGATGGCGAGGACGCAGGCCACCGCGCCGAGCACGCAGAGGAATTTCACGGCCAATTGGGAAGCGATCTCCAGACCCGGCGTGTGCACGTAGTCCTCGATCACGACCTGCAGCCCGAGCTGGGCATGCCAGAACACGCTGATCACGAAGGCCACCATGAGCACCGCGTGGACCGGATGCGCAATGAGCGTACGCGCGCCGGCGTAGTCGAGATGCACGAGACTCAGCGCTATCCAGACGAACCACAGCGACAGCGGCACGAGAGCGACGGCGGTGATGCGCTGCACGGTGAAATGATGGGTGCCGCCGCGTGCGGAGCCGAGTCCGCGGACGGTCTTGAGCGGTGTGCGCAGATGCTTGCTCATGCGGCACCCCGCTGCAGCAGCACGCAGGCCCAGACCAGCGCGGTCAACACCAGGGAGCCTATGACGGCGACCCAGCCGGTCATAACGAAGGTCTTGATCTGGAAGCCGTGGCCGGTGTCTTCGAGCAGATGGCGCAAGCCGTTCAACAGGTGGAAGGCCAGCGACCAGGTCCAGCCCAGCAGCAGCAGCTGGCCAAACACCGAACCGGTGCACTGCTGCACCTTGGCATAAGCCTCGGGGCCGATGGCGAGGCTGGCGAGCAGCCAGACGAGCAATACGGTGCCGGCGGCCAATGCGACCCCCGCAGCGCGGTGCAGGATCGAGGACACCATCTGTATCTGCCAGCGGTAGATATCGAGGTGCGGTGACTTGGGTCTTGCCGCTTGAGGCATGGTCGCCATCCTTTACGCCAACCGGGGTTCCGATCCGGCGCTGTCGCGAAACCGATCGCGCGTTGCGGCGTTATGCCGCAGACGCGTCCTCAGAAGTCGATGCAGCGGCCATTCTTCTCCCAGTCGCCGTAACGGGTCGGCTCCGGCCCCTGGCGGCCGCCGATTTCGCGCGGACGCGGGGCAGCGTCCGTCGGTGCAGGAGCACTGGGCTCTGGCACGACGCGGTCAGACGGAACTGGCTGGGAAGTGGATTCGGGCATAGGTCTTGAAGCGGCGCGAAGCGTAACGCCGGTGGGCACAACTGACAACCCTGACGCGGCGCACGCCGCCGGTGCCGGCGCGCACCACGACCAAGGTCGTGGGTGCGCAACCCGGAACAGCCGAGGTACCGGCGCCGCGGGCGGTTCACGCGGCCGCGATTTGCGATACTCGCCGCTTCGCGTCTGCCGGATATCCGCTTGCCGCTTCCCGCCCCCGCCGAACTCATCGAACTGGCCGGACCCGACGCGGAGAAATTCGCCCAGGCCCAGTTCTGCAACGACGTTTCCACGCTCGCGCCCGGCGCGAGCCAGCTCAATGCCTGGCTCAACCCGCAGGGCCGCGTACGCCGCCTGTTTCATCTGCTGCGCGCCGACGAAACGCGCTACCTGCTGCTGCTGCGTGGCGGCGACGCGGTGTCGATCCTGCCCACGCTGCGCATGTTCGTACTGCGCCTCAAGCTGCAGGTGCAGGCCTTGTCCGGTTGGCACTGGGCCGAAACCCCGGCGGCAGCGGTGTCGGGCGACGAGACGTTCGTTCTTGCCCTGCCGCACGGACGCACATTGCAACTGCAGCCCAGGACAGAAGTGTCCGGCGGCTTGTCCTGGGTGGAAACGCTGGCCCGCGACATCGACGTCGGCCTGCCGTGGCTGCCCGACCACGCGCTGGAGCAACTGCTGCCGTCCTGGATGGCGTTCGCGCGCCTGCATGCGATCAGCCACGACAAGGGCTGCTACCCGGGCCAGGAAATCGTCGCGCGTCTGCATTTTCGCGGCGGCGGCGACAAGCGCGTGCCGGTTTGTCTGGTATCCGATACGACATTGCACGCGGCGACCGACCTGCGCGACGAGGCCGGCGGCGAGGCGGGCCTGCTGCTGCAATCGGTGCAAACGTACGCCGGCGACTGGCGCGCCCTGGCCATCGTGCGCCGGGAACTGGCTGAGCCCGGCACGTTGCTACGTGCCGGCAACGCGGTGATGAAGACCTTGCCAGCGCCCTGGTGATCCGCGCGCCAGAGCAATGATTCACCTGAAAAGTGTGGGCGAAACTCGCCTATACTCAGGCTATTCTGCTGTCGGGCTCACAGGGGAGATCTGGCATGGCACAACATGGGCAAGCCACGTGGAAACGGCTGCTGTGCGGCGCGGTCGGCGCCCTGGGCCTCGGCATCGCGCCGGCCTGGGCCGATTACAGCTTCGTGGTCGAACCCGTCTACGGGCCGCAGAAGGCCGCCGAGGTCTACAAGCCGCTGATCGACTATCTCGCGAAGGCGACCGGCGAAAAATTCACTCTGGTCACGCCGAAGAACTATCACTTCTACTGGCGCGATCTGCGCGGCAACGAGAAATTCGATTTCGCGCTCGACGAGGCCCACCTCGCCGACTACCGCATCGCCCGCTTCCAGTTCGTGCCGCTCGTGCATACCGCCGAACGCCAGAGCTACACCCTCGTCACCAATGTCGACCTGCAGGACAAGGGCATCGAAGCCTTGGTCGGCCGCAAGATCGTCTGCATGGGCGCGCCCAGCCTCGGCTATGCGCTGCTGCTTGGCTTCTACCCAAATCCGATCCAGCAGCCCGACATCGAATCCTCGGCCGCTTCCTGGCGCGATGCAGTCGAGGCGGTCTTCGCTGGCGAAGCCGAGGCGGCCATGGTGCCGACCTGGCTGAAGGACCAATATCCGAACCTGACCCCGGTCAAGACCTCGGTCGAATTCGCCGGCGCGGCCATCTCGGCCGCCCCCAGCGTGCCCGAGGCGGTCCGTGGCAAGGTCGCCGCCGCCCTGCTCAAGCTCGACCAGGATCCGGCCCTGTCCAACCTGCTGCTCGAACTGGGCATCAGCAAATTCGTTCCCGCCACGGCCGCCGAGTACAAGGGCGCCGAGGTCATGCTGAAAGACTTCTACGGCTACCAGTAGCCGTTCGGCGAACTCGTACGGCGTGATCGCGCGGCGTCATCGGTCGCCGCAGACGATTCCTGTAAAATTGTACACAGATAAAATTAGCGTAAAAGTTGCACCCATGTCGAGACAAAACGACCGCTGAACAGGATGTTAGGTCGCCGTTAATCGCGACCTGAGCGGTTTGACAGCACCTCTTTAGCCCGCTAGGGTGCGCATCACCGAATCTCAGCGGGTCGCCATTCCCGCACCCCAGAACCGGGTCAGGAGACCCGACAACCAGATCTCGCGAACCGGAAGTATTCGGATCGCGCGATTTTCGACGGCCGGAGTCCTTTCTTCGCGGCCGTTCTGGTTAGGCGCTTTTGCCCCGGCGGCAAGAGCTTGATCAACCGGTCGTCAGCCTGCGCGGGCCTACTGTGCCCAGGAATGCGCCCGGCACCGACCACGCCGCGCAAACACGACACGCGCGGCACAACCGACATTCCGGAAACCCCAAACGCCAGCGTCGTCTCGACCTGTCGCGCGCTAAGGACCGTGTGCACGGAGGTATGAGCATGAAGCTGGGCCTGTTGCTCTGGATGACTTCGGTCATGCCGCAGCCTATCGCCGACCAGACCTGTCTGGCGGCCACCGTCTATCTGGAAGCCCGCGGCGAATCCATGCGCGGCCAGATGGCCGTCGCCGAAGTCGGCCTGCACCGCCTCGACCAGGGTCGCTGGGGCAAGAATCTGTGCGAAGTGCTCAAGGCGCCTCGCCAATTCGCTTTGTCCATTACCAGCAAGAATTACGAAATCGACAACCTGGAATCGTGGACAAAGTCATGGATGGTCGCGAGCAGCGCGCGCAACGCGTGGATGCTGCCGGAAAAGCTGCGCATGCGCGTGGTTCCGGGCGCCAGCCACTTCGTCGCCAACTACGCCGAGCCGCAGAGCTGGGCCATCGGCCGGCCGGTCGCGGTGATCGGACCGCATCGCTTCTATTCCTTGAATTAAGATACTTATTAAAAAGTATCTGACCTGCCATCCAGACGGTTTGGGGGATTCCGCTACGCGCTGACGTGCGGCCGCTCGACGGCACGGCCCTGGCCGGACTACGCTCGCGCCACACGCAACTCGCGTGCAGCCAGCGGAGGACGTATGAAGCGTGTGACCGGCATAGGCGGAATTTTCATCAAGGCGCGCGATCCCGATGCGCTGCGGGCCTGGTATCGGGATCATCTGGGCCTGGACATCTCCGAATGGGGTGGCGCCGTATTCCGCTGGAATGCGGATAATCCCGCCGCGGTCGGGACCACGATCTGGAGCCTGTTCAAACAGGACTCGACCTATTTCGCGCCGAGCACCGCGCCGTTCATGATCAATTACCGCGTCGAGGACGTGCATGCGCTGGTCGCGCTGCTGCGCGAGGAAGGCTGCAACGTCGATGAAAAGGTCGACGAATCCGAGTACGGCAAGTTCGGCTGGGTGGTCGACCCGGAAGGCAACAAGATCGAGCTCTGGCAGCCGCCTGAGGGGCAATGACCGCGGCCTTCGCCATGGCCGGATGACGGATGCGCGCGTCCGCTCACGCCCCGCCACGCGTCGGCACAACGAACGGCAATGCGCCTGCCCCGCGGCGCAGGCGCGTCAGCCTGCAGCCGCTGCCGGGTTTCTTCTCGACGCCCGGCCATCATTGCTACCATCGGCTCTTTAGCGGGCAGGAAAGGGGTCCGATGGAACCGCTCTACCGTCGCGTGCGCGAACTCGACCCCAAGGCCGCGGCCGACGTGCTGCACGACGAGGACGACGCCGCGGTCGCCGCCGTACTGGCCCAGCTCAACCCCGGCCAGGCGGTCGAGATCCTCGAGGAATTCCCGCTTACCCGCCGTCAGCGCATCGCCGCAGCCAACAGCGCGGGCGAACAGTGGCTCGAGGACGTGGCCTGGCCCGAGTCCAGCGTCGGCCGGCTCATGGAAAAGCCCAGTGCGGTGTTCGCCCCCGGCACACGCATCCACGAGGCGGTCGAGTCGCTGCGCGAAGCGGTCAAGCAGACCCTGATCACCTACCTGTATGTGCTCGACCGGAAAGACCGCCTCGTCGGCGTGGTCGCATTCCGCGAACTGCTGTTCGCGAATCCGAACGACACGCTGGCCGAAGTCATGATTGCGTCACCGTTTTCGCTGCGTGCCGACATGGACCTCATCGATGCGATGCACGCCGTGGTCACGCGCCACTATCCCGTGTATCCGGTCTGCGACAGCGAAGGCCATCTGATCGGCGTCGTGCGTGGCTCGGTGCTGTTCGAACAGCAGGCCTTCGAGATCAGCGCGCAGGCCGGTGCGATGGTCGGTGTCGAAAAGGAAGAACGCGCCGCCACGCCGTGGACGCGCTCGCTCAAGTTTCGCCACCCCTGGCTGCAGTTGAACCTGTTCACGGCCTTCATCGCCGCGGCCACGGTCGGACTGTTCCAGGACACCGTCAACCGCATCGTGCTGCTCGCGATCTTCATTCCGGTGCTGTCGGGCCAGTGCAGCAATACCGGCTGCCAATCGCTTGCGGTGACCTTGCGCGGCATGACGCTCGGCGAGGTGCGCAGCTCGCAGGCGACGATGCTCATGGCGAAAGAAGCGCTGCTCGGCTTCGTCAACGGCGCCCTGACCGGACTCGTCGCCGCCACCGCCATGTTCATCATGGCGCGCATGCAGCAACACCCGCAGCCGCTGATACTGGCCCTGATCACGTTCATTGCGATGACTGCGAGCTGCGCGATTTCCGGCATGGCCGGCGCCGCCGTACCGCTGGTGCTCAAGCGCCTGGGTGCCGATCCGGCCACCGCGTCGAGCATCTTCCTGACTACGGCGACGGACGTGGTCAGCATGGGTCTGTTCCTCGGCCTGGCCACGGCGTTCGTGATGTAGCGCCGCCGCAGCTTGCGTGCATCTGCGCGCGTGGAGCGATCCGCTATCCGCGCAGGCCGAACCAGCGTCGCGGCACCAGCAGTTTCAGCGCGCGCTCGGCGCTCTTTCGGCGCAGGCCGGGTTCGCGCAGGCCACGCCAGATCGGACCCAGCCATTCGCGCCGCGGGCGATCGAGAATCGCACTGCGCGCATCCGCTTCGATGCGGTAGATGCGCACGATGCGCTCGGCGAGCGCGCGCCGCTGCGCGGACAGTTCGGGCAGCATCGCGATCGCAGCTTCGATATCGTCAGCCACGTCGCGGTACATGCGCACGGTGCGTTCGTAGCGGCGACGGAAGCGCTCGGGCGTGTCGTCGTGGCGCGCGAAGATCCAGTTGCCGAGGCTGTCGGGATTCTGGCGGTAGTCGATCAGTACTTCGTCGAGGCACAGACCGCGCCCGAGCAGCGCCGCGCGCAGCGTGAGAATGTTGTCCTCGGCACTGGCGCGCAGCGGGCCGAAACGCGCGAACACCTCGCGGCGCAGTGCGAGCGTCGCACCGAGCAGCGTCGACAGCTTGCCCGCACGCACGAAGTAGTCGAGGCCGAACGCCGCCGGCATGTGCCGCACGCAGCGCCGCAGCGGGTTGCCCTGCATGTCGATCTCGTCGACGACCGATCCGAGCGCATGGACATCGGGATTGGAATCAAACGCGGCCAGCGTCGCGGCGGCGCGGCGCGGCCGCGAGATGTCGTCGCCGGCCATGATCAGGAATACGCGCCCCTGTGCGAGCGCGAACAATTCACTCAGATGTCCCGCCACGCCGCGGTTCTGCGCGCACTGGCGCACACTGACGCGGTGCGGCCCGGCGTAGCCGGCCAGATGGCGCTGCGCGATCGCATGGGTATCGTCGGGGGAGCAGTCGTCGGAGACGATGATCTCGCAGGGCAGCGTCTGCGCCAGCGCCGCATCGATGGCCGCAATGATGGTGTCGGCGGCGCGGTAGGCGATCAGCAGCACGCTGACGGCGAAATCGGGAGAGGCACTCATCGGCGCGGGCGTTGCCTGAAAAGCGGCAGTCTATACGCCGGCCGCATCGCGCACGAGCGCGCTTGCATCCATTGCCGCGCGGACGCGAGACTCGGCGCATGAGCGCCAGCGCCCTGCCCCTCGTCGACAGCCACTGCCATCTGGACGCACCCGAGTTCGATGCGGACCGCGATGCGGTCATCGTGCGCGCGCGCGCCGCCGGCGTGACGACCCAGGTGATACCCGCGATCCGCGCCGCGGACTGGCCCGCGCTTGCCGACCTGTGCGCACGCGGGCACGGACTCCACGCCGCATACGGTCTGCACCCGCTGCTGCTGGCCGAACACCGCGAGGCGCATCTGTCGCTGCTGCGCGAGCGTCTCGCGCAAAGTCACGCTGCGGCGGTCGGCGAGTGCGGCCTCGACTATTTCGTCGAAGGCCTGGATCCCGACCTGCAGCGGTTTTTTTTCCGCGGCCAGCTTTCGATCGCGCACGAGCTTGGCCTGCCCGTGATCGTCCACGCGCGGCGCGCGGTCGAGGAAGTCATCCACACGCTGCGCGCCTTCGACGGCCTGCGCGGTGTCGTGCACAGCTATTCCGGCAGCGAGCAACAGGCGCAGCAATTGTGGAAGCGGGGATTTCTGCTCGGTATCGGCGGACCGGTGAGCTATTCGCGCGCGCACCGCTTGCGCCGCGTCGTGAGCGAGATGCCGCTGGAATTCCTGCTGCTCGAGAGCGATGCCCCGGATCAACCGCTGGCCGAGCAGCGCGGCCAACGCAACGAACCGGCCAGCATTGCCGGCGTGCTCGACGCGATCGCCGCACTGCGGCCGGAATCGCGCGACGTCATCGCCGCGGCGACCACCGCCAACGCCCAGCGGCTGTTTGGCCTGGCGCGTTGAGCTTAGGCGTCAACCTCGCGCGGACCTCAGCGGCGGCGGTACGGGCACGTCGGGTTTCTTCTTCCAGCGGCTCAGCAGCAAGGTGACCAGCGCGAGCAGGATCTCGTCGACGAACGGAATCAGATCCGGTATCGCCAGATCGATCACGAACAGGCCAGCTGTCAGCAGCAGCAGGCGCGGAAAGCGCAGACGCTCGGCAAAACCCAGCAGCGGACCGAACATCCACGAACGCAACGAACCGGCCATGTTCACCTCCAAGGTCTGCAACGGTGCCGCGTCGAGCGCAGCACCCGGTCACCTCAACCCGCCGAAGGAAAACCGATTCGACGCGCGTTGCGAACGCCGATGATTCGCGCCGTCCGCGGCTCGCAGTATGGGGTTGGCCACGGCCGACTCAAGCCTCCGGCTTGTCCGCCAGCAAACGCTCGATGGCCTTGCCCGCGGCAACCAGGCCAAACGCGGCCGTGACATGCATCGCCGCGCCGAGACCGCTGCCGCAGTCGAGGCGGAAACCGTCTGCCGCACCCGCCGGCCGCGTGCCGCAGACGCTGCCGTCGGCCTGCGGGTAGCGCACGTTCTCCAGCGAGAACACCGCCGGCACGCTGAAATAGCGATCGCGGTTGCGCGGGAAGTTGAAATCCTGGCGCAGCTTCTTGCGGATCAGAGACAGCAGCGCATCGTGTTCGGTGCGCGACAGGTCACGCACCTGGATGCGCGTCGGGTCGATGCGGCCGCCGGCCGAACCAACCACGATCAGCGGCAGTTTGCGCCGCCGGCACCAGGCGATGGTTTCGACCTTGACGCGGAAGCTGTCGCAGGCATCGAGCACCAGGTCATAGCCGCGATCCAGCAACTCGGACAGATTCGCCGGCGTAAGGAAGCTCGCGATCGTGTTGAGGCGGATGTCGGGATTGATCGCGCGTGCGCGCTCGGCCAGCACCTCGACCTTGGCACGGCCGAAGTTGCCGTCCAGCGCCGGCAATTGACGATTCGTGTTGGAGACGCAGATGTCGTCGGGGTCGATCAGGGTCAGCTCACCGACGCCGCTGCGCGCGAGCGCTTCGACGCTCCAGGAACCGACACCGCCGACACCGACTACCGCGACATGACGGGCCGCGAGGCGCTGCAGCGCGCCGCGGCCATAGAGACGGTCGACGCCGCCGAAGCGGGCCGAGAGCAGGGAATCGGACATCGGCGGATTTTATAGCAGGCGCGATCCGACCGGCGCGATCCGGCCAACCCTATCGCGCCACGGCGAAGCAGCCGCACGCGCTTGTCGATTACTCTTGCCGTTTTCTAAAGTTGGCGGAGACCGTATGCGTGTGCTGCTGATCCTGCTTGCCGGCATGCTGATCGGCGCCCTGGTCGCCTTCAGCGCAGCCAATGCGCTGCACCAGCGCAACGCCTGGCCGCGTGGCGTCATGAACGTGCTGCAGCATCATCTCGGCGAGTTGCGCCGGCTGCAGCGCCGCGACGACTGCGCGCCGGCAAAGACCGCGCTGCATTTCCAGCGCCTGGCGCAGACCGGCGCGGACATCGGTCCCGCCTTTGCTGACGAAAAGCCCGACTTCCACGACCAGGCACGCCGCTTCGTCGACACCAGCAGTCGCCTGGGGGCCGACGCACCACCGGGCTGCCAGGCGCTGGACCAGGCGCTGCAACAGGCCAGTGACGCGTGCGAAAGCTGTCATCTGCGCTATCGCTGAGGACGAACCGGCTAAGCAATTGATTCTCCGGGGCGCGCACCTAGTCGCTCCTTCGCGGATCGCCACATCGGGTCGACAGGGGGCACGGCATACTCGCCCCATAGTGGCGCAATTCCACTAGTATCGAAGCCGAATCCCACACCGGCGACCGTCGAAAACGGCGCCGGCGCCAGCCCGGGCGCGCATGAATACGAGTGATGCCATCCATAATGCAAGCCGCCGCCTGCATAGGCTGCCGCGACTTGCCTGGTGGCATCTCAAACGCGCCTGGCTGCGTTTCGAAACCGCGATATTCACGCGCGCACGCTACTCCGAACCGAAGATGCGCTGGATGGGCGCGCTCGGGGTATTCGGTTTCCCGACCTATTATTTCGTCTGGGCCAAGCTGCTGCCGCAGCCCTACGAAAGCATGGGCCTGCGCCTGTTCGGATCGCTGCTGTTCCTGCCGCTGATGCTGGTCAGCTTCTGGCCCAACCGGCTGCGCGCATGGCTGCCGCTGTACTGGTATCTCGGCATGACGTTCGCGCTGCCATTCTTCTTTTCGTACATGCTGCTGCAGAACGGCGCGACCGTGGCGTGGCTGCTGTCGCACCTGATCTCCGTGTTCCTCATGGTCATGCTGTTCGACATGGGCAGCTTCATCGTCACCGGACTGATCGGCACGCTGCTTGCTGTGGTCGCCTACGCATTGGCGCCGGCCCAGCCGCTGGCCGCCGCCGCGCTGCTCGCCTATTCGCCGGTCTGGGCCTTCGCGATCATTTCCGGTTCGGTGTTCAGTATTTCCCACAGCATGAGCAACCAGGCGCGCATCGACGCGATCATCGCGGCGACCAACAACATCGCCCACGAACTGCGTACGCCGCTCGCGTCGGTGCGCATCGCGACCCAGGCGGTGGACCGCTTCCTGCCGCTGCTGGCCGATTCGCACCGCAAGGCGGTCGAGGCGCAGTTGGCTGTACCCGACTTGCGCGAATCGCAGCTGGGCCGCCTGTCCAAGGCCATGGACACCATAGGCCGCGAGGTCGAGCACGCCAATACCGTCATCGACATGCTGCTCGTCGCGGCGCGACCGATCGGCAACCTCCAGGTCGAAAACGTTTCCGCGCGGGAATGCCTGCACGAGGCGATGGAACGCTACCCGTTCGGCTCGCAGCACGAGCGCAGCCGCGTCGCGGTCGGGGTGGCCGACGATTTCAGTTTCAGCGGCTCGCGCCTGCTGCTCGTCCATGTATTGTTCAATCTGATAAAAAATGCCTTATTCCACACCGGACGCGCGGGCAAGGGTAGCATCGTGCTCAGCGTGCACGCCGACGAAGGAGGCCAACGTGTCGTCTGCCACGATAGCGGTCCCGGCATACCGCCGGACGTACTGCCGCACATCTTCGAGCGCTTCTATTCCAGCGCGACCGACTACAGCACCGGGCTGGGCGTCGGACTTTCCTTCGTGCGCATGGCGCTGGAACGCATGGGCGCGACGATCATCTGCCGCTCGACCTACGGCGAGTTCACCGAGTTCACGATCGTGTTTCCCGAACTGATGGGGAGGGACAACTGATGCAGCCCGGCGCCGCCGCGATCCCGCCGTTCTATTTCCCGACCACCACGGTGCTCGTCGACGATCACGAGGAATACCTGGACGTCGTGCCGCTGATGCTCGATCCCATGCTGCACCTGCGCCCGTTCAGCTCGCCGCGCATGGCGCTGGCCGCGCTCGGCAGCGCCGGCAGCCGGCCGGTGCCCGGCGGTGGCTGGCTCTACCGCTGGAAGGACCGGCCTTCACAAACCCAGGAACTCGTCGCCCTTGATGTCGACTCGATACACCGCATTGTGTACGACCCGGAACGCTTTTCCGAGGTCTCCGTGCTCGTGGTCGATTACTTCATGCCGGAAATGGACGGCGTCACTTTTTGCAAACGCCTCAACAATCCACTGATCGGCAAGATCCTGCTGACGGGCCGCGCCGAGGACTCGGTCGCGATCGAGGCCTTCAACTCGGGCGTAATCGACCGCTTCATCCGCAAGAGCGATCCGCAGGCCATGGCCAAGCTGCAGGTCGCGATCCGCGAAATGCAGCAGCGCTATTTCGAGCGCGCCGGCGCCTTCGTCGCCGAAGCACTGGCCATGGGCCGCTTCGGTTTTCTGCGCGATCCGGCCTTTCGTGCCGTCTTCGATTCCGTCGTCGCGACGTTCCAGCCGATCGAATCCTATGTCGTCTGCAATCCCACGGGCGTGCTCATGCTCGATGCCTGGGGCGTAGGCCGTTTTCTGCTGGTGCAAACGGACGACGACCTGCGCGAACAGCATGACGTCGCGGAAGATCGCGGCGCACCCGATACCGTCCTGCGTGCGCTGCGTTCCGGCACTGCGCTGCCCTGGTTCTGGTCCAGCGGCGGCTTCTACAGTCCGCAGATCGCCGACCCCGCGGCGAACCTGTTCCCCGCCACCGCGATCCAGGGCGACAGCTGCTACTACTTCAGTCTCATCGATCATCTTGAACCGCTGCAGTTGGCCCATGTGAAGTCCTATCGGAACTGGCTGCGCGAACAGGACAATATGGATATCCCGCCGCGCGCGGGATAATCAGGCGGGATCCACGCAAAACCTCTCCTTTCCGACCGGCCCACGGCCGGACCGGTCGTCCCGCTGCGGCTGAAACCGCAGCCAGCCAGGGATCGGCTTGGTCTATAACTCCCGTGAGAGGTTGCAGTCATGAGTATTTCCTTCCCGTCCATCGTCACCCCGTCCTTTCCGCAACTGCTGCCGGTGCGCGCGCCGGAGCTGCCCGAGTTCGCGCGCCAGCGCGTCGAGCGCTTCCATAGCGAGCGTGTCCAGGTCGGCTGGAACGGCCGCCATATCCTGCGCGGCGCCCGGCCCGGCCCGAACGCGCTGCAGTTGCAGAGCAACGACTACCTCGCGCTGACGCGCCACCCGGATATCGTCAACGCCCAGCGCGCCGCGCTGGCCTGCGCCGGCAACGGCAACATGATGTCGGGCCTGTTCCTGCAGCAGGACGACGATCCGCTGCATGTGCTCGAACGCGAACTGGCGCTGGCGCTGGGCAGCGAAGAGACGATTCTTTGCCAATCGGGCTATGTCGCCAATGTCGGCCTGGTGCAATGCCTGGCCGGCGAGCGCACGCCGGTGTACATCGACATGCTCGCCCACGCATCGCTGTGGGAAGGCATCAAGGCCGCCGGCGCGCAGGCGGTGCCGGTTTTCCACAATGATCCGGAGTACCTGGAACGGCAGATCCTGCGCCACGGTCCGGGCCTGATCCTGGTCGACTCGATCTACAGCACGAATGGCAGTGTCTGTCCGCTGACGCGGTTCGCCAACATCGCCCAGCGCCAGGGCTGCATTTTCATCGTCGACGAATCGCATTCGCTGGGCACGCACGGCGTACACGGCGAAGGCCTGGTCGCGAGCCTCGGCCTCAACGATCGCGTGCACTTCGTGACGGCCAGCCTGGCCAAGGCGTATTGCGCGCGCGCGGGCCTGATCAGCTGCAGCCGCCGGTTCAAGCCCTACTTCGCGTTCGAGTCGATGCCGGCGATCTTCTCCTCGACCCTGCTGCCGCCGGAACTGGCCGGCATCGAAGCCTCGCATCGCGTGGTGCAGCGGGAAGGCTGGCGCCGCGCACGCCTGCAGCACGTCACGCGGCGCGTGCGCGAAGCGCTGCTGGAACTGGGCTATCCGGTGCGCGAGGGCACCGAGCAGATCATCGCGCTGGAAGTCGGCACGGAAACCGCGGTCATGCGCGTGCGCGACGCGTTCGAGGCGGAAAACGTGTTCGGTGCGATCTTCTGCGCACCGGCCACGGCCAAGAATCGCGCCCTGCTGCGCCTGACCCTGCACGCGGGCCTCGACGACGCGGCGGTGAATCAGCTCATCGGCGCCTGCACCCGCCTGCGCGACAAGCTGGATCTGTCGGAATGGAGTGCGACGCGGCGTGAGCGACGCCAGATCGGCAAGCCGGCCCTGGTAGAAGTCGCCTGAACCGCAACGGCTGTGTAGAAAGCTAAAGGCGGCCGTCCGGCCGCCTTTTTTCGTGCGCTGTCGTCAGCGCTCGGGCAGCGGAATGAATTCGGTTTCGTCCGGAACCGGCGGGAAACGCTGTTCGCGCCAGTCCTGCTTCGCCTGCTCGATGCGCTCGCGCGTGGAGGCGACGAAGTTCCACCAGAGGTGACGCGGCCCGTCCAGCGCGTCGCCGCCGACCAGTGCGACGCGGCTGGCGTCGCGGGCGCGCAAGTGCGCCGCACCGGGCGGCAGTACGGCAAGCTCGTTCTTGCCGATGATCTCTCCGGCTATCTCGATCTCGCCAGCGATGACGTACAACGCGCGCTCGGCGTAGTCGGCCTCGATCTCGTGCACCGCGCCGACTTCGGCATCGAGCATTACGTAGAGCGTCGGCGAGGGCGCCTGCACCGGCGAGACCGCGCCGTAGGCCCCACCCATGAGCAGATGCAGGTTGACGCCAGGACGCTGCAGCCGCGGCAGTCCGGCGCCCGGATAGTGGCGGAACCAGGGCTCGGACTCCTGCAAGGTCTGCGGCAGCGCAATCCAGGTTTGCAGGCCATGCAGGTACTGCCCGTGCGCATGCGCCTCTTCGGTGCCGCGTTCCGAATGCACGATGCCGCGTCCCGCGCTCATGAGGTTGACGTCGCCGGGGCGGATCTCCTGCACCGTGCCGAGGCTGTCGCGATGGACCATCGCGCCGGCCAGCAGATAGGTCACGGTGGCCAGGCCGATATGCGGATGCGGCCGCACGTCCGTGCCTTTACCCGGGACGACCTGGACCGGACCGAACTCGTCGAAGAACACGAACGGGCCGACCGAGCGGGCGAGCAGGTGAGGCAAGGCCCGGCGCACTACCAGTCC
This sequence comes from Lysobacterales bacterium, assembly GCA_038207515.1. Classification (GTDB taxonomy): domain Bacteria; phylum Pseudomonadota; class Gammaproteobacteria; order Xanthomonadales; family Rhodanobacteraceae; genus Tahibacter. The sequence continues at coordinate 14,594 of JBBQZR010000062.1, read as the reverse complement.
TCCGCCGATATCGTGCTGGCGCGGTTCTATGCGGATGACGCTATCGCTCATGAACGGCTCCAGCCGGACCTGCGGCGGTAAAAATTAAAAACGCCACGAATTGCTTCGTGGCGTTCTGGACTCCCCATTGCAACGCCGGCTTTACGCGCGGATGTCGCGGTCAGACCGGGTTTACTTCGTCGGCCTGCAGGCCCTTCTGGCCCTGCACCACCTTGAAGCTCACCTTCTGGCCTTCCTGCAGACTCTTGAACCCATTGCCCTGGATGGCGCGGAAATGGACGAAAACGTCCTGGCCATTCTCACGGGCAATGAAGCCAAACCCCTTGGCGTCGTTGAACCACTTGACGGTACCAACCTCACGATCCGACATGAAACGCTCTCCCAAGCTTGAACTATAGACGGCATGCCGTCGGCTTACTGGTTGCAGGGCTCAAGACAAGCGATGACGCGAATCAACCGATCGGCTGGCATCGGGTCAAACATTCAGACCGTGCAAACACAGCGCGATCAGTCTACTCAAGGTTTTTCACAAAATCGACAGTGTATGAACCGCAGCCGACCGGATGGGCGCGCAAAGCAGGCTGAGCTACCATGCCGGTCATGTCCGATCTCCCTCCTGCGCCTGCCGCGGCGCCCGAATCCCTGCGCGTCGCCACGGGCGACGGCCATGAAGCCGATCTGTTGCTGGTGCCCAGCGACCCCGCAGTTGGCGTGGGCGTACTGTGGCTGCCGGCGATGGGCGTGCCCGCACGCAAATACCGGCATTTCGCCGCGGCGCTGGCCGGTCACGGCTGGACCGTCGCCCTGCACGAATGGCGCGGGCACGATTCCAGCAACCGTCGCGCCGCGCGCGATGCCGACTGGGGTTATGCGGAACTGATCCGGGACATCGCGGCAAGCCGCGCCGCGCTCGCCGCGGCGTTTCCCGGTAAACGCTGGATCATCGGCGGCCACAGCCTGGGTGCACAACTCGCCGCGCTCGCCCTGGCGCGGCGCCCGGGAGACTTCACCGGCTACCTCATCGCCGGCAGCGGCCAGCCGTGGTGGCGTACGTTCCCGGGCTGGCACAAGGGAGCCATCCTGCTGGCGATTCCGGGATTCCGCGCCGTGTCGATGCTGTGCGGTTACTACCCAGGCGACAAGCTCGGCTTCGCCGGCCGCGAAGCGCGCGGCGTCATGCGCGACTGGACCGACAGCGCGCGCAGCGGCGACTACCGTCCTGCACAGGTGGATTTCCAGGCGGAGGCGGCGCTGCGTGAGATCGCCCTGCCCGTCCTCGCGCTGCGCCTGCGCAGCGACTGGTATGTGCCGAAGGCTTCGCTCGACCATCTCCTGCACAAGTTGCCTTTGGCACAGGTGCAACGCGACGACATCGGCGACGGCGAGTTCAGCGGCGGCCGTGCCGGACATTTCGAGTGGATGCGCGAACCGGCGGCGCTGGTCGCGCGCATCGACGCGTGGCTGAAATCGCTGCTGGCGTAGGTCAGGCCAGCGGGGGATAGCGCTGGCCCGACGGAGCGTGTGTGACCTTGTGGCGGCGTCCGCGCAGAGCCCGGCCTCCCTACGCGACCACGACCGGAATCCTGGCTATGCGTGCCTGCCACTCGCGCGGTCCGGTTTCGTGCACCGAACTGCCGCTGGAATCCACCGCCACCGTGACCGGCATGTCCTTGACCTCGAACTCGTAGATCGCTTCCATGCCGAGATCCTCGAACGCGAGCACGCGCGACGCCTTGATCGCCTTGGACACGAGGTAGGCCGCGCCGCCCACGGCCATCAGATAAATCGCCTTGTTGTCGCGGATCGCCTCGATCGCGGTCGGCCCGCGCTCGGATTTGCCGACCATGCCGAGCAGGCCGGTCTGTTCCAGCATCTGGCGCGTGAACTTGTCCATGCGCGTGGCCGTGGTCGGACCGGCCGGACCCACGACTTCGTCGCGCACCGGATCGACCGGGCCGACGTAGTAGATGAAACGGTTGTTGAAATCGACCGGTAGTTTTTCACCCTTGTTCAACATGTCGATCATGCGCTTGTGGGCGGCATCGCGGCCGGTCAGCAGCTTGCCGTTGAGCAGGATGGTCTCGCCGGGCTTCCAGCTCGCCACGTCCTCGCGCGTCACCGTGTCGAGATCGACCCGACGGCCCTTGGACGCGTCATACGTCAGCGTCGGCCAGTCCTCGAGCGAAGGCGGTTCGAGCGTTACCGGGCCGGAGCCGTCGAGCGTGAAGTGCGCATGCCGCGTCGCCGCGCAGTTCGGGATCATCGCGACCGGCAGGTTCGCCGCGTGGGTCGGGTAGTCGCGCACCTTGACGTCGAGCACCGTCGTCAGGCCGCCGAGCCCCTGCGCGCCGATGCCCAGCGCGTTGACCTTTTCGTACAGCTCCAGGCGCAATTCCTCGGCGCGACTGGATGCGCCACGGGCGATCAGGTCCTGGATGTCGATCGGCTCCATCAGCGCTTCCTTGGCCAGCAGCATGGCCTTCTCGGCGGTGCCGCCGATGCCGATGCCGAGCATGCCCGGCGGGCACCAGCCCGCGCCCATCGTCGGCACGGTCTTGAGCACCCAGTCGACGACGGAATCCGACGGATTGAGCATGGCGAACTTGGACTTGGCCTCGGAACCACCGCCCTTGGCCGCGACGATGACGTCGACCGTATCGCCGGGCACGACGCGCATGTTGACGACTGCGGGGGTGTTGTCTTTCGTGTTGCTGCGCTTGCCGGCCGGATCGGCGAGCACCGAGGCGCGCAGCCTGTTGTCCGGATGGTTGTAGGCGCGGCGCACGCCTTCGTTGACCATGTCCTCCACGCCCAACGTGGCGTTCCAACGCACGTTCATGCCGATCTCAAGGAAGACGGTGACGATGCCCGTGTCCTGGCAGATCGGTCGGTGGCCTTCGGCGCACAGGCGCGAGTTGATCAGGATCTGCGCGATCGCGTCGCGTGCGGCCGGCGAGGCTTCGCGCTCATAGGCGGCGGCGAGATTCCGGATGTAGTCGACCGGGTGGTAGTACGAGATGTACTGCAACGCGTCGGCGATGCTCTGGATGAAATCTTCCTGCTGGATCGTGCTCACGGTCGCGGGCGGTCTGCTGACGAAAGGCGCGCATTGTAAGCCAGCGGGCCGAACCGCGTGGCCGCGGTCGACCCTGACCTTCGGCGTATTCCGGCATGAGCCGCGCCGTCGGATGCGCCGAAAAGAAAGAGCCCGGGACTGGCCCGGGCTCAAAGTTACCGCTGGCTACTGATCAGTTGCCGCTTGGCACGAGGCTGACCCAGGGCGTGTTCTGCTGCAGCGCAGGGCGCAGGCCAACGAGGCGGCCACGATCCGCGCGATTGCCGGTGATCTGAGACGCGGCCGCGTCGGCCACGCGCAGATAGCCGTCGCTCGCCTCGGCGCTGGCGGACTGCCAGGCGAATTCGATCGGCCCGCGGGTCGGATCGACCTCGGTCCAGACACTGCGTTCGCTGAGGCCATTCGCATCGCGCAGCACGCTGCGCAGCATGACCTGACCGTTGAAGCGGGCCAGTTCCAGCGCGAACAGTTCGGTACCGCGATCGCTGATGCCGGTGGCGATCGCGACCGGTTCGAGACCCAGACCCGAGAGCAGCTGCGGATCGACGCGCAGGCGGCCGGTGACGAAGCCGTTCGCGTTGCCGACGCCGTCCGGCACGATCGTGACCGGCGCGGTTTCGAAGCCGTTCTTGAAGATCACGATGATGTCTTCGGGCGTGTCCGTCGCGGTGTTGTTGGCCGTGTTCGGATCGCCCGCCGAGGTCGCCGTGACGGTGTTGGTGATCAGTTCGTCGAGGCTGCCCGGCAACACGGTCGCGGAGTACACGTAGGCGACCTGGCTGTTGCTCGGCAGCGTCGCGGTGTCGGTGAGCGTGTTGCCGCTGCCCGACGCGCAGCTCGCACCGCCGAACGGTATGCAGACCCAGCTGCCGCTACCCAGCTCACTCGGCAGCGCATCGGTGACGGTTGCCGTCGCGGTCAGCGGGCTGCCCGAGTTGGTCACCGTGATGATGTAGTTCAGCGAATCGCCGACGCGGACGAACTGGCGATTGTCGCTGATCGTCACCGCCACGTCGGCCAGCGGCACGATGGTGTCGGTGTCGGTCGCGCTGTCGTTGGACGTGTCGGTGTCGCGATAGCCTGCGCCCACCGAGATCGTCGCCGTGTTCGCGAGCGATCCTGTGGCGCTCGGCGATACGGTGCAGGTCGCGGTGTAGGTCAGCGTGCCGCCGGACTGCAGCGTTCCGGTGTCAGCAATGTTGCCGCTGCCGCTCGCCGCGCAGGTGCCGCTGCTGGCTGTGCAGGTCCAGCTACAGCCGGTCAGCGTCGCGGGGAAGGTGTCGGTCACCGTCGTCGCCGCGGTATTCGGACCGGCGTTGCTGGCGACGATGGTGTAGGTCACCGGGTTGCCCGGGTTGACCGTCATCGCCCCGTTGGTCTTCGTGATGCCGACATTGACGAGACGCACGAGCGTATCGGTATCGGTCGCGGAGTTGTTGGCCGGCGTGGTGTCGATGAAGCCGGCCGGCAGCGCGACAGTGGCGGTGTTGCTGACCGTGGTGTCAACGCTGACCGTGGCGACCGTGCACTGCTGCGAATACGTGACCGAGGTACCGACTGGCAGGCTCGGCGCATCGGCAATGACGCCGGTGCCCGAGGGCGCGCCACACGTGGCAGCACCGCTCGCGGCGCAGGTCCAGGCGCCGCAGGTCAGCGCGCCGCTCGGCGTCTCGTTGACGCTGGCCGCGTTGACGGCGGTCGTGCCGGCATTGCTGACGACGATGGTGTAGGTCAGCGTCTCGCCCGTGTCGACTTCGGTCTCGCCGTCGGTCTTGGTGATGGTCAGGTCTGCCGCGGTGCCGCCACCCGGCTCGGCCAGTCCGAACACGCCGAAGCTGGTCAGCCCGGTAATGGCGGCCGTATTGGCCGTCGTATCCACCGTGCCGCCGAGATTCGTGAAGCTGGTCGGCGGAATCGGCTGGCCCCGGTAGACGACGAGGTTGGCCTCGGTCACCGTGCCCGGGACATCGGCCTGGAGATAGCTGAAGGTCAGGTTGGCGGCCGAATCGTTCGCCGCGGCGATCTGCCAATGGCGCGTGATCGACTTGTCGGCCGGCGCAAAATTGGGCATCGGGCCATCGACCGCACGCGCTTCCGCGGACTGCGGGAACGTGCCCGCCGTCAGGTTGACCGCGACCGGCGAATAGCCGGTGACCGTGCCGACTTCCATGTTCTTGGAGGCGGCGACGCTGAACACCTTGACCAGATAGCCGTCGACGAAACCGGTCGTGCGCGTGACCGTGCCCGCGCCGCCGACGATGAGGTCGTTCGCGATCGCCACGAGACGGCCGTTGGTCAACGCGAGCGTGGTGTTGACCGTGAGGTCTCCGCCGGCAAGGGTCAGCGTGTGCGTCACGTTGTCGTCGTCGTAGCTCAGGTTGTTGAGCACGCGTGCCGGGTTGACTTCCGGACCGATGGTCTTGGAATTGACGGTGCGCAGGTAGGAGATGTTCTGCACGCCGGTGCCAAGGTTGAATGCCGGCGCCACGTCGAAGGTGCCGCCGCCGGTCGGCGTCGTGGTGTTGCCGATCTGCACGGTGACCGTCGAGGCGCCGGTGCCCAGCGTGAGCTTGTTGGCGTTGACGAAGCTGCCGCTGAAGATGATCACGCGGCTGACTACGATCTGACTCACCGCCGGATCGAAGGTGAAGTTCAGGTCGTTCTGCAGTTCCAGGCTGTTCATCGGCGCGGTGACCACGCCGGTGCCCTGGTAGGTGATGTTGGTGCCGACACGGAAGGTGATGAAGCGCGCGCTGGCACCCGTATGCGTCAGCGTGCCGTTGTTGACGATGCTGGTACCGTTGAACAGGAATACCTGGTTGCCCAAGGTCAGTGTGCCGCCGGTGCCGATCGTGATGTTGCGCGTGATGTTGTTGAACACCGCCGCCGTGCCGAACGTGGCGGTATGGGCGGCCGAGGTGGTGTTGAGCACCAGGTCAGGCACGACGCCGACGATGGAGAAGTTCTTGAGCGCGCCGGAAGCGGCATTGCCGAGAGTTAGCGTGCCGCCGGTCACCTGCGGTGCACCGACTGCACCGGCCTGGTGGCGATAGTCGCGCGGGCCGCTGGCAGCCGTGTTGGCCAGCTGCACCGTGATGCTGCCGCCGGACATGTTCACATTGGACGCCGCTCCATTGCCCAGGTCGAACGAGGCCAGCGTGGTGGACGTGTTGCCCGCCGTGGCCACCGTGATGGTGCCGCCGGTCTGGGTGTAGAGCAGCGTCGAGGCTGCGGCGCTGACGCCGAAGCGGCCCGCCGCGTTGATGGTGCCGCCTTCGATGGTCACGTTCGCACCGGTGCCGAAGCCCATCGAATTGCCGGTTGCCGTGCCGATGTTGTAGATGCCCTGGCTGACGCGGAAGCGGCCGGAACAGGACGGCGAGCCGTTCTGCCCCACGACGGTGGCGTTCGGGTTGTTGAGCCAGAAGCCCCCGGTGGTGCCGATGCTGTAGGCCGCCGCCGGGAATACGCGGTTGGTCAGCGGGAACGTGCCCGACAGCTTGAAGGTGCCGTTGGTCAGCGTAAGGAAGCCCGCCACGTCGGTGTTGACGCCCTGCACGGTGAAGTTGGGCGTATTCAGTTCCAGCGTATTGGCGCTGCTGGTGCCCTTGTTGAGGGTCAGCGTACGAATGTCGGTGGTCGCACCGCTGCCGCCGAAGGTGTTGCTGGTGGCTCCGGTGAAGGTAATGCCGGCACCCGCGGTATTGGCATTGGTGCTGAAATCCAGCGTGCCGTTGTTGGTCAGGTCGGTACCGACGCTGAGCACATGGGCGGTGATGGCACCGGTGGCCGGCGTGTCGAACGTGCCGTTGTTGGTGACGAAGGTATCGACGACCAGGGTGCGCGCAGTCACCGCATCCCAGCGCAGCGTGGCGGTCGCATCGATCGTCACGCCGAAGGCGACGGCCGCCGTGTCGATGATGACGGTGGCACCGGACACGATGGTCACGTTGTCGCCGCTGGTCGGCACTGTGCCGCCGACCCAGGTGGCCGGATTGCTCCAGTTGCCGCCCGCACCGGTCGAGGCGATGTTGCCCGGTACGCCGGTCGCCTGACTGCCATCCAGCGGTGTGCTTACGCTGCCTTCACTGATCGCCACGACGCGCCAGAAATAATTGGTGGACTGGGTCAGGCCACTCGCGACGAAGCTGGTCGCGTTCTGTGCTGCCGTACCCACCGGCGTATAGGCGATGCCGTCGAGCGAACGGAAGATCTGGTAGCTCAGTTCATTGGGCGAATCGGTCCAGTTCAAGGTCATCGAGACCGGACCGACGGCCGTGAACGTGAGGCTGGTCGGCGCGATCGCGGCCGGCGGGGTGAAGCTCATGGTGCGGCGCGAACCGTCCGCGGCCGAGGTCAGTACCGTGATCGGTCCCGCCGCGGCATAGGCGTTGTTGGTCGGTGTGGCCGAGGCGCCGTTGAAGGTCGGCGGGCCAGCCAGTGGCGCTGCCACCGAGCCCACGGTACCGGCGGTGTTGCTGGACGAGAAGCCGATCTGCGGATCATTCGAGTTGGCGTCGGCGGCGCCGGCGGTACTCTGCGTCATGCTGCCGTAGACGAATTCAATCGCGCCGGTGGTTTCCGACAGCTGCACCTGATAGGTCAGGTCGGCCGTGCCGCCGGTATTGAAATTGGCCTGGTTGTTGAGCCATTCCACGATCAGCTTGCGCGCGGGTGCGCTGCCAACGAGGCGGTAATGGACCTTGCCGTCACCCGCATGGGTGCGCTGGTCGGCCCCATAGGCCGTGATGATGGCCGGGGCCGCCTGAGCCAGCGGCTGGTAGGGCGTACTGGCCTGCGCGGCTGCACCGAGGCGCAGCACGCCATTGTCGTTGATCGAGAACTGCGTGAACGGCACGCCCTGGAAATAGAACTCGAAGCCGATCGCCGTCAGCGGCGAAGCCGTGTCATCGGTATTGGGCGCCAGGAGTTGGGTGGTCCCCGTGCTCATGTCCGCCAGCGAGCCGGTGGTCGTGGTCGCGAATACGTAGGCGCTGGCCACCTCGGGCGCGAATCCCGGTGCCGGAAGTGCCTCGGTTTCGCGCACGGCGCCCTTGATCGCATCGGAACGCACGGCCTCGACGCCGGCCGGACCTGCTGCCTGTACTGAAACCGCCTGCACCGCCAGGGCGAACGCCAGGCCGGCCAGTAGTGAAATCCTCTTGATCATGAAAACCCCCACCTATCCATCGATCATCACCAATCCGCTGCAGCAGGCAGTCGCAATGCACCGGCAGCCGCGCGGAACCTCAACGCAACAAATTTACAAAACAGAGAATGTGGTGCCGTCCCGGTCAGAACGAACCGGCACGATCAAAGTCCCGTCGCGATCGGTCGCGAACAGCGGCGCGGCGCGATGCGCGCAGCAACCCGAAGTGCCGCGGCGAGAGCGATGAAACGGCGTGATCGTCACCAAGCACGCAAATGGCCCGGCGCACGCATCCGAGAATTTCGGATGCCACATTCACGATGCGATCCCCCCTTAGAGCCGCAATCCGAACGATGATGAAACTGGAGCCTTGCCGCGGCAGCCATTGTGGACTGGGCGTACAACGCGTTCCCCCCGGCCGGCCTGCCCTGCCACAGGCAGTACGGCGAAGCATTCGTAGCACATCACCTGCGGGTGCGCCAGCCGCACATCGCGAAGTTGACGCGGCGCAGCCTTGGCGGTCGCAAGCTGAATAGGCATACCCGGGTTTACCCTCTTTTCAGCCGCCCGCGTCTGGCGCAGCATGCGCGACAGCATGCACGGACGCTGGCGGCCGTGCGCACCCACCCCCGTCCACGGAGAGCAACCATGGCACATGGAGAAAACCCGGCCCAGGGTAGTCGTTTCGGGTCGATGTTGCGCGATCTCGGCGCGTCGATCGGCGAACTGCTCGGCGGCGGCAAGCTCGAACCCGAGCAGAATGTATCGCTGGAAATCGCGTTCGGATTGCTGGGCTATCTGGCCGGCGTCGACAGCATCGTCACCTCGCACGAGGCCGAGTTCGTCAATAAGCTCATGGACGACCTGCAACTACCCACGCGCGCCCGCGATCTGGCCCAGCAGGCGTTCGCGCGCGGACGCAAGCGCGAGATCGACGTTGACCGCGAAGTCGACCGCTTCCTGCAGATGCATCCGCCGGGCAGCGCCAATGCCCGTCGCCTGCACGACGCGCTGTATCGCCTGGCGGCGGCTGACGGCCGCCTGCAGCCACGCGAGAAAACCTTTCTCGACGCAATCACGACCAAGCTCGGCTTCAGCGGGAATAATTAGCAAGCGCCTCTACTTTGTTGGAGTGTCGATCTTTTGATCTGCACCAGATCTCCACAACCCCGCCGAATGCTTCGCGTCCGGCCGCCCCCTTGACTCAAGGGGGCTCCAAAAAACGGCAAAGCCTCGTACAACGTGTCGCGCTTCACGGAGCAACGACGCGGCGAAAGCACCTGTGCCGACTAGCACCGCTCGCACTGGTGCGCATCGTTCGCTGTTGCCACACGACGCAGGGCGGGTCACAAACAAAAACCATCGGCCGGGGGCATGCCGCCTGCCCGCACTTACGCAGTCGGATGGCTCCCGCCCGCCACACCGGCCAGACGGCCCATGAACTGGCGGTAATAGCGCAGTTCGGCGACCGAATCGCGCGCATCGGACAGCGCGGTATGGGCAGATTCCTTGACCATGCCGCGGCTGATCTCCGGCGCCCAGCGCCGCGCCAGTTCCTTGAGTGTGGAAACATCCAGATTGCGATAATGGAAAAAACGCTCGAGCCGCGGCGCCAGCCGGTGCAGGAAGCGCCGGTCCTGGCAGATCGAGTTGCCGCACATCGGCGACTTGCCCGCCGGCACCCAGCGCGCGAGGAAGTCGACGGTCAGCGCTTCGGCGACACCGAGCTCGACAGTCGATTCCACCACGCGCTGCCACAGGCCGGACTTGCGATGCTGGTTGCGGTTCCAGTCGTCCATCGCCTCCAGGCGCTCGACCGGATGGCGTACCGCAAACTCGGGCCCTTCGGCCAGCAGGTTGAGTTCGCGATCGGTGACCAGCGTGGCGATTTCCAGGATGGAATCGCTGTCGGGATCCAGACCGGTCATTTCCAGGTCGATCCAGATCAGATTGTCCTCGTGCGGATTGGCCATCGCCCTCTCCCTGGCTGAACTGCAGAATCCGCCGATAGTAGTACCAGGAGCCGTTGGCAGCCAATTTGCAGCCCCCTGCCATGGCGTATAACCTGGGACATCCCCAGGGGAACAGGGGCGGGGAAATGGATCGGGTATTGCTGCTGGAAGCCTCGGCGACGCGCCGGCGGGCCGTGCGCTCGTTGCTGGCGCCGAAAGGCTATGACATCACCGAAGTGAACGATTACGCCCAGGCCCTGGAGGTATTGCGCCGCCAGGGCGAAACGGTCAGCGCACTGCGCGGAATCGTGCTGGGCTGGCCGGAATTCGCCGACAAGCTGGCCGACGAGCTGTTCGCGCTGCTGCGGCGCGAGGAGTTCGAGCATCTGGCCGTGCTGCTGCTGGCCGACAGCAGCGATGCGGGTGCCGTCAACTGGATGATGAAGCGGCCCAGCACGGCACTGCTGCTGTGGTCGGATTACAGCGAATGCGCCGACGCGCTGACCAAGCTGCTCGCGCCCGCCGCGCAATTGCAGAACCTGGACCTTGGCGGCCAGTCGCACCTGCGCATACTCTTCGTCGACGACTCGGCCACGGTACGCATGGCGTTCCGCCGTCTGCTCATGAAGCAGGGCTACGTGGTGGAAACCGCCAATGACGTGGAAGACGGCTGGGCAAAGGCCCAGGCCGCCACCTTCGACATCGCCATCGTCGACTACTTCATGCCGGGCGATCCGGGCCCGGTACTGGTACGCCGCCTCAAGGACGATCCGCGCACCGCCGGCGTGCTCACCGCCGTCATCACCGGCACCTATTCCGATCGCGTGATCAACGAATCGCTGGCCGCCGGTGCGCTGGAATGCCTGTTCAAGAGCGAGGCGCGCGAATTGTTCCTGGCCCGCCTCGGCTCGCTCGCGCGCGCCGTGCAGGACCGCCAGTCGGTCGATGCGGAACGGCGCCGGCTGCAGAGCATCCTGTCCTCGGTCGGCGACGGCGTCTACGGCGTCGACGCGCGCGGCGCTATCCAGTTCGTCAATCCAGCCGCGCTCGACATGCTCGGCTACGACCGCACGGAAGAGCTGATCGGCCGCAGCGCACACGAACTTTTCCACTATGCGTTCGAGGACGGCACGCCGACGACCACCGCGAGCTGTTTCCTGTCGCAGGCCTATGCCCAGGGCAGCCAGGTGCCCGGCTGGCAGTCGGTGTTCTGGACCCGCGGCCGGCCGATGCCGGTGGAATGCACGGTCTACCCGCTGAACCTGGACGGTCATCGCGAAGGTTCGGTGGTCGCCTTCCGGGATATCTCCTCGCGCCGCATGCTCGAGGAGGAATTGCGCTGGCAGGCCAGCCACGATGCGCTGACCAAGCTCAAGAACCGCGCCTGGTTCGAAACCCAGCTGGAACAGGAAGTCGCACGGCTCAAGCGCACCGACCAGGTGTCCATCCTGCTGTTCATGGATCTCGACCGCTTCAAGTACATCAACGACACGGCCGGACATACCGCCGGCGATCAGCTGCTGGTGGAAATGAGCCGGCGCCTGTCCGCGCGTCTGCGCGGCTCGGACCATCTCGCGCGCATGGGCGGCGACGAATACGCGGTGATCCTGCGCAACATCAGCGTCGATCGCGCCAACGCGATCGCCGACGACTTCCGCCGCGCCATCGTCGGTTCGCCCTTCGTTTATGGCGGCAAGAGCTATCGCGTCGGGGTCAGCATCGGCGTGGCCGTGCTCGACCAGGACACGCCCTCGCGCACCGAGGCCATGGCCAACGCCGACATCGCCCTGCACCTGGCCAAGAGCCACGGCCGCAACCAGGTACACGTCTTCGCCGAGGATGCGGAACAGCGCACGCTGATGGACCTGGAACTGGGCTGGAGCGCGCGCCTGGAAGAAGCGCTGCGCCTGGACCAGTTCGTGCTGTGCTTCCAGCCGATACTGCCGTTGCGCCAGATCGACTGCGACAGCCTGCCCGAACAGCACGGCGCGCTGTGGACACGTCACCTGCGCCGCAACCAGCAGCAGCGCGTGTTCTACGAAGCGCTGATCCGCCTGCGCAATCCCGACGGCAGCCTGGTCGCCCCTTCCGCGTTCCTGCCGGCCGCCGAACGCTTCAGCCTGATCGGCGAAATCGATCGCTGGGTGATACGCAATGCGCTCAAGGCGCTGCGCGAGACGGCCCCGTACGAGCCGCCGGTCGGCATCTCGATCAACCTCTCGGCACAGTCGATCGGCCAACCCGAAATGGCGCGCTTCATCACCGATCGCCTCGTCGAATACAACATCGATCCGCGCGCGGTCGCTTTCGAGATCACCGAGACCGGCGCGCTCAACAACCTCGATGCGGCACGCAACCTGATCACCGAACTGCGCGGTTTCGGCTGCCGCTTCGCGCTGGACGATTTCGGCGTCGGCTTCTCCTCGTTCACGCACCTGAAGCATCTCGACGTGGACATGCTCAAGATCGACGGGTCCTTCACCCAGGGGCTGCTGACCGATCCGGTCGACCTGGCCGTGATCACCGCGATCACGAGCATCGCCCACTCGATCGGCAAGATCACCGTCGCCGAATACGTGGACCGGCCGGAAATCCTGCGCGCGCTGCGCAACTGCGGCGTGGACTATGCGCAGGGTTTCTATGTCGGCCGGCCCAAGGTCGGGCTGCGAGCCGCCGGCGGCCAGCTCGAAATCGTCGCCGGCAACGACGCGGCGGCGACGGGTTGAGGCATCGCGTCGCAAGGGGCACGCGGAAGCGCGAACTGCCGAGGCCGGCAAACTAGTCACGCGGCGCGGTTGCCAAACGACACTTGCGCTCCACCGGGCAGATACGTACATTCGTACGTATGCACTCCGACAGCACCCTGACCGCCAACCAGCAACGTGTACTCGACTACATCACCGAGTACGTGGCCGAGCATTCCCAGGCACCGAGCCTGCGTGAAATCGCCGAGGCCCTGAGCCTGCGCAGCCACAGTTCCGCGCAGGACTATGTCGAATCGCTGGTGCGCAAGGGCGCGCTGGAACGCCTGCCGCAGCATCGCGGCCTGCGCCTGGCACGACGCGCCGAATCCAGCCGTCCCCTCCTGCGCGAGCTGCCGCTGGTCGGCCGGGTCGCGGCCGGCTCTCCCATTCTTTCCGACGCCAACATCGAAACGCGCTACGCGATCGATGCGGCGCTGTTCCGTCCGCGCGCCGACTTCCTGCTGCGCGTCGTCGGCCTGTCCATGCGCGATGCCGGCATCCTCGACGGCGACCTCATCGCCGTGCACCGCACGCCGGACGCGGACGACGGACGCATCGTCGTCGCGCGGCTCGATGACGAGATCACGGTCAAGCGCCTGCGCCGCGAACGCGGGCGCCTGCTGCTGCTGCCGGAAAACCCGGATTTCGCGCCGATCGAGGTCGATTCGCGGCGCACGGACACCTTCGCGATCGAAGGCCTTTATGTCGGTGTGATTCGTCAGGGGTAATCCATGTCAGCGGTCGGCTTGAATGAAGTCTTGCGGCATCCGGGCGTCTGGCGCCGCTCCTCCGCGTCGGCGCCGGTGCTGCGCACCCAGGCCACCGGCTGCGCGGAACTCGACAGCCTGCTGCCCGGCGGCGGCTGGCCGCTGGGGGCACTGTCGGAAATCCTGTTCACACAGGACGGCCTCGGCGAACTCAGCCTGCTGATGCCGGCCCTGGCCGCGCTGACCCGACAGCGGCGCCGTATCGTCTTCGTCGCTCCGCCCTACATCCCGTATGCGCCGGCGCTGCAGGCCCAGGGCGTGGACCTGAGTCTCGTCACGCAGATCCAGGCCGACGACGACGACAGCAGCTGGAGCACCGAGCAATGCCTGCGTTCCGGCGGCTGCGGCGCAGTGCTGTGCTGGCTGTTCAAGTCCGACTATGCGCAGTTGCGCCGGCTGCAGCTGGCCGCTGAAACCGGCGGTACGCTGGGCTTCGTATTCCGCCCCGCCGCGGCCGCCCACAATGCCAGTCCATCGGGCCTGCGCCTGCTCGTCGACAGCGACAACGAAACCACGCATATCGAGGTGCTCAAGTGCCGCGGCGGGCTGGATACCCGGCGCGACACGCGATTGCGATGGGACGGTTAGGAATTGCTGCGGGTGTGGTGGATGCGGAGAAATCTTGTCTCGCATGGACTCCCTCTCGCCCAACGGCGAATTAACGCGCTTGGGGGAGAGGGCTAAATCCACTCGGCGCCGGAACTCCTGAAACTGCGCAGCGCATGGACCCAGACAATATGCCGCAATCCGTCATGTAGAACTCACCGGCCAGGCCTACTTTAAGGTGATAAAGGACGGAAAACCATTTATCGTGAAAACCAGGTTGGGCGTTATTGAAGTGATGGGAACCTCCTTCGATGTAAAAGCATACACAGATGAAACCTTCGAAACAACATTGGTTGAAGG
>JBBQZR010000061.1:0-38988 GCA_038207515.1 Lysobacterales bacterium | reverse complement strand
AGCCAGCGGATCACCGATGTCCGCGCTCGCTGGAGCGCGTCGCTGACGCATCCCGGTCGTTCCCGCCAGCGATTTCCCTCGTCGCGCGGACGGAAAAATCGCGTCAAACTGTGACGGAATTCGCCTATTGCGCGGAATTGCGCGGCAACGAACAATGCGACCGCGCACGTTGCGCCTTATGGGGAAAACACCGTGATCAAACTGACTGGCTTTGCGCTGGCCGCCGTTGCCGTATTCGCTGCATCCGCCGCGTCCGCGTCGGAGAATGATTCCAAGGTCGTCATTACGAACAAGTCGTCGTGGGCGATTCACGAGTTCTATATCGCGCCGCACAACGAGCGCGAATGGGGCCCCGACCAGCTCGGCGACAAGACCATCGGCAACGGCGAAACCTTCACGCTGACCGGCGTGCCGTGCGCCTCCTACGATGTCCGCGTCGTCGACGAGGACGGCGACGAATGCATCCTCGAAGACGTGGGTCTGTGCGCGACCAAGGACACCTGGGTCATCAACGACAAGGATCTGTTGGGCTGCCAGGCCGCCTCGAAGGGCGAGTGACAAGGACTACGACGTGTCTTGCGCCCGCCGTTGTCCGGCGGGCGCAACCAGGCAGCCGCTCGGTCTAGACTTCCGGGGTCCTGCATCCCGGAATTTCCTTCGTGAGTGAATCCGCAGAACCGGCCGGCGATTCCGCGCGGGCCGCGCAACAGCGCCGCGTCGCCTTCGAAAGCCTGCGCGAACGTACCGACGAGCTGGAACTGATCATCTCCGGCATCAGCCTGCTCGCCTTGCTCGCGCTGCCGGGCTGGCTGTTCGAGCATTGGGCGCGACTCGAAGTCCATGCCGAAGGGCAGCGCCATCTGCTGATCTCGCTGGCGTTCCAGCTCGCCAGCGGCCTGAGCATGACCCTCGCCGGCGCCTTCCTGCTGCATCTGGCCGTGCGCGCCTACTGGGTCGGCCTGATCGGACTCAAGGCCGCGTTTCCGGCCGGCATACGCTGGGATGCCATCCGCAGCGTCGGACCGATCACGCGCGACTACCATCGCCGCACGATCGTCGACCTCGACGCCGCGATCGATGCGGCCGATCAGGCCGAGTCCATCGTGTTCGCGCTGGTCAGCCTCGTCGCGCTGTCGGTTCTGTGGCTCGGTGCGTTGCTGTCGATGCTCACGCTGCTCGCCATGGGGATCGCGCGGCTGCTCGGCTGGGGTGCCGAACCGGCCGGCGAGATCGGCGCGTATGTTTTCGTGCTGCTCAGCCTCGGCATCGTCTTTCCGACCCTGCTGCTCGACAGCGCGTGGTTGGCGCGCGTGCGGCCGATGCCGGTCGCGCCCTGGCGGCGTCGGCTCGTGGAAGCGCTGGTGCGGCTGCAGCGCCTGCTGTTCGCGCAGCGCCTGGTCCTGCCGGTGCAGCTGTCGCTGGAAAGCAATTTGCCGCGCTGGACGTTTTCCGCCGTGTTCCTGCTGCTGATCGCCTGCACACTGGTGCTCGGCTCCGCGCAGGAGAAGGCGGTGCGCCAGTTCGCGCTGATAGCCAGCTATGACTATTTCGCCGACGCCGATGCCGACGACGGGCTGCGCAGCGCGCACTACGAAAGCCTGCGCAGCAGCGCGCATGACGCATTGGCGCGCGTGCCCCTGATTCCTTCCGACCTCGTGGCCGACGGCCACCTGCGCCTGTTCCTGCCCTATCTCCCTGATCGCGACAACGCGGTGCTGCGCCAGCGCTGCGCGCAGAGCGCCGAGCGCGCGCAACGCCAGACCTGCCTGGCCGGGCTATGGCAGGTCACGCTCGATGCGGTGTCGGTAGATCTCGCGGGCTTCGTGCTGGCTGAGCGGCGCGACATCGGTCAGCGCGGCCTGCAGGGCTACCTGAGCCTGGCCGGGCTCGCGCCGGGGCGGCATGAACTGCGCGTCGGCTGGAATGCCGGCGGCCCCGCCGCGGCCAAGCCGGTCGAGTACCGCATACCGTTCTGGTTCTCGCCGCCGTACCAGCAGGATCTGGCGCCGACGAGTCGGTGACGTTATAGGCAAGTTGTTGGGGCGACGCTCCTGTGACCTGCACCAGATCTCCACAACCCCGCCAAACGCTGCGCGTTCGGCCGCCCCCTTGACTCAAGGGGGCTCCAAAAGCAAATGCCCGTTCAATTTTGTTGAACGGACCTGCAACGAAAAACGCGTACTGAGGCGGGTATCTAATCCATAAAAAAACCCGCCTTGCGGCGGGTTTTTGGAGTCTTGCGCTGTTACTTGATCTTCGCTTCTTTGTACGCAACGTGCTTGCGCACGACGGGATCGTATTTCTTGATCTCCATCTTTTCCGGCGTGTTCTTCTTGTTCTTGTCGGTGGTATAGAAGTGGCCGGTGCCGGCCGTGGAGATCAGACGGATCTTGTCACGCTTGGATGCCATGGTTCAGTCCTCAGATCTTGTCGCCGCGAGCGCGAAGCTCGGCGATGACGACCTCGATACCTTTCTTGTCGATGGTACGCAGGGCGTGGTTGGAAAGGCGCAGCTTGATCCAGCGGCTCTCGCTCGGCAGCCAGAAGCGGCGCTCGTGCAGATTGGGCAGCCAGCGGCGGCGGGTCTTGTTGTTGGCGTGCGAGACGTTGTTGCCGCTCAGCGCGCCTTTGCCAGTAACTTGGCATCTACGGGCCATACGTACCTCATCATTATGGTTTTGCCGCCCTTAGCCAGGACGGTATCGGCCCAGCGGCACTAAACGTGCCACGCGTAGCTGGAAGGCGCCTGCGTCAGCAAAGACTGCGCGGAAATGCCGGAACGCGTGCCGGATTCCCTGGTCTGGACGGGCCAGACGCCGCAAAGCGAGCCGCGCTTTATAGCAGGACAGGCGGTGCCGGGCAAGCGGACGAAGCGGTTGCAGGAACCGCGCGGCACGGCCGCGACGATGACCGGCCAGCATCGACTTATGGGATACTCCCGCCCCTTTTCTCTCGATCGATACCGGAGACAACCATGTCCGACAACGCCGCCAACGGCCAGGCTGCTGCCCAGGCGCAGCTGTCCGTGCAGAAGATCTACATCAAGGATTCCTCGTTCGAAGCGCCGGCCGCTCCGCACATCTTCCAGGATCAGGGTCAGCCGCAGATTCAGCTGCAGCTGGGCCAGCAGGTCAACGCGCTGGCGCAGGACGTGTACGAACTCGTGCTCAGCGTTACCGTCACCTGCAAGCTGGCCGACAAGACCGCCTACCTGTGCGAAGTGCAGCAGGCCGGCATCTTCGGCGTTGCGGGCTTCGACGACGCCAACCGCGACGCGGTGCTCGGCAGTTACTGCCCCAATGTCCTGTTCCCGTACGCCCGCCAGGCCATCTCCGACATGGTCCAGGCCGGCGGCTTCCCGCCGTTCTTCCTGCAGCCGATCAACTTCGATGCGCTCTATGCCGAAGCCATGTCGCGCCGCAACGAAGGCGCCGAAACCCCCGCCCTGAACGCCTGATCGCATGAATGCGCAAGCCCGGGTTGCCGTCCTGGGTGCCGGCTCCTGGGGCACCGCGCTGGCCAGCCTGCTCGCGCGGCATGGCGTCCACACCACGTTGTGGGGGCGCGATGCCGCGGCGATGCGCACGATGGCCGAGACCGGCCGCAATGCGCGCTACCTGCCGCAAAGCCCGCTGCCGGAATCCCTGAACTACAGTGCCGATCTGGCCGCCTGCGTCGCGCATGCGGACTGGGTCCTCGTCGTAACCCCCAGCCACGCCTTTCGCGAGCTCATCGAGATGCTGGCCCGCCTGCCCGTGCACTTTCGCGGCATCGCTTGGGCGACCAAAGGTTTCGAGCCGGGTACCGGCCGATTCCTGCATGAGCTGGTCGAGGAGCTCATGCCGGGACAACCCGCGGCCGTCGTGACCGGTCCCTCGTTCGCCCGCGAGGTCGTCGACGGGCTGCCCACGGCCGTGACCGTGCACTCGGACGATGCGGAGTTCGCTCAGACCGTGGCCGAACAACTGCACGGGCCGACCTTCCGCGCCTATACCGGCACCGACATGCTCGGCGCGGAACTCGGTGGCGCGATGAAGAACGTACTGGCTGTGGCCACCGGCCTCGCCGATGGCATGCAACTGGGCCTCAACGCGCGCGCGGGACTGATTACGCGTGGTCTCAACGAAATGTTGCGTCTGGGCGTGGGCCTCGGAGCGCGGGCGCAAACCCTGATGGGCCTGGCCGGCCTCGGCGATCTGGTGCTGACCTGCACCGGCGACCTGTCGCGAAACCGCCGCCTCGGCCTGGCGCTCGGACGCGGCACGCCGCTGCGTCAGGCCGTGGCCGAAATCGGCCAGGTCGTCGAAAGCGTGCAGACGGTGGACGAAGTCATGCGCCTGGCCGCGCGCCACGGCGTGGAGCTGCCGATCGCGGACTGCGTACAGCGCGTATTGCATGAGGACATCACGCCGACCGAAGGCCTGCGTCTGTTGCTGTCGCGCGAGCAGAAGCCCGAATACCCCGAGTCATTTCCGTAGCTGCGCGTTAGTGCGGAGGCGGACTGGCGGTGTCCAGCCATCCGCGGCTCGCGGGATCCGGGTTGTCTGCGTCGCCCGGTGGCGGGACCACGAAACGCCGTCGGCGCAGGGGACTGCGCCGATGGCGTTTTCTGCCGTGTAGTGCAGCTTCGTATCAGTCTTTCTTTTTCGCCTTGTCCAGCTCCGCCTGTACCGATGCCGTCGTGATCGGGTGGTAGCCCTGGCGGGCCTTGGCGAATACGCCTTCGGCAAACACCAGGCCGTCCGGCGTTGCCATCAGCGCTTCCCAGGTCGGCATGATCAGCTTGCGCCGGCCGATGCCGATGAGGAATTTCTCGATGGACGGCCGCGCCGCCGCGAAGCCGCTGCGCACCGTCAACGGATACCAGCGCTGCGCGATCTCGCCGTTGGCCGTGCCGTTGAAATGCAGCGCGCCATTGAGTTCCGTCAGCTGCTTGGCGTCGAGCTTTTCCGGCAGGCCTTCGAGGAAGCGGACCGTTTCCTGCGTGCCCCACTTCGCACTCGCGAGCGAAGCCGCGTCGCGCTTGCCGGCCAGCCATTCGGTGCGCGCCGCGTCCACCTTGTCGAAGCGCGCCGACGTGGCCGGTTCGGCGGTCTCCGGCAGGCCGGGCTGCTTGAGCCACGCGTCGAGTTCGGCCGGCTTGGTCTTGCCCGGGTACTTGTCCACAAGATTTTTCTGCAGATAGGCGACGAAGACATCGCTGTCCACGCTCTGGAACGCATGCGCATCGAACCAGCTGCGCAGGAACGCATCGAACGCGGGGCGGCCGTAGCGCTTCTCGAGGAAGGTCAGGAACCAGGCGCCCTTGATGTAGGCGACGTCGGTCAGCGCCTCGTCCGGGTCGCGGCCGTCCAGCGGCGCCAGCATCAGTAGCTGATCGTTCGGCGCGAGGTCGGCCATTTCCTTCTTGAGCCCGAACTGGCTGATGACGTCTTCCATGTCGCCCTGCTCGCGGCCGTAGACGGCTTCGACGATGCGGTTCTCGACATAGCTGGTGAAACCTTCGTTGAGCCAGATGTCCTTCCAGCTCGAATTGGTGACGAGGTTGCCCGACCAGGAATGCGCGAGTTCATGCGCGACGAGCGAGGTCAGGCTCTTGTCGCCGACGATCACGGTCGGCGTGGCGAAGGTCATGCGCGGGTTTTCCATGCCGCCGAACGGGAAGCTCGGCGGCAGCACGAGAATGTCGTAGCGACCCCAGCGATAGTCGCCGTAGAGCTTTTCCGTCGCGACGATCATCTTCTCGGTATCTTCGAATTCCTTCGCCGCCTTATCGACCATGCCCGGTTCGGCGTAGACCGCCGTGCGCGGTCCGGTCGTCTTCACCGCGATGTCGCCGACGGCGATCGCGAGCAGGTACGAAGGAATCGGCTTGTCCATCTCGAAATGGAATTCGCCGCTGCCGACCGTCGCGTCCGGGTTGTTGTTGGCGCTCATCACGGCGCGCAGCGGCTTGGGCACGTGCACGTCGGCCTTGTAGGTGAAGCGCACGGCGGGCGTGTCCTGCAGCGGCACCCACGAGCGCGCGTGGATGGCCTGAGACTGGGAAAACAGGAACGGATGCTTCTTGCCGGCGGTCTGCGCCTCGCTGAGCCACTGCAGACCCGACGCGTTCGGGTTGGTCGCGTACGAGACGCGCACCTTGGGCGTCTGCTCGCCGAATTCGATCAGCAGCGGCGTGCCGAGAATCTTGTCTACCGCGCCGAGCGAGAATTTCGCCGGCGATGCTTTCCCGGCCGCATCGACCAGCTCCACCGTGGCGATGGACAGGTCGCGCGTATCGAGCCTCAGTTCGCGCGCGCCCTTGTCGCGCCAGTCCAGGCTCAGTTCGACCTTGCCGATGATCTGGCGCGACTTGAACGCCACATGCACGTCCAGCGCGAGGTCGGTGACGCGGACCTTGTCGGTCTGCGCGTACGAATTGGGATCGTTCGCGGCCTGGGCCGACACGGCGAAAAGGGCAAGAACGGGGAGCACGGAATAGATCGAAGGCATGGCAGGATTCGCGCGGCGTACGAAGGTGCCGAGTATGCCACTGCGCGTCAGCGGCGGCAGTTGCCGCCGCTATCGGTTGGAGCGCCGTCCCGATTCGCGCCGCGCCGGCGCCGCGAGCGAGCGGCGTGTACGGCGATTCCGGGACGTCACCGGCGCGGTTGTCGGTTCAGCGCTGCCGTCAGACCCGGTAGCCGCGGTGGATCGCGACGATGCCGGCGCTGAGATTGCGCACCTCGACCTTGGCGAAGCCTGCCTGCTCCAGCATGCCGCTCAGGGTTTCCTGATCGGGATGCTTGCGGATGGATTCGGCCAGGTAGCGGTAGCTGTCGGCGTCCTGGGCAAACAGCCGGCCCAGGCGCGGCAGTACCTGGAACGAGTGGAATTCGTACAGCGGCTTGAGCCAGTCCTGGCGCACGGCGGAAAACTCGAGGATCAGCGCGCGACCGCCGATCCGCAGCACGCGGTGCATCTCATCGAGCGCGCGTTGCTTGTCGGTCACGTTGCGCAGGCCGAATGCGATCGTCACCGCATCGAAGCTCCGGTCCGGGAACGGTAATGCTTCCGCGTTCATCTGCGCATAGCGCAGCCCCTGCACCAGGCCGCGGTCGGTCAGGCGGTCGCGGCCGACGCGCAGCATGGCCCTGTTGATGTCGCCGAGCACGACCTCGCCCTGTTCGCCGACCAGGGGTAGCAGAAGCGCCGCGATGTCGCCGGTACCGCCGGCGAGATCCAGCACGCGGTCGCCGCGGCGCAGGCCGCTGATCGCGGCGAAGTGCCGCTTCCAGAGCCGGTGGATGCCGAACGACATCAGGTCGTTCATGAGGTCGTAGTTCGCCGCGACGGAGGTGAACACGTCGCCGACGAGTTTCTGCTTCTCCGCGACCGGAACGTCGCGGTAGCCAAAATGGGTGGTGGGCTGGTCGCTCATAGGCTGGCGATGCTAGCGCACCCGGCTGCGCCGATCACGGAATTGCGGCGGGATGCCGCGGGTGCGGCAAGCGGCACATCCTGCGTTGCGGTGCGCAGTGTTCCCGCTACTGCGCCGGCCGTATCCTGCCGACCAGAGGCTTGCTCAGCGTGGTCCTGTCGCGGGGATTGTCGAGCTGGTCGGACGCCAGCAGCCAGTTGCCGTCGTCGCCCCGCTTGAATGTCGTCGTACGGACCCAGACACCGCGTTTCTGCACGAACTCGAGCAGCGAGGCTCCGGGCGGGTATTCGGCATTCGCCGGAGGCTGCGGCGGCAGTGGTGCGCCCAGTGCTTCCGGACGTCCGTCGCTGCCGTTACTGACGCCGAAGGCGCGTTCTTCCTGTGCGTCGAGACTGCGCGTGAGGATGGCCTGGGCGCCGTCAGGCTGATGAACTTCGATGCGCAGTTCAGTCTTGCCGGGCAACGAGGCGGCGCCCGCAACCGCCGCGGCCAGCAGGCAGACGTAGCCCAACAGTCTGGTCAGGAACCCAGGAACACGCATCGACACCCCCGCTGCTGCCGTTGCACCTATTTGGCCGGTTATCGCGACGCAGGGGAAGGGCGGAGTCGGCCCGGTTTTTGCCGGAATCGGTATTTCGACGATCCGGATGTTCGCCGTGTCTCAGCGCGCCAGTCCGGCCTGCTCCAGCGCCGCGAGGTAGGCGGCCCAGTTCGTATCCTGGTTGCGGCCGAGGTCGTGCAGCACGGTCCAGGAAAAGATGCCGGTCTGATGGCCGTCGTCGAAACGCAACAGCACGGCGTAATGGCCGACCGGGTCTATCGCGTCGATGTTGACATGACGCTTGCCGGGCACGAGCACGCGCTGGCCCGGACCGTGCCCCTGCACTTCAGCGCTCGGCGAGTGAGTACGCAGGTATTCGCAGGGCAGCTTGAACGTCTCGCCCGACTCGAAGCTCACTTCGAGCAGGTGCGAGGCGCGGTGCAGGGTGATGCCGGTAGGGCGCAACGCGCCGGCCATAACGCGGCGGACCTAGCGCGGGTCGGTGCTGTGCAGGCGTGGCTCCTGCGGCACGGGGCCGCCGGGTTCGCCGGCGACACGGAACAGGGTCTGCATGTACGACGTACCGAAGCCGATGGAGCCGATGTCGTCGTACTCGTAGTCGCCCGCATCCGGATACCAGCGCGCGTTCGGATCGATCTCGCGTAGGGTCAGCACTTCGGGTCCGGCGTTCTCAAGTTTGCCGATGTAGCTGGCTTCGCCGGTTTCTTCATCGAGCATATTTACCGAGATCACCGGCGCGAGTGCTGCCGCGGCGCGCGCCACGTTGGCCCAGTTGTCGAGCGGGAAACCCGGCGGCGCCTTGAGGGTTTCCTCGTTCAGCGCCAGCGCCTTCTCGACGAATTCGCGCGAGGGATCTTCTTCGGCATGGCTCACGTCGCCCAGGGACAGGGCAAGAAAACCGTCGAAGCGCATGGAATCGGAAATTTCGGCAATCAACACGAAATCGCCGGAAACGTCGACGATCATGCCGTGAACCCAGCCCGGATCGATGCCTTCGCGCTTGATCCGGACGGGTATCTGCTGCTCCTGCGCCTCGCGCAGGTAGGCGCGCGGGCCGCGCGCCTTGAATTTCACGATATTAGTCATGGGCGGGATTGTAGCCGAGCCGGCGTGGAGCCGGGTTCACGACGCGTTATCTGGGGTCGCTGCCGGCGCATTCAAAGCGCCGAAAAGCACGGCCGGACCCGATCCGGCGATCGGGTCCGGCGTACCTCTCTCCTCCCCAGGAGATCTGCGTCGTAGCGCGCCGGCTGGAAGCCCAGGTCGACGCGCGGCGTGGTCCGCCCCAGTGCTCAGGCCGCGTGGCGGTTGCCGTGGAACTGCTCTTCCTCGGTCGAGCCTTTCAGCGCGGTGGTCGATGACTGGCCGTTCTGGATGGTCTGCGTGACCGCGTCGAAGTACCCGGTGCCGACCTCGCGCTGATGCTTGACCGCGGTGAAGCCGCGCTCGGCCGCGGCGAATTCCGCTTCCTGCAGTTCGACGAACGCGCTCATCTGGTTGCGCGCGTAGCCGTACGCGAGGTTGAACATCGAGTAGTTCAGCGAGTGGAAGCCGGCCAGCGTGATGAACTGGAACTTGTAGCCGTAGTTGGCGATTTCTTTCTGGAACTTCGCGATGGTCGCGTCGTCGAGGTTCTTCTTCCAGTTGAAGCTCGGGCTGCAGTTGTAGGCCAGCATCTTGCCCGGGTACTTGGCGTGGATGGCCTCGGCGAATTTCTTGGCGAAGGCGAGGTCCGGCTTGCCGGTCTCGCACCAGACCAGGTCGGCGTAGGGCGCGTAGGCCAGGCCGCGGCTGATGGCCTGGTCGATGCCGGGCCGGGTCTTGTAGAAGCCTTCGACGGTGCGCTCGCCGGTGCAGAACGACTTGTCGTTGTCGTCGATGTCCGAGGTCAGCAGGTCGGCGGCTTCGGCGTCGGTGCGCGCTACCAGGATCGTCGGCACGCCCATGACGTCGGCGGCGAGGCGCGCGGCATTGAGCTTCTCGATCGCCTCGCGCGTAGGCACCAGTACCTTGCCGCCCATGTGGCCGCATTTCTTGACGCTGGCGAGCTGGTCCTCGAAGTGCACGCCCGCGGCGCCGGCCTCGATCATGGCCTTCATCAGTTCGAACGCATTGAGCACGCCGCCGAAGCCCGCTTCCGCATCGGCCACGATGGGCTGCAGCCAGTCGATGTCGTCCTTGCCTTCGGCGTGGTGTAGCTGATCGGCGCGCAGCAGCGTGTTGTTGATGCGCTTGACCACCTGCGGCACCGAGTTGGCCGGGTACAGCGACTGGTCCGGATACATTTCACCGGCGATGTTCGCGTCGGCGGCGACCTGCCAGCCCGACAGGTAGATCGCCTTGAGGCCGGCCTTGACCTGCTGCATGGCCTGGTTGCCGGTCAGCGCGCCGAGCGCGTTGACGAACGGCTCCTTGTGCAGATGGCTCCAGAGCTTGTCCGCGCCGAGGCGGGCGAGCGAATGCTCGATCGGCACGGTGCCGCGCAGGCGCACCACGTCGGCGGCGGAATAGTTGCGCGTGACGCCGGCCCAGCGCGGATTGTTCTGCCAGTCCTGGGACAACTGTTCGGCGGTCGCGAAAGTACTCGTCATGTTCATCAGCCTTGTGGGTGTGCGTGGAAGTGGGTGTCGTCGCTCACGGCAGAAGCGCGTAGGCGGGCAGCGTCAGGAAATCGGCGAGTTGGCGCGCATGGGTGAGCTCGGCCAGCATCCAGGCGGCCTGCGGCACGCGCTCCTGTCCGGGCAGGCCGGACTTGGGCAGGCGCTCGGCGATGGTCTGGATGGCTTCGTCGAACAGCGCGAAATCCAGCGGCGTTCCGTCGTCCAGCTTCAGTCCTTCGTGGTGCAGCCAGTGCCACAGCTGGGCACGCGAAATCTCCGCCGTCGCCGCGTCTTCCATCAGGTGCTGGATGGGCACGCAGCCCAGGCCGTCGAGCCAGGCGGCGAGGTAGCGCACGCAGACGTCGATGTTGTTGAGGAATCCCGTGCGCGTGATCGTTCCGGGCGGCGCGATGATCAGGTCGTCGCGCGTGACGCGCACGTCGTCGCGGTGCTTGTCGAGCTGGTTGGCGCCCGGCATGGCCGCGTCGAATTCGGCCAGTGCCACCGGGATCAGGCCCGGGTGGGCAACCCAGGTGCCGTCATGGCCGGCCCTGGCTTCGCGCTGTTTGTCGGCACGCACGCGCGCCAGCGCCTGTTCGTTCGCGTCGGCGTCGCCGGAAATCGGGATCTGCGCCGCCATGCCGCCCATCGCGAAGGCGCCGCGGCGATGGCAGGTCTGGATCAGCAGTTCCGAATAGGCCTTGAGGAAGGGCACGGTCATGCCGACCTGACTGCGCTCCGGCAGGATGTGGCTGCGGTGAGCGCGGAATGTCTTGATATAGGAAAAAATGTAGTCCCAGCGGCCGCAGTTCAAGCCGACGATGCGCGTCTTCAGCGCGTGCAGGATCTCGTGCATTTCGAACACGGCGGGCAGCGTTTCGATCAGCACGGTCGCCTTCATGCTGCCGGCGGGCAGATCCAGCTCGGTTTCGGCAAACGCCATCACTTCGTCCCACAGTGCGGCTTCGCGATGGTTTTCGAGCTTCGGCAGGTAGAAGTACGGGCCGCGATCGCGGCCTTGCAGGGTCTGGGCGTTGTGGAAGGCGTACAGACCGAAGTCGAACAGCGCGCCGGCCATTTCCTCGCCGTCGACGCGGGCATGCTTTTCGGGCAAGTGCCAGCCGCGCGGACGCACGACGAGCACGGCGGTATCGGGCTTGAGCTGGTACTCGCGGCCGTCGGTTGCGCGGTAGTCGATCGTGCCGGCGACCGCGTCGCGCAGGTTGATCTGGCCGTCGAGCATGGACTCCCAGGTCGGCGCCGACGAATCCTCGAAGTCGGCCATGAACACCTTCGCGCCCGAGTTAAGCGCGTTGATGATCATCTTGCGTTCGACCGGGCCGGTGATTTCGACGCGGCGGTCGATCAGGGCGACCGGAATCGGCGCGACGGTCCAGTCGGATTCGCGGATCACGCGCGTGTCGGGCAGGAAATCCGGCAGCTCGCCGGCATCGAAGCGGCTCTGCCGGACCAGGCGGGCGTCGAGCAGTTCGCGCCGGCGTGCATCGAAACGCCGGTGCAGCGCAGCAAGAAAGGCCAGTGCCGGTGAGCTCAGGATCTGCTCGTAGCCGGGCCTGAGCACGGCACGGATGTCCACGGCCGCTGCGCTGAACTGGTCCACAGGAACTGCCATCGCCATCTCCGTCCACTGGCTTCAAGGGGTCGAGACTATGCGTGCAGTGCACCATTTGACAAACCAAACATTTCAATGCATTGCTTTAACATTGTTAAAGCATTTCCAAGTGATTGAAATTATGGCGACATCAAACGATCGTTTGAAACCGGGGCGCGGCGGCGCGGTGCCGCCTGCCGTTACGCCGGCGCGCGCGCGCGCCAAGCGCAAGACCAAACCGCGCGGAGATGCGGAAAAAACTCCGCGTTTCTACTACAAAGGCAATCGAGTCAAGCAGTTGCGCGCGTTCTGCCACATCGTCAAGTTCGGCACGCTCGCGCGCGCCGGCGAAGCGCTGTTCCTCTCGCAGGCCGCGATCAGCCTGCAGCTCTCGGCGCTCGAAACCGAGCTGGACGTGCGCCTGCTGGAGCGGGCGCGGCCGCGCTTCGTGCTGACGCGCGAGGGCCAGATGCTGTACGAACTGGCGCGGCCGCTGGTCGAAGGGCTGGAAGGGCTGGACCAGCAGTTCCGCAGCCAGCTGCAGGGACTGGACGCCGGCGAGGTCAGCATCGCGGCCGGTTCGTCGACCATCCAGTACCTGCTGCCGCCGCTCGTGCGCGCCTTCCGCGATGAGCATCCGGGCGTGCGCCTGCAGCTCCACAACGTGACCGGCAAGGACGGCCTCGCCCTGCTGCGCCAGGACCAGGTCGATTTCGCGTTCGGCTCCATGCTCGACGTGCCGCACGACCTGTCCTACGAACCCGTGCAGTGGTTCGATCCGATGCTGATCCTGCCGCGCGACCATGCGCTGGCCGGCAAGCCGGACATCCAGCTCGAAGACCTGTCGCCCTACGGCCTGATCCTGCCGCCGCAGCGCCTGACGACGTATCGCCTCGTCGATCTCGTATTCCAGCAGCGCCGCGTGCCCTACCGCGTCGCGATCGAAGTCGGCGGCTGGGAAGTGATCAAGGAATACGTTGCGATGGGGCTGGGCATCTCCATCGTCACCGGCATCTGCCTGACCGAGTTCGACAAGACGCGCCTGGAAGTGCGCAACCTGCGTCAGTATTTTCCACAACGCAGCTACGGCGTGGTCATGCGCAAAGGCAAATACCTGTCGACGCAGGCGCGTGCGTTCGTCGACCTGATCCGCCCGGGCCTGTTCGGCCGCGGCGGGTATGACGAGGCGGGGCATTCGGAGCGTTGAGCGCGAGCCGCTACGTTTCGTGCGTAACATGGCTGACGGAGACCGACGCGGAGCGGATGCGTATGTTCGAACCTGAAGGAATCTTCGACCGCTTTCGGCAAACGTTCGACCGGTCGGCGCGCGAGGATCTGGCCCGCGTTCTCCTTTCCAGGCCAGGAATCCGTAAATGGAAAATCGCGGCAGATTTCTACATGAAGGAAAAATCTAGGCCAGACGGCGGCCGCCGACGACCTGACAGCGTGTACGCGTTCACGCTGATTCCTACGACGACGATTTTGAGCGAATCGGCGCCTAAATACGCACCGCCCTGGCCGTCGACCTGAAACAGACGTCGCATGTCACCGCCGCAGCCCTCCAATTCCTGCGAGAACCCAGACGGTTTCACATCGCTTTCGTACTACCCTCGGGCGACGCGCTGTTCGGGTACGACGGGCGCGCGAACCGCCACGACGTCGTCCGCGACAGTCTCAGGCTGGTGCTGGAGAAAATGATCGAGCTGGAGCGCTCACCAGACAGCATCCAGCGCATGAGGAAGTTGAACCAGGAAGCGGCGGCGAAGAGCTTCAATATCAACCTGCTTTCGAGGATGTTCCTCCTGGCGCAGTTCCTGGCCTTCGTCAGCTTCGTTCTGGCCAGAGACCGGGCGGTGGAATTGATCGGATGGTTTTGCGACCGGGACCCGATGACGGAGTGGTGCGATCGTGTCGTCTACGACCTGGCGATTGAAAACTTCCGGGGAATTTCGGAGCGGGCGGGGCTGAAACTTCCGGACAGAGACATTCTTGCCATGGGAGTTGCGCCGGACGCTGCACCCAGCGGTCCGACGTGGTTCGACGAGTTCGTGCGGATCCCGGACTATCTGGCCGGCGCCCTGACTTCCTGGGATTTCTCGGGCGATGGATCGACCGCCGCAGCGAAGCACAGGACCATTGTCGAAGAGGGGCTGCTGGACGCCTTCAACATCGCCATCATCGTCGTACGGTTGGCTGCGGAAGAACTACAGTTCAGTCGGCTGAAGGTCAATTCCTCAGAGTGAACGCGGGCTGCTGCAGGATGTCCTTGCTAAGCTCGCGTTCGGCATCGAAGCGGAAACCCATGGCGTAGACCGATTCGATCGGATCGTGGGCCGCTTCCCATGACTTGCGCCGTAGGCGGCGGAGATTTCGTGCAGATGCGCGCCCAGCTTCCGGCACTCGTCGTCGCAATATCGGCAGCCTAGGCTGCGGCGATCTACCGGGAGAATCACGATGAAGCTCAGACTGTACGTGGGCGCGCTGCTGCTGCTGTGCGCCAGTGGTCTCGCCGTGGCGGCCGAACAGGTCGAGCGCAGCGAGGTGCTGACGATGGGCGCGAAAGCCGGCTTCCAGGAGGCGCGCTACGCCGACGACGGCACCCTGCGCGTGCACTACGAGTTCAACGATCGCGGCCGCGGCCCCAAGCTCGATTCCGAATACACGGTCGGCACCGACGGTAGTGTCACGGCCATCGCGAACAAGGGCCTGACTTACTTCAAGGCGCCGGTCGACGAAACCTTCCGTCGCGAAGGCAACAAATACACCTGGAAGAACGCGTCCGAAGACGCCAGCCAGGAATCGGCAAAGCCGGCGTTCTATCTGAGCCTCAACAGCACACCGGAAGAATACGTGCTGCTGACGCGCGCGCTGCTCAAGGCGCCGGAGCAGCGCCTGTCCATATTGCCGGCCGGCGAAGCGCGCATCGAGAAGCTGACCGAGCTGCGCGTCAAGGGCAAGCCCGGCGCAAAGAAGGTCACGCTGTACGCGATGCACGGTCTCGACCTGACGCCGAACTTCATATGGCTCGACGAGCAGCAGCGTTTCTTCGCGAGTTATTCGAGCTGGTCCTCGCTGGTGCGGGAGGGTTACGGCGACGTGCTGCCGACGCTGGCCAAGACCCAGGACGCACAGGAAAGCCGCCAGGCGCAGCAGCGCGCGCAACAGCTGACCGAAGTGCTCAAGCGGCCGCTCCTGATCCGCAACGTGCGCGCGTTCGATCCGGCCACCGGCGTGACCGTCGAGGATGCCGCCGTACTGATCGACAAGGGCCGCATCGTCGCGAGCGGCAAGTCCGCCGACGTCACCGCACCGGCCGACGCGGAGACGCTCGACGGCGGCGGTCGCTTCCTGATGCCCGGCCTGTGGGACATGCACGCGCATTTCTTCGGCCAGGCCGACGGCGTCCTCGACATCGCCGGCGGCGTGACCACGATCCGCGACCTCGCCAACAATCCGCCGGTGCTGGCCGCGCGCATCAAGGCGATCGAGGCGAATGAGGACATCGGTCCGCGCATCATCAAGGCCGGCATCATCGACGGTCCCGGTCCGTTCGCCGGTCCGACCAAGGCGCTCGCGGACAACGAAGCCGACGCGCAGCGCATCGTCGACGAATACGCCGCGAGTGGGCACGAGCAGATCAAGATCTATAGCTCGATCAAGACCGAGCTGATGCCCGCGATCGCGCGCATGGCGCATGCCAAGGGACTGCGCGTCAGCGGCCATGTGCCGGCCTTCATGACGGCGCGCCAGTTCGTCGAGAACGGCGCCGACGAGATCCAGCACATCAACATGCTGATGCTGAATTTCCTGTTCGACAAGGTGCAGGACACGCGCACGCCGGCGCGCTTCACTGCGGTCGGCGAATACGGTTCGACCATCGACCTGGGTTCGCCGGCGGTGCACGACTTCGTCAAGCTGCTCAAGGACCGCAACATCGTGATCGACCCGACGCTGACCGTGTTCGAGGACGATTTCCTGAGCCGTCCGGGCCTGCCCGGCCCGGGCTTCGCCGCGATCATGGACCGCCTGCCGCTGACCTGGCAGCGCGGCATCCGTTCGGGTTCCGGCGGCCTGCCGATCAAGCCCGGCCAGGAGTCGGCCTACCGCGACGGCTACCGGCGCATGATCGATTTCGTCGGCCTGCTGCATCGCAGTGGTGTGCGCATCGTCGCCGGCACCGACGGCTCGGGCGGCCTGCAGATTCCGCGCGAACTCGAGCTGTACGTTTCCGCCGGCATTGCGCCGAAGGATGCGCTGCGCACGGCGACCTACGACGCCGCCGCGGTCATGAAGCGCGACAAGGAATATGGCCGCATCGCGCCGGGTTATGTCGCCGACCTGATCCTCATCGACGGCGACCCGACCCTGAACATGGCCGACATCCGCAAGGTGCGCACGGTGATTCGTGGCGACCGGCGCTACGACAGCGCGAAGCTGTTCACCTCGATCGGCATCGCGCCGGCGCCCTGACCGGCAAGCCTGCCGCGCATTGCGCGCGGCAGGCACTCGCACTTCGTCACGCTGCGCGGCACCGCTGAAGGTGCCGCGCAGCCGTTCTCAGAACGTCAGCGTGACCGTAGCTGCATTGTTGCTTTCGTCCGGGTCCGGCACCGCCGAGGTGACATCCGCACTCACGACGACGCTCGGCACGCCGCCGAGTACGAAACGCAGTGTCTCGGTCGCGCCGGCCTGCAGCGTGGCGGTGGTGCAGCGATAGGCGTACACCCGGTTCAGACTCGGTTGCGCGCGACAGTTCGACGGCGCGTCGATGCGGCTTAAGCCGCGCGCGCGCAACTCGACCAGCACATCGCCGGTCACCGTCGCGCCGCCACCCTCGTGGCGGATGTCGATCGCGGCGACCCTGCGCCCCTCGGCGCGGATCGCAACGGCGAGATCGGCCGTTGCTGCGCAGTCATGCCCGCGCAGCGTCGCCACGCCTGTGCCGTTCAGCGCGATCGCCGCATCCGTGCAGCCGTCGCCGTCGAGATCGCCGAACGCGAGCCCTTGCTGGTTGTAGTGCGACTGGTACGGAATCGTGACCAGCTGCTCCGCGCCAAGACCTGCGCTGCCTTGCAGATAGAACCCGAAACGCGTCCAGCCGCTGTGCAGCACGCCGAGATCGCTGCGGCCGTCGCGGTCGAGATCGGCGGCTTCCAGCGTATCCGGGATCTGGTAGCTCGGCAGATTGGCCGCCGGCTGCAACTGCCCGTTGGCGTCCTGGCGGTACTGCCACAGCCAGGTCGGCGAGTTCCGCGCACGCGACAGCACGACGTCGTCGCGGCCGTCGCCGTTGAAATCACCGACCGCAAGGCCGGCGGTGATCTCGCTGGCGCCGACCGTGTAGCTCTGCGCGGCGAGCCAGCTGGCGACGCCGTCATGCCGGTGCACGGTCAGGTTCGGAATCGCATACGTCTGGCCCGACATCACAGCGAGATCGGTGACGCCGTCGTCGTTGAGATCGCCGGTTTCCAGGTCGTTGAAACCGCCCACCGGCGTCGTCAGCGTCTGCTGGCTCGCAATGCCGCCGAAGCCATCGCTGTAGTAGATCGTCGCGGGCCCGCTGTGGCTCAGGCCGATCAGGTCCGCGACACCGTTGCGATCGACGTCGAGGCTCGTGAGCACGTCGCCGCCGCGATTCGTGACGACGTTGCGCAGGCTGAAGCCGCCGGCGCCGTCCCGGCGCAGCAGCGCGAGGCCGCCGCCGTAGCCGACGGCGATATCGAGTACGCCGTCGGCATCGATGTCCGCCAGCACCAGGCCGCGCGCGTTGCCGTAGCTGGTGGTGTAGGCGATCGCCACCGGCTGCGCGAGCGTGCCGTCGGCTTGCTGCGGATAGACGAGCACATGGTTGGACCAGGTATTCGCGAAGTAGGCATTGGTCGCCACGATGAGATCGTCGCGGCCATCGCCATCGACGTCGCCGATTGCAACGGCTTCGGCTTCGCCATAGGTGGGGGTCAGGATGTACGGATCGAAGCCGAACGTACCGGCGTGCGCAACGGCGGAAAACGACAGGGCGAGCGCGAGCGCTGCGCCAAGGCGGTGCTTGGGCATAAGGGGTCTCCGGTGGTTTGCGGGGAACACCGGCATTGCGCCGGTGCCGCACGCGCACGCCGTGTTCAACGGTCCGGCCGGACCGTCGTGGCGATGCATCGTGCAGGCGAAAATGATCGCATTGGCTTGCCGCACGGATTGAGACAGCGACTGCCGGTCATCGGTGACGAGTGGCGGGGCGCGTGTGCGGCACGAAAGCCGGCGTGAGGTTGCGGCAGCCTGCGTCGCCGGGCCGGTCCAGGCGACGGCGGGATTCGTCAGGTGCGCCTGCGTACGCCGGTTGTGCTACTCCGGTTCCTTGCGCCGCTTGGCGCGCGGATGCGCGGCGTCGTAGACGCGCGCCAGATGCTGGAAATCCAGATGTGTATAGATCTGCGTCGTGGAAATATCCGCATGACCGAGCAGTTCCTGCACGGCGCGCAGGTCGCCGGAGGATTCCAGCAGGTGGCTGGCGAAGGAGTGGCGCAGCAGATGCGGGTAGACGCGCTTCCACACGCCTTGCGACTGAGCCCAGCCCTTGAGACGGCGGCGCACGCTGCCCGGCGAGATCGGCTTGCCGCCGCGGCCCGGGAATACCGGCGCGCTTCCCGCCGGCTGCGCCTGTGCCAGCAGCGCGCGCAGTGCGTGCAGCGCCTTGCTGCCGACCGGTACGACGCGTGTCTTGGAGCCCTTGCCGAGTACGCGCACCAGTCCCTCGGCGAGATCGATGTCGTTCCAGACCAGGCCGGTGAGTTCGGCCAGGCGCAGGCCGCTGGAATAGAACAGCTCCAGCATGGCGCGGTCCTGCACCGAGTCCGGGGTGTCGACAGGAATCTCGACCAGCGCCGCCGCTTCGTCCACATCGAGCACTTGCGGCAGCTTGCGCCGGAGCTTGGGTGCGCGCACGTCGAGGGCGGGATCCTGCGCGATCACGCCCTCGCGCAGCAGCCAGCGGAAAAAGCTGCGGCACGCGGACAGCAGGTGATGCAGGCTGCCCGGCTCGCGGCCGCGGCGGTGTTCACGCGCGACCAGGCTGCGCAGCGGTTCGGCGCGCAGTTCGCGCCAGTGGGTCAGGCCCAGCGACTGCGCATGCGCCTGCAGCGAGGCAAGCTCGCGCGCATAGTTGACGATGGTGCCGGCCGCGTAGCGCTTCTCGACGCGCAGGTAGTCGAGGAAACGCGCGATATCGGCGGCCAGCGCGCTCACGAGGTCGGGTCAGTCCAGCGGGTAGCGGGCGACGGACGCCGTGATCGCCTCGGCAATCAGCTTGAGGAACACCGTGCCCATACCCGGATGGAAGCGGTCCATGTCGTGGCTGCCGATCGCGAGCATGCCCAGGCCGTTGACCGGCATCAGCACGGCCGACTGCACTTCGCCGGCGCGGGCGCCGAACAGCGCGGCCAGCTTGTCGGGCTGCAGGCGGCCGCACAGCGGTTCGTTGCGCTGCAGGAATTCGGCAAAGGCCGGCATCGCGTGCTTGCCGCCGGCTTCGAGGATGAGCCACTCGTTGACCGGCGCGCTGTCGCTGCGCCCGAACAGCACGACGCGTACGAGGTCGGTGTGGAAATCCTCGGTCAGCCCGGCAACGACGCGGCTTACGCTGTCGCCCAGCGAGGTCGCCCGCATCAGCGACAGCGTCAGGCTGTGCACGCGGATCATGAGCTGCTCGTTCTCGTGCGCGATCTCGATGAGCTCGCGCAGGCGCCGGGTCAGCTCGCGGTTCTTGTCGCGCAGCACGTCGAGCTGGTAGCTCGCGAGCGACGCCGCGGCGCCCTGGTCGCGCGGCAGGCGCAGGGCGAGTGCGAGATCGGGAAACTCGTTAAGGAATTCCGGATGCCGGCGCAGATAGCTCGCGACTTCCATCGCGGTCAGGCCGTCCTTCAGGGTCATGTCGCTCATAGGTAGTAATTCCCTTCGAAGACAAAGATTGCCGGTCCCGTCATCCAGACCGGCTGTCCGGCGCCGGCCCAGGAAATCTGCAGCAGGCCACCCGGCAGATGCACGTCGACGTCGCGGCCGACACGGTCGCGGCTCGCGAGCACGACGACCGCGGCGCAGGCGCCGCTGCCACAGGCCAGGGTTTCTCCGACGCCGCGTTCCCAGACGCGCAGACGGATTTCACGCGCCGACAGCACCTGGGCGAAGCCGACATTGGCCCGGTCGGGAAAGTCCGCATGGGTTTCCAGTGCCGGTCCCCAGGCATCGACGGGCGCGGCGGCGCTGTCCGCCACCTCGATCACCGCATGCGGATTACCGAGCGAAACCGCGCCGAACGCGACGTCGGTCGTGCCGATGCGGCGCCGATACAGCGGTGCCTGCGCGACTTCGCGCAACGGCACGGCCGGTGGAGAGAATTGCGGCACGCCCATGTCGACACGCACGCGGCCGTCGTCGAGCATCTCGACCGCGACCGCGCCGCTCGGGCTCTGCAGCCGCGTCATGCCGTCGCCGAGCGCGCCGGCGCGGCGCAGCCAGGCGGCGACGCAGCGCACGCCGTTGCCGCACTGGCCGGCCTGGCTGCCATCGCGGTTGTAGATGCCGTAGCGGAAGGCGCAGTCCGGATCGCGCGTGGGTTCTATCGTGAGCAGCTGGTCGAAGCCGACGCCGTTGTGGCGGTCACCGAGGCGCGCGATCGCCGCGGCGTCCAGCGGCAGCGTCCGCTCGCGGCAGTCGATCACGACGAAGTCGTTGCCGGCGCCGTGCATTTTGCTAAAAGGCAACAACTGCAACTCCGGAACGGCGCCGCGGTTCACTTCGCCGGTTCGCTCTTCGCCGGTGGCGGCGTGGTGCCGGGTTTGACGAGATCGCCCTTGTTGCCGCAGGCGGCGAGCAGACACAGCAGGCAAAGCAGGAACGACGTACGCAGGACGATATGCATGGCGTGGCCCGTAGATGCCCCACGGCGCCGCGCCGGCGGTCCGTGATGCGAGGTTGACGAGGGATGCAGTATAACGAGGCCCATCATATCGATGCCCATCACGGGTACGGCGATCCACCATGCTGCCAGATATTCCCGCTCTGCTGCCTGCCATCGCCGCCGCCCTGTTCGGGCTGGCCGCCCTCGCGCAATCCTTTGCCGTGCGGCGGCGCTGGCGCCAGCGCCGACGCCTTTCCGCTTGCCATCGCAGCGCCTGGCTGCTCGTGCTGGTCAGTCTTGCCCTGCTTGCCAGCGCGCTGGCCCTGTCCCTGGACGGATACCGCCGCCTCAGCGCCGAAAAGCCTGTCGCGAGTATTGGCGTGCGTGCCTTCGGACCGCAGCAATGGGCGCTGCGCGTCGATCTCGCCGACGGTACGCACGAGAGCGCGCAGATCACCGGCGACGACTGGCAGCTCGACGCACGCGTGATCAAGTGGACGCCGCGGGCCGTCAGCCTCGGCGCGCAGCCGCTGTACCGTGTCGAACGCATCAGCGGCCGCTGGCGCGATACCGCCAAGGCGAAGACCGCCCCGACCAGCATCAGCGCGGTCGGTGGCGACGGCATGCTCGACCTGTGGCAGCTCAAGCGCCGCTATCCCGCATGGCTGCCCTGGGTCGATGCGGATTTCGGCAGTGCCGCCTACATGCCGCTCATCGACGGTGCGCGATACGACGTCACGATCGCCGCGGCCGGCGGGCTGATCGCGCGTCCGGCGGACGACGAAACCAAGGCCAAGCTCGACGCCATGGACTGGTAGCACGGTATCCCGATGCGGCACACACGCCGGCAATGTGCGAGACGTCCGGGTTGCGCGAGAAATAAAAAGTGAACACGTACGACTCCCGGCACTCTCTGGCCCTGCTTCGGCACGGCGTCGATCGAAGCACGTCATGAATACCTTGATTCTTCTCGTCGAAAACGAAAGCTCCTGGTCGCCCATCGTCTGGGCGCTCCAGCAGGGCGGCGAATCCGCCGAGGACGGCCGCGTCGTCATCGAAGGCGGGCTCGGATGGTTTTCGATCGAGCCGGATCAGAGCGTCCTCGACGATTTCAGCGACGACGAACGGGCCGATGCGGTTGCCGCGCTCGTGGATCCTTCCCTGTTTCTGATCGAGTGGCGCGGAGATGCGCTGATCGAGGCCTTCGTCCGTGCCGTTCCGCCGGATTGCCGTGTCTTCGTGGACAACGATCATGGCGTGTTCGCGCCGGTCACGGTGCTCAGGAACCTTCCGTTCGCGTCGTGGGCGCGGGCGATTTCATTGCTGTAGCCGCGATATCCGCCGCGAACGGAGCGACCCGGCTTCGTCGCCAGTGCGGACGCTATTTGCGCTTGAATCGCAAGGCGATTCCACGCCTCGCGCCGGCGTCCAGCGCATGCACGTCTTCGCCGTGGCAGGACTTCACGTCGGTGATGGTGTAGATCGCGGCGGGATCGAGCTCATGGATCAGGCGCAGGAGTTCGGGCATACGGCGGCGCTTGTCGACGACGTAGAGCACCTGCACGGAGGCCTCGCCGCGGTGGCGGCCGGCGAGTTCGACGACAGAATAGCCGCGCTGGGTGAGCTGCTCGGCGAGGTTGCAGGCGCTGCAGTAGGAAATGATCCGAGCCAGTTCACTGCCGACGCCGAGGCGGCGTTCCAGCGTGATGCCGACGAAGTTGCCGGTCGCGTAGCCCGCGGCGTAGGCGACGACGAGGTACCAGTAGTCGAGATGGCCGATGACCTTGCTCGCGGCGATGACCCAGACCGCCGATTCGCAGAAACCGATCAGCGCGGCGAGCAGGCGATAGCCGCGGAAGCCGACGAGGATGCGGACCGTGCCCAGCGAAACATCGACGATGCGTGCGAGGAAGATCGCGAGCGCGAGCACGGCCGGATAAGTGTCGATCAGATCGGCGATGGTGATCATTGGGCCTTGGGAATCGCTGGGGAGAACACGGTCAGCGGTAGAGCGGGCGGGTGCCGATGACGGCGAGGCGTCGACCGAGCGGTCGCCGTGCGCGCATGTCCTGGGTGCCTATCGCATCGTCTCGCGCTGCACGTTCTGCTTGACCGAGTCGGCTTCGATCGCGATCCAGACGAAGCGGCGGCCGCTGTCGGCCGTCATGAGCTTGCGCATCTCGCTGAGCGCGGTGCCGCAGGGTCCGCACCAGCTCGCCCAGTAGAGGACGACCACGGCGTCCGCCTCGGCGATGTCGGGCCGTGCGATTGGCTGGCCCTGCTTGTCGGTCAGGTGGGAGACGAGTTCCTCGACGCTCAAGCCGCCGGGAAGAGCCCGCCGCTCGGTCAGCGCGGCGTGGAAGCGCCACGGCATGCGGTAGTTCCAGCCGACGCTGTGCAGTACATGCCGCCCGTCTTTGATGAAGATGTCCATGCGTGGCAGCCGCAGTCCGCCCATCGATTCCAGCTGATGCAGACGCCGGCGCGTGAGCACGGTTTCGACGAGGCTGACGTTCGGCGGCATCTGCGCCGCCGCCGGCAGCCGGCTCAGGCGCGCCGCGTCGGTCACGTCGGTGGCGACGCCGGCTTCCGCCTGCGGCGAGTCGCCGCTCTGCGTCAGCATCAGGGCAGCGAGGAGGAGTAGGGTTTTCACGAGGCGTCGGCCTGCAGGGATTTCTCGTACCGCCACGCCGGCGCACCGTCGTCGTAGTAGTTCTCGAGTGCCGCGCTGCGCCGGTACCCGTTCGCTTCGTACAGTCGTACGGCAGCGGCGTTGTCGCGGCGGACTTCCAGGCTCAGTTCGCGCATCCCGCGCTCGCGGGCGAGGCCTTCGGCAGCCGCGAGCAGAGCCTTGCCGATACCGCGGCCGCGCGCCGCGGCCGCGGTCGCGAGCGAATAGAGCCGCGCTCGCGTACTGCCGCGGCGAAAGAACACGATCGTGGAGCCGAGCAGTCCGTCATCGCCCTCGGCCAGCAGCACGGCGGCACTGGGACTGGAAAGATGACGGCGGAATTGGCGGGCGCTCATTCGGTCGTAGGCGAAGCTTGCGAGTTCGAGATCGACGAGGGCGGCCAGGTCGGCGGGCCGGGCACGGCGCAGATGGAAGTCAGCGGATCGGGGCACGCGCGGAGACTAGCAGGGTGGAACTCACCATGGCTGTGCCGCCAACAGCAGATCGGCGCAGTACGGCGACGCCGTGCGGCTTTTGCTGAACCCCGCATGGCTGAACCTCGCGGGAGACCGCTTCGGGAACCATCGTCACATGCCGCCCTCTGACGCCTGTGGCACACTCGCGCCGCTCGTCGTCCACTGCCCCCTCCTACTCCCTCCATGCCCGATCCCGACCCTGTTCCTGCGGCCGCCGTCCGCGTCGCCACTCCGGCCGGTTTGCCATGAGCCGCCTGGTCATCGTCGTCGAGAAGGCCTCGGACTGGGGTTCCTACTACCCGTCGGATAACGTCGTCACCGCGAAGGACTACCTGCGCGAATCGCTGGCGACGGACGAGGAACGCACGCAGGTCATCAACCTGTGCCGCAGCTACAAATACCTCGGCACCGGCTACTACGTGTCGCTGCTGGCCGAGGCGCGCGGGCACAAGGTGATCCCGTCGGTGCGCACGATCAACGACCTGCGCCGGCGCTCGCTGTACGGCCTGGACATCGAAGACCTGGAACAGAAGCTCAGCCGCTTCCTGCCCGATTCGCGCGACACCACCGACTTCGGCCTGCAGGTCTACTTCGGCGAAACCAGCTACGCGCCGCTGCAGGATCTTGCCCGCCAGGTATTCGAAACCTTTCCCTGCCCGATCCTGCGCATCGAATTCGAACGCGAGCGCGAATGGAGCATAGCGGCGATCAAGCCGGCCGGCCTGCACACGCTCAACGATCCGCAGGAAGACGCGTTCGCCGATGCGCTCGACCGCTTCTCCAAGAAGCTCTGGCGCAAGCCGCGCGTGCGGCGCAAGTACCGCTACGACATCGCCATGCTGCACGACCCGGCCGAAGCCATGCCGCCGTCGAACAAGCGCGCGCTGAAATTATTCATCGAGGCCGGCAAGGATCTCGGCATCGAGGTCGATCCGATCACGCGCAACGACTACACGCGATTGGCCGAATACGACGGCCTGTTCATCCGCGAGACCACCGCGCTGGACAACCACACCTACCGCTTCGCCAACAAGGCGGAGAAGGAAGGCATGGTCGTCATGGACGATCCGACCTCGATCCTGCGCTGCACGAACAAGATCTACCTGCACGACCTGCTGCGCTCGCGCAAGCTGCCGACGCCCCGAACCGAAATCCTGTTCCGCGACGATGCGAAGAGACTGACCGAGCTGCCGGCGACGCTGGGTTTTCCCATCGTGCTGAAGATTCCGGACGGCTCGTTCTCGCGCGGCATCGTCAAGGCCGAGAATGCCGAGGAGCTGAAGAAAGGCACCGAAGACCTGTTCCAGCACACCGCGCTGGTCATCGCGCAAGAATACCTCTACACGGAATTCGACTGGCGCATCGGCGTGCTGAACAAGGAGCCGCTGTACGCGTGCCAGTACTACATGTCGCGCGGCCACTGGCAGATCTACAACCACGGCGCGCGCGGCACGGCGAAGTCCGGCGGCTTCAAGACCCTGCCGGTGCGCGAAGCGCCGACCGAAGTGATGCGACTGGCGCTCAAGGCGACCAGCCTGATCGGCGACGGGCTCTACGGCGTGGACATCAAGCAGGTGGGCAGCCGCATCGTCGTGATCGAAGTCAACGACAATCCGTCGATCGACGCGGGTGTGGAGGATCAGTACCTCGGCGAGGATCTGTACCGGCGCATCATGGAAGAGTTCCTGCGCCGCCTCGAACGCAAGCGGCTCGGCATCACCGACTGAGCACGGCGTTCGCGTCGCCGCGCGGGCGTGCGGCGACACTGCGCAACGCGGGCCGCAGGCGTCGTGCCTGTGCCCTGACGTGACGCCATCCCTGGCGCCGATCGAACGGGCTTCCCGCCCCGGCCACGTCAGAACGGCGGCGCACGAACGAACCGACGAGGAAGGTCCATGCACAAGCCGCCAACCGCTGGCGATGCTGCATCGCCCACATCAGGAGTGGTGCACCCACGAGCCAGTACGCGATCCAGCCGAATGCGATCGAGTGCGCGCGTGCCGCGGGCAGCAGCAGTACGCCGGCGATGCCGAGGTACAGCCAGATTTCGATGAGGCGCGCGATCAGGGTGGATTCGTGCGGGCTATCGACGGGCTGCGGCAATCGGTTCGGGCGCATGGCGTTCTCGGCTCGTGAGTGCGGGGCCAGTGTGCGTAGCGCAAGTCTCAGATCCTGCGAGTGCGGCGAAAGTCGCGTGACATAATCCGGGCCTGTCTTCCGGAGGCGGCGCGTGGAAACCCACACCATCCTGCAATACACGGTCGTGCTGCTGGCCGCCGCCGTCATCGCCGTGCCGATCGCCAAGCGCTTCGAACTCGGCGCGGTGCTCGGCTATCTGATCGCCGGCGCGGTGATCGGTCCGGCCGGACTGAAGCTGCTGCAGAACCAGGACGGGATCGCGCACATCTCCGAACTCGGCGTCGTGCTGCTGCTGTTCGTCATCGGACTGGAGCTGTCGCCGCAGCGCCTGTGGGTCATGCGCAAGGCCGTGTTCGGCGCGGGGCTGGCGCAGGTGCTTGCGACCGCGGGCATCGTCGCCGCCATCGCCATCTTCGCGTTCGGCATGGCGCCGAAGTCGGCGGTGATCGTCGGCCTCGGGCTCGCGCTGTCGTCGACCGCGTTCGGATTGCAGCTGCTGGCCGAGCGCAAGGAGCTCACTTCACCGCACGGGCGCCAGGGCTTCGCGATCCTGCTGTTCCAGGATCTGGCCGCGATTCCGATTCTTGCGGTGGTGCCGGTGCTCGCCGTCGGCCAGGGTGCCGCCGTCAACACGATCGAGGCGGGCAAGGTCGTCGGCACGATCGCGCTGGTCGTGCTGGCTGGACGATTCCTGCTGCGTCCCATCTTCCGCATCGCGGTGAACACGCGCATCCCGGAAGTGTTCACGGCGACGGCGCTGCTGGTCGTAATCGGAACGGCCTGGCTCATGGAGCTGGCCGGCATCTCGATGGCGCTGGGCGCGTTCCTCGCCGGACTGCTGCTCGCGGATTCCGAATACCGGCACGAACTCGAATCGCAGATCGAACCGTTCAAGGGGCTGCTGCTCGGCCTGTTCTTCGTCAGCGTCGGCATGGCGGTCGATCTCGGCCTGCTGTTGCGCGAGCCCTGGCTGGTGCTGGGCCTGACCGCGAGCCTGCTGCTCATCAAGGGCGCGGTGCTGTTCGCGGTCGGCAACAGCATCGGCGGCCTGGATCGCTGGCAGTCGCTGTCGCTGGCCGCGGTGCTCGCGGCCGGCGGCGAATTCGCGTTCGTCGTATTCCAGCTCGCCGCGGGCAGCCAGCTCATCGATGCGGGCGTGCACGGCATGCTGACCCTGGTCATCACGCTGTCGATGGCATTGACGCCGCCGCTGCTGCTCGCGCTGGGCCAATTCATCCAGGCACGCGTGCGCAAGCCCGAACGCGAATTCGACCGCATCGACGGCGATCCGCCGCGCGTGATCATCGCGGGCTTCGGCCGCGTCGGCCAGATCGTCGCGCGCGTGCTGCGCGCGCAGAAGATTCCGTTCACGGCGCTGGAAAATTCTATCGAACAGGTCGACGCCTCGCGCCGTTTCGGCAGCACGATCTATTTCGGCGACCCGAGCCGCCCGGAACTGCTGCGCGCCGCGCACGCGGACAAGGCCGAAATCTTCGTGCTCGCGACCGACGACCCGGAAGCGAACGTGCGCACGGCGCGCATGGTCAAGCGCATGTATCCCAACCTCAAGATCTTCGCGCGTGCGCGCAATCGCCAGCATGCGTTCCGGCTCATGGATCTCAACGTCGACGGCGTGACTCGCGAGACGCTCGAAGGCAGCCTGGACCTGACCCGCCAGGTACTCGAAGCGCTGGGCCAGCCGCCGCGTGTCGCGCAGGAGCGCGTCGCGCAGTTCCGCGCCCACGACGAGGCGCTGCTCAAGGCACAGCACCTCGTGTACGACGACGACGCAGCGCTGATCCAGTCCTCGCAGGACGCGCTGATCGAACTCGAACAGATCTTCGCGGCCGACACGAGCGAGACGCGCGGCAAGGAATGGGTCGGCGGCGTCAATCGCGAGTGGTGACGTAGTCGTAGGCGTGGCTCTGGCCGTCGAGCGGCGGGCCGACCCCGTGTGGGAGCCGCAGTTGAGGCAGGGGGTGTTGGTCCGCTGCGTAGCAGCCCCTTTGCCTGCCGGATGCGTACGCCGAAAACCGTGGTCCGCGTCCAGCGGAGGGTTCTCCCCCTCACCCAACCCTCTCCCCCCCGCTCGCTTGCGAGCGGGGGGGAGAGGGCTAAAGCGGCACGGCGCCGCACCTCAGCCGTGATTCGCCGGCTGGCGCAGCATCTGCGCGAGGCTCGGAATCGCCGTGCTGGAGCCCAGTTCGGTCGCGACATC
The DNA here is from genome assembly GCA_038207515.1 of Lysobacterales bacterium. Lineage (GTDB taxonomy): Bacteria > Pseudomonadota > Gammaproteobacteria > Xanthomonadales > Rhodanobacteraceae > Tahibacter. The sequence goes on along the minus strand of JBBQZR010000061.1, from coordinate 10,397 downwards.
CGCATAGCCGAGCAGCTCCGCGAGATCCGCCGGCCGGCGCCCGAGGCAGTCGCGGATGTCGCGCTCGGCACCGCGCGCAAGCAGCTGGCGCGCGCAGCCGAGCAGTCCGTGGATCGCACACGCATGCAGTGCGCTGACGCCGCGTTCGTCCCGCGCATCGAGATCGGCGGCAAAGTCCAGCAGCAACGCGACGAGGTGCGCGACCTGCGCTGGATCGCAGGGCGACCCCGGATCGGCGCGGCCGCCGACCAGCAGCAGCAGCGGCGTCTGGCCTTTGGCGTTGCGTGCGTTCGGGGCCGCGCCCAGGCGCAGCAGCACTTCGAGCACGGCGCGCGCGCGCGCGCCGGCATGACTGAAGGCGTAGTGCGCGGCGGCGTGCAGCGCGGTCGAGCCTTTCTCGTCGGCGAGGTTCGCATCCGCACCGCTGGCCAGCAATTTTTCCACCAGTTCGGGAAAGCCCAGCGCTGCGGCGATCATCAATGTGGTGCCGCCGCCGGGCAGGCGCCGGTCCAGCGCGGCGCCGTGCGCGAGCAGCAGGTCGACGACATCGTCGCGGCGCGCGCTCGCCGCGGCAGACAGGCAGGTCGCGCCGCCCGCGGCCGCGTGTTCCAGATCCGCGCCGCGGCTCAGCAGGAGCCGCACGACATCGCGATGCCCGTGGCCGCAGGCACGCAGCAGCGCCGTCGCACCTTGTGCGTCCGTGCTTTCCAGCGGCAGGCCCAGGATCAGCAGGCGGTCCACGGCGGCCGCATCGCCGCGGGCAGCCGCGGCGACCAGGTCTTCGGTACGCAGGCGCCGCTGTGGCAGCGGCCACTTCGGCCAGTGCAGCCAGTGCTGCAGCGATTTGCCGCCGCCGCCGAGGGCGCGGCCGAGCGCGGTCTCGCCGTCGTTGGAGGCCAGCTCCGGATCGGCGCCGTGACGGATCAGCGACTGCACGACGCCGTCGAGCTGCGCCGGCGGCAGGCCCAGTGCCGCGTGCAGCGGCGTGCGGCCGGCCTGGTCGCGCGCATTCGGATTGGCGCCACCGTCGAGCAGGCGATCGAGCAGCGTTGCGGCGCCGAGTTGGGCGGCGAGGTGCGTCGCGGTTTCGCCCTGTTCGTTGAGGGCGAACGTGTCGGCGCCGCGCTGGGCGAGGTCGAGCGCGAGTGCTACGAGCTGCTGGCGCTGTGTCGCATCGGTGACGCCGCGCGCGGCTTCGAGCACACGCCGCAGTACGCCGGCGCCGCCACTGTGGGCGCCGGCCTGGACCAGTTCGGCCAGCGCGGTCGCGGCATCGGGCAGGCGCTCCAGCGCGGCGGAAAACAGGCTGCTGCGGGCGGTGAACGCGTCGGCGCGCAGACCGTGATTGAGCAGCCACCGGCGCGGCCGCGCGTCGCTGTGAGTCGCCAGTTCGAGCCAGATGCCGGCGAGGTCGGCCTGCGACCACTGGCTCATTCGCGGTAACAGCCCTTCGGCAATGGTCCAGTGACCGAAGCGCAGCGCGTCGAGCAGATGCGCCGGCGAGTCGGCGACCGCGCTGCCCGCACCTTCGGCGACGGAACTGGGCAAGGCGTAGTCCGGATCGATCAGCGCGACCAGATCCCAGCGTCCGCCGGCGATCGCGTGATCGAGCGCGCGGCGGCCGTCGGTGCAGGGACGCTGGCGGTCGATGCCGAGGGCGAGCAGCGCGCGCACGGCGGTCGCATTCGCCTGGCGCGACTGGCACGCGATCGCGAGCGCGCTGCGCCCGAGATGGTCGACGCGGTTCGGATCCGGCTTGCGCGCGGCGAGCAGTGCGATCACCTCCGCTGCGCCGGCGCGCGCGGCTTCCATCAGCGCGGTCGTGGCGTGGCTGTCGCTGAGGTCGACGCTGGCGCCCGCATCGAGCAGGCAGCGCGTGATTGCCGCATGGCCGCTCAGCGCGGCCGCCATCAGCGCGGTACGCCCCAGCGGTCCTTGCGCATCGACGCGCGCCTTCTGCTTGAGCAGCAGCTTCACGCCGGTAATGTCGTCGTCCGCGATCGCCGCTGCGGCGCTCAGCGCGGGCTGGGCGTGCTCGACTTCGTTACGCGCGCCGTGTTCCAGCAGAAAACGCAGCAAGGTCCAGTTTGCCGCATGGGCCGCCTGCCCCAGCGGCGTCAGGCCGTCGCGATTGATCGCGGCCAGCGGCGCACCGGCGTCGATCAGCATGGCCGCGACGATGGGCTCGGCGGCGAGCGCGGCGTAATGCAGCGGGGTATTGCCCCGCGCGTCGCCTATGGCCGGGTCGGCGCCGTTGGCGAGCAGCGTCAGTACGGCGTCGGGGCGGCCCTGGTAGCTGTCGCGCGTCGCGGCCAGCAGTGGGCTCAGCCCCGCATGCACGCGGTTCACGTCGGCGCGCTTGGCGATGAGCGCGCGCAGCAGGCGCACCTCGGGCAGTGTCGTGGCAAGCATCACCACGCTGCGCTGGTCGCGCTCGCCGGCAACCGGCACGGTATTCGGATCCGCACCGCGTTCGAGCGCGGCCAGTGCCAGTTCGACCTGTCCGCACCGCGTGGCATGCAGCAGCGCCGCATCGAGTTCGGCCGGGGCGAGCCCGCCGGGCAGCTCACGCGGCAAGGCGCAGTCAGCTGCTGCGGGATCGGTACCGGCTGCTGGCGCGGCCGCATAACGCGCCCGGCGCGCGGTCAGCAGCGCGCGCAGGCAGCGGTTCGCGATCAGCAACTGCGCCAGCGGCAGCGCCACGACGTAGATCAGCAGCACCAGGGTGCGCAGTTCGCTCGGCAGGCCCTGGCCGAGTCCGGCGATGCCGACCGCCAGACAGACCAGTACCAGCTGCGCAATCGCCACGGGCAGGCCGTGGCTGAAGAACAATTCGTGCTCACCGGTCAGGTGGCGCGCAAAGCTCACACTGCGCGACACCGCGGTCAGGATCCATGAACCCTGCTCGTCGTCGGGATAGGCGTCGTCCCAGACCAGCACGAGGCCGAAGGCCGGCCACAGGCGCCAGAGCAGCAGCAGGGCGACCACGACCGCCGCCGACAGGCACATCGTCGCCGGTAGCGAACCGCCCTGCAGCAGCCAGGCCAGCGGCCAGCCGAGCAGCAGCATCACCGCGGCGGTATACGTGGCCAGCACGACGAAATGGGCCGCACCGCGGCGCAGCACGGTACGTGCAAAACTGTCTTCCTGGTCGAAGCCCAGACCGTGGCAGATGGCCGCCAGCGTGAGGGAATTGGCCGCGAGCAGCAGCAACAGCGCGGCCGGATGCACGACGAACGCGACGATCAGTAGACACAGGGCTGCCGGCAGGAAGTAGGGCAGGCTGGCGACGAAGGCGGCAAGGCGCGTCGGCTTGGCTCGGGGCACGCGGAACTTCCGTACAGATCGGGCGGGTGGGAAACAGGCCGGGCGCTCCGCTGCGGTCGCGCCCGGGCCGCCGGCGTTTCCGCACGAACGGCCAAACCCGCGCGAGTATATGCAGTTAATCCCGCGCCCGCGGTAAAACCCGGTTCAGCCTGCCGCGCCATTCATGGTGCGGCGCCGCAGAGCCGGTTCATTGTGTCGTGCCCACCGGCGGCGGGGGCAGCTGCAGGTGAAAGCCCGGTCCCTGCAGATTCGCCATGACGGTGTCGACGTCCTCGCGCGCGAGCTTGCGTTCCGGCGACAGCGCCAGCTCAATCACGAAACTCAGCGGCCCCAGCGTGGCCGCCAGTGTCGCCGGCACCAGCTCGAACGCATCGCGCTCGCGCAGATAGACGAAGGTATCGGCGCGCCGCAGGCTTTTGTATACAAAGCATTGCATCATTGACTCTCCCGGAACCATCGCGTCGATGGTAGCGCGTACGGGACGAAGGCCGGCAGCGTAGGCTGGGGTAAGCAAAGCGCACCCCAGCATCGAGGTATTCCCTCGAGCCGCCCCCTCCGGCAAAAGAATCCCGTCGGGCCAAGCGAGGCTGCGAGGCCTTGATGCGGGTGATGCGGGTTCCGAACACTTTCGGAACCCTTCCTTCGTTCGGCGATCGCCTCGAGGAGATGGCTCGATGCTGGGGTGCGCTGCGCTTACCCCAGCCTACGTCGCCGGTCGCGGTCGCCGCGAATCAATCCCCGAATTTCGCCGGTGCCGGCGGCGCCTGCAGGCGCGGCTTGGTGCTGGCCGGCAGCTGGCCGAGCAGTACCTCGACCGCCTTCTCGATGCTCGGGTCCTTGCCGGCGGCGATCTGCTCGGGCCGGTCGATGACCTCGATGTCCGGCGACACGCCTTCGTTCTCCACCGCCCACTGGCCGTCGGTGCTCATGAAGCGGAAGGTCGCCGCCAGTACGCTGCCGCCGTCGGCCAGGCCCGGATTGCCGGAAATGCCGATCAGGCCGCCCCAGGTGCGCGTGCCGATCAATTGTCCCAATTTCAATTTCTTGAAATAGTACGGAAATGCATCGCCGCCGGAGCTCGACAGGCCGTTGATCAGCATCGCCTTGGGCCCGTCGTGCGACACCAGCGGGGTCGGCGCCGGATCGAGGCCGCGGCGCTTCCAATAGTTCAGCGGCGTGCGCGCGAGCAGTTCGATCATGCGGTCGGGAATGAAGCCGCCGCCGTTGTAGCGGTCGTCGATGATCAGCGCTTCCTTGTCGTGATACGCGAGCAGGCCGCGGTTGAGTTCGCGGTTGCCTTCGACCGCGGTGTTCGGCACGTGGATGTACCCGATACGGCCGTTGGACAGCTTGTCGACGTAGGCGCGGCGTGCCGCGACCCAGTCGGCGTAGCGCAGGGTCAGCTCGGAGGTCAGCGTGCGCACGCGCACCTCGCGCGCGCCGCTGGCGCTGGGCCGGCGGTTGACGCTGAGGCTCACGACCTGGTCGCCGCGGCCCTGCAGCAGGGCGTAGGGATTTTTCACGCTGCGCGCGTCGACGCCGTCGACCGCGATCAGATAGTCGCCTTCCTTCACGTTGACGCCGGTCTCGGTCAGCGGCGAGCGCAGGTCGCGGTTCCAGTTCTCGCCGGCGAAGATCTTCGCGAAGCGGAAATAGCCGGACGCGTCGGTCGCAAATTCGGCGCCGAGCAGGCCGCCGGCGCGGCGCTCGACCTTGGGCATGTCGGGCGAAGACTGCACGTAGACATGACCGGCATTGAGCTCGCCGGCGACTTCCTGCAGCAGATAGTCGAGATCGGCACGGCTGCCGAGGTGCGGCACCCACGCGGCGTAGCGTTCGCGGATCGCGTTCCAGCGCTCGATGCCGCCGTGCACGCCGGGGTCGTAGAACCAGTCGCGCAGGATGCGCCAGGCGTCGGCGAACTCCTGCTGCCATTCCACGCGCGGATCGATATAGAGCTCGAGCTTGTCGAGATTCAGCGCGCCGGCGTTGAAGTCCTGGCCGGCATCGGCCTTGACCACGGCGAAGCGTTCGCCCTGCTTGAGCAGCAGCATGTCGCCGGCCGCGGACAGGCGGTAATCGGCGATGTTCGCGGCGACGGCCTTGTCCTGGTCCGCGTCGAGTGCCAGGCGGCGCAGCTCCAGCGGCTGCTGCTGGCGTGGATTGCCGGAGAGGAAATAGACTGCGTCACCGCCGGCCTGCAGGCTGCGGTAATTGCCCGAGCCGACCTTGAGTGCGACGGCGCGCCCGACGATGCCGTCGCGGTCGACGCTGATGTCCTTCGTGGTCGCGGCGGCCGGTTTTTCCTTGTCCTTGGCCGGTTTGTCGGCGGCCGCCGCGGTGATTGGCTTTACCTCGTCGCTGGGCAGCGGATAGACCGCCGGGCCACTGCCGGACAAGGTCAATGCGTACGGACGCGTGGCGTTTGTATACAGGTAATTTTGTTCAAACGCGCTGAAGGTCAGGTTGTAGTCGCGGTTGGACAGGAAATACAGCCAGCGGCCCTTGGGGTCGAAGGCCGGATTGAACGCGTTGCTCGTTGCCTCGGTCACCGCGTCGGTCTTGCCGTCGCGCAGCGAATACAGCCATACCTGCGACAGTCCCGCCGCGTTGGCCTTGGCGTAGGCCAGCCAGTTCGAATCGGGCGACCAGACGTAGTCGGTCAGGTCGTCGAAGGTGCTCTGGTCGACTTCGCGCTGGCTGCCGTTCGCCACATCGACGATGCGCAGGCGCAGGCGCTTGTCCGCATACGCGAGCTTGCCCGAATCCGGCGACCAGACCGGCGGGAAGCGCCAGATGCCGCCGTCGCGCGTGACGCGGCGCGGTTCGCCGCTGCCGTCCTGGCTGCGCACGTAGATCTCGTATTCGCCGCTCTCGTCGGAGAGATAGGCGATGCTCTTGCCGTCCGGCGACCAGGACGCGCTGATCTCGCGCGCCGCAGGGGTCTTGCTGAGGTTGCGGATCTCGCCGTTCTTCGCCGGCACGCTGAATACCTCGCCGCGTGCGCCGAACACGACGCGCTCGCCGTGCGGCGAGACGTCGAAGGACTCGATCTGCGCAGCGACCTTCTTCCACGCCGGCAGCGCCTGCGGCTGGTCGCCGCCGACGCGGATGTCGATCTTGGACGCCTGCGCCGTGGCCGGATCGAAGCGCCAGATCCAGCCGCCCTGCTCGAATACCAGCGCATCTTTGCCGGCGCTGGGCCAGAGGATGTCGAAATCGTCGAAGCGCGTGAGCTGGCGCGCTTCGCCGCCGCTCGTGGGCATGGACCAGAGGTTCAGCGTGTGGCCGCGGTCGGACACGAAGTAGATGGTGTCGCCGATCCACATCGGCTGGTGATCGGTCGCGCGATCGTCGGTCAGGCGCTTGGACGTGTTGTTGGACAGATCGTACGTCCAGACGTCCTGAGCGCGGCCGCCGCGGTAGCGCTTCCAGCTGCGGAAGTCGCGGTCGATCGGCGTGTAGACCACCGACTTGCCATCGGGCGAGAACATGCCGCCGCCGCTTTCGGGCATGGCCAGCGGTGTTTCCAGGCCGCCGGCGACCGGGACCTGGTACAGGCGGCCGCTGCGCTCGTCGTAGGGCACGCGGTTCGCGCGCACGAGTACGTTCTTGCCGTCCGGGCTGAAGTCCAGCACGCGATAGTCGGTGCCGCCGCGCGGCGGCATGCTGCCGACGTCGGTATACCAGGTCAGCTGGCGCGGCAGTCCGCCTTCGGCCGGGATCACGTAGACCTGGCGCGTGCCGTCGTATTCGGCGGAGAACGCGATCCAGCGGCAGTCCGGCGAGAATTTCGGGTACAGCTCGTTGCCGATGTGCGAGGTCAGGCGCTGCGCCGTGCCGCCGGCCGCCGCCACCCGGTAGATGTCACCGGCCTGGACGAAGGCGACGGCATCGCCGCAGATATCGGGAAAGCGCAGCACACGGCTGCTCCCCGCTTCGGGCGCAGCGGTTGCGGCGGCCAGCAGGACGGCGGAAACGAACAGCGACATCGGCGGTTCCTTGCGGGAGATGGCTCGCCCGATTGTAGAAAAGGCGCGCCCGCCTGCCCTGGGCCAAAAGGGCTAGATCGTGTTCCGCAGTGCCTTTACGTCAGCGTCGCCAGTTCCTTCTGTGCCGCGTCGAGGAAGGCCTGTTCCTTGCGCCGGTAGTATTTCGGCGCCGCGCGGGCGCGCTTGAGCATGTCCTCGAACACGCGGCGCGCCTCGCCGGGACGCTGCAGCTGCTTGAGCAGCAGGCCGTAGCGCAGGCGCGGCTCTTCGCCCGGATAGCTGGATGCGAGCACTGCGTATTCGTCGAGCGCCCGCTGGTGTTCGCCGAGTTCCTCCAGGCAGCGCGCGTAGAGGAAATGGCCGTCGTCGGAACGGAACTGCGGGTTGGCGGTGATCAGCGTATCGAGCGTGTCGCGCGCGGCGGCGTACTGCTGCTGGCCGGCCTGCGATTGCGCCAGGCCGAGCAGGAAGGCCGGGTCGGTCGCGTAGATGCCCTTGAGCACGGACTGGTAGAGCTCGGCCGCGTTCGCGTAGTCGCCCAGGCGCAGCGATTCCTCGGCCAGACGGCGGCGGTTGTCCACGGTGTCCGCGACATCGAGTTGCTGCGCGATGTGCCGGCGCTGGCGTTCCGGATCGATCCTGTCCCGCACGCTGCGCACGAGGCGACGGCTGGCCGGATCGTTGCGCAGGTCGGGCAGCACCTGCGTGAAGACATATACGGCGACGCCGAGGTAGGAGCCGATCACGATGACCCACAGCCACCAGTGCGGCCGGCCCGTGCGCACCATGTGCACCAGGCAGAAGAACTGCAGCATTACCGAAACGATCAGAAGGAGGGGCATGGGCAGGGCGGCGGCACGGGGACGGCGAATCTTGTCGCCGAGCCGGTAACGGCGCAAGCCGCGGGCGTATGAAAGGGACGGCGCTGTTGTTCAGGCGTATGGAAAGGGCAGCGCTGTCGTCGCTGCGCGCCGAAAAAAGTCCTCTCCCCCACGCTCGCTTGTGAGCGTGGGGGAGAGGGTTGGGTGAGGGGGAGAAACACCCGCCAGCGCGGATTGCGATGTTCGGCGCGAGCACGCGTGACTATGACGGGCGGCACGCGATGATCTGAGCAGCGGTGCGCGTTGGGCTTCTCCCCCTCACCCCAGCCCTCTCCCCCAAGCGCAGCTTGGGGGAGAGGGAGCTTCCGGGAGCTGGCCGTTCCATTGCGTTTTTGACAAAAGCAAAAATCTATTTCTTGCTCGCGTCCCGCGCCGCCTTGAACTCGCTGTCCGCGGCCCATTGCGGCCAGCTCGTCTCGCCGGCGAGCTTGCTGCCGATCTTGTACATCACTTCGAGATCCGCGGTCGCGCCGTCCAGCGGCATGCCGTCGCGGTATTCGTCGGCGGGCTGGTGGTAGCGGTTCTTGCCATAGTCGTCGAACGCGGCGCGGCCGGCGGCTTCGCCGCCCTCGAACAGGTCGACGCCGCCCTTGGCATACAGCGCGGGCACGCCCTTGCGCGCGAAGTTGAAATGATCGGAGCGGAAGAAGTGGCCTTTCTCAGGCGATTCCTCGGCCGTGATGACGCGGCCCTGGGTCGCGGCGGCATCCTTGAGGTAGGTGTCGAGCTCGGACTGGCCGAAGCCGACAACGGCGAAGTTGCGCGCGGTCGGCACGAGGTTCAGCGCATCCATGTTGATGTCGGCGACGGTCTTGTCCATCGGGATCGGTGGATGCGTCGCGTAGTAGCGCGAACCGAGCAGGCCGGATTCTTCGAGCGTCACCGCGGCGAACACGATCGAGCGCTGCGGCGGCGGGTTCTGCTTCGCGAAGGCCTCGGCGATGACGAGGAGACCGGCGACGCCGGTCGCGTTGTCGACCGCGCCGTTATAGATCTGGTCACCGCTGCGCGTCGTGTCCTTGCCCAGGTGGTCCCAGTGCGCGCTGTAGACGATGGCTTCGTCGGGCTTGCCGCTGCCCGGCAGCAGCGCGACGACATTGTCGGAGCTGCCGCTCTTGATCGTGCTCTTGAGCGTGGCCGACAGCTTGGCCGGCAGCGCCTGCGACGTGAAGCCGCGCACGTCCGCGCTCTTTCTCAGCGCGGCGAAATCGAGCCCGGCCTTGCCGAACAGGCGCTCGGCCGAGGCCTTGGTGATCCAGCCGGCCACGTTCAGACGCGGCGCCGGGTCTTCGCTCGCGGGCAGATCGAACTGCGGTCCGCTCCAGCTGTTCTCGATCACGCCCCAGCCATAACCGGCGCCTTCGGTCTCGTGCACGATCAGCGCGGCAGCCGCGCCCTGGCGTGCGGCTTCCTCGAACTTGTAGGTCCAGCGGCCGTAGTAGGTCATGGCGCGGCCCTTGAACAGCTCCGCGTCGTTGTTGCCGAACCCGGGATCGTTGACGAGCACGACGACGGTCTTGCCCTTCACGTCCAGGCCGGCGTAGTCGTTCCAGTTCTGCTCGGGCGCGTTGACGCCGTAGCCGACGAAGACGAGTTCGGAATCCTTGAGCGTCACCTCGGGCTTGGCGGAGAGATTGCCGACGACCATGTCGGTCTTGTACGCGAAGGTCTCCTTGCCGCCGCCGACCGCGACGTCGAGGGTGAGATCGGTGTTCTGCAGCGTGATCTCGACGGTCGGCACCGACTGGAACCACGAACCGTTGTTGCCGGGCTTGAGACCCATGCGCTCGAACTCGTCCTTGAGATACGCGGTGGTCAGGCGCTCGCCGAGCGTGCCGGGCTCGCGGCCTTCGAACTCGTCCGAGGACAGCTTCTTCAGCCGCTCGGCGAAGTCGGCGCCGCTGTTGGCGAACGTCGATTTGTACGTGGCCGGCGCGGTGGCGGCGGCAGGGGTGGGTGGCGCTGCCGGCGGCGGCGGCGCTTCGGAACAGGCAGCGAGCGTGAGTGCAGCGCTCGCGATGAGAATGACGTGGCGCATGAAGCCTCCGGAGGAACACAGAGGCCCGAGTGTAGGTGCGCCAACGCGTGCGCAGCCAGGCCGGAAGTCATGGCTGGAGGTGTCAGGAGCCGCGTGCGGCTCCTGACACCGACAAGCTCTAGCTTTTTGCATTGCGGCGTCGCGCCTCGAAATTATGAA
>JBBQZR010000060.1:0-39560 GCA_038207515.1 Lysobacterales bacterium | reverse complement strand
ACGCAAAAGACCGGCTACTGCGCGCTGGGCTCGGTCAAGAGCAACATCGGGCATTGCCTGACCGCGGCCGGCATCGCCGGATTTCTGAAGCTGATGCTCGCGCTGCAGCACCGCCAGCAGCCGCCGACGATCCAGTTCGACGCGCTCAATGAACATATCGACTTGTCGCAAAGTCCATTTTTCATCAATCGGGAGCTCAGGTCCTGGGACGTGGCGGCCGGCGAGCGCCGTCAGGCGGCGGTGAGTTCGTTCGGCTTCAGCGGCACGAACGCGCACATTGTCGTGGCCGAGTACAGCGCCGCGGCGGTGCCGGCGAACGTGGCGGAGCCGGCCATCGTCGTGCTGTCGGCGCGCTCTGCCGAACAGCTGCAGCAGCGGGTGCGCGATCTGCTGGAATTCATTGCTGCGGCGGAAACCGCGCCGGATCTCGCGGCCCTGACCTATACGCTGCAGGTCGGGCGCGAGGCGATGGACGAGCGCCTCGGTCTGGTCGTGGGCAGCCTTGCCGAACTGGTCGACAAACTGCGCGCCCATCTCGACGGCAAGACCGTTGCCGAGCTGCAACGCGGCCAGGCCCGGCGCCATCGCGAAACGCTCGCGCTGTTCAATACCGATCCGGAACTGCAGCAGACCGTGGAACGCTGGCTGACCAGCCGGCGCTACGGCAAGGTCGTGGAGCTGTGGGTCAAGGGCTTCGACTGGAACTGGCACAAGCTCTACGCGACACCGCCGCGGCGTATCAGCCTGCCCACGTATCCGTTTGCCAAGGAGCGCTATTGGCTCGCGGCCGCGGCGCCGGCCGGCGCAATGACGCCGGCGCTGCATCCGCTGCTGCAGGCGAACACTTCGGATCTCTACCAGCAGAGCTATCGCTCGGAGTTCCGCGGCGACGAACCGTTCTGCAGCAACGGAACCTTGCCGGCCACGGCCTGCCTCGAAATGGCGCGCGCGGCGCTGAGCCTCGCGATGCGCACGCCCGACGCGGCGGCAATCGAGTTGCACGACATCAGCTGGACCTCGAACGGGCCGATCACGACCGCGGCAGCGCTGCAGGTCGCGGTGGAGGCGCTGGCCGCGGACCAGGCGGCGTTCGAGATATACACCGCCGACGGCGAGGAGGAGACCGTGCTTTGTCTCGGCGCCGGCGTGGCGCTGGATCAGGCCGCGCCCGCGCCGCTGCCGCTGGCATCGCTCCGCGCGCGCCTGCCGCGCGACGGCGATGGCGACGACGAACGCTATCGCAGCCGCGACGAACTGCTGCTGCGGCTCGAACTGCCGGCGGCGCTGCGCGACGACGGCACGGCCTACGTGCTGCATCCGCATCTGCTGGCCGGCGCCAGCGCGGCGGCGCTGCAGCTACTCGGCACCGGCGCCGCGCCGGTCGCGCTCGAGCGGCTGCGCGTGTTCGGTAACCTGCCGGCGGTCGTTTGGGCCTGGTTGCGCAGGTTGCATGGCGTCGAAACGGAGCGCAGCACGCTGGATATCGACCTGTGCGATGAGCACGGGCAGATCGCTGCGCAACTGCACGGCTTCGTGTTCGAGCGCGTAGCGACACACGCAGTCGCCGAGCCCGCGGCCGTAACCGTCGCAGCACCCGCCACCGCCATAACGACGGCGGCCGCCCGCGTGGCACCGACCTGCGTCGCGCCGCTGCGGATTGCCGTCGCGCTCGCGGCCAGCGAAGTGGACGCGTCCTCCGACGTCGCCCCGGCGCCGCTGGCCTTGCCCGAACGCCACAAGCCCCGCGGCATCGCGCTCGTCGATCCGCGCGCCGTCGTTGAGGCGGAACTGCTGCGCCATCAGGTCGCAACGAAACGGCCGCGCTTCGCGCTGTCGAACGCGCACAACGCCACGACTGCGGCGGCGGCTGGCGAGATCGAGGTATTGGACCAGGGCGAGGGCGTATTCCTGCTGCGCATGGCGGCAGGACGCAACCGGCTGGACGCGGCCCTGATCGATGTGCTGCTGCGCTCGCTCGCAACGGTCCGCGAACACGCATCGCTGCGCGTGCTGCTGCTCTGCGGCACCGACGACGACTTCGCCTGCGGCGGCAGCGACGCCTACGACCTGGCGATCCGCGCGGGACTGCACCGGGCGATCGCGGATTTCCCCTATCCGCTGGTCGCGCTGATGCAGGGCTCGGCGACCGGCGCCGGCTGGTGGCTGGCCTCGCTCTGCGATCTGATGCTGTGCAGCGAAGAAGCCCACTACGGCTACGCCGTCGAAGACCGCGCCATGCTCGCCGCGCAGGCGGATTTCCTGCGCGAACGCTTCGGCAGCGTGCATGCGCGACAGCTGCAGTCGCCGTCGGGTCCTTGGTCCGGCGCGCAGCTCAAGGCCGGCGGCTGGGGCTGCGCGATCCTGCCGCGTTCACAGGTATACAAAAAGGCGCAGGCGCTGGCCGGCGAGCTCGCGACGAAGTCCGCGCTCGCGCTGCGCCTGCTCAAGGCGCATCTGGCACGGCCGCTGGCCGAGTACGTCGCCGCGTTGCTGCCGACGGCGGCACCGGTCGGCGGCCGCTGGAACGGCAGCGCGGACGCGCGCGTGATCCGTCTGGATCAGCGCGACGTGTCTACCGTCGCGCAGCAGTTCGCCGAGGCGCTCGCACAGATCGAGGCCGGTTCGACGTATCGCAGCATCGTGCTGGCCAGTGACGTGACGCCGTTCGACGGCAGCGAGACGCCCGACCACGTGCTGGCCCTGCTGGACGCGATCGAACGCGCGGACGTGCCCGTGATTGCCGCGTTCGGCGGCGACGCGCAGGGACTGGCCTGGCTGCTGGCGCTGTCCTGCGATGCGGCCGTGCTGGCCGAATCCGGCTGGTACGGCGGCGCCGATTTCGCCGGCAGCGCAGCGCTCGGCGCGCGCGCCGCCTGGCTCATACCGGAAGTCCTCGGGCCGGTCGCCGGCCGGGAAACGCTGCTGACCGGCGAACCCTGTTCGGGCGCGCAGCTCAGGCAGCGCGGCGCGGCGCTCGATGTTCAAGCGACCGAGCAGGTACAGGCCAATGCGCTGGAACTCGCCCGCCGCTGGAGCGCGGCGGCGGCCGACAGCGTGATCGCGTCCAAGCGCGCCCGCGTCGCGGTAGCAGCGCGACAGCGCGAGGCGCGGCCGTCCTGGCCCGCCGAAGCCGTTGAAGCGGTGATGCCGGGCGCCGGCCGGATCGCGCTCGCCTCGGCGGTGGTCAGCGCGACCGCGCAAGCCAACGGCGTGCTGCTGATCGAAATGCACGATCGCGACGCGAAGAACATGTTCTCCGAAGCCCTGGTCGCCGGCATCGGCGAAGCCTTCGCGCATGCGGCCAGCCTGGCGTATCGCGCGGTGGTGCTGACCGGATACGACAACTACTTCGCCTCGGGCGGCACCAAGGAAAGCCTGCTCGCGATCCAGGCCGGTACGGCAAAGTTCACCGACTTCAAGATCTTCCAGCTCGCCCAGCTCTGCGACGTGCCGGTGATCGCGGCGATGCAGGGCCATGGCGTCGGCGCCGGCTGGTCACTGGGCATGTTCGCCGACATCGTGCTGTTCGGCGAAAGCGCCCACTACGTCAGTCCGTACATGAGCTACGGCTTCACACCGGGCGCGGGTTCGACCCTGATGGTGCCGCAGCAGCTGGGTCACGACCTGGCCCGCGAAAGTCTGCTGACCGCGCACGAATACGTCGGCCGCGAACTGCGCGAGCGCGGCATGGCCCAGGCCGTGCTGCCGCGCGAAGCCGTACTGGCCGAGGCGCTGGCGCTGGCCCAGCGCATCGCGCGCACGCCGCGCTCACGCCTGGTGAATTTCAAGCAGCAATGGACCGCGCCGCTGGGCGCGCGCATCGACGACATCTATCAGCGCGAGCTCGCCATGCACGACGAGACCTTCGTCGGCAAGGCGGAAACCAGCGGACATATCCACGCGCGCTTCGAGCAGCTGGAGCGCGTCGGCACGCCGGCACCGGCCGCCGCGACCGCGGCACCACGCCGCGCCGTCGCGGCCGCCGCGGCGAACGCACCGGCGAGCGCGCACACGCTCGCGTCGATCCGCGGCCGGCTCAAGGAATCGCTGGATGCGGAACTGCACCTGCAGGGCCGGCCGATCGACGACGAGGAGCAGTTCATCCATCTGGGCGTCGACTCGATCAACGGCGTGACCTGGATGCGCCGCATCAACGACGACTTCGGCACCGCGTTCGAAGCGACCACGATCTACAGCTATCCGACCATCCGCGAGCTCGCGGCTTTCCTGCAGGCGCAGCTCAAGCCGGTCGCCGCGGCCGTGGTGCCGGAGCCGCTGCCGCCGCCCGAACCGGTCACGACGCCCGCCGCCGCTGCGCCGCCGCGCAAGGCCGCGCCGCGGCGCAGCGCGCGCCAGTCCCTGCGCCTGCGTCCGTCCGCGCGCGACGAATCCGATACGCGCATCGCGATCATCGGCATGTCCGGCCGCTATCCGCAGGCGGACGATCTCGATCAGTTCTGGGACAACCTCGTGCGCGGGCGCAACGCGATCGTCGAAGTGCCGGCGACGCGCTGGAATGCGGACACGTATTACGACCGCGACGCGAAGAAGAAGGACACGATGGCGTCGCGCTGGCTCGGCGCGATGGACGATATCGACTGCTTCGATCCGCTGTTCTTCCGCATCTCGCCGGAAGAAGCGCAGTACATGGATCCGCAGCATCGTCTGTTCCTGCAGGAGAGCTACCGCGCGTTCGAGGATGCGGGCTATTCGACCCAGACCCTGAGCAACCGCCGCTGCGGCGTCTATCTCGGCATTTCCATGAACGAGTACGCGATGCTGCTGTCGCAGCACGGCGTGATGGCCGCGCCGGTGACCGGCAACAGCTATTCCATCGCCGCGGCGCGCATCGCGTATTACCTGAATCTGAAAGGTCCGGCGATCTCGATCGATACCGCGTGCTCGTCTTCGCTGGTCGCGCTGCATCTGGCCTGCCAGGCGCTGCGCTGCGGCGAAGTGGACATGGCGCTCGCCGGCGGCGTCAGTCTGTGGCTGCTGCCCGAATCCCACCTGTCGATGGGCCAGGCCGGCATGCTGTCGCCGAGCGGGCAGTGCCGGGCGTTCGACGACGGCGCCGACGGCATCGTGATGGGCGACGGCGTCGGCGCGGTGGTGCTCAAGCGGCTCGCCGATGCGCAGGCCGACAACGACGTGATCCACGGCGTGATCATCGGTTCGGGCACGAACCAGGACGGCCGCACCAACGGCATCACCGCGCCGAGCGTGGTGAGCCAGATCGAACTGGAGCGCGGGGTGTACGAGCGCTACGGCATCGACCCGGCCACGATCAGCTATGTCGAAGCGCACGGCACCGGCACGCGGCTCGGCGATCCGATCGAACTGCAGGCCCTGTCCACCGTGTTCCGCGAGCGCACCGACCGCAAGCACTACTGCGCGCTGGCATCGGTGAAAAGCAACATCGGCCATACCTCGTCGGCGGCCGGCGTCGCCAGCGTGCAGAAGGTGCTGCTGTCGCTGCGGCATCGCACGCTCGCCCCGACCCTGCACGTGAGCCGCGAGAACTCGCACTTCGATTTCGCCGCGTCGCCGTTCTACGTGAATCGCAGCGCGAAGTCCTGGGACAGCGCGGCCGGCGAGCTGCGCCGGGCCTGCGTCAATTCCTTCGGCTACAGCGGCACCAATGCCCACGTGGTGATCGAGGAATACGTTGCCGCTGCACCCGCGCCGCAGCCCGCCGTACCGCAGGCGATACCGCTGTCGGCGCGCACGCCGGAGCAGCTGCGGCAGAAAGTGCAGCAGCTGCTCGTGGCGCTGGAGCGGCCGGATGCCGCGGCGCTCGCGTCGGTCGCCTACACCTTGCAGAACGGACGCGAAGCGATGGAGCAGCGTCTGGGTTTCGTCGCGGCATCGCTGCCGCAGCTGCGGGAACAGTTGCGCGCGTGGCTCGATGGACAAGCCCCGCGGGATGCGGTGTTCAGCGGAGAACCGGTCGCCACCGATGACGGCGAGGCGACCTTGCGTCAGGTGGAACTCGCGCTGCAGCGGCGCGATCCGGCGGCATTGCTGCAGGCCTGGGTCGGCGGCGCCGAAATCGCCTGGGAACGCCTGCACGCGGGCGCGCAGCCCGCGCGCGCCCGTCTGCCGTCGTATCCCTTTGCCAAAGAGCGCTATTGGGTAGAAGGCAAAAAATCGGCCGGTGCCGAAACGCCGGCCGCGCAGCAGCCGGGCGAGCTGGCCTGGATCGAAGACATCCTGGCCCAGGTCGACACCGACATGCTGGAACAGGAACAGGCCGTCGCCCTGCTGCGGCAGTGGGTCTGAGGCGGAAACAGCGGCGGCTAACACAGCAGGCAGCGCCGCGACAGCGGCGCATCGCAGTAGTCAGGCAATGAAGGTCTAGGGAAGTCATGGTCAATTTCGTCGAATACGTGGTAGCGGAACTCAAGAGCAAGCGGCTGTCGAAATCCGCCGCGTTCGAGCTCATCAAGCAGTTCTCGGCGCGACCCGTCGCGGCGTCCGGCGGCGATGCAGTGCATCCGCTGCTGCAGGTCAACGTGTCGGACCTCGACCACCTCGCGTTCCGTTCCCGCCTGAGCGGCAGCGAGCCCTTCCTCGCCGATCACCGCGTCGTGTTTCCAACCGGCGCCGCGCCGGTGCTGCCGGCCGTGGCCTATCTGGAAATGGCGCGCGCGGCGGTGCAGCAGGCCGTGCCCGCGGCGGCGCGCGGCCAGATGCTGGAACTGCGTCACTGCGTCTGGGCGCAGCCGCTGGTGGTGCGCACCCCGACGACGGTCAGTATCGAACTCGCACCGAACGTCGACGGCGGCATCGACTACGACGTCCTCAGCGGCGACGGCGAGCAGCAGACCGAACATTGCCAGGGCCATGCGCAGTTCGTTGCGCTGACGCCGGCACCGCACCTGGACATCGCCGGGCTGCAGGCGCGGATGCAGCGCGGCAGCCTGCAGACCGCCGAGGTCTATGCGGCATTCGATGCGATGGGGCTGCGCTACGGGCCTGCGCATCAGGCCGTACAGCGGGTCTACCAGGGCGAAGGGCAGGTACTGGCCCGGCTCGAACTGCCGCCGCCGCTGCGCGCGCAGGCGGACCGCTATGTGCTGCATCCGAGCCTGCTCGACGGCGCCTTGCAGGCGGCGATCGGTCTGATGGACGGCG
Organism: Lysobacterales bacterium; assembly: GCA_038207515.1. Lineage (GTDB taxonomy): Bacteria > Pseudomonadota > Gammaproteobacteria > Xanthomonadales > Rhodanobacteraceae > Tahibacter. The sequence continues at coordinate 32,423 of JBBQZR010000060.1, read as the reverse complement.
AAACCCGCGCGCGTCTGCCGTTCGCGGTCGACGTGGTGCGTGTCTTCGCCGCGTGTCCGCCCGTGTCATGGGTCTGGCTGCGCCAGACTGCCAGCAGCGCCGGCGACGATGCGGTCAGCAAGCTCGATATCGACCTGTGCGACGCCGACGGCGTGGTCTGCGTGCAGATGCACGGCTTCTCCGCGCGCGCGCTGGCCCCGGCCGACGACGCCCGCGGCGTGCTGCGTGCGATACCGCACTGGCAGGCTGCGGTGCCGGATGCGCACGCGACGGCCTGGACGCAGCGCGCGGTCATCGTTTGCGAGCTGGCCGGCGTGGAGACAGTGGCGCTGCAGGCGACGCTCGCGGATACGGCTTGCCATGTGCTCAACGCGCGCGACGGCGGCGATCTGGCACAGCGCTACAGCGATCATGCGGTTGTGTGTCTGGAGATCCTGCAGGCGCTGTTGGCGGCCAAGCCGGCCGGTCCGCAGTTGCTGCAGCTTGCGGTCGCCGCGACTGGCGAAGCGACCGTTTTCGCCGGCCTCGGCGCACTGCTGAAGACGGCGGCACGCGAAAATCCGCACCTGCAGGTACAGCTCGTTCTCGTCGCGCAGGACAGCGATGCGGCGGCGCTTGCGCGACAGATGCAGCAGGCGCAGGCCTGCGCCGGCGAAACGCAGCTGCGCGTCGACCGCGCTGGTGCCGTCGAGATGCTGCGCTGGCAGGAACAGGCGGCCGTCGATGCGCCGCCGGTGTTCAAGGAACACGGCGTCTATCTGATCAGCGGCGGCCTCGGCGGCCTCGGCTCGATTTTCGCGCGGGAAATCCTGCGGCAGACCCGCCACGCCCGCGTGATCCTGAGCGGTCGCAGCGCGGCGGCCGGCGTGCGGCGCGAACGCCTCGATGCATTGGACGCCGACGGCGCCGGTCGCGTGCACTACCGCGTCGCCGACCTCGCCGACGCCGCGTCGGTGCAGGCGCTGGTCGACGATGTCGTGCGTGAACACGGCGCGCTGCACGGCATCCTGCACTGCGCGGGCATGACCGACGACGGCTTCATCGCGACGAAAAACGCGGCCGGCCTGCGCGCGGTACTCGCGCCGAAAGTGCAGGGCAGCGTCCATCTCGACCGCGCCAGCCGCGAGCTCGCGCTGGATTTCTTCGCCGTGTTTTCGTCCGTCGCCGGCATCCTCGGCAACGTCGGCCAGGCCGACTACGCCGCGGCGAATGCCTTTCTGGACGAATTCGCGTCGTACCGTAATGCACTCGTCGCCAACGGCGAACGGCGCGGCCGCAGCATCGCGATCGCCTGGCCGCTGTGGCAGGACGGCGGCATGGCGCTGGCGCCGGCGCTGCAGGCCGAGCTCGAACGCGCGAGCGGCATGCAGCCGCTGGCAACGGCGAATGGATTGCACGCGTTTCACCAGTGCCTGGCCCAGGCGCACGAACGCAGCGTGGTCGCCGAAGGCCGCCTGCCGGCGCTTCGCCGCAGCCTGGCCGGCGCACGGCCCCGTCCGCCCGCGGTCGCAGCCACAGTCATGGCCACGAGCGATCTGCTCGGCGGCCAGGACCTGCTCGACAAGACGCAGGAATGGCTGCGCCGGCAGTTTTCCCAACTGCTGAAGCTGTCCTCGCAGCGCATCGATCCGCGCGCGCCGCTGGAGCGCTACGGCATCGACTCGATACTCGCGATGCGTCTGACCAATACCCTGGAACACACCTTCGGCTCGCTGTCCAAGACGCTGCTGTTCGAACATCGCAGCATTGCCGATCTGGCGGCGTATTTCGTCGAATCGCAGACCGCCGCGCTGAATGGCCTGTTCGCGCGCCACCGCGCCGCCGCAGCCGGCGGCGGCACCGCCGTCGTCGCGTCGGCCGAGGCCGTCGAGACGGCACTGCCGCCGCGGCTGCGGCGCAGCGTGTCACGCGCGGCGGTCGCGCCGGCTGCTGCGGCCGCCGCCGCGGAACCGATCGCGATCGTGGGCTTGAGCGGGCGCTATCCGGAATCGCCGGATCTGGCCGCGTACTGGGCCAACCTGCGTGACGGCAGGGACTGCATCGTCGAGGTTCCCGCGAGCCTCTGGGACTGGCGCGACTACTACAGCGACGACCGCAGCGAAGGCGGGCGCCACTACAGCCGCTGGGGCGGCTTCATAGCCGGGGTGGACGAGTTCGATCCGCTGTTCTTCAACATGGCGCCGCTGGAAGCCGAACGCATCGATCCGCAGGAGCGCTTGTTCCTGCAGCACGCCTGGATGGCGGTCGAGGACGCGGGCTATACGCGCGCCGACCTGCACGGTGCCGCGCCGCGCGCGGGGCTTGCCGATATCGGCGGCCAGGTCGGCGTCTACGTCGGCGTGATGTACAGCGAGTACCAGCTGTTCGGCGCCGAGGCGAGCCTGCGCGGCCAGCGCATCGGACTGGCCGGCAGTTTCGCGAGCATCGCGAACCGCGTGTCCTACGTGCTGGATGTGCACGGGCCGAGCATGACGCTCGACACCATGTGCTCCTCGTCGCTGACCGCGATCCACCTGGCCTGCCAGGACCTGCGCCTGGGCCGCACACGTCTGGCGATCGCCGGCGGCGTCAACGTGACGATCCACCCGAACAAGTATCTCGTGCTGAGTTCCGGCCAGTTCATCTCGAGCGACGGCCACTGCCAGAGCTTCGGCGAAGGCGGCGACGGCTACATCCCGGGCGAGGGCGTCGGCGCGGTCGTGCTCAAGCGCCTGTCCGACGCGCAGCGCGACGGCGACCACATCTACGGTCTGATTCGCGGCAGCGCGCTGAGCCACGGCGGCAAGACCAACGGCTATACCGTGCCCAATCCGCAGGCGCAGACCAGCGCGATCGCGCTGGCGCTGAGCGAAGCGCGCGTCGATGCGCGCCACGTCAGCTACATCGAGGCGCACGGCACCGGCACGAAGCTCGGCGATCCGATCGAAATCGCGGCGCTCAACAAGGCGTTCGGCCAGTACAGCCAGGATAAACAGTTCTGCCTGATCGGTTCGGCAAAATCCAATATTGGACATTGCGAAGCCGCGGCCGGCATTGCCGGCCTGACCAAGGTGCTGCTGCAGCTCAAGCATCGCCAGATCGTGCCGTCGCTGCATTCGCGCACGCTCAATCCGCATATCGACTTCGCCGCGAGCCCGTTCAGCGTCAATCAGACCCTGACCGACTGGGTCGCGCCGGTGATCGACGGCCGCACGCTGCCGCGCATCGCCGGCATCTCTTCGTTCGGCGCGGGCGGTTCCAACGCGCACATGATCATCGAGGAATACGTCGCAGCAACGCCGGCCGCCGCGACGCCCGCGGCCAACGGAACTACCGAAGTCATCATCCTGCTGTCGGCGCGGACCGCCGAGCAGCTGCGCCGCAAGGCCGACGATCTGCTCGCGTTCGCCGTGGCCGAACCGGACACCGATCTGGTCGCGCTCGCGCATACCCTGCAGACCGGTCGCGAGGCGATGGACGAACGCCTAGGCCTCGTCGTCGCGAGCCACGCCGAGCTGGTGGAAAAGCTCCATACTTGGCTCGGCGGCGATACGGACATCGACGCCATGATCGACACCGTGTACCGGGGGCAGGTGCAAAAGCACCGCGACACGCTGGCCCTGTTCAGCAGCGACGCGGACCTGCAGCAGACGATCGACCGCTGGCTGACCACTGGCAAACTCGACAAGGTCGTCGAGCTCTGGGTCAAGGGGCTGGAAGTGCGCTGGGCCGCCCTGTACGCAGCCGGCCGCCCGGCGCGCATCAGCGCGCCGACCTATCCGTTCGCGCGCGAGCGCTACTGGATCGACACGCCGGCAGCCACGACCGTGGCCACGGCGGCGGCCAACAGCACGTTGCATCCGCTGCTGCATGCCAACGTGTCGGACCTGAGCCAGCAGGGCTATCGCAGTGTGTTCGACGGCGGCGAGCCCTGGCTCGCGGATCATCGCGTCAGCCTGGGCGGCAGCGAACAGCGCGTGCTGCCCGCGGTGGCTTATCTGGAGATGGCACGTGCGGCGGTCGAGCAGGCGGTGCCGGCTACCTGGCGCAGCGGCGTGCTCGAACTGCGCCACTGTGCCTGGGCGCAGCCGCTGATCGTCGAGCAGGCGACCGAGGTCCGCGTCCTGCTCGAGGCCGCGGCCGACGGCGCGATCGACTTCGCCATCGTCAGCGGCGATGGCGACGCGCCGCGCGAACACAGCCGCGGTCAGGCCGCGTATGTCGAAGAATATATAAATGAAACAGTGGATATTGCAGCACTGCGGCAGCGACTCGGCGATACCGGCTTCAGCGCGGCCGACCTGTATGCGACGCTGACTGGCCTCGGCCTGCATTACGGGCCGGCGCACCGGGCGGTACTCGAGCTGCGGCGCGGCGACGGCGAAGTGCTGGCGCTGCTGGAACTGCCGGACTGCGTGCGTGCCCAGGCCGATGCCTACGTACTGCATCCGAGCCTGCTCGATGGCGCGCTGCAGTCGGCGCTCGCGCTGTTCGACGGCGCCGCCTCGGCGCGGCTGCCGTTTGCGCTCGACCGCCTGCGCGTATTCGGCAACAGCGCGGCAACGATGTGGGCCTGGCTGCGTCCTGCCGCGGGAAGCGGCGACGGCGATGCGGTCGCCCGGTTCGATATCGACCTGTGCGACGCGCAGGGTGCCGTCGCGGTGCAGTTGCGCGGCTTCTCCACGCGCGCGGTCGGCAGCGCCGCCACCGGTGCCGGGCAGGGCGTGCTCGCGGCCGTGCCGCAGTGGCAGGCGCTGGCCGCGGCAACGCCGGCGCAGGACTGGTCGCAGCGGCAGATCGTGCTCTGCGAAATGCCCGATGTTTCCGCGCAGGCACTGCAATCGCTGCTGCCCGGCAGCCGCTGCAGCGCGCTGAGTGCGGCGTCGGGGCACGATCTTGCACTGCGCTACGAAGCGCATGCGCTGGTCGGCCTGGAAATCGTCCGCGAGCTGCTAGCGGCGCAAAGCGACGGACCGGTGCTGCTGCAATGGGTCATCGGCGATGACAGCGAGGACGGCGTGTTCGCCGGCATCGCCGGACTGCTGCAATCCGCCGCGCTGGAGAATCCGCGTTTCCACGGCCAGGTCGTCACGACCGGCCGCGGCGTTGTTGCCGGTGTGCTGGCGCAGCAGTTGCAGCAGGCGCAGGCGCATTCGCGCGAAGCGCAGTTGCGCTTCGTCGCCGACGGCACGCCGCAGCGTTTGCGCTGGCAGGAACGGGCCGTCGCGGCCGACGCACCCGCCGCGTTCAAGTCGAACGGCGTGTACCTGATTACCGGCGGCCTCGGCGGCCTCGGCATGCTGTTCGCGCGCGCCATCACGGCACAGGCGCCCGAGGCGCAGATCGTGCTGACGGGCCGCGGCGTACTCGACGCCGCGCGCCGCGCGCGCCTCGCCGCACTGCAGCCGGCGGGCGCGGCCCGCGTGCATTACCGCGCACTCGATCTCGACGACGCGGCGCAGGTCGACGCGCTCGTCGCCGGCGTCGTGGACGAGTTCGGCGCGCTCGACGGCGTACTGCACAGCGCCGGCATGCTCGCCGACGGTTTCCTGCTGCAGAAATCCGCGGCGGACTTCCGTGCCGTGCTCGCGCCGAAAGTGGCCGGCACGGTGAATCTCGATCACGCGACGCGGCAGCTCGACCTGCAATTCTTCGCGCTGTTCTCGTCGCTCGCCGGCGCGTTCGGCAATGTCGGCCAGGCCGACTACGCCTGCGCCAATGCGTTTCTCGATGCGTTCGCGCTCTACCGCAACCGCCGCGTCGCCGGCGGCGAACGGCGCGGTCTGAGCGTGTCGGTCAACTGGCCGCTGTGGCAGGAAGGCGGCATGCAGCTGTCCGCCGCGCTACAGCAACGCATCGCTGAGGCTACCGGCATGGGCCTGCTGTCCAGCGACAACGGGCTGCAGGCGTTTTCCTCGGCTCTGGCGCTCGGCCTGGGCCGCAGCCTCGTGATGCAGGGCGATCTGGCCGCGATGCGCCGCAGCGTGTTCGGCCCCGCCGATACGGCCGTAGCCGCGACCGCCGCGGCACCGGCGCCACGCACGGTCACGCCGGCGCCAAACCTGCCCACGGTCACGCCCGCCGCCGCCGATCTGCTCGAGCTGACCCAGGAATACCTGCGCCAGCAGTTCGCCGCGTCGCTGAAGCTGCCGCCGCAGCGCATCGACGTGCAGATGCCGCTGGAGAACTACGGCATCGATTCCATTCTCGCGATGCGCCTGACCGGCGTGCTGGAGCAGACCTTCGGCACGCTGTCCAAGACCCTGTTCTTCGAATACCAGAGCATCGCCGCGCTGACGAAATACCTGGTCAAGGCCTTTCCGCACGTCGTCGCCCGCGTCACCGCGACCGCGCCGGTTATCGCCGAGGCCGGCGACGCACCGCGGCCGGCTGCCGCACCGATCGCGATACCGGCGTTCGCGCCGCGGCGCGCGTTCGGCGCTGCGCCCGAATCGCGCGACCGCGCGGTCGCGATCGTCGGCCTTGCCGGCCGGTATCCGCAGGCCGAGGACGTCGACGGCTTCTGGGAGCTGCTGCGCGAAGGCCGCGACTGCATCACCGAGATTCCGGCCGAGCGCTGGGACCACGCGCTGTATTTCGATCCGGACCGCAACGCGGCCGGCAAGAGCTACAGCAAGTGGGGCGGCTTCATGGCGGACATCGACAAGTTCGATCCGCTGTTCTTCAACATCGCGCCGAAAGAAGCCGAGCTGCTGGATCCGCAGGAACGCCTGTTCCTGGAAACCGCCTGGCAGACGATCGAAGACGCCGGCTACAGCAAGCAGAGCCTCGCCGAGACGCGCACCGGCGTCTACGTCGGCGTGATGTGGGGACAGTACGAGCTGTACGGCGTCAACTCCCTCGCCGCGGGCCACCTCGGCGTGCCGAGTTCGTCGCAGGCCTCGATCGCCAATCGCGTGTCGTACTTCTTCGACCTGCGCGGACCGAGCATCGCGATCGACACCATGTGCTCCTCGTCGCTGACCGCGATCCACATGGCCTGCGAGGAAATCCGCCGCGGCACCCTCGACGCGGCGATTGCCGGCGGCGTCAACGTCTCGGTGCATCCGCACAAATACCTGACTCTCAGCCAGGGCAAGTTTGCCGCCAGCGACGGCCGCTGCCGCAGTTTCGGCGCCGGCGGCGACGGCTACGTGCCCGGCGAAGGCGTCGGCGCGATCTTCCTCAAACCACTCGAGCACGCCCTGCGCGACGGCGATCACGTCTACGGCGTGGTGCTTGCCAGCAGCATCAACCACGGCGGCAAGACCAACGGCTATACCGTGCCGAACCCTAATGCGCAGGCCGAGCTGATAGTGGCCGCGCTGACCCGGGCGCGGATCGAGCCGCAGTCGCTGGGCTACATCGAAGCGCACGGCACCGGCACCTCGCTCGGCGATCCGATCGAGATCACCGGTCTGACCAAGGCCTTCGGCGAACAGCACGACCAGCGCCAGGGCTGCGCGATCGGCTCGGTGAAATCCAATATCGGCCATCTCGAATCCGCCGCGGGCATTGCGGCCATGACCAAGGTGCTGCTGCAGCTCAAGCACGCGCAGCTCGTGCCGTCGCTGCATGCCGAACCGGTCAATCCGAACATCGATTTCAGCCAGTCGCCGTTCCGCGTGCAGACCACTCTGGCGCCCTGGCCGCGCCGCGATGGCCAGCCGCGGCGCAGCGGCATCAGCTCGTTCGGTGCCGGCGGCGCGAACGCGCACATGGTGGTCGAGGAATACATCGACACGCGCGCCGTCCGCCCAGCCGCCGCCGCAGACCATCTGTTCGTGCTGTCGGCGCGCAGCCAGCGCGGCCTGCTGCGGCATGCGCGGCGCATGGCCGCATTCCTCGCCGGCCATGATTCGCTCGCGGCCGAACACGTCGCCTATACCTTGCAGGCCGGCCGCACCGGCATGACGGCGCGGCTCGCCTGCGTGACCGGCGATCTGGCGGGCTTCGTTGCCGCGCTGCAGGACTGGATCGTCGCGCAGGACGGCGGCGAAGGCGTGCAGGCCACGCCGGACAGTGGCGCCGTGCACACCGTGCTTTACGGCAACAGCAGCGACGGCGATACGGATGCGGCGCTGCTCGTCGACGGTGCCGCGGGCCGGGCCTTCCTGCGCGAACTCGTGCGGAGCCGTGATCTGACCAGGCTCGCGCGGCTGTGGACCCTCGGCGCCGAAATCGACTGGTCGCTGCTGCACGCGGGCACCGCGCCACGCCGCGTGTCGCTGCCGACCTATCCGTTCGAACGCCAGCGCTACTGGATCGATACCACGCCGCTCGCGGCCGTGCAGGCCGTGTTCGCAGCGCCCGCTGTCGTGGCAGTCGCTGCGGCCGCGACGAGTCCCGCGGCGGCGGTTACCGAAGCGCCACAGCGGCTGCACTACGGCGTGACCTGGCAGGCCGCGCCGCCGCTGCCGCCGGTCGCGCAGCCGGCGGGCACCCTGCTGCTGCTGGACGGTACCGACACGGTGTTCCGCGCGCTGGCCGCGCAACGCGGCGCCGCGCCGTTGGTACGGGTGACCTTCGCGAAGGCCTATCGCGAACTCGGTCCGGCCGAGTTCGAGGTGCGCGTCGACGACGAGGCGGATTTCCGCCAGCTCTTTGCCGCGCTGCGGCAGCGTGACCTGCTGCCGCAGGTCATCCTGCACCGCTGCAGCGACGGCGTGACGCTCGACCAGTCGCTGCCGGATACGGCGGCCCTGCACCAGCCGGTATTGGCGCTGCTGCACGTCGCCAAGGCGCTGATGGGTCTGTCGGTGGCGGCGCGCTACATCGTCATCGCCGATGCGGCCGCGCCGCAGCATCAGGCGCTCGCGGCCTTCCTCAAGACCCTTGCGCTGGAACAACCCGCGTTCAGCGGAAAGGTCGTCAGCATCGACGGCGATGCGGGCTTGACCCTGGCCGACGAAGTCGCGATCGCCGCCGCCGAGATCGCCGACGCGCACGCTGGCGTCGAGGAAGTCCGCTATCGCTGCGCGGGCGCGGCGACCGAGCGCTGCGTGCGCCGGATTGCGCCGTGCGGCCCCGCCGCTGCCGCGCTCGACCGGTTGCCGCTGAAACACGGCGGCGTCTATCTGATTACCGGCGGACTGGGCGGACTGGGCCTGCTGTTCGGCGAATACCTGGCACAGCACCATGCGGCGCGGCTGGTGCTGGTCGGCCGTTCCGCCTCGAGCCCGCAGCACGAACAGCGCCTCGCGCGGCTGCGCCAGCATGCGTCCGAGATCGTCTACATGCAGGCCGATGTCTCGCGAGCCGACGACGCCGAGCGCGTCGTGCGCGAGATCAAGGCGCGCTACGGCTCGCTCAGCGGCGTGATCCACGCGGCTGGCGTGACCCGCGACGGCTTCGTGCTGAAAAAGACCGGCGACGATATGCGTGCCGTGTTCGATCCAAAGATCGGCGGCGCGATCCAGCTCGATCGCGCCACGCGCAATGAACCGCTCGACCTGTTCATCCTGTTCGGCTCCATCGCCGGCGTGAACGGCAATGTCGGCCAGAGCGACTACGCCTACGCCAACCAGTTCCTCGACGCTTTCGCCGAACGGCGCGAGCGTCAGAGCGCCGCCGGCCTGCGCACCGGCCGTACCGTGTCGGTCGACTGGCCGCTATGGCGCGACGGCGGCATGCAGATCTCCGCAGAGCACGTGGCCGTGCTGCAGGCACGCACCGGACTCGTGCCGCTGCCGACCGATCAGGGTCTGCGCCTGTTCGAGGAACTGCTGTGTTCCGATCGCGCACAGGACATCGCCGTCTACGGTCTGGCCTCGCGCATCGACGCGTATGTCAGCGGCCTGCGTCCGCCTGCCGCGGCAGCCGTTGCGGCACGCGCGTCCATTGCAGCCGTCGCCGACACGCGGACCGGCAATACCGGCGCCGAGCTGCTCGCGCAGACCGTGGCCTACGTGAAGACGCTGATCGGCGAAGAGATCAAGCTCGCGCCCGAACACATCGACACGCGCGAACGGCTGGAATCCTTCGGCATGGATTCGGTCGCGATCGGCAAGGTCACTGCGACGCTGGAGCGCGACCTCGGCGAACTGCCCAAGACGCTGCTGTACGAGCACGAGACCATCGCCGAAGTCGTCACGTTCCTGTCGCGCCATTCGGCCGAACGCCTGCGCGCGCACTTCGCCGCGCAGGCAAGCGCCGGCGTCGAAAGAATCGAACCGGCACGCGCAGTGCAGGTCGAGCCGGTCGCGGCCGAAGCGATGCCGGTCCAGGCCATGCCGTTCGAAGTGCTGACCGCGCCAGCGGAAGCGCCGGCGGTCACGCGCGATCCGGGCAGCCTGTCCGCCCTCGTCGCGGCGCAGTCGGCCACGCAGAAGATCGCGATCGTCGGCGTCCACGGCCACTATCCGCAGTCGCGCGACATGGACGCGTTCTGGCAGCTGCTGCGCGACGGGCGTGACGCGACCGAAACCGTGCCGGCCGATCGCTGGGATGCCGATGCCTACTACGACGCCGATCCGGCCGCGGCCGGCCGCGGCAGGATCTACTGCCGCAGCGGCGGCTTTCTGTCGGATGTGGACAAATTCGATACGGGACTTTTCAAGATCCAGCGCGAGGAAGCGAGCGTCATGGATCCGCAGGAGCGGCTGTTCCTGCAATCGGTCTGGAGCGCGCTGGAAGACGCCGGCTATACCCGCGACGAACTGCGCGCGCGGCATGCCAAGGGCAAGAGCGCCGATGTCGGCGTGTTCGTCGGTGTGACGACCAACTCCTATGCGCAACTCGCCGAGGACGCGCGCCGCCAGGGCAACATGCTCACGCCGAGCGCGATGCCCTGGTCCATCGCCAACCGCGTGTCCTACTTCTTCGACTTCAAGGGACCCAGCCTGCCGGTGGACACGGCCTGCTCGTCCTCGCTGGTCGCGGTGCATATGGCTTGCGAAAGCCTGCGCCGCGGCGAATGCCAGGTCGCCGTCGCCGGCGGCGTGAACCTCTATCTGCACCCGTCGAAGTATCTCTCCCTGTGCCAGCGCGGCATGCTCGCCCGCGGCGGCAAGACGCACAGCTACGGCACCGGCGATGACGGTTTTGTGCCGGGTGAAGGCGTCGGCACGTTCATCCTCAAGCCGCTGGAGCAGGCGATCGCGGACAACGATCGCATCCACGGCGTAATTGCAGGCAGCGCGTTCGAGCACAGCGGCCGCTCCAACGGCTATTCCGCGCCGAATCCCAATTCGCAGGCGGAACTGATCGCCCGCACGCTGGCCGCGGCCGAGGTCGAGCCCGACGCGATCGGCTGCGTCGAGGGCCATGGCACCGGCACACCGCTGGGTGACAGTCTCGAAGTGCTCGCGCTGTCGCAGGCCTTCCGCCGCGGCACGGACCGGACCGGCTACTGCTCGCTGGGCAGCGTCAAGGCCAACGTCGGCCACTCCGAATCGGCCGCCGGCGTCTGCAGCATGGCCAAGGCGCTGCTGCAGCTCCAGCACGGCCAGTTCGTGCCGAGCCTGCATTCGAGCGAGATCAATCCGGACCTGGGCCTGGCCGCATCACCGTTCTACCTGCAGCACACGCTGGCGGACTGGCCGCGGTACGGCGATGCACCGCGGCGCGCGCTCGTGAACTCCTTTGGCGCCGGCGGCGTGAATGCCTGTCTGGTGCTCGAGGAATACGTATCGGCCGCGCCGCAGCCCCTCGCCGCGGCGGGACCGCAGGTGCTGGCGCTGTCGGCCGAGAGCGAGGACGCGTTGCGCGCGTACGCGGAGCGTTTCGCCGCGTTCCTCGAGGCGCGGCCGCAGACCGATCTGGCGGCGTTGTGCCATACGGTGCAGGTCGGCCGCGAAGCGCTGAAGGAGCGGCTTGCGCTGATCGCGATGCAACCGGCCGAGCTGGTCGGGCGTCTGCGCGGCTGGCTCGCCGGCACGCAGATCGAGGCGATCCATCGCGGCCGGGTCGAGGCGCGTCGCAGCGCACGCCGCGTCGCCGCGCCGGACGAGGCGAACACCTCGGCGCTGCAGCGCGCCCAGCGCTGCGCACAGCGCTGGGTCGCGGGCGAGGATCCGGCCTGGCAGCGCCTGCACGGCGACGTCCTGCCGCCGCGTATCGCCGCGCCAACCTATCCGTTCGCCACCGAGCGCTGCTGGATCGTCGAGGAGAACGGCGCGGCGCCCGCCGTCATCGAATCCGCGACGGTCGAACGACTGCATCCGCTGGTTTCGTACAACTCGTCCACCTTGCGCGAGGTCAGCTTCGATTCGTGGATTTCGACCGCGCTGCTGACCGAGTTCCAGCTCGCGCTGCACGGCGCGCGCGTACTGCCGGCCGCGGCGATCCTGGAGCTGGCCTGCGCCTGCGCCAGCCTTGCGGGCGACCGGCGGATCCGCGGCGTGCGCGATGTGGTCTGGGCCCAGCCGCTGCACGTGCCATCGGACGTGCAACTGGTACGCACCTACGTCAAGCACATCGGCGACAGCATCGAATATGTGGTCACCTCGCTGGACGACGGCAGCCGCAAGACCGTGCATTCGGAAGGGCGTTTGCTGCTCGGCGCGCGTCACGCGGTTGCGACCGACGCGCCTGTTTCGATCGCTGCGCTCGCGGCGCAGGGCACGCATGTCGATGCGGCCACGCACTATCAGCGCCTGGAAGCGCGCGGCATCGTCTGCGGCACGGCATTCCGCAGCGTGCAGGAAATCTGGTGCGGCGGTGCCGGCGCGCTGGCGCGGCTGGCGTTGACGCAGGCGCCGGAAAGCCGCGCGGAACGTTTCGTGCTGCATCCGGCCCTGATCGACGGCGCATTCCAGACGGCGCTCGCACTGCTCGACGGCGTACACGCGCGCACGACCTACGTGCCGCTCGCGCTGGAAGAACTCAGCATCGTTCGCCGCGTCGCCCGGACCTGTTATGTGCATGCGCAGATCGCCGGCGCCGGCCGCGGTCACGACGACGTGCGCGTCTTCGACATCCGCCTGCTCAACGAGCGCGGCGAACTGCTGGTCACGTTCAAGGGACTGGCGCTCAAGGCGCTGCAGTACGCGGATTCCGTCAATCCGCTGGCGCAGGCGGGCTGATGCAGTGAATGCGAGCCGATCGCTGCGCGGCGGGCGCGCCGACCTGGAGCGAGTGCTGCCGGTTGGTGCTCGAATCAAGGAAATACAACGTTGCAGCAATTATGTAACTAACCACAGCGTCGCTTGAAATCATGCAGAAAATTTTGTTTTGTACGACTGGATCATTAGTTGAACACGTTTTATGGAAAATGCCCTTGACGATAACTTTGCCATCGCGTCTACTTCCGCATTCGCCTGCGTGGCGGGCGGCATGGTCGGAACTTCACGCGCTGTTTTGCCTGTTCGGTTCCCGCCGGGGAGCCGCAATGCGGCGATGCGCGGTAAGACTCCAGGGGGGAGTCAAGGCATGAGCGGGAACCCGGTGCAGGCGCGGTCCATGGCATACGCACCCGAAGTCGAAGTACTGCGCACCGCACGCGGTTCCATGACCAACTACAACTACCTCGTGACAGATCCCGACCGCCGGCGCGCGGTGCTGGTCGATCCGGCCTGGCAGACCGACGTGATCGAGCAGGCGCTGCAGCGGGCCGACGCCGAACTCGACGGCATCGTGCTGACCCATTCACATTCCGACCATATCGACCTGGCCAAGCCTCTGGCGCAGAAGTACGGCTGCCCGCTGTGGATGTCGCGGCAGGAGATCGTCGCCTCGGGCTTTCGCGCCCCGCAACTGGTCGCTATCGAGGAAAGCGCCTGGTGGGTAGGGGGGATGCTGATAAAGCCGCTGCTGACGCCTGGACATACGCCCGGCTGCGTCTGCTATCTGATCGGCGACAACCTGTTCACCGGCGACGTGCTGTTTGCGGAAGGCTGCGGCATCTGTCCCGGCGTCGATGCCGCCCATCAGATGTTCGACAGCCTGCAGCGGCTGAAGCGGGAATTGCGGCCGCAGACGCGGATCTATCCCGGACACTCGTTTGGCAAACCACCGGGACAACGGTTCTGCGATGTCCTGGAGGACAATATTTATCTGCATTTTCGCGATCCGCAGGGATTTGCGAATTTTCGCCTCAGGCCGGGACAGAGCCGCGCCAAGCTTGCTGAATTTCATTAGCGACACTCTGGACAGGCCATTGACTTGTTCATAAATTTTTCAAATACCAATGTAATCCACAGTCGGGGAAACGCATGCGAGCGGTAGGAATCGAATCGATGAACGTGTTCGCGGGCACGGCCAGTGTCGACGTGGAGAAGCTCGCAGTGCATCGCAGCCTGGACATGACCCGCTTCTCCAACCTGCTGATGAAGGAAAAGACGGTCGCGCTGCCGTACGAAGATCCGATCACCTTCGGCGTGAATGCGGCCAAGCCGCTGATCGATGCGCTGAGCCCGGAGGAGAAGGACCGCATCGAAGTGGTCATCGCCTGCACCGAGTCGGCCTTCGATTTCGGCAAGTCGATGAGCACCTATTTCCACAATCTGCTCGGCCTCAACCGCAACTGCCGGCTGTTCGAATTGAAGAACGCCTGCTACTCCGGCATCGCCGGCTTGCAGACCGCGATCAATTTCATTCTCGCCGGCGTATCGCCCGGCGCGAAGGTTCTGCTGATCGCGACCGACATCTCGCGCTTCATGGTGGAAGAGGGCGGCGAAGGGCTGACCGAAGACTGGTCGTTCTTCGAACCCAGCAGCGGCGCCGGCGCGGTCGCCGCGTTGATCAGCGAGATTCCGCACGTGTTCCAGGTCGATATCGGCGCCAGCGGCTACTACGGCTACGAAGTCATGGACACCTGCCGGCCCGCACCCGACAAGGAAGCCGGCGACGCCGACCTGTCGCTGCTGTCGTACCTGGATTGCTGCGAGAAAGCCTTTCTCGAATACCAGAAGCGCGTCGAAGGCGCGGATCTGTCGACGACCTTCGGCTATCTGGCCATGCACACGCCATTCGGCGGCATGGTCAAGGGCGCGCACCGCAACATCATGCGCAAGATTGCCAAGGCACGGCCGGCCGAGATCGAGGCCGATTTCGAGCGCCGCGTACAGCCCAGCCTCAACTACTGCCAGCGCGTCGGCAACATCATGGGCGCCAGCACCCTGATGGCGATCGCGAGCGCGATCGATCATGGTGATTTCGATACCTCACAGCGCATCGGCTGCTTCTCCTACGGCTCGGGCTGCTGCTCGGAGTTCTTCAGCGGCGTCGTCGGCCAGAACGGCCAGTCACGGCTGCGCGCGCAGAACATCAAGGAGCACCTCGACCGGCGCTATGAGCTGACGATGGAGGAATACGACGAGCTGCTGGTGACCAACAACACGGTCAGGTTCGGCACCCGCAACGTGGTGCTGGACCCGGAGTTCATTCCGCAGGCCCGCACCGCCCATGGCAAGCCGACGCTGTTCCTCAAGGAGATCAAGGAATTCCACCGGGAATACGACTGGGTCAGCTGAAGCGCCGTTTCATTCGTCCGGCGGCTCCGCAACGGCGGGCCGCGGCACCATCGACAAAGGAACCATTGTGGATAAACAAGCGATTTTTGCATTGATTACCAAGCACGTCAGCGAAGTCATCCCACGTCTGGAGCAGCATGATTTCCAGTGGACCGATTCCCTGCGTGCGCTCGGGGCGAACTCGATCGATCGCTCCGAGGTCGTGATGATGACCCTGGAGGCGATGGAGCTCGACATTCCGTTGGCCGAGACCATCCGTGCGGAAAACATCGGTGCACTCGCCGAGCTGCTGCACGAGAAAAGCGTCGGCCTGCAGGCCTGACGCAGCACCGTCTTCGGAAGTCGGGCGGACGTTGCGCCTACGGCGGACGAAGCCCGCGATGTCCGAACTGACGTATCAATTTCACCGACCGGCGTCTCGACGCCGGGCAGGGCAGTGCAGAGGAGTAGGGCATGAAGACATGCATGTTTCCGGGCCAGGGCTCGCAGGCACGCGGCATGGGCGGCGCGCTGTTCGACGAATTCGCCGAACTCACGGCGCAGGCCGACGCGATCCTCGGCTATTCGATCAAGGAGCTGTGCCTCGAGGATCCGCGCAAGGAACTGGACAACACGCGCTTCACCCAGCCCGCGCTGTTCGTCGTCAACGCGTTGTCGTACTACAAGCGCCTGCAGGAGTCGGCCGCAAAACCGGACTATCTGGCCGGGCACAGCCTGGGCGAGTTCAATGCCTTGCTCGCGGCGGAATGTTTCAGTTTCGAGGTCGGACTGAAGCTGGTGAGCAAGCGCGGTCAGCTCATGAGCCAGGTATCCGGCGGCGGCATGGCCGCGGTACTGAATTCCACGCCGGAACAGATCGAAGCGGTGCTGAAGGAAAACGGGCTGACGAACATCGAGCTCGCGAATTTCAACACGCCGACTCAGATCGTGATTTCCGGCCTCAAGGAAGAAGTCGCGGCCGCGCAGCCGCTGCTGCAGAAAGGTCGCGTGCTGTTCTTCCCGCTCAATACCAGCGGCGCATTCCACACGCGATTTCTTGCCGAAGCACAACAGGAGTTCCGCGCATTCCTGCAGACGTTCGAGTTCGCCGCGCCGAAGATTCCGGTGATCTCCAACGTCACCGCCCGGCCTTATGAAGGCGACGCCGTGGTTGAGACCCTGGCGCGTCAGATCGCCAGCCCGGTGAAATGGTCCGACAGCGTGCAATACCTGCTGGCGCTGGAAAACGGCGGCGATCCGATGCAGTTCGAGGAGGTCGGCCATGGCGATGTACTGACGCGCCTGATCAAATCGATTCGCGACTACCTCGCCAAGAATGCCGCCAGAGCGACGCAAGCCGCGACGCAGGAAACCGCGCCGATCATCACTACGGTCGCTGCGCCGGCCGCAGGCGGCGCTGGAATGAGCGCAGAGCAGAAGGTGGCGGCCTGGAACCAGCGTCATGCGGTCGGCACACGGGTGCGTTCGTCCCTGATGGACGACGCCACGCTGGAGACACGCACCGAAGCGCTCGTGCTGTTCGGCCATCGGCCGGCGGTCTATGTCAAAGGCTATAACGGCTACTTCGATATCGACGAAATGGCGCCGGCCTGACCGGCGCGACAGCGGAACACGGTCGATGCGCGCGCCGGCCGCTCAGCGGCTGGCGGCACTCACTACAGAAGACTAACTTTGGGGAAATACGATGGAAGGCGTTTCGTCTACACCTTTGCAGCCACCGACGCGTAAGAAAGGTCGCATCAAGCGTTTTCTGCTGCGCAGCCTGATGGTAATCGTTGCCGTGGCCACAATCGGCCATTTTGCTTACAAATATTCCGGGTCCGAAGAATGGCACGCGCTGGAGGAAAAGGACGGCGTCAAGGTGTTCTGGCAGAAAGTGCCCGGCTCGACGCTCGTAAAATACAAGGGTGTAACGCGCTTGCGTTCGAGCCTTACCAGCGTAACCCGCTTCATGCAGGATCCGACCGCCTGTGATGACGTCGGCTGCACGGACTACGTCGTGCTGGACACCGTCAGCCCGCAGGTCCAGTACATGTCATTCGTGTACAACTACGGGCCTTTCGGCAAGCGCCAGTTCGTCGTCAAGGTCGACGTATCGCAGGATCCGAAGACCAAGGACGTCAAGGTTCACTATATCGGCGATGCGAACCGCATTCCGCCGAACGACTGCTGCATTCGCGTCCCGCACATGAACAACCAGTGGATGTTCAAGCCGGTGGGCGATGGCGAGATCGAGGTGGAATATACCGTCGACATGTACGAAGGCGGCATGATTCCGTATTTCGTCTACAACACCATCCATCAGAAAGCCGCGTACCGCGGGCCGCGGAAAATTGCCAATATCGTGGTCGGCGACAAGTTCAAACAGAAATACGTGGATTCATCGGTCACGCTGCCGTTCATTGCGGAACCGACTCCCGGCTGAGCACCCCGCACACCGCAACACGACAGGAATGGCCGCGCCGAACGACACATCGGCGCGGCCACTGCAGTGCGGTTCCTTCAGGCGACTTCTTCGAGATTCACGGCGGGCGTGGCGGCCGGTTCGGTCATCGGCACCGACTCGAGGCTGACTTTGTCCATGAGTTCGATGACGCTTGCGCGCACCTGGGCCGAGGTATCGGCACGGAACGAATATTTCAACGACATGCGTTCGCGCAGTTTGTACTTGTGGCCCAGGCGCGGATGCCACAGCGAATACGCGCAGTTGTCGTCGCTGAGAGGTTCGTAGCGGATCCCGGTGAAAATTCCCGGAACATGCTCGACGCTGTTGATCATGAGCCAGCCGCCGACCGTGTTCTCGCGCACCTTGCGCAGCTTCGGCGACAGCCCGAGCTGGGAGGCGATATGGAATTCCAGCAGGTCGAAGTTATAGACGTCGGTGAAATTGTGATTGACCTCGCCGCCGCCGACGCGGCCGCCGATTTCGAGGAACACCAGCTCGTCCTGGGGCGTGCGGATGATTTCCAGGTGATAGACGCCTTCGCGCAGCGGCAGGGCGGCGATGACCGCTTCGGTGAACGTGACCAGGCGCTGCTTGAGGACCGGATCGTCGACACCGACCGAACCTACCGGCAGGCCGAGCGCATAGTGGTCGAAACAGGTATTGATATAGGCGTGCGGAACCGCGACCACACCGTCGGCGTTGTAGGCGCCGTCGACGTGGAAGATGTCGCCTTCGACAAATTCCTCGAGCATGAAGCCGTGGGCGATTTCATGGCGGTGCGCGTCGTAGTCGGCGCGGGTATGGCAGAGATAGACGCCGCCGGAAGCGGTGCCGTCATGGGATTTGATGACGCAGGGCGTGAACGGGCCGGCTTCCAGCTCGGCCGGGTCAAGGTCGCGAATCACGCGCACGCCACGCGGCGCCAGCCATTGTTTCATCGTGCGCTTGCTGCGGAACGCGTCGACTTCGGCGGGCCGCGGGCCCGGAATATTGAAGACCTGGCGGATGTAGGCAGCCGGCAGGACCGTGCGCTCGTCCACCGCGACGACGCGCTCAAACGGGAATTGCTGGTAGACGCCCTGCAGCAGTTGCATCAGTTCGCGCGGATCTTCGCTGGTCGGCAAGGTAAGGCCGGCGATCTCGTCTGCAGAGAGATGGTTCTTTATATACCTCATCCCGTTGGGATCGCAGACATACCAGATTTCATGTTCCTCGTTATCGAGGTACAGGCGATTGGACGGCCATTCGGCCCAAACACACAGGAAAAGTATCTTCACGAAGCGGCTTCCTATTCGCGGGTTGGCGGAACGACGTGTGCCGGCGTCATCGCATCGGCTTATCGCCGACGAGCAATGTCGATAGACGGCCCACGTAGGCGCCGATTGTGACCTCTCGGACCGGTGCTTGCCAGTGTAATTATCAAAAATATCTGTGCGTTGAAACGAGATCGTATAAATTCAGGTCCATCTGATAGGCGCTAAGGGATCACGTAATTTTGGTCAGAAAGGCATCGCGGCCGGATGCCATTTTCAGGACTTGGCGGTCCCGGTAATGGGATTTGCGCGGATGGATTTGTGCTCAAGTCGAGCTGAGATGCGGAAATACTATATGGCATAGTGTTTGCTTTAGAGTTTCCATAGTTAACGATTCAATGAAGTAGCGGACGCTCGCTTTCGTTCCGGCGTCATTTTTTGGGTCTCCGAACCACCGCGCGTGACCGATCGGTGCAGCGTGCGCACGCAATACTGTTCGATCGCACCGTCCGTCGGCGTTACTGACGTCGACGCCGCGTGCCGGCGTCGCCTCTGCTGTCCGTCGTGGCCATGCGCAGGCTTCCCGTCAACGCAGTGCGTCTCGTTCGGAGGCGTTCGCGGTATTCGTATTCAACGGAAAACTGTCCGATGATTTGATCCGGCTCCGTGCCGCGATCGTCGTTCGAGGCATTCAGTTCACTGGAGGGAAATGTGGAAGATGTCTGGGAGTTGTTGAGCGAACTGGCGAGCAAGGACATCAAGCTCTCCGTCGAAGACGCCAAATTGAACTGCTATGCGCCGAAAGGATCGCTGACTACCGAGCTGGCGAACGGCATCGCCCGCTTCAAGCCCGCGATCATCGATATTCTGAAAAATGGCGACGGCATCGTGTCCGCCGCGCGCAGCCCCGGCGAGTTTCCGTTGTCGGTCGGCGAGCATTCGCATTACATCCTGCAGACGCTCAATCCGCAGCGCAGTCATGCCGTGCCGATCTGCATCACGATAGACGCTGCGATCGACGCCGGGCTGCTGGCCCAGGCCTGGGACCGCGTCATCGACCGCTTTCCGCTGCTCAAGACCCGCATCGTCGAACAGGAAGGCACGCTGGCGCATCGCCTGGACGAGGACTGCCGCTCGACTGTGCGCCGCGAGACGCTCCCTCTGCAGACCGACGCGGAACTCGTCGCGCATTTCCAGGCCAAGGTGCTCGAGCCGTTCGACCTGCACGCGGGACCGCTGTCGCGCATCACCTTGTTCACCTGGGGGGGCGACCGGACCGGCCTGTTCATCCTGATCCATCACATCATCTTCGACGGCTTCTCCACCGGTATCCTGCTGCGCGCGCTGTTTGCGGCATACCGCGATGTTTCTCAGGGACTGCCGCGACCGGCAGCGCGCGATGTCTCGGGCTTCGCGCCGTTCGTGGACTGGGAGGCGCAGATGCTGGCCTCGGCCGAGGGCGCCCGGCATTCGGACTTCTGGCAACAGCAACTGAGCGGCGAATTGCCGGGCTTCAAGCTGCTTCCGGATGCGCCGCAACCGCTGCCGCCGGAGTACAAGGCCGAAATCGTCGTCGACGTGCTGCCGAAGGCGGCCAGCCAGTGGCTGCGCGACTTCGCCAAGTCCCATTCGCTGCAGCACTCGGCCGTGTTCCTGGCCGTATTCCAGCTGCTGCTGTACAAATATTCGAACCAGAAAGACATCGTGGTCGTGATGCCGGTCATCGTGCGGCCGGACCGGCAATTCAGCGACGAAATCGGCTATTTCTTCAATATCGTGCCGATCCGTGCGCAGTTCGAAACGCCGCTCGCACTGCCGGATTTCCTGCGCAGGACGCAGATGACGATGCTGGACGCGGTATTCCATTCGGCCTATCCGTTCCCGCTGATGCTGAACCGGCAGAAGGTCGGCGGGAATACCGAGTTCAAGGTGTATTACGCCTACCAGGAATTCGCGAATCTGGGCGACAGCGAGTTCCGTGCCGTGCGCGACGAGTTCGGCCTGTCGCCTGTGAACGGCTTCCGCCAGGAGGCCGAGGGCGACTTCGATCTGGCCTTCGAGGTATTCAACGACGGCGACGAGTTCCGCATCCATCTGCAGAGCAATCCGACGCTCTACCCGAACGAGACGATCCGCGGCATGCTGGCGCATTTCCGGGTCTTGCTGGACGAAATCGCCAAGGATCCGCAGCGTCTGGTCGCGCACTATCCGATCGCGACCGGGCAGGATCGCGCGCGGGTGAGCGAATGGAATGCGACCGACGCGCCGTTTCCGCAGGATCGCTGCATCCACGACTTTTTCCTGGAACAGGCCGCCGCCGGTCCCGACCGTCCCGCGACGTCCTACGGCGACCGCCGCTTGAGTTATGCGCAGCTCGAACAGGAGACGGGCCTGCTGGCGCTGCATCTGCAGTCGCTGGGCATAGGTCCCGACGCGATCGTGGCGCTGTGCGTGGAACGTTCGGTCGACATGATGATCGGCATCATGGGCATCGTGCGCGCCGACGGCGCCTACATGCCGATCGACCCGGAGTATCCGGACGATCGCGTCGGCTACATGCTGGAAGACTCGGCCGCGCGGGTGATTCTGACCGAGGCCAAGTTCCGTGATCGCCTGAGTGCGCTCGCGGGCGAGGGCGTCACGGTCATCACGCTCGACCGGCAATGGCCGGCGCTGCGCAGCGAAGCCGCTGCGCGCCTGCAGCGCGGCGAGTCATTGCGCCGCGACGCAAAGCCGGACAACGTGGCCTACGTGATCTACACATCCGGCTCCACGGGCAAGCCCAAGGGCGTGCTGGTCGAGCATGGTGCGCTGGTCAACCGCATCCACTGGATGCAGAAGTGCTACGGCCTGGGCAGCACCGATGTGGTGGTGCAGAAGACGCCGTACTGTTTCGACGTCTCGGTGTGGGAATTCTTCTGGCCGCCGATGACCGGCGCGTCGCTGGTGTTCGCCGAGCCGAACGGCCATTCCGACGTGCAGTACCTGGAAGGGCTGATCAACCGCGCCGGTGTCACGACCTTGCACTACGTGCCGTCGATGCTGCATGCGTTCCTCGACAACGCGAAGGCGCAATGTCCGGGGGTGCGGCTGATTTTCTGCAGCGGCGAAGCGCTGGATCGCACCTCGGTGGACCGCTATCGCGCGGTGTTTCCGAATGCGCAGCTGCACAACCTGTACGGACCCACCGAGGCGGCGATCGACGTCACGTTCTACGACTGCACGCAAATCGCCTATCCGTTCGTACCGATCGGCGCTCCGATCGACAACACGCAGATCCATATCGTCGACGAGGCGGGCAATCCGCAGCCCGTCGGCGTGCCCGGCGAACTGCATATCGCCGGCGTGAACCTGGCGCGCGGCTATCTCAATCGCGCCGAGCTGACGCAGGAACGCTTCATCGCCAATCCGTTCGAGCCCGGCACGCGCATGTACAAGACCGGCGACCTCGCGCGCTGGCTGGACGACGGTAATATCCAGTACCTCGGACGCATCGACGGGCAGGTCAAGATCGGCGGCGTGCGCATCGAGACCGGCGAGATCGAGGCGCATCTGAACCGCCATGCGGCGATCAGCGAAAGTGTCGTGATCGCGCGCGGCCCCGACGGCTACAAGCAGCTGATCGCGTTCTACCGCACCCACGATTCGACGCGCGACGACCTGTTCACGCTGGCGCACAAGGATCTGCGCGCGCATCTGCTGGAAACCCTGCCGGAATACATGATTCCCGCGGCGTTCGTCAGCATCGCGTCGGTTCCGGTGACGTCCAACGGCAAGGCCGACCGGCGCGCGCTGGAAAGCATCGACGTCGGCCTGGAGTCGAGCCAGGAATACATCGCGCCGCGCACCGACACCGAGCGGGCGTTGGCGAAAATCTGGGCGCATGTGTTCAAGGAAAAAGGCTTCGTGCTGGAGCAGGCGAAGATCGGCGTCAACGACAATTTCTTCGAGCTGGGCGGCAATTCGCTGCTGGCCACCCAACTGCTGTACCGCATCCGCGCGCAGCTCGGCGTGGCACTGCCGGTGCGCGCGCTGTTCGACCAGGTAACCATCGGCCAACTCGCCGAGTTGGTGGAAAGCCTGCGCGCGCGAACCTCGTCGGGAGCAACCGCGGAACGGGTGGTGACGATACAGGCCGCCGGCGAGCGCACGGCGCTGTTCGCGCTGCCGGGCGTCGGCGGCAACGTGCTGAGCTTCCGCGAACTGAGCCGCGCACTCGGTCCGCAGCAGCCGTTCCACGCGCTGCAGGCCATCGGGCTCGACGGTACGGCGCCGCCGGCCAGCGTGGAGGCCG
This sequence comes from Lysobacterales bacterium, assembly GCA_038207515.1. Lineage (GTDB taxonomy): Bacteria > Pseudomonadota > Gammaproteobacteria > Xanthomonadales > Rhodanobacteraceae > Tahibacter. The sequence continues at coordinate 9,038 of JBBQZR010000060.1, read as the reverse complement.
AGGCCACCGCGAACATCGCGGCAATCCGTGCCGTGCAGGCGCGTGGTCCATACCGCCTCATCGGGCATTCCTACGGCGGCGTCGTGGCCTATGAGATGGCGCGGCAGCTGCTGGAGCAGGGCGAGACGGTGGAACATCTGGCGCTCATCGATGCCGCCACGCCGGCCGTGCTGTATGCACAGGCCCCGGCGGACGAGTTCGAGGACATGCGCCAGCTCTGCGTGGAAATGGCCGGACAGGGCGGCCAGCCGTTCGACCTCAGCGCCGCGCAGCTGCGTGCGATGCCGGTCGGACAGCTGCTCGTCGTTCTCGGCGAACACGGCATCGACCTGGACCACGCGCAGTACGAGACGCTGTATGGCGTACTCCAGGTCAGCCGGGACAATTACCGGGCCTACCGGCCGCAGGTTCTTCCGCGCGAGATCGACGTGCTGTTGTTCCGTGCGACACGGGCACTGGCCGACGCTGCACAGTGGCCGCCCGACTATGGCTGGAATGCCGTGCTGCCGCGCGCGCCGCAGGTCCACGCGCTCGATGCGGATCACTACTCGGTGCTGCGCGGCGCGGCTGTGCAGGCGCTGGCCCGCATGCTGATGCCGGCCGGCGCCGACGCGGCGGCGCTGACGCCGTAGCGGCCGGCGCGCATCCGCCGAGGCGGTGCGCGCCGGCGACCCGCAGGAGCCGTCTTCCATCCTGCGCGTCTCTGCACGTCAGCCCAGTTTCAGGACTGGTCTGTCCCGGTTCCGGGACTGGCCAGTCCTGCAGTTTTATAAGTAGCTGTTTTTCTGACAAGTATCCATTGGCACAAGGGTTGCTATCAGACGCTTATGGACTACGCCCGTGACAAACCGAAATCCGGCTTCAACAAGCGCGCCGTCATCGCTGCGATTGCCGTCTGCGCACTGCTCGGCGGCGGCATCACGCTCGCGCGCATTGACTTCAGCACGCAGCGCGTGGAACGCAGCAAGGTCACCATCGATACGGTCAAGCGCGGCGCGCTGGAAATAAAAGTGCATGCGAACGGCCAGCTACTGCCGCGCCATGTCGAATACATCGCCTCGCAGGTAACCGGTCGCGTCGCCAAGGCAGCGGTCAAGCCCGGTGATGTGGTCAAGACCGGCGACCTGCTGGTGGAGCTGGGCAATCCGCAGCTGGTAGCGAGTGCAGACGAAGCCGAATCCGCCTGGGAAGGTGCGGTCAACGAAACCAAGGCCACCGAGGCCGAACAGCGCGCGAACCTGCTGAACCAGGAATCCGTGCTGACCCAGGCCAAGTTCGACATGCAGAAGGCGCAGGGCCGTCTGGCCGCGGAAACGAAACTGTTCGGTCGCGGCATCGTGTCGGAGATCGACTACGACAACAGCAAGCTCACGGTGGCCCAGACCACCGAACAGTACGCACTCGAGCAGAACCGCTTCAAGGCGATCCGCGACAACGTGAAAGTGCAGCTCGACGTCAAGCAGTCCCGCGTCGATGAGCTGGCCAAGGCGCTGGGACGTGCCCGCGACCAGGTCGCGAACCTGCGCATCGTCGCCGGCATCGACGGTGTGGTGCAGGAGATCTCGGTCGATGTCGGCCAGCAACTGCAGCCCGGCGCACCGATAGGGCGCATTGCCCAACCCGACCAGCTGTACGCAGAGCTGCGTGTGCCGGCCCGCGAAGCGACCGAAGTGCAGATCGGCCAGAACGTCGTCGTCGACACGCGCAACGGCACCGTGGACGGCGCGGTGACACGCGTCGACCCGGCAGTCACCGACGGCACCGTGATCGTCGACGTGGATCTGAAGGGGGCCATTCCTGCCGGCGCGCGGCCGCAGCTGCCGGTGGAAGGCGTGGTGTACCTGAGCCAGTTGCCCGACACCTTGTACGTGGGCCGGCCGGCCTACGTGAAATCCAACGCGTCGATCGCCGTCTACAAGCTCGACTCCGGCGGCGCCTACGCGACGCGGGTGCCGATCCAGGCCGGCAAGGTTTCGCTCGATTATCTGCAGGTGCTGGCCGGACTGGAGGCCGGCGATCGCATCATCACCTCGGAAACGGGCGAATGGCAGAGCAAGGAACGCATTCTGCTGAACTGAGCGGCCAAAGCAGCGCCGACACACGACGGGCGTCGAATTTTCAAGCCGCTTTTCAATCGCAGCGGTATTTCAAACCCAGCCGTATTTCAATCAATACAAAGTGAGCTAGTCAATGCTGACGAACCTGTGGTTCGACCTGAGATACGCTCTGCGCCTGCTGCGCAAGACCATGACGCATTCGCTGCTGTCCGCGCTGGTCGTCGCGCTGAGTGTCGGTCTGGCACTGTTTGTCTTCGTCATGGACTATGCGATCGCGTTCAGGCCGCTGCCGTTCAGCGATTCGGGCAACTGGCTCAGCGTGCAGATTTCGCCGAAGGCGACCGAGCGCGCCCGTCCGCTCCTGGATTCGTATACCTACCAGGAATTGCTCAATCGGCGCCGGGTGGTCAACCATATTGGCGCGTTTGCCGATCGCGAGGCGGTGCTCAGCGAAGGCGAGGAGAGCAACACCTTGCGCGCTGCCGTCATCAGCCCGAGCCTGTTCACGGCCATGGCCGTGCCGCCGCAGCTGGGACGGCTGTTCAATGCAACCGACGGGCAGAGCGGTTCGGCGCCGGTCGTGATCCTGAGCCACGAAGCCTGGCAGAAATATTTCGCCGCCGACGCGTCCATCGTCGGCAAGCAGGTGCGCATCGACGCGCAGCCGATGCAGGTCGTCGCGGTGATGCCGAAAGACTTCTACGCATTCCGGGATTTCGAGGTCTGGTTCCCCTTGGCCTTGCAGCCGTTGGCGGCACCGTCGGATTCGGCACTGAACTTCGCCGCGCTCGTGCGTCTGGAGCCCGGCCAGACCGCCGACACGGTGATGAACGAACTCCAGCCGGTGGTCAACGACGTCAACAGGCGCTACAGCGGAAATTTCGATGCGACGCGCACCGTGGCGCTGTTTCCGGCGTACCGCATCTACAGCCACGCCAACATGCCGGTGATCATCGTGTCGGGCTTCATCGCGATCGCCGTGCTGCTGCTGGGGTCGGTCAACATCAGCATGATCTTCTATGCTCGCTTGCTGGAACGCAGCCGAGAACTTGCCCTGCGCTCGGCGCTGGGTTCCACGCGCGCGCGCCTGCTGCGCCAGTGCCTGCTGGAATCGGTCGTCATCGTCGTGCTGGGACTGGTCGTCGGTATAGGCCTGGCGATGATCGGCATCGAGTGGGGCCAGAGCATCCGGGATTTCCCGTCGCAGGTACTGGCCTCGGGCCTCCCGCCGGACTATCCCGAAATGCGTGCGATCGATCTGCTCGCAGCGATTGTCGCCGCCGCGGTGGTCTGGCTCGCGAGCACGCTGATTCCCGCCTGGCGCATGTCGCGGCAGGATGCCGCCAAGGTCATCGCCAGCGGCGGCAAGGGCGTTTCCTCAGGTCGCGGCAGTTCCAAGAGCGCGATGATCCTGGTCGGCATCCAGGTGATCATTTCTTGCATGCTGCTGGTGATCTGCGCGAGTCTCGTCGTGGCGGTCAGCGACGAGGCAGGCAAGGCCAAGGGCGTGGCCACGGCCGGCGTGCACGTGTCGACCGACCCGACGGTGTTCGGTACCAAATACCCAGACGCCGCGGCGCGGATCAACTACTGGAACGAGTTGTCGAGCGCGATCGGCGCGCGTCTGCCCGGTTCCGCGGTGACGTTCGCGACCGCCGTGCCGACGCGGCCGGTTGAAGCGCCGGTGGTGATCGAGAACCGCGAGGCTGCGGCGAGCGAAGGCGCGCTGAGGTTGCCCGTCGCGGCCGTGGCCGACAACTACTTCGACGTGCTTGGCCTCAGCCTGCGCGCGGGCCGGCTGTTCGACAGCACGGATTCGGCGACTTCACTGAGCGTGGCCCTGGTCGACGAGCACACGGCCAAGCGCTACTGGCCCGACCAGGATCCGTTGGGCAGGCGCATCCAGCTCGATCCTGCCGGCAACGGTCCCTGGTTGACCATCGTGGGCGTGGTGTCGCACGTGGCCGGGCAGCCTTACCGCGACGGCGGCGTGATCTACCGCGCGATGCGTCAGGCCGCGCCGGCCTCGTTCCACGTCATCGTCAACGCGCCCGCAACGGCGAACAGCAGCGCGAGCGCGATTCGCGAAGCGGCATTCACAGTCGATCGCGATCTGCCGCTGCACAACCTGCAGAAGCTCGACGATCTGCTGGCGGCGCTGGATATCGGTTTCGCGTCGATCATTCCGGTATTCAGCGTGATCGTTGGTATCACCCTGCTGCTGGCCGCGAGCGGCCTGTTCGGACTGATCAGCCGGTCCGTGGCGCAGCGTACCCAGGAAATCGGCGTGCGCCGGGCCCTGGGCAGCACGACCGCACGCATCACCGGCATCTTCATACGCCAGGGTGCGATCTATCTCGCCATCGCGCTGGTCGGCGGCTGCCTTGGCGTCGTAGTGACGAACCTGATGGCGTCGGTGATACCCAACGCACTGGATCGGGTGGCGGTGGTCATCTTCGGCGTGCTGGTGATGATGTTCGTGGTGATCTTCTCGGCCTCGTACTTCCCGACCCGCAGGGCGGTGAGGCTCGAGCCTGGCGAAGCATTGCGCTACGAGTGAGAGCCCTGTTTGAAACGGAATCGGACGCTGTGGCGGCACCGTCGCGACAGCAGCGGCACATCGGCGGCGCGGCCGCCGCCATCCAGCGTCATACACAACGCACTGCCCGGAACATGCCGGCGCACAGGAGATCGTCATGAGCAAGCAACACCTGATCGAATTGCAGGCTGTCAAGAAGATCTTCTACACGGACGATCTGGAAACCTGGGCGCTCAACAACATCCATCTCACCATCGATGCCGGCGAGTACGTGTCGATCAGCGGTCCGTCGGGCTGCGGCAAATCAACCCTGCTGTCGGTGATGGGGTTGCTCAGCTCCTTCACTGAAGGCAAGTACCTGCTCAACGGCACCGAAGTGTCCGGCCTCGGCGAAGCCGAGCAGGCGCGCGTGCGCAACCAGGAGATCGGCTTCATCTTCCAGGCCTTCAACCTGATCGGCGACATGAGCGTGTTCGAGAACGTCGAACTGCCGCTGACGTTCCGCAACGACCTTTCGCGCAAGCAGCGTCAGGATATGGTCGTCGAGGCGTTGGAGCAGGTCGAGATCGGGCACCGCCAGAAGCACTATCCGGCGGAACTGTCAGGCGGCCAGCAGCAGCGCGTCGCCATCGCGCGTGCGCTCGTGGGCAAGCCCAAGGTACTGCTCGCTGACGAACCGACCGGCAACCTCGACTCGAAGAACGCGCAGATCGTGATGGACCAGCTCGCATCCTTGCATCGCAAGGGCAGCACGATCGTGATGGTCACGCATGATCCCCGTTCCGCCGAGCAGGCGCAGCGACAGGTGTCGTTGTTCGACGGCAAGCTGGTCGACGATCGCCTGATTGGACAGGGCGTGCGCATGGCTGCGCACGGCTAGACGTATCACGCGACCGCCTGCTGCGCCGGGCGCGTCGGAGCGCGTGCCCGCCGGGAGTCGCGGGAGAACCAGCAGACGGGGGAAGGGGCATGGCGACAGTAGTGGAATTGTTGCAGGCGCTCGCTAGCCAGCGCATACGGCTGGCGGTGCAAGCCGGTGAGCTGCACTGCTATGCGCACAAGGGTGCGCTGACGGCGCCGCTGAAAGCCGCGATCGCGCAGCACAAGAGCGAACTGCTGGCGTTGTTGCACGCGCGCCAGCAGGCCGACGCGCCGGTGCCCGTGCCGCAGATCGGCAGCGACGGTGCGCCGGCGTTCGGTCTGTCTGTCGGTGCGCGCGCGCTGTACCTGCTGCAGCGCCTGGATCCGGCGTCCACGGCGTATAACATTCCGCTTTGCCTCAAATTCCACGGTGAGGTCGATCTGCCGCTGCTGCAGCGTGCCTGGGCCGGCGTGCTCGACCGTTATCCGATCCTGACGGCGCATGTGGTCGACGAAAACGGTGTGGCGTGTCTGCGCGCCGATCCGCGCTGCCGCGGCAGCGTGCACGGCAGCGAACCCGCGCCCGCCGACGACGCGCAGCTGCTGCCATTCCTGCGCCGCCAGGCTGGCATACCGTTCGATCTGCAAGACGGTCCGCTGGTACGCATCGCGCTGTTCCGCCAGGACGCGCAGCGTTCGGTGCTGCTGATCACCGTCCATCACCTGATCTTCGACGGCGGTTCCGCCGTGGTGCTGCTCAAGGCGTTGCTGGCCGACTATCGCGGCTTGCTGCAGGGCAGGCCGCCGGCTGCTGTCGCGGCACCGTCGGGTTACGCGGATTTCGTCGCCGCCGAAGCCGCGCTGCTGGCATCGCCCGACGGCGCCAAGCACGCGGCGTACTGGCAGCGTCAGCTGGAGGGGATTCCCTCGGCCTTCGAACTCGTGCCGCAGTTGCCGCTGCCGGCAGTACCCGATGACGGCGAGGGTTCCACGCTGACGGAAACGCTGCCGCCGGATCTTTCGGCCTGGTTGCGCCAGGCCGCGCGCGAACACGGCGCGACGCCGTCGGCGATCGTGCTGTCGGCCTATGCGGTACTGCTGCATCGCTACAGCGGCGAGGACGAAATCGTCGTCGGCATGCCGGTATCGCCGCGCAGCAGACAGCATTACGCCGGCGACATCGGCTATTTCGTGAACATGGTGCCGCTGCGCATCCGGTGCGACGGCCAGCGCCGCTTCGTGGATTTCCTGCATGACACGCAGGCGACCATGATGGAGGCGCTCTATCACTCCGAATATCCGTTCGCGCTGATGCAAGAGCGCTCGCGCAGCCGCGCCGCCGGCGAAAACGCGATCTTCCAGGTTTCCTACGCGTTCCAGGATTTCCTGCATCCATCGGAGTTCTCCCGCGCTGCTGGCGAACCGGGACCGGATACCGACTACCTCGGCAGCATCGTGCAGCAAGGCGATTCCGATCTTTCGCTGGACGTGTTCGATGCCGGCGCATCGTTCGTGCTGCAGCTGAAGTACGGCATGCGCCGCTACACGCGCAACACCGTGGCCAGACTGCTGGCCCACTATGTCTGCCTGCTCCAGGCGATTCGTGCAGACCCGCTGGGCACGCTGGGCGCTTTCGCGATCCTGTCCGAGGCGGAAGAGCATCTGGTGCTGCGGGAATTCAACGATACCCACGCGTCATATCCCAAGCAGGCCTGCATCCACGACCTGTTCGTGCAGCAGGCCCTCGTGCAGCCGCAGCGCACGGCGCTGGTCCACGGCAGCGAGACGACGACGTATGCCGAGCTGGAAGCGGCCAGCCGCGATCTCGCCATCCATCTGCAGGCGATTGGTCTAAGCGCCGGCAGCCGCGTAGGCCTGTGCATGGATCGCTCGCCGCCGCTGCTGATCGGTCTGTTCGGCATTCTCCGCGCCGGCGCGGTCGTGGTGCCGCTGGATCCGGACTACCCGGTGGAACGCCTGACCTACATGCTGGGCGACAGCGGCGCGACGCTGCTGCTCACCCGGCAGCGTTTCGCGCAGCGGCTGGAGCCCGGACTGCCGCCGGCCGTGCAGGTGTTGTGCTGGGACGACGCGGCCTCGTCCTGGGGGCACGACGTTGCTGCGCGCGAGGCTGGCGGTGCCGAATTGCGGCGCGTCGCGGGTGCCGGCGATCCGGCCTATCTGATCTATACCTCGGGTTCGACCGGGCAGCCCAAGGGCGTGCTGGTCGAACACCGTGGCGTGGTCAACCAGAACGTTTTTTCGCGCGCCCGCTTAGGGATCGGCGCGGACGACACCGAGATCCTGTTTTCCAGCCTGAGCTTCGATCTCTTCATGGAAGAGGTATTCCGCATCCTCAACAGCGGTGCGCGGCTGGTGCTGGCGGCGAAGGAAACCCTGCTGTCGTTGCCGCTGCTGGAATCCTTGCTGGTCGGGCACCAGGTCAGCGTACTGGCCCTGCCGACCGCGTTTTTTCATGAACTGGCCGGCGCGGGGATCGATATCTCGAGCCTTCGCCGCATCTTCGTCGGTGGGGAAAAACTCGACTACGCCAAAGCTTGCGCGTTTCTCGAGCGCTATCCCGGTATCGCGCTGCACAACGGGTACGGCCCGACGGAAGCCTCGATCTTCTGCACCACGATCGAGGTCACGCCGACGTTGCTGCTGGGGCGCGACACGGTATCCATCGGCCGGCCCATCGCGAACACCCAGATCTACCTGCTCGACCGCTACGGCAATCCGCAGCCGCCGGGTGTGGCCGGGGAGCTGTGCGTTGCCGGCGACGGGGTCGCGCGCGGTTACTGGGAGCGGCCCGAGCTGAACCGGCAGCGGTTTGTCGCAAATCCCTTCGTGCGCGGCACACGCATGTATCGGACCGGCGATCTGGCTCGCTGGCACGAGGACGGCACGCTGGAATATCTGGGTCGCATCGACGCACAGGTGAAGATCCGCGGCTTTCGCATCGAGCCCGGCGAGATCGAGGCCTGCCTGCACGCCCATGCACAGATCGACAGTGCCGTCGTGGTCGCACGCGGCGAGGCGGTCAACCGTCAGCTGGTGGCGTTCTACCGCGCGCGCGACGGCGCGCAGCCGACCGCGGACGATCTGCGTACACATCTGCGGCAGACCCTGCCGGCGCACATGATTCCGCAGGTATTCGCGGCTCTGCCGGCGATTCCGCTGACCCCGGGCGGCAAAGTCGACCGGCGCGCGCTGGAACGCCTGGACCTGACGCTGCAGCCGGACCGGCGCCACGTCGCCGCGCGCACGCCGCTCGAACAACAGCTGGTCGATGTCTGGGCGCAGGTGCTGAAGCTGGCCGGCGCTTCCATCGGCGTGTACGACAATTTTTTCGAGATCGGCGGGCATTCGCTGCTCGCGACCCAGTTGCTGGCACAGATTCGCAACCGCTTCGATGTGGACCTGCCGTTCAGGACGCTGTTCGATGGCGCAGACATCGCGACCATTGCCGCCGCGATCGATACCGCCGGACGAGGCGCGGGCGCCGTGCCCCGCGGCGAGCCGCGGACAAGGCCGCCACTACCGCCGAGCAAACCCCCCGGACGCCGGTTGGTCATACA
>JBBQZR010000059.1:0-39935 GCA_038207515.1 Lysobacterales bacterium | reverse complement strand
GCGATGCTCAATCTGCTCGCCGGCGTCACGACCATGCGCGACATGGGCAACGACAACGCCGTGCTCGACGCGCTGGTCCAGCGCATCGACGCGGGCGAGATTGCCGGCCCGCACGTCGTCCGTTCCGGTTTCATCGAAGGCCGCAGTCCGTTCAGCGCGAACAACGGCTTCGTCGTGGACAGCGAGGAAAAGGCGCTCGAGGCCGTGCGCTGGTACGGCGCGCGCGGCTTCTGGCAAATCAAGATCTACAACAGCATGACGCCGGCGTGGGTGCCGGCGATGGTCGCCGAGGCGCATCGCCTGGGCATGCGTGTCTCCGGCCACGTGCCCGCTTTCGCGAATGCCGACCAGATGATCGAGGCCGGCTACGACGAGCTGACCCACATCAACCAGTTCGTGCTCGGCTGGGTGATCGGCCCCGGCGAAGACACGCGCACGCTGTTCCGCCTGACCGCGCTCAAGCGCCTGCCCGCGCTCGATCTCGACAGCACTAAAGTGCAGCACACCATCGATCTCATGGTGAACGGCAAGAAGGCGATCGATCCGACGCTCGGCATCCACGAGGCGCTGACCCACAACCGCGACGGCCAGGTGCCGCCCGGCGCGGTCGACTACATCGACCATCTTCCGGTCGGCACGCGCCGCGACGCGATGAAGGCCTGGGTCGATACCTCCGCGCCCGGCGACGACGCGGCCTACCGCGGCGCGTTCGACAAGATCATCGCGGTCGTGAAGAAGCTGCACGAGCGCGGCGTATTCATCGTGTTCGGCACCGATACCGGCGGCTCCTTCACCTATCACCGCGAGCTGGAGCTGTACCAGAAGGCCGGCATGACCGCGCCCGAAATCCTCAAGCGTGCGACCTTCGACAGCGCACGCTACCTCGGTGAGGAGCAGCGCGCCGGTTCGATCGAAAAGGGCAAGCGCGCGGATTTTTTCCTGATACCCGGCGACCCGACCACGGACCTCAAGGCGATCAAGCGCATCGCCATGGTGGTCAAGGAAGGGGTGTTCTATTACCCGAGCGAGGTGTATCCGAAGTTCGGCATCAAGCCGTTCGTGGATGCGCCGATGGTGACGCCGGCGAACGCGGTGGATACGCCGCCGGCAGCGCCGGCCGACGCCCATACGCATTGAGGCGCTCGCGGCTGCCCTGAGACGAACGAGGCCGCAACGGCGGCCTCGTTCGTTGATGGCGTGATGGGCGATGGCATTGGCATGCCGCTGCCGTCACGCGTTGTCGCATGTTTCACGTGGTAGCTGCTATCGACGCCCACTGCGCGCACGACGCGTCTCGACCGGTGACACCCAGGAGCAGGCAATGAGCGACAGCGACGTCCGTACCGCGTTCGACAGCGACGTGCTTATCGTCGGCGCCGGGCCTGCCGGGCTGACGGCGGCCACGTACCTGCGGCGTTTCCATCGCAGCTGCATCGTCGTCGATGCCGGCCAGAGCCGCGCGCGCTGGATTCCCGAAAGCAACAACTGTCCCGGCTTCCCGCATGGCGTGCACGGCACCGACCTGCTGCGGCGCATGCGCGCGCAGGCCGAAGGGTTCGATCCGCACTTCGAAAACGGACGTGTCGACGGCCTGCGCATCGACGGCGACGGGTTTCTCGTCAGCGCCGGGTCGCACCACTGGCGCGTGCGCTGCGTCGTGCTGGCTACCGGCGTGGTCGATCGTCTGCCCGCGCAGGACTGGGTGCCCGAGGCGATTGCCTGCGGCGCGCTGCGCCTGTGTTCGGTCTGCGACGCGTTCGAGGCCAGTGATCAGCGCATCGGCGTCTACGGGCCGGCCGAAACCATCGGTGGCCACGCACGATTCCTGCGCAGCTACTCCACCCAGGTAACGCTGCTGCCGACCACCTCGACCGATAGCGTCGACCTGAGCGAGTTGCGCAGCGTCGGGATCGACGTGCGGGCGCACGGCGGCACGCTGCGTTTCGACGGTTATAGAGTGAGCTATGTGCAGCCCGACGGTACCGAGGAAACCTTCGACACGGTCTATCCGTTTCTCGGCGTGGACACGTGCGCGGCGCTTGCAGCATCGGTCGGTGCACGGCTCGACGACAGCGGCGAGATCGACGTCGACCGCCGCCAGATGACGAGCGTGCCGGGTCTGTACGCGATCGGCGACATCGTCAGCGGGCTGAATCAGATCTCCGTTGCGGTCGGCCAGGCCGCCGTCGCGGCGGCGTGCATCCACAACGTGTTGCCGTTTGCGCCGCGCTGAGCGCGGGCGCAGGACCTGAGCGGTGGTGGTAAGCGCGGCGGGCGACCCTTGCGGCGACATCGGCGTTGACGCTGTTTCGAATCCGCAACGGTTCACTTCGCCGCCCGGCGGAAGAAAACCACACTCCACACCGGTCCGAAAACAAACCAGAGGAACACCGACCCCAGGGCGATGCGAAACCACTGATGCAGCGGTTGTGTGATTGCATCATTGTCCACATAGGCAATCAGTCCGATCAGGACGATCAGCGCGATGGTCCATGCGCCGATGCTGCGCAGCCAGAGTTCGAGTTCATAGCGGACCGCAGGCCAGCCGCGATCGGGAGCCTTGGTCGGCGTCGGACCGCCGGCAAACCGGTGGGCGAAGCGCTGGTCGGCCCAGCGCACCATCACGGTGCCGAAGGCCACGGTGAAGCCGACGTAGGCCGTCGCCAGCCCGTGGGCCACCGTGGCGGTCGTGCCGGACTTGAGATCGGCCGCGGTGAAGGCGACCAGCAGGATGTCCACGACCGGCAGCGACAGCAGCAGCGCGCGGCTCAGGCGCTCGCGACGCAGCAGATAGCGCGACGCCAGTCCGGCCACCAGCACGAGCCAGAAGGCCGCCTCGCAGCCAATGATCAGCCAATAGAGCAGGTAGTAGGGTTCGGGTGGCATGGCGGCAATTCCGGCGAGATCGTCGGTCGAGGCTTTTGTGTTCGGTATAAAAGCGGGAACGTTGCATCCGGCGTACAGATGTCGCCGGGTCAGCATCGTTGCGCTAGGTGTGGCACCGTTGGCATGACCGGGTTCAGTACTTGTCGGTATCGATTTCTTGCCGAGATCTGCCGCTATTCCGTCGCAAGATAATATTCTTTCGCGTCTCGATGCAGGATCTGCTCTGCCTCCTGTGCGGTGCCGGCCCAGTCTTTCATGACGATGTCCCGGTGTTGCTCGAACATCGGAGTAAGTTTGTAGGTGCTGAACTTTCGCTCATACAGATCGCTGAGTTCCAGCGTATCCAGATCCTGCGTTTCGATCAGTCTTCCTTTTCGCAGCGTGTAGACGCGATAAAGCAACGTCCCCACACGCCGGCCTTCGGGTATCGGTCCCGACCGGCCGCCATGCCGCAGTATGACTACGCCCGAGTACCAACGCGCAACGACGGGTGCCCTGCCGGGGAACACCTGACGCAATGACTCCTCAGGTTCGAGTTCCTCGCGCCCGCCCTTGACGCGCCATTTGTTGACCATGAGGCTCGTCAGCACCAGCTCACCGGCACTGATCTTCCAGTGTGCGATGTAGCCTCGCCGGTTGCCTGAGCTGACCGTTTCGGCCAGTGGCACGACATTCGGATTGGCGGCTATAAACGGCTGCAGTGGACTGGTCAGCAGGGCTTTCTGCTGGCCGTCGACGAGGAGCAAATCGGGTTGCTGCATCGTGGCCAGCGCAACGGGCGATACAAGCATGGCGACCAGCGCGAGAACGCGCGACAGGTAGTGCAGCATGGGCGCTATTTCCATTGCGTAAGATGCCAGTCTGCCATTTGTTTTGATGGGCGTCGCCATCGCCGCCGCAAAGCGGCGAGTAGCAACGTTCCGATGACGATAGCGCGTCGGATGCCGGCCACGGAAACAACGGCTGGCGCGTTGGGCCGCCACACCCGGCCGCTCCGCCAATCCGTCGTCGTTGCACGGCCGGCCTGCTTCGGGAATAGGCGCGTCGTGCCGTCGCGCGCAAACACCTAAAGATTCCGACAGCGCCGAACGGTGCGCGATGGTCTCCTGTCTACAGCCGGATCCGGATGACCGGTCCACACGGGAGTAGGGTTTTGCCACGTACGAATCACACGGTCGCCGTCTTCGGCGCCTACGGACATACCGGACGCTTCGTCGTCGCGGAGTTGTGCCGACGCGGATGGACGCCAGTCCTGTCCGGTCGCGATGCGGACCGACTGGCCACGCTCGGAGCGCAGTTCCCGGACCTGGAAACGCGCGCCGCGGCGATCGATGATGCGCCGTCGCTGGATCGCGCGTTCGACGGCGCGGCCGCCGTCATCAACTGCGCCGGCCCGTTTCTCGACACGGCGCTGCCGGTGATCGACGCGGCATTGCGCGCCCGCATCCACTATCTCGACCTCTGCGCCGAGCAGCAGGCGGTGCTCGACGTCGCCGCGGGCTACGACGATGCAGCGAAGCAGGCGGACGTCGCGGTGGTGCCGGCCATGGCGTTCTACGGCGGACTGGCCGACCTGCTCGCCACCGCCGCGCTGGACGACTGGCAGTATGCGGACGCCATCGATATCGCGATCGCGCTGGACAGCTGGCATCCGACCGCTGGCACGCGACTCACGGGTGCACGCAATCATTTCCGGCGTCTGGTCGTGGCGAACGGCAGTCTGCAGCCGCTGGCCGATCCGGCACCGACGCGGGAATGGATCTTCCCGGCACCGTTCGGCCGACAGCCCGTGGTCGCGCTGCCCTTGTCCGAGATCGTCACGCTCTCGCGGCACGTGCGCTGCGCCGAAGTGCATTCGTACATGAACCTGGCACCGCTGGTCGATCTGCGCGATCCGGCTACGCCAGCACCGCAGCCGGCCGAGGCGGACGGACGCTCCGCGCAGGTCTTCGCGATCGATATCGAACTGCGCAGAAACGGCGAGACGCGCCGCGCCACGGCGCACGGGCGCGACATCTATGCGATCAGCGCGCCGCTGATCGTCGAGGCGGTGCAGCGTCTCGTCGACGGCCGCAGCAAGGCGCGCGGCGTCGTCTCTCCCGGCGCGGCGTTCGATGCGCGGGATTTCCTCGCCTCGCTGCCCGACTTGCGCGTCGTTCTGCCGGATACTGTCGCTGGCGCGTTGTCACAGCGTTGAAAAACCGGAGACGGCTTCACCATGTGACGGCAAGCGGAAACGTCGCGGCGGGACGCTGGCGGTCAGCGCCAGCGATGTATTGCGGTGCCAGGTATGCGCGCATGGCAGACGGCCGTGCGTGCGTGCCGGCCCGCGGCGCGCGCGCTACGCAGCCGCATCAATGGCTCAACGCAAAATCGATCGCCGCGCAGACGGCCACCGCCTGCGCGGCATTGCATTGCTCGGTACTCGCGCGCGGACTGTCGGGGTAGACCTCGGTCGTCGTCGTATAGCGCGCCTGCGTGATGCCGGCGCACAGGCCGAGCTTGCGTACCGGATAAGTGATGATGCCGGGCGCGACGACCGGCGAACCGATGATCTCGCCGTTGCGATCGGCCGCTGCGATATGCGTGACTCGGGCCACCGCCGCGATCACGGCCTGCTGGAACGCCGGCTGTGGATTCTCGCTGTCGCCGACCAGATAGAAGCCGTCGGGTATTTCGCCGGGAACCGAGTCTTCGCCATCGCGCGCGGCCTTCGCCGGCCGGAATTCGGTTTCATCGGTATCGGTGGTCTCGTGCAAGTCGATATGCACCAGCACGCGATTGCGCAGCGGCGCGACCAGCCGCATCAGCGCCGCGGATTCCGCTGCCGGGCTGTCCTCGCGGAACGAACGGTTCGGGTCGACGGCCTGCGCGTTCCAGCGGTGAATCCGCTCGTACGCCCAGGGGCTGATACACGGCGCGACGAGCAGGTTGACGCGGCCTGCATAGTCGTCCGCATGTTGTTCGACGAAGCGCAAGGCACCGTGCACGCCGCTGGTTTCGTAGCCGTGCACGCCGCCGGTCACCAGCACGCCGGGCAGATCGTCGCGCCACTCGCGGCTCCTGATCGCGAGCAGCGCATAGCTGTCGGGGGCGTAGTCGAGGCGACCGTACTCCACGACCTCGAAGCGCGAACGCAGTCTCTCGATCGCGTCCACCACGTCGGTGACGTAGCTGCGCTGACGCGTCTGCTGCGCGCGCCACTCGGCCTTTTCCGCGTCGCCCCAGGGTTGGCCCGGCGTGCCGATCGGATAGGGGACTAGCTCATTCATGGTGTCGCTCACGGCAGGGCGGAAGGTCCGCGCACTTTAGCATCGCCCTCGAGTGCCACCGGCGCGGCCCTAAGCGATCGAGGCGAGGCGCACGATTCACGTGAGTGTCCCGCGCGCTCGCGCGGGCGTTTCATGCGCGGCGCACGCGATCGTTTCTTATCGCGGATGATCCGCCAACCGCTGCCTCGTCGTTTCGATGTACTGCGGATCGCTGTCGAAACCCAGATAGCGACGACGGAGATTTTTCGCCGCGACGAGGGTGGAGCCGCTGCCGCAGAACGGATCGACGACCAGGTGACCCGGCAGCGTCGTCAGTTCGATCAGCGACTCCAGTACGCGCGTCGGCTTCTGCGTCGGATGCAGTCCCAGCGGTTCGCTGGCGTCCGCCCTGACGAGAATGTTTTCCGCCGTGCCGTTGTAACGTTCGAAGCCGGTCTGATTGAACGCGCCCACCTCGTGCTGCAACACGTTGTCGGCAATCGTGCCGCCGGTCCGGTAGGGTTTCTGAAACCACAGCACCGGCTCGAACGTCGGCTGCAGATTACCGAGCCGCCAGCCCTCCCACCTGGACGAGGACGCGGCATCCTGGCGCCGTTCGTACACCGCGCTCAGGCGCTGCGCCCGGTGCGGCGCGCGGCGGCGTTCCCAGGCCAGCATGTCCTTGAAGCTGAATCCCGCATCTTCCAGCGCCGCGATGCAGCGATGACTCAGGCGGCGGCCGGCGAACACGATCGCGGAACCGCCGGGCTTCAGCGCGGCCAGCCAGGCGGGCGCCCAGCTCATGCACCAGTCGTAATACTCGCGCGGGATCCCCTTGTCCGCTTCCGACCAGCCGTTGATCGGCTTGCCACGACGCTTGAAGAGCGCGCCGGCCTTCTTCTGCGCGGGACTGCTGCCGAGATACGCGCTGTTCGTATTGCGATGCAGGACATCCCATTCCTCGGCACCGATGCCGTACGGAATGTCGCTGAGGAAAAGATGGACGCTTTCGTGCGGCAAAGACGCCACGGCCTCCATCGAGTCGGCCGCGTAGGCGTCATCGAGCGTAAACCCGTCCGGTGGCAAATCCAGTCGACGAACCATGGAGCGGCCCTGCAGGGTGAAGAGGCAAGCCGCGCATTATCGGGCTTGGCGGCGCGATTCCGCTGTGTTGGCGTTAGGGCCTCAGCGCCGCGGACTTTTCAAGCCGTCGGGCGGTTGACAGGTATCGGGGGTGCGCAGACCATCAGGCACCGGTGCCAGGGGGCCAGCCAGGCAGGCGCCGCGTTACACACTGCATCGCCCCGTCGGCGGCAAAGCCGCCGCGACCGTTTGTTTCTGCGTGTCACCTCGAGGAAATCGCATGCGCAATGTCGGCAACGCACCCACCCTGGTGGTCTGGATCATCTCGCTCGTGCTGTTCATCGTCGCGCTGGCCGCGCAGTTCGGCGTAGTGCGCATCCCCGAACCCGCGGCGACATGGTCGTGGATCATCGGCTTCGGATTGCTGCTGCTTGCCTGCCGGGTGCGTGGGCTGTAGCGAGCCTCTGTGCCGGCGGGACAGAGCGTCGTAACAGCCATGCCCCTCAAGAAAGCGAAGGGCGAGGGTCTGGAACTGCACGTTCTCACCGCCTGGCACACGACCTTCAGGCAGTGAGCAGCAGGAAACCAATGTCTCCAGACGCACCAGACTTTGGCTTGCGCTCCGACGAGCTGCGGCTGGTCCCTGTCGGCCCTGAATGGGCGATGCGCTTTTCGTACGAAAGCAGTCGATTGTCCGCTGCGCTTGGAGATGCCGCGCTGGACATCCAGCACATCGGCAGTACGGCAGTCCCCGGCATCTCCGCAAAACCCATTCTCGACATCGCAATTGCCGTCCGGAGCTACGAAAGCGGCCACGCGCTCGTGCCGCGATTCGAAACACTCGGTTACCGGTATCGCGGAGAAAACGGCATCCCGCGACGCCACTACTTCGTTCTCGGCGCGCCTCGACGCACGCATCATGTGCATGTTCTCGAACACGACAGCGCCGAATGGCGGCGTCACTTGGCGTTTCGCGACCGGCTGCTCGGCTCGCCTGCGGATGCGGCCCGGTATTCAGCGTTCAAGTCGAGCTGCATGGCAGAGGCGTCGGGCCGTCGTGAGGAATACCAGCGGCTGAAAACGCCCTTCATTGAGGCGATGGAAACCGGGAAGAGTCTGGCATTTTGAGCTTTTGGCTGTTTTAGACACAAGGTAACTTCTGCACAAGTCTCTATTTGCCCATGATTCCGGAGCCCCTCGAGCCAAGGGTGCGAGGAGTGATCGGTCAGAACCACAGGTTCGGATCACTCTGAACGCCCAACGGGCCGGGCCATGCTGGGACTGCCCCTGCCAGGGCGCGATGGAGTGCTGCCGATCACGCTCCGCCAGCGTCAATCCGCTGCCGATGGTCGGCACGAGTGTGATGGTCCTGAGGCCGGCGTTGATGGGATTCAGGCGCAAGCAAGGGTTCGCATGTGCTCGTCGGCCGGGTACAGCTTCCGGCAGAAAAGCCCGCCTGCGTCCACCCTGGAAACATACATTGTGCGGTCGATCAGAAGTACCGGCGAACTTCGCCGCGCAGGACAGACCCGCCGGTTTCCCGGTCGATGCCGAGCAGATCACTGGCAGCGTGACGGCTCTCGATGTGTTGCCATTCGAGTCCCAGCCGCCAATCGTCGTCGGGCTGCCAGAACAGACTCACGGTGACGCCGTGACCGCGGTCATCGTTGTTCTCCGCCACGCCGTCCCGATCAGTGATCCGGAATCGTTCGATGCGTAGGGCACTTCGCCATGCGGAATGCCATTGCCAGCTGGCCAATGCATAAGTGGTTTCGAAATCGACATCCACGCGTGCCGAATCCGAAAAGCCCATGTCGGTTTTTCCAGTCAGGTGTTCTGCCGCTAGGGTCCACCCGTCTGCTGGCCACCATTCGAAACCGAACTGGGCGAACTCCGTATGCCAGGCGTACTCACCGCGATACAAAGCACGATCACCGCGGTTGTCGACGAAGCTGGCAAGAAATCTCCAGCGTTCACGTTGTCCGAATCGCGTTCGCACGGCGTATCCGGGCCGTCCATCGAGATCGGGTCCGAACGGCCGGCTGCCATCGTCGCGTTGTCCGGAAAATTCCTCGGACAGCGTCGGCAAGGGCGGCAACCTGAGGACATCGCCGAACGCGGACAATCGATCGTGACTGGCGAAACCGCGCCATGCCAGCAGAGCGCCTGCGGTGTCATTGCCTCCGAATACGGTCGCCGCCCATTCGGTTTCGAATTCCGATTCCGGCGCATTTCTCCATGAGACATCCACGCCGATCGGCCGGAATTCCTCCGCGATCCAGCTATTCAAGCTCGACAGACTCAGGTTATATGGCGACTGCCAAAGGCGATCGACCGCTTCCCGGGACGTTGGCAGGAAGAACTGACCTGCCTTGATCTGCCAGGCGGCACCAGACTCCGAATAGAACCGCCGTGCTGCAAATGCTTCGATCAAGCCGACGGGTGCCGCATCGAAGCTGTCATCCGAGTCCAGTCGTGCGTGGACCCGCACATCCCATTCCAGCGAAGGCTGCCATTCCAGTCCGATATGCGCGGAAAGGCGCGGGTCCGGGGGCAAATACCGACCGACCCCGCCATCGCGCCAGCTGCGCGCATCTGGCGTCGAAGAACCCGAAGCAGCAAGGTGCCCGAAGGCCTGGAACTCGCCTTCGGCAGCAGCGACCGGAAAGACTGCGAACCACAAAATGCATGTTGCACGACGACCACCCATGCTGCGCTCCCTCTATGTGCGGTGCAGACCGGCACGCCATTGAATCGATTTCACTTCTTCCCGTGCAGGCGGCACTTCGCGGTGGATCTCGGCCGCGCTCGCGGATCCCATCAGTCTCGTCACAGCCTGCTGCGCAGCTGCGCGCTCAACCAGCCAAATCCCACGCGCTCCTGTTCCATTCGCAGCCTGCGCTCGTGGCGATCGAATCTGAGGTCGTCATAGACGGCAGCCTCCTCAGCTGTGAGACGCGACAAGTCGTGTCGCGCAGGCTCAGGCTCCTCGCCCCAGTGCGAGCGATGGGCAAGCAGCGTCTCACTGTCCATGAGGAACGACGCCGCATGCGGAAATTGGCCGCGCAGCTGGTCGAGGATGGCGAAACCGTGCGTGTCGATGTCGCCCCAATAGTGCAGATGGCATCTATGCAGCCATGCGGCGCGCGCCAGCGCCTCCCAACCATAGCCAGCGCCAAAGACGACGATGGCTCGCGCCACCTCCGGGAAGGCGAGGAAGTTGGTCTCGTTTTCGGTGATGAAGACTCGCTCGACGGGCAACGCCAGCGACGCAAAGCTTGCAGCGTCCAGTGTTATGTCAGGCAGTCCTTTGCAACCGGGCAGGCTGGGCAAGGCCGGGTCCAGTAGACGGAACCGCATGCGTAGCGGCTTATCCAGGAAGCCGAAACGACGGGCGAACTGCGCTGTTCCGTTCGCGCGCGTGTCGATGGCCTCAGGCGGTAAGGCCAAGGCCATCAGCTCGGACAGCACGCCACGGTGGGCCTCGATAAACTTGCTGTCCACGCCCGGCGCATCGACCTGGCGCAGATACACGCCAGGGCGTGGGTGGGCCTGCAGCCACGCGACGACGGCCAGCAGGCGTTCCCAGCGGTTGGCCAAATCCAGGGCCTGGAGTGGATGCCTGGACATCCACTCCAGCAGTGTCGGCTGCGCGGACGCGGTCTGCCGCCACAGCACGTCGAAGTGCTGGGCCTGGCGTGCCTTGCCGATAACGGCCAAGGCATCCTGAAGAGAGTCGACCCAGGCAGCCGCGGGCAGCCGTTGCGTCCCCTGAACCCGATGATTCCACTCCCGCCAGTCGATCCGTACATGCGGGGTGTCGGCGACGGCGCGCACCCAGTCACGCACCGCCTCGAAACGGTCAGACAGGTCCGCGGCGCCGGGAGCCTTCAGGCTCAGACGCCGGGGCCAGGAGACGGCATTCGATACTGCTGCACGCAGCAGGTCTCCGCGATCCCACAGGCGCTGCACCTGGGCGCGCAGGTCCGAATCCGTGGTCCAGCTCATGCTGCCGCGCCGCCGCCGGTTGCCTTGGTTTCGGCCATCCCTGCTGCCTTCTGCGCCCGGTACTCCTCGATCGACAGGCAGCGCAGCCGTGAGTCCCGGCCACCCTCGTTGTGCACGAAGCCCACGCTGGCCACGAAGGGCTCGATGATGTGGATCTTCTGCAGCGGCGTGACGATCAGCAACTGCAGATTGAGTTGCTGGAACAGGCGCAGTCCGTACTGCGCGGACTCGTCCGACCCACGCCCGAAGGCCTCGTCGATGACGACGAAGCGGAACGAGCGCGAGCGCACCGCGCCCCATTCCAACCCGAACTGGTAGGCCAAGCTCGCAGCCAGCACGGTGTAGGCGAGCTTCTCCTTCTGGCCGCCCGACTTGCCGCCCGAGTCCGAGTAGTGCTCGTGCTCGGCCCCATCGGCACGCCAGCGCTCGCTGGCCGAGAACAGGAACCCATTGCGCACGTCGGTGACCTTGCTGGTCCAGCGCCGGTCGGCATCCGACAGTCCTTCACGGCCGCGGAAGCGGTCGATGATGGCCTTCACCTGCAGGAACTTGGTCTCCGAATACTGTTCGTCCGCCGAGCCCGTCATGGCACCTTCGGTGCACGCTCGCAGATCCTGCTGGAAGTCGCGGATCTCCGCATCCGGGCTGGGCAGCGCCACCAGCTTGATGTAGCGGCCGGGGTTGTAGTCGATGGCCTGGAGCGACTGGTTGATGAAGTCGACGCGTTCCTTGATCGTCTCCCGCTCACGGGCGAGCTGGGCGTTGAAGTTGGCGATCTCGTTGATGGTGTTGACGTTGAGCAGTTCCTTGAAGCGTGCCTCGAATCGCGGCAGGTCGTCGCTCTTCAATCCGGCGAGCATCCGCTCGTACTCCGGCAGCGCCGCGAGGCTCACGTCCATCTCGACGGTCTCTGCCTTGAAGTCTTCCTTGAAGCCGCGCATGGCATTGACGATGCGCTCGGTCAGTCGGGCCAGACGCTTGTCCTCGGCGTCGATGCGCTCCTGCAGCCATTTGCGCACGTCCTGCTCGCGGTTGTCGCAGGACTCGACCGACAGCTGATGCTCGCCCAGTGCCTCGGCTCGCCAGCATTCCAGGCGCTCCATCTGGGCCTCCTCAAGCGGCATCGCATCGCAGACAGTACGGGCCTGATCCCGCAGTTCCTGTGCCGCCGTTCGCTTGGCTCTGGCCTCGCCACGGTTGCCCAGCGCCTCACCGCGCCTGCTTTCGGTTTCGCCCAGCCGGTCTTGCAACAACTTCAACTGGCGCCCCAGCTCTTGCAGGGTGTTCGAAGCGGCTTCGAGCCGCGCGCGTTCCTCGGCAAGTGCCGCAATCTCGCGAGTCAGGCTCATCCAGTCGATGTCCGCAAAGCGTGTGAACTCCTCCAGTCGGGCGAGCGTCTCGAGTCGACCTTCCAGTTCCTTGCGCGCTTGGCTGAACTCGCCGATGCGCTGCCCCAGCGTGGCCAGCTTCCCCTCAAGACGTTCCCGCTGGTCCCGCAACGCACGCAGCTTGTCGGCATTGCTCCAGCCAAGCACGTAGCGGCTGCGGTCGTCGATGCGGCTGCGGTCGTCCTTCTCGTGACGCCCGGAAGGATCTTTGATCTGGCCGGCGCGCGTGATGGCGCGGGCCTCGCGACGAAACTGCTCGCCCGTGTCGCAGCACGCCACATCGAAGCGATGGCGAAGCTCCTGCTCCAGCCATTCGTAGTGCGGCGAATCCGGTTTGATGACGAGCTTGCGCACCAGTGACTGTGGTTGCAGGCCGGCGGGGCCGTGAGCGGCCTTCTTCTGCCGTACATGGAAGTACACCAGTCGCGCACCCAGATGCTGCCGGTCGACCCAATCCGCAACGGCCTTGTAGTGCGCATCCGGGACCAGCAGTGCGAGGCCGAAGCCACGCAGCAGGCGCTCAGCGGCGCCTTCCCACTCGCGCTCGTCGTCACGCACCTGGATGAGCTCACCCGCGAAGGGCAGTTCGTCCTCACCGATCGACAGCGCTGCACACAGCGCATCGCGGATCCGGACTTGGGCGGCATCGATGTTGCTTTTGCGCCGCTGGAGACTGTCGATCTCCTCCGACAAGGCGGTGTGCTCTTCACGGCTCTTGCGGAACGCGAAGTCCTCCTCGCGCTCGCGGTTGATCAGGTCGGCAACGCGATCGCGCAAACCTTCGGCGCGGGTGGCGATGCTTTGCTGCTGAGTGAAGAAGGCCGCTTCATCTGCGGGCGCTGCCTCGTCGATGCGTCCGAGCAAGGCCGAGTGGCGATCGGCCTTCTGCTGGCGCTGCGCCTTCTCTTGTCCCAGGCGCCGGCTGTCGGCGGCCAGTTCCTCCAGGCGGTTGCCGCCGTTGTCACGCAGGTCGCGCTCCAGCTTCGCGATCTCGGTGCGTTCGGCATCGCGCTGCGCGTCCAGGCGTTCGATCTGGGTGTTGAGCCGGGTGGTTTCCTCTTCCAACAAGGCAAGGCGGCGGTCCAGCAATTCGCCTTTGAGCCGGGCGAAGTACGGCCGCAGCGCATCGCGCCCATCGCGCCAGCCTTGGATCTCCGCAACCAGCGCGGTGTGCCGGCGGCCATCCTCGACCAGCGGCGCCAGCAGTTCGACCTGGCGCTTGGCCTTGAGCACTGCCTGGTGCGCCCGGTCCAGGTCGTCGAAGTGACGGATCAGCGCCTCGATGCGGCCGGCCACGTCGAAGGGTTCCAGCATGTGACTGCGCACGAAGTCGGTGAGGTTGCCCACCGACTTCATCGATACCGTCTGGTGGAAGAGCTCCAGCGCCTGCTCGTGCTCGATGCCGAAGCGACGGCGGAACCAGGCCCCATAAGGCGGGAAGCTGTCGAACAGATCGCAGCCTGCGCCGCGCAGCTTCTTGCGCAGGGCGGTGATGTCGCTGCCGAAGCCACTGAAGTCATCGGTGATGGTCAGTGCCCGCTCGGCCGCCACGAACAAGCGTGCAGGCGCGCCCTGAGGGTCTTTCTGCCAGAAGACCTGGGCCAGCGTCACGGCCTGGTCATAGCCTTCGTTGCGGAAGACGCCGAGGATGACCGAGTAGCTCGACGCATCACGCAACGCTACGGGCCGGGCGCTGCCCGTGATCTCGTTGCGCTCGCTCTTGTAATGGCCCAGCACATAGGAGCGCAAGGACCGCTCGCGGGCATCGGCCCCGGCGGCCTTGTTGTAGGCGACGCGATGCGCCGGCACCAGCAAGGTCGTGATGGCATCGACCAGTGTCGACTTGCCTGAACCGATGTCGCCTGTGAGCAGGCCGTTGCGGCCGTCGAGCTCGTAGCGCCAGACCCGCTTGTCGAAGGTGCCCCAGTTCAGAACTTCCAGCCGCTGCAGCCGAAAGCCCACCCGGCTGTCGTCAGCCACGAAGTCCAGGGCGTACGTCGGCGCCTCAAGCATCGGCGGCCCCCTTGCTTCCCACCTTGCCGTTCGCTTCAGCAGTGGCCAGGGACAGCGCTGTGCGGTAAACCTCCAGGCGTGCATCGAAGTCCGCCAGCCACTGTGCGTCGACAAAGGCTTTCAGGATACGCCGCACCTCGTAGTGACATCTGTCCTGTCCACCGCCGATGGCAGGCTTGAGCCGCCGCAGAAAGCCCAGATCGACCACCTTGCTGGTCGTCGAATCCACCTGATCGATCAGCCGGGTCTCGTTCGTGCCATCGGGCAGGAACACCCGCATCAGCTCGGCGATGTCGTCGCGAGAGAGCACCAGCCGCGTGTCACCGCCACTGGCGTCGAACTCGGCCATGCGCTTGCGTAGGAGTGCCAGCATCAGACTCACCGGGTAAGAAAGCGGCCGGCGTGCAACGAGCCTTGGCAGACGCAACACTCCCTCAGATTCGTCCGGGTCCGGGCGGCTCTTCAGGAAGGCGTAGCCCTCGGCCTCGTCCAGCACCAGATCAAGCAGCAGCACCGCGGCCTGTTCCCGCACCCGGGACTGCAGGCGCAGCAGGCTGGCCCACAGCCGCTCGTCATCGTCGCGATAGAGCACGCCCTTGAGCAGATGCACCATCAGCTGCGACAGCTCGGGCACCGCCGGCAGCGTGCTCGGCGGGGTCTCGACCGGATCGTTGTCGTGCAGCGTGTCGTTCATGGTGTTCTCTCCGTGGTCACCCGGGCTTTCATCGCGTGAAGATCACACGAGGCAGGCGAGCCTCACGCGTTACCGCTTCGCCCGCTGCACTGCGGGCTTTCCAACGGATCGGCTCTTCCACCGCTTCATCGACGAGTGCGCGCATGCCGTCGAGCGCGCCGCTGCCATCGCCCGCGTGGGCCAGCTCCAGATAAGCCACCAGCTCGGCCAGTCCCTGCTGCAAGGGCTCGGCATCCAGCAACTCGCGCAGCGTGATTTGCGGCTGGCGGCGCAGTGCGCGTTGGACAGCCAAGCGCAGGCGTGCCTTGTCCAGCACGATCTGGTCGAACAAGCGCGCGGTGTCGATGCCGTCTTCACCGGCCAGCAGCGCCAGATCGGCCAGGCGCTGTTTCACGCTCGGCGTGAACAAGGGCCGCTCCAGCGGCAGCTCAACATTCGCGCCCATCGCGTCGATGTGCATCGTCGCATCGACGGACGCAGTCGCGCGGAGGCTGAGCGCCTTGCTCTCGATGCCATGCAGCAAGTCCAGGATGCGGCGGTTTTCGAGAAATGCCCGGTCGTCCAGGAAGCGGCGCAGCTGCTGCGACAGTTGGGCTACGGTGCGCTGCGTATGCTCGCCAGCCTCCAGCCAGTCGTGGTGCACGCGGCGGGTGCGCGGTTCGGGCTTCAGCGCAACGACGGCGGGCAGCGCGAGCACCTGATCCAGCCGCTCGGAGAGCTCCTCCTGCCGTCGGCTTGACATCAGGAAGTCCCAGAAGGCGCGGAAGCTGCGGCCTTGGTCCGAGTCGCCAATGGCATCGCGCTCGCCCATGATCTCGTCGAGCAGCGCGCCTTTGGCGCCTTCCCACAGCGCGATTTTTTCGCGCACTTTGCGGTCGAGCAGGCGGAAGTTCTGTTCCACCTCGCGGAAGTCGGCCAACAGCTCGCGCGCCAGTTGCTGGAACTGCTGGAAGCGGTCCTTGACTGCCGTGTCGTCCAGCAGAGGCAC
Organism: Lysobacterales bacterium; assembly: GCA_038207515.1. Classification (GTDB taxonomy): domain Bacteria; phylum Pseudomonadota; class Gammaproteobacteria; order Xanthomonadales; family Rhodanobacteraceae; genus Tahibacter. Next base: position 23,624 of record JBBQZR010000059.1, on the reverse strand, counting down.
ATCGCCCGCCAACACGCGGGTGATCTCGTCGTCCAGCTCATCACGCTTCTTGCGCAGGTCGTCCACGCGCTTGATCGGGTCGGCCTCGGTGCCGGCGCTGATCTGCTCCAGCAGCGCGAACAGCGTCAGCAGGCGCGACTCGGTGCCGACAAACGGCCGCTCAGTCAGCGACACCAGCCACGCGATGGCCTTCTCGGTGGCCGGCGTCAGGTCGAACTGCGCTTCGTCCGTACCCGGCTTATAGAACTTGCGCAGCCAACCCTTGTCCGGCGCAGCCCAGTCGTTGAGATATTCGGGCGCCGCCTTGGGATAGGCGTCGGTACCGATCTGCTCGCGCAGAGCGAACAGTTCATCCTCCAGCGCCTCGGCGAGATTAGCCTCGCTCATCAAGCGCACGTTCGGCGCCACGAAAACCCGGTGCAGGAAGCTGGCTACCAGTGGCGCATGCGGCGAAGCCAACAGCCGCCAGGCGGGGTGGCGGTCGCGCAGGCTGGCGAGGGTGGCGTGGTCCATCGGTCAAGCCCCAGCGCCACGCCGCCGGTAGAAGATCTCGAAGCTATCCGTCAGGCGCTTGGGCGTTTCGAAGGTCTTGACCTGGAAGGCGTAGGGCTCGAGCTTCTTGCGTCGCGTCTTCGCGACATTCACCGCCACGTAGCGGATCTTCTCGGTCTTGCTGCGGGTGATGTGCAGGTGCCCATCGGCGAGGGCGCGCTGGACCAGTTCAGTGAGTTCCATGATGATGGTGGCCTTCAATCTCGTTGCTTGTTGGTATCGGTGCCTTCATCCGCGCCCACGGCGCCGCAATCGGGCGAAAGTCCGAGAAAACCCGGGTATCGGCTAACTCACCATGCCTGTGAAGCGAAAAGCGCGCTACTTCGAGATGCTAGCAATCGAGGGGCATTGTCCCCAGCTACCGCCTGCGCGCAACTTCCATTGTGGAGGCGCCCGGCGCGGCAACCGGCTAGCCGTAAAACACAATAGCCAGACTGGAGAGCGGCCAGCAGGCAAACAAAAAGCCCCGGAACCGTGTGGTTCCAGGGCTTCATGTTTGTGTGATGGTGGAGCGGATGGGGATCGAACCCACGACCTTCGCATTGCGAACGCGACGCTCTCCCAGCTGAGCTACCGCCCCACGTTGACCGGATTGCGCGTTGGGTCGCGCAAGGGCGCGCAGAATAGCGTGGGGTGGGGGCGTGTGCCAAGCCCCGCAAGTTTCCGCCGGGTTCTGGCTTCCGGCGGTGTCCAATGGCCCCCGGATCGCGCGTTGAAGGACGGGCGCTCGTGACCGCTCGAATTCCTCGTGACACGAGTGTCGCCACAACAGTAAACCCTCCCGTTGCGGCTTCGCGGCCTGCGCTACCGACGTCACCACGCGGCGCTTGCTGCTGCCGCGCAGTCTCTCTCTGAGGTCTTTCACGAGATCTGCTTCCATCTCCTTCAGGCCCGACTGCGACCGCCTCGACGGACCGTCCACCCCTCGCGCCGCTATCCTCGCCGTCCCCTGACAACCCGGTGTTCTCCTGATGCGAATCCGTTTTCTCGCGCGTTGCGCTTCCACGGTTCTCTCGCTGTCCGTCCTGCCGGCCCAGGCCGGTGTCCTTACCGATCCGGCCAATGGTGCGACGTGCACCGACGGGCAGGATGTGGTCATCACGCGCAGCGACTTCAGCCTCGTGCTGGACGGGGTGTGCGGCGTGGTGACGGTACGCGGGTCGAATGGCTCGCTGAATGTGGACGAGGCGAAGGGCTTTCGCATCATCGGCAGCGGGGTGACGGTGCTGAATCAGAAGACCGGGACGCTGACGGTCGATGGTTCGGGCAATACGCTGAACATGACCGAGGTGGGTGAGGCGGTGGTCGGCGGGAACGACAACATGTTCCTGGGCAACGGCTACAAGCGCGTGCATTTCCGCGGCAAGGGCAATACGGTGAATACGGACAACACGCCGGAGCTGGTGGACGAGGGAAGTGGCAATCGGGTGATGTGAGTCGGTATTTCTTCGGAGCGAAGTCGCGGCCGGCGAATCACAGTGCAGGCCGCGACTGACCTCGCTATGCAGATGACCGGCTGCCGTGCAGGCAGCCGGTCGTCTCACTTCAGAACTGCAAACTCCACCGATCGATCTTCCCGGTATCCCCCGCTGCGTTGTCGTTCACGCGCAGCTTCCACTGGCCGTTGGCCGCGACGGCGGAGGCGTTGACGGTGAAGCTGCGCACGATGTTGTCGGTGCCGCCTCCGGTGCGGTTCCACAGGTTGAACAGGGTGCCGTTGGGCGCGACGAGATCGACTTTGAGGTCGCCCTGGTAGGTGTGGAGGATGGCCACGTCGACGGTCAGTGTGGCCGGTGCGTTGCCGCTGACGCCGCTGACGGTGATCGGGCTGTCGACGGTGGCGTTGTCGGCGATGGTGTAGTCCGTCGCGTTCTCGAACAGTGTGCCGCCACCGCCCGTGGTGTAGCTGCCCTTGAGGGTGACGCCGCTGAAGGCGCTGTAGCCGCGCAGCTTGACGAACCAGGTACCGGCCTGCGGCGCGGTGATGGTGCAGGTTTCGGTGTTGCCGCTCTGGTAGGGACGGCAGTCGTAGGTCGTCGTAGTCGGCGCGGCGCCGTACTTGACGTAGAGGTCGGCGTCGCCGGTGCCGCCGGAGCTCTGGAACACGAGATTGCTGGCGCCGTTGGGCACGACCATCGTGTATTGCACCTCGGCGTTGGTCGCGGCACTGAGGCCGCTGACCGGCACGCCGTTCTGCAGCACGAGCGGGCTGGAGCCGACGGTGACGGCGCGGCTGGTCGAGTTCGTCGCGCCCTGGTTGTCGGTGACGGCCAGCGTGACGGTATAGGTGCCGGCGGCGCTGTAGGTCTTGCTCGGGTTGGCGGCGGTCGACGTGGTGCTGTCGCCGAAGTTCCAGCTGCGGCTGGCGATGCTGCCGTCGCTGTCGGTCGAGGTGTCGGTGAACGCGGCGGTCAGGCCGTTGAGGGTGAAGCTGAAATTCGCCGCGGGCGGCTGGTTGCCGCCGCCGCCGCTGTCGCCGCCGGGGATGGTGTTGTTGAAGTGGGTGGCGACCTGCGGCCAGATCTTGCTGACGTGCGCGCCGGTGTTATTGCAGCCGCCGAGATGATGCAGCGCGATGACCTTGTTGCTGCTGCGCGCGATGACGGGTGAGCCGGAGCTGCCCGGCTCGGTATCGCACTTGTAGCCGGCATCGGTGTTGGTGCCGTTGCCGTTGGTGACGGCTGCGTCGACCTTGCAGCGTGCGCCCCCGTTCTGGTCGCTGACCGTAGCCAGCTCCTTGATGCGGCCGCCGGCGTGCTGCGGGATGAAGATTTCCTCGCCTGTCGTGGGCAGGCGCACGTCCAGGCCCAGATAGCCAAAACTGGAAATGTTCGCAAAATTCTTCACGGTGAACAGGCTGTAGTCGAGCGTGGTGTCGGTGCGCAGCAGCGTGTCGCCGGCCACTTTCACGGTGGTGCCGCTGGTCGTGCCGCCACAGGTCGTCGCCTGGTAGTTGAACCACACTTCCGACGCGGCCACTTCGCTCGCGGTCGCGAAGCAGTGGTTGTTCGTGAACATGCGGTTGTCGGCGCCGACGCGCCAGGCGGTGCAGGAGCCGCCGCCGCTCAGGACCAGGCGCGCGACGGGGCGCGAGCGGTCGAACGCGGTGGCGTCGCTGGTCTGGTAGCAGACGGTGCCGCGCTTGTCGTTGGCGCCGCAGATGGCGTCCGGCGCGGGGCCGCTGAGCAGCCGCTCCTGCTGCAGCGCGGGCAGCAGATCTTCGGGATGGCCTTCGAGATAGCTGCCGACGACGACGCCGTGCTCGCGCGACCAGCGCGTGAGCGGCGCGCCGACCAGGCGCAGGCGCGCGACGCCGCCGCTGACGGACATCGCGGAGAAGCGCGATACGCCGTCGTCACCGGCGTTTGCGTCGACGGTGAAGCCGTCGCGCGTCGTGCTGGTATAGCGGTATACCTCGCTACCGTCGGCGTTGCTGACTTCCAGCGTCACGCCGGCCGGCAGGTTGAAGCGCTCGAAATGCACCTTGATGAAGGCGGCGCCGGCGACTTCGATCTGGCGCGCGCTGCGCGCACCGGTGTCGAGCCCGTCGAGGCGGATATCCACGCTGCGCGAGGTGGCGATGTTGGGGATCGGATAGACGGCCGCGGGTTTCTCGGCGGCGGCGGTGATGGCGAATACGGCGGCGACGGCCGCAAGCAGGCGGGCACTGAGGATGCTGCAGGACGATGACATGAACGGTCTCCCGGACGTTGATGATCGTCGGTGACCCGCCGGTGCGGCGCACGACAGCCCGCGCTGCGGCCGCGAGTGGTCGGCCGCTGCGTGATGCCTGTGCTGTGCGGCGGGCTTCCCCCGAAGCGACGCCGCTATCCCTCCCCGGACGTTCCAGCCAGACGGCGCACGCGCACTGCGTGCCGCCGCCCCGGCGGGGCCGACCCCTTTGGCTATCGCGCGCCGCCGTTTCCGACGACAGCCGCGATCGCTCGCAACGAACGGCGTTCGCCGGCGAGCTGCCCGGACCACGTGACAACGTGGCCCGGACTGCGCGGCATCCCGGCTGCGCGAGTACAGATATGGATTAGTGCTGAAATGCAGGCGCCGTTGGCGGCCTCGAGCGCTGCCCCCGGCAACGCATCGGACGGTACTCCCCAGTCCCGACCGACGGGCGACAGTACGGCGGCGCCTCCCGGCTGTCAACGAAGCGCGTCACGGATTCGGACCCTGCGCCTGCGCTGCTAGAATGCGCGCCCGGCCGCGTACCTGCTGCGCCGACTCCCTTCCTCCGCACAGCAGTTACGTCATGGACCAAGTCCTTTTCGATTTCGACCACGTGGTCATCACGCCGTGGAAGCTCATCGGCTATCTCGGTGCGTTCCTGTTCACGGCGCGCTGGTTCGTCCAGCTCTACGCGACGCGCAAGGCCAGGCGCGCGCATCTGCCGATGGCGTTCTGGTACCTGTCGATCGTCGGCAGCCTGATGACCTTGTCGTACTTCATCTGGGGCAAGAACGATTCCGTCGGGATTCTGCAGAACGCATTTCCCGCGGTCGTCGCGACCTACAACCTGTTCGTCGAGCTGCGGCATCGCAGTCGCGAAGGTGTGGCGTAGCAGGATCGTCGACTGTTGCTAGTGCGCAAATGAAAAAGGCGGCCGATGGCCACCTTTTTTGCCGCCGACTGCGACAGTGGCTGGAGAATAGCTCCCTCTCCCCCAAGCGCGTTCACGCGCTTGGGGGAGAGGGTTGGGGTGAGGGGGAGAAGCCCGAATCGGTGCGGTCGCCGGTTTTCGCCGGAATACGTTCCGCAGCCGTCGGTTTCTCGCATCCCGCGCGGATCGCAACAATCGAACATTGCGCTTCGCGGAAGTTTCTCCCGCTCACCCAACCCTCTCCCCAAGCGCGTAAACGCGCTGGGGGAGAGGGCTTGAAGGCAAAACGCACTTACTGAATTCCGCGTGTCCGCAGCGCGGCCGGCGCGAAGTCGGCGGGTGTGCGCTGCAGGCTGCTGTCGATCGCAAAGGAGATCGCATCCTTGGCGTAGGGATCGGGATGCGCGCCGCCGAGCACGTAGTCCTTCGGCGGTGCGGTCAGGCCGCCATCCCAGTTCGGGATCGTACCGCCCGAGTTGCCCTGGCGTTCGCCGCCGAGCGGGGTAAGGTCTTTTTCAAGACGCGCCGCATCCTGAGGTGTGACGACGGCGCCGGCCGTGATGGAGAACAGCGCGGCAACGCACATCAGCGGCAGACGCCGCCAATCGATGGCAAACATATGTGACTCCAGAAGTGTGGCCGGGGCCGCGATGCGCGTCCTGCGAGTGCGGCGATTGCAACGTTCCGTGTGCAGCGAGAGTTACGGCTGTTCGAGCGGGGCGCGCATGGTCGCCGCAGCGTGTAGAGCAATCCATCGGAGCGGCGGGGGGTAGGTTGGGGTAAGCCGCAGGCGCACCCCAACATCACGGTGTTGATAACGCGAAGAGCGGCGATCGAAGGAAACGGCGGGCAAGCGGCGGGCTACAAAATATTTGTATCCCATGCGCGCGGATGGACTCTTCCGATTCGCGTTCTTCGTTGTTGCGATACCTCGATGTTGGGGTGCGCCTGCGGCTTACCCCAACCTACGATCATGCGCGATCAGTCGGGATCGTAATCGAGCAGCGGCGCGAGCCAGCGTTCGGCGACTTCGATCGTCCAGCCTTTGCGCTTGGCGTAGTCCTCGACCTGCTCCTTGCTGACGCGGCCGACGACGAAGTACTGGCTTTGCGGGTGCGAGAAATACCAGCCGGAAACGGCCGCGGTGGGGTACATGGCGAAGCTGTCGGTCAGTTTGAGGCCGGTGCTCTTTTCTGCGGCTAGCAGTTCGAACAGCGTGCCTTTCTCGGTGTGCTCCGGGCAGGCCGGATAGCCGGGCGCCGGACGGATGCCGCGGTATTTCTCTGCGATCAGGTCTTCGTTGGCGAGGCCTTCGTCGGTGGCGTAGCCCCAGAACTCGCGGCGCACGCGCTGGTGCATGCATTCGGCGAACGCTTCGGCGAGGCGGTCGGCCAGGGCCTTGAGCAGGATCGACGAATAGTCGTCGTGGTCGCGCTCGAAGCGTTCGAGATGCGGTTCGATGCCGATGCCCGCGGTGACCGCGAAGCCGCCGATCCAGTCGCTGACGCCGGAGGATTTCGGCGCGATGAAGTCGCTGAGGCAGAAATCCGGTCGCTCGGCCGGCTTGTCGACCTGCTGGCGCAGGAAGCGCAGCAGCGTGGGCTTGCCGTCGCCCGCCCGCACTTCGACGTCGTCGCCGACGCTCGCCGCCGGCCACAGGCCGATGACGCCGCGCGCAGAAATCCACTTTTCCGCAATGAGCGCGTCGAGCATCGCGCGCGCATCCTTGAACAGCTCGCGGGCCTGCACGCCGACGATGGCGTCGTCGAGGATCGCGGGGTAGTTGCCGGCCAGCTCCCAGGTCGAGAAAAACGGCGTCCAGTCGATGAACGGCACGAGTTCGGCCAGCGGATAGTCGTCAAATACCGTGATGCCGGGTTTGACCGGTGTCGGCGGTACGTAGTCTTTCCAGCCGCCCTTGAACGCCTGGCCGCGCGCGTGGGTGAGACTGACGAGCTTCTTGCCCGGACCGCGGTCCTTGTGGCGTTCGCGGATCTCAGCGTATTCGTGGCGGATGCGCGCCATGAAGTCGTCGACGAGGTCCTTGGAGATCAGCGACTGCGCCACGCCGACGGCACGCGAGGCGTCCTTGACCCACACGGTCGGCGACTTGTAGTGCGGCTCGATTTTCAGTGCCGTATGCGCGCGCGACGTGGTCGCGCCGCCGATCAGCAGCGGGATGTGCAGGCCCTGTCGCTGCATTTCCTTGGCGACGTGGCTCATTTCCTCGAGCGATGGCGTGATCAGGCCGGACAGGCCGATCATGTCCGCCTTCTCTTCGCGCGCGGCGTCGAGGATTTTCTGCGTCGGCACCATGACGCCCAGGTCGACGACGTCGAAGTTGTTGCAGCGGAGCACCACACCGACGATGTTCTTGCCGATGTCGTGCACGTCGCCCTTGACCGTGGCCATGATGATCTTGCCGTTGGTCTTGCCGACATCGCCGGTGCGCAGCTTTTCTTCTTCGATGTAGGGCAGCAGGTAGGCGACGGCCTTTTTCATCACGCGCGCCGACTTGACGACTTGCGGCAGGAACATCTTGCCGGCGCCGAACAGGTCGCCGACGAAGTTCATGCCGTCCATCAGCGGGCCTTCGATGACGTCGAGCGGACGCGTGGAGAGCTGGCGCGCTTCCTCGGTGTCGCCGTCGATGAACTGGTCGATGCCGTGAACGAGCGCGTGCCTGAGGCGTTCGCGCACGGGTTGTTCGCGCCACGCGAGCACTTCGACGACGGCTTCGCCCTTCTTCGACTTGTAGCGGTCGGCGATTTCGAGCAGACGTTCTGTCCCGTCGCTGCGGCGGTTCAGCACGATGTCCTCGACGCGCTCGCGCAGGTCGGCGTCGAGGTCGTCGACGATCGGCAGGCCGCCGGCGTTGACGATGCCCATGTCCATGCCGGCGCGGATCGCGTGGTACAGGAATACCGCGTGGATGGCTTGGCGCACCGGCTCGTTGCCGCGGAACGAGAACGACACGTTGGAGACGCCGCCGGAGATGTGGCAGTGAGGCAGGGTCTGCCGGATGATGCGCGTGGCTTCGATGAAGTCGACGGCGTAGTTGTTGTGTTCCTCGATGCCGGTCGCGATCGCGAATATGTTCGGATCGAAAATGATGTCTTCCGGCGGGAAGCCGACTTCGTCGACGAGAATGCGGTAGGCGCGCGTGCAGATTTCCACCTTGCGTGCGCAGGTGTCGGCCTGACCGACTTCGTCGAAGGCCATGACGACGACCGCCGCGCCGTAGCGCAGCACCTTGCGCGCCTGTTCGCGGAAGATGTCCTCGCCTTCCTTCATCGAGATCGAGTTGACGACGCCCTTGCCCTGCAGGCATTGCAGGCCGGCCTCGATGACGCTCCATTTGGACGAGTCGACCATGACCGGGATGCGCGCGATGTCGGGCTCGGACGCGATCAGGTTGAGGAACCGGACCATGGCGGCTTCGGAATCGATCAGGCCTTCGTCCATGTTGACGTCGATGATCTGCGCGCCGCTGGCGACCTGCTGGCGCGCGACGTCGACGGCTTCCTCGAAGCGGCCGTCCTTGATCAGCTTCTTGAACTGCGCGCTGCCCGTGACGTTGGTGCGCTCGCCGACGTTGACGAACAGCAACTCGGGCGTCAGCACCAGCGGCTCGAGGCCGGACAGGCGGGTGTAGCGGGGCAGGGTGTTGTCGGTGTCCATGGTCATGCGTGCGCCAGAAAAATCTTTTTCAAATAAAGAGAAAAGCGACGTAGGTTGGGGTAAGCCGCAGGCGCACCCCAACATCGAGGTGCCCCACCATCAAAGATCCCATGCCGAAGGAATCTCAACGCCCTCAACCATGCATCACTAGCCTAGCCCCTAAGCCGCGTTCTCCACCGGAAACACCACCGGCACGCGCGGCCTGATGCCCGCCACCGCTTCCGCAATCGCCTGGATATGCGCCGGCGACGTACCGCAGCAGCCGCCTACGAGATTGAGGAATCCCGCTTCGGCGAATTCGCGGATCGTCGCGGCCATTTCCTCCGGCGTCTCGTCGTATTCGCCGAACGCGTTGGGCAGGCCCGCATTCGGGTGCGTGCTCACGTAGCAGTCGGCGAGGCTGGACAGGGTCTCGACATGCGGCCGCAGGTCCTTCGCGCCGAGCGCGCAGTTCAGGCCGATCGACAGCGGCCGCGCGTGGCGCATGGCGTAGAGGAACGCTTCGGCGGTCTGCCCCGACAGCGTGCGGCCGGAGCGGTCGGTGATGGTGCCCGAGATCATCACCGGCAGGCGCACGCCGCGTTCCTCGAACACTTCGTCGACCGCGAACAGCGCGGCCTTCGCGTTGAGCGTGTCGAAGATGGTCTCGACCATGATGACGTCGGCGCCGCCGTCGATGAGGCCGCGCGTGGCTTCGCGGTAGGCCTCGCCGAGTTCGTCGAACTTGACGTTGCGATAGCCCGGATCGTTGACGTCGGGACTGATCGACGCGGTACGGCTGGTCGGCCCGAGCACACCGATGACGAAGCGCGGCTTGTCGGCGATCTTTGCCTCGATCGCATCGCAGCATTCGCGCGCGAGGCGCGCGCCTTCCTTGTTCAGCTCGTACACGATGTGTTCGAGGTGATAGTCGGCCTGGCTGATCGAGGTCGCGTTGAACGTGTTGGTTTCGAGCAGGTCCGCGCCGGCCTCGAGGTACTGCGTATGCACGGCACGGATGATGTCCGGCTGGGTCAGGATCAGCAGGTCGTTGTTGCCCTTGAGATCGCAGACGTGATGCTTGTGGTCGTGCAGATGCACATGACGGCCGTCGTAGCCGTGCGAGAAGCGCTGGCCGCGATAGCCGTCCTCATCCAGGTGATAGCCCTGGATCATGGTGCCCATGGCGCCATCGATGATGAGGATGCGTTGCTGCAGCGCCTCGAGCAGCGCAGCAGTGCGGGTCGGGTTGTGCCAGGGCAGGAATTTCATCGGCGTGTACCGCTTAGGTGGTCGGATACGGGTTGGCGGCTGTCGGACATGGCAATTAACAGCTATGGCAATCGACAGCGTCAGGTCTTGTGGGCGAGCAGCGTCACGACTTCAAAGTGCGGCGGCCGCCGCTCCTTGGTCGCGCGCTCGCAGGCGATCACGGCTAGCCCGGCCTTGCGCGCGTAGTCGCGCAGTTCGTCGGGCTTGAAGCCGAGGTTGCGGTGGTCGAACGGTTCCACCGTGGTCTTGTGCGCATGCCGTCCGAGTGTCGCGGCAAGCAGGCGCCCGCCCGGGCGCAACAGGCGCGCGGCCTCCGTGAGCACGGCGGAGGGGCGTTCGGTATAGGTCAGCGCATGCATCAGCAGGACCAGGTCGAAACGCCGCTCGCCGAGATCCAGCGCATGCATGTCGCCGAGTTCCACACTGACGTTGGGCAGCGATTTCAGCCGCGTGCGCGCCGCGCTCACGACGCGTTCGCTCGCATCGACGCAGACGATCGAGCGCGCGCGCGGCGCGAGCAGTTCGGCCAGTACGCCGTCGCCGGACGCGATATCGAGCACGTCGCCGGTTTCCACGAGCTGGGTCATGGCGCGGGCCAGTGCTTCCCAGGTGCGGCCCGGCGAATAGTGGCGTTCCATGTCGCCGGCCACGCTGTCGGCCCAGCGTTCGGCGCCTGCGCGCTCGGCGAGCACGCCGGGCAGGCGGTCATCGTCGTCGCGCAGCACGGCATCGTCGACGCTTTCCTTGAGGGCGCGCAGCAGCGCCTCCTCGCGCGCGGGCAATTCGCCATTGAAGCGGTAATAGGCCGACACCCCGGCGCGGCGGTCGCGCACGAGATCGGCTTCCTTGAGCTTCGCCAGGTGCGTGGACACGCGGGGCTGGGCCAGGCGCAGCACCGAGGACAGCTCCGCCACGGTCAGTTCCTCGCGTTCGAGCAAGGCAAGCAGGCGCACCCGGGTGGGATCGGAAAGCAGGCGCAGCAATGCCGACGTGGCGGCCAGATCCACTATCTATCCTTTCATCTTGATCGAAAGATGGATGCGCAGCGTAGCGACGCGGCCGCGGCGGGTCAATGCGGCCGATGTCGTGGCGCCGCGCGGCGGCTATGCTGCGCAGTCCCATGCGTATTTTCCGCCCACTCAGACGTCTGTTATTCCTGGCCGCCGGCCTGGTGCCGCTGGCGGCAGGCGCCGTCGAGAACGCCGAACTCGGCAAGTTCTGGTCGGCGGACGCCAACCCGGTGCCGTACCGCGCGATCCAGACCGCTGCTGCGCCCGCCGGCCAGCGCCTGCCGCTGATCGTGTTCCTGCACGGCGACTGGCAGGACGGCAGCGACAACGAATCCCAGCTCGCCGGCTACGGCAATGGTTCGATGCAACTGATCGACCAGGCGCGCGCGGCCGGCACGCCGCTGGTCTACGTCGCCCCGCAGACGACGGACGGCTACTGGCCGCCGCAGCGCGTCGCGGCGGCGATCCGCGATGTGCTCCGGCGCTGGCCGGTCGACCCGCGCCGCATCGTGCTGACCGGCATTTCCGACGGCGGCACCGGCGTCTGGGACACGCTCAAGCGCTATCCGCGCTGCTTTGCCGCCGCGGTGCCGATGTCGGGCATGACCGAGCCGTCGGGCCTGCGCCACATCCGCAAAGTTCCGCAATGGATATTCCACGGCGAGCAGGACGACGACACCGACGTGGAATGGGGCTACGGCGGCGCCCAGGTCGGCTCGCGCCTGGTCGTGCGCGCACTGCGCGCGTTCGGCGGCAAGCCGGTCTACACGGAATATCCGGGGGAGAGGCACGTGATCTGGTCGCGGGCCTATGCCGAAAAGGAATTACTGCCGTGGATGCTGAGCCAGCGTCCGGCGCAGGCGGGTTGCCGCTTCAACTGAAAGGGCGCCGGACAGGTGAGCAGGCAGACCGATTTGGCCGTATGGTCCATTCAGACGCCTGAACCGGTAAAATGACCAATCCTTCACCCCGCGCCTGTCCCGGCCCGCAACGGCCCGGACACGCCGCATCGCGGTCCCGCAGGAGTTCCCATGGATTTCCGATTCACCGAAGACCAGCTGTCGATCCAGGCCGTCGCGCGCGATTTCGCGCAGAAGCGCATCGCTCCCGTGGCGGCGGAGTTCGATCACAAGGGCGAGTTCCCGCTCGAGAACATCCGCGAAATGGGCCAGCTTGGCCTCATGGGCATCGAAGTGCCGGCCGAATACGGCGGCGCGGGCATGGACTCGATCTCTTACGTGCTGGCCATGATCGAGATTGCCGCGGCCGACTGCGCGCACTCGACCATCATGTCGGTAAACAACACGCTCTATTGCAATGGCCTGCTGAAGTTCGGCACGCACGAACAGAAGCTCGCCTACGTGGCCCCGATCGCCTCGGGCCAGGCCATCGGCGCGTTCGCGCTGACCGAGCCGCAATCGGGCTCCGACGCGACCGCCATGCGCTGCCGCGCGACCAAGCAGGCCGACGGCGGCTTCCTCATCAACGGCAAGAAGAGCTGGATCACCTCCGGTCCGGTCGCAAAGTATATTTTGCTGTTCGCGATGACCGATCCGGAAAAAGGCGCGCGCGGCATCACCGCGTTCATCGTCGACACCGACCGCGCCGGCTTCGGCCGCGGCAAGACCGAACCCAAGCTCGGCATCCGCGCGTCCGCCACCTGCGAGATCGAATTCGCCGACTACAAGGCCGAGGCGGCCGATGTCATCGGTCACGAAGGCGAGGGCTTCAAGATCGCGATGGGCGTGCTCGACGCCGGCCGCATCGGCATCGCCTCGCAGGCGGTGGGTCTGTCCCGCGCCGCGTACGAGGCGACGATCGTCTACTCGCAGGAACGCAAGGCCTTCGGCCAGTCCATCGGCAGCTTCCAGATGACCCAGGCCAAGATCGCCGACATGAAGTGCAAGCTCGACGCCTCGCACCTGCTGACCCTGCGCGCGGCCTGGGCCAAGCAGCAGGCACAGGAACACGGCGGCCGCTTCTCGACCGAAGCCGCGGTCGCCAAGCTGACCGCGTCGGAAGCGGCCATGTGGATTACCCATCAGGCTGTCCAGATCCACGGCGGCATGGGCTACTCCAAGGAAATGCCGCTGGAACGCTATTTCCGCGACGCCAAGATCACCGAGATCTACGAGGGCACGAGCGAGATCCAGCGCATGGTGATTGCACGCAACGAGACGGGGTTGCGCTGAGTTTTAGTGGGTGCGGCGGCATGTGACGATGCAAAGCGACAAGTTGCATCCTCTCGCATCCTCTCCCCCGAGCGTGCTTGGGGGAGAGGATAGGGCGACGGGGAGAAGCTCAAAACAGTGGTGGCGTCATAAGTTTTCGAGACCAGTGTTCGCATAACCGATTCACTCCGAAAATCGCGGTGCTGCGCCTCCCTGTTGTTTCTCCCCCTCACCCAACCCTCTCCGGCCCGTTGGGCGTTCGGGTGGCGCACAGAACCTGCGGTTCTGAGCGGCGCCCCGCTCACCCCCCGGCGCCGCCGGGGGAGAGGGCTACCGCATATCTTGCTCCGCGGCTTAAACGCCTGTTCGTTTTCACGCACGGTCGGCTAAGGTGCCACATTCGTACCCGGAGCCCCCCGTGACCGACATCCGCAACGACCGCATCGTCTCCGTCGGCCGCGCCGAAGGCGCTTTCCTGCTCGCGCTGGTCGGCCTCGTGCTGCTCTGGTCGGGCTGGGCACCGCATGACCGGCTGACCTGGCTCATGGAGGTCGCCTGGGTGCTGGTCGCGGTTCCGCTGCTGCTGGCGACGCGCACGCGATTTCCGTTGACCCGGGTGCTGTACTGGCTGATCGCGATCCACTGCGTGATCCTGATCTACGGCGGCAAGTACACCTACGCGCTGACGCCGCTTGGCGACCTGTGGCGCGACTGGTTCGGCCTCGTGCGCAACAACTACGACCGGCTCGGGCATTTCGCGCAGGGTTTCATCCCGGCCATCCTCGCGCGCGAACTGCTGCTGCGCTGCACGCCGCTCGTGCGCGGCGGCTGGCTGTTCTATCTGGTGTGCACGGTAGCCTTGAGTTTCAGCGCGTTCTTCGAGCTCATCGAATGGTGGGCGGCGCTGACCATGGGCGGCTCGGCGGACGCGTACCTCGCCACGCAGTGCGATGTCTGGGATACGCAGTGGGACATGTTCTGCGCGCTTTGCGGCGCAATCCTCGCCCAGCTGCTGCTGGCGCGCGTGCATGACCGGCAGCTCGGCCTGCGCTGAAACCAGCGAGCAGATTTCAACATGGAAAACGGCCGCCAAGGGCGGCCGTTTTCTTTTTCGTCATCGCTGTTTCCACAGCGCCCTGGAATCGTCGCGGTGGGCTTTCCCACGGGTGGGGGCCGAGCTATCGCGCCAGGAGCGTGGTCCGGTGCCGGGCGTGGGCCGCGGCACCGGACGTGTTCGGACTTACGACTCGAAGTCCTCGGCAAAGATGATATCGCTCGGTACGTTCCGGCAGCTCTGCACCTTGATGTCGTCCACATACCAGCCGTGCGGGGTCAGGCCCTGAGAGCCGTCGGTGGAGACGCGGAAGCGGAAGCGCACGGTCTGTCCGGCATAGCTGTCGAGGTCGACGATCGAGTTCTTGTAGGCGCGCGTGCCGCACCAGACCTGCAACCCGTTGGCGGGACCGTCGTTGGCCGCGCCGGTATACGGGTCGGTCAGTAGCTGGGTGCCGGGGACCTGCGTCCAGCTCGTGCCGCCGTTCGTGGAGACTTCGAGCAGGCCGCCGTCCCAGCAGCCGCCGGCAGTGCGGGGTTCCAGATTCAGGTCGCTCTGGAAGCTCAGCGTCAGCGGGCTTTCGCCAGTCGGCAATACGATGGCCGGCGATACGAGGCGCTGGTCGGAGGTCGTTGCGACGTCGGTCGCGAGCCATGCCTTGGTCGGCGAAGACGGACGCGCCGTGCTGACGGCCCAGGTCTGGCTGCCGGTTCCCGCGCTAGTGGTCCAGCCGCTGACATCGCCTTCGACGGTGTCGTTGAACACAAGGTTCGCACTCTGCGTTTCGCCGCAGCCGCCGGGGACATTGGCGGTCCTGAAGGAGAATACTGTCGAGTTCACGCCGGCGCCGCAGGTGTTGTTCGCACGCACGCGCCAGTAGTACGTTGTCAGTGGCAGCAGGCCGTTCGCGTTCCAGTTGGTCGGGGTCAGGTTGGACTGGCTCGCGACGATGTTAGCGAACGCGGCATCGGTGGCGACTTCGACGGTATACGAGGTCGCGCCGGCGGTCGCTGCCCAGCTCAGGTTGACCGGGTTGGTCGCGTTGACGCCCGTGGCGGCGTTGGCGGGCGCGGTCAGCGTCGGACCAATGGGGGCGCCGACCGAGATCGACAGCTGCGCCGTCGCACTGTGGCCGGGGCTGCTGGTGGCGGCGCCGTCGATCATCAGCGTGCTCGTGCTGCTGGCGGCGGCACCGGTCGTGTTGATCGTGACGGTCGCCGGACTGCCCGGCGTCACCGGGTTCGGCGAGAAGCTGACCGTGGTGCCGGCCGGATTGCCGCTCGCGCTGAGCGTGACGGCGTTGGTGAAGCCGAGATCGCTGACGGTGGCGAGATTGAACACGGCCGGTGCCGGCGCGCAGACCGCGAGCGGCGAGTTGGTCACGTTCATGCGGAAGTCCGGCGCATCGCCCGAGCACACCGGGCGCGTGCCGCAGGCGATGCCGTGCGCGTCCATCGCGTCCCAGATGCGGCAGGCATTCGGCGTGCCGTTGGCGAGATTGCCGTCATCGTCGTCGGCGGGCAGGAACACCGTATACCAGTTCGTCGCGGCGCAGCCGTCGACTGACGCGGCGATGTTGCAGGTGCCGCCGGAGGCGACGCGATACGCGCTCTTGGACGGGGTCAGGCTCGCGTACCAGATGCGGTCCATCTTGCCCCAGCCGCTGGCGCCGAAGCGTGCGATCAGCGCCTGGGTCAGATCCCAGTTCGCGCCGCTGGCGATATAGCTTTCGCAGTGGCCCTCGTAGCCCATCGGGCCGCGATAGACCTGGCCGGTCGGCGTGGTGTAGGGACAGGTGTAGCGGTCGCAGTTGATGCCGGCGTCGTTGGCCAGGTTGGCCGGGCTGGCGCGCTTGGCCGCCGGCGCGGACAGGCCGAAGTCGCCGACGTCGCGCACGCCGGTACAGCCGACGCAGTTGGCGCAGTTCTGCGTCGGAATGAAGTTCTGGCCGATGCAGGAGTCGCGGGTCTCAAGGAAGGCGAACGTATCGCCGACGGCTTCGCCGGAGCCGTTCTCGCTCGCCGAGCCGCCCGAGTTGGTGTCCATGCCATGACCCCATTCGTGCAGGAAAACCGCGGCGATCTCACCGGTGTTGGAGCAGATCGTGGCCGGGTTGCTCGCGCTCGGGCCGGACTTGTAGAAGTTCAGCGTGCTGCCGTTCCACGACGCGTTGCAGGTGTTGTTGACGTTCATGTTCGCCGTCACCTTGCCCTGCAGCCAGGTGTTGGACGGGAAGAACGTGCGCGCTTTTTCGTTGATGCGGCTCAGGTGATAGAAGCCCGAGCGCGACGCGTGCGTGTTGCCTGCGCCGCCGACGCCCGGCGTGACGCAGTCGGTGCCGCTGCTGCTACCGAACGCGAGGTTGCCGTCGGTGGTGTTGGACAGCGAGATCGAGCCGCAGTTGTCGGACATGCGGAAGTACTTGCCGTCGAGCGTCGCCGTCGCGGTGCCGCCGGAATAGTCGTAGATGCCGAGTGTGTCGGTGACCTTCGCGGTGGTGTTGGTCACCGCGACGAACGGCAGCGGGACGACGACTTCGGTGTCGCTGTTGGTGGTCGGGTAGATGCCGCCGGTGACGGTGGCACTGGCGTTGACGGTCAGGTCGCGCGCGTCGAGCACATGCCCGTCGCGCGCATCGACCAGCACTTGCCAGGTCGCGCCGTCGTCCTTGATGCGGAATACGTAGCGCCAGGCCAGCACGTGCTGATAGCCGTAGCCGCGCGCACCCGAATAGCGTTCGCCGACGTTGTCGCCCGCGGGAAGGGTCGGGTAGATGCGCAGTTCGCCCTGCTGTACGAACTCGTCGACTTTCACGTCGCGGCCGAAGCCGAGCTGGGTCCAGGCGCCCTTGAATGCCGCGTCGCGGCCGATGGCGGGCTGCGCGCTGATTGCGACATCGGCGACGCGCTCGGCGCCGAACTGGACGATGTTGCCCTGGGCGACGCGGACGTAGACGAAGGCACCGTCGACGCGCACGCCCTGATGGTACTGGCCGAACTCGATGAACCAGACCGGGCGGTCGCCGCCGGCCTGCACGCTGCGTTCGCCGTCGAGCCGCAGTTCGAGGCTGTCCGCCTGCAGCAACTGCGGCACGCTGTCGACGAACTCGCGCGCCTTGGCCGCGACGGTGCCGAGATTCATGTCCGCTTCGTGGGCGAAGCCGAACTGCTGCGGCGACAATGCGTTGCCGCGTCCCGGGATCAATGCGATGCCACTGCCCTGGACGACGTTCGCGCGATCGCCGCGTTCGTCCCAGCGCAGTTCCCAGCTGCCGCCGTAGCGTTGCTGGAACGGCGCCATACGTGCGCTCAGCAGCACGTCGCGTTGAGCGTCCAGCGCGAGCGAGGGCAGTGCGTCCAGCGTGGGTTCGGAAAACAGGCGGGCCGGCTGCTTGCTGCTTTCTGCCTTGAAGCCGCCTTCGGCGACCGGCTGGATGGCCTGGGCAGACGGCATACCGAGCAATAGCGTCAGCAGCCCTGCAAGGGCCGCGGTTCGGACTGGGTGGTGCATCGGATCGATTCCTCAGCGAGCGGGAGTGAACGTCGAGGACGTCGCCTGCCGCGCTGGGCGTGCACGCGCGCTTCCTTGTCCGGCAGTTGCCTGCCGCGAGCGGGTGAACACGGAGCCGGCGGCTGACGATCGCGCACAGGCGCCCCGCGCCCGCTTTCGTGGCGTGGAACGATGCTGGCGAGATTCCCCAGTCCCCCTGTCGTGCGCCGCGCGCGCGACCCCCGCCGGCACCCCGTCTCCTGACCGCTATGAGGCGCCGCGCCGGCGATTATGCCTGTCCCGGGTCATGGGTGGATCGGACCGCGGACGTAGCCGCCGTCGGGCCGCAGGGAGTGCCGGGTCGACGGGCCGGCAGCGTCTTCGCGGCGCTGTAAATAAGGTATTAAAAAATATGTATACCAAGCGTGGCAGGTCGTCGCCGGGACTGGCAAAGCGCGAAGAAGGTGCCCTGACTATCAGCGTTGATCTGTAACCTTCGTTGTCTTGTAGAAAGCCGCGGAGCCTGGCTAGATTCGGGCGAATCACTGCTCAGGGGGGCTGTGCATGCAAAGCGTGAGACGGCGCGTCGCGACGACCGCCGCATTGCTGTTGTGCGCGATTGCCACGGCGCAGGCGCAGAAATTCTCGATTCCTTCCGGCGCTGCCGTGCAAGTCAACGGCGGCCGGCTGGCGCTTTCCGGCGGCGATATCCTGATTGACGGTGTGTTCGGCCTCGGCGCCGGCGAGTTGCGCGGGGTCGGCGCGCTGCGCATCGGTTCCGGCGGCACGGCCGATTTCGGCAGCGGCGTGGTCACGTTGACCAGCGATTGGGAAAACCGCGGAATTTTCAACGCGGGCACGAGCCGCGTGGAACTGCGTGACGGGTCGCTGGCGGTCAGTTCCGTCCTCGGCACGAACGCGTTCGCGAACCTCAGTCTGGTCAGCCTGACCGGCAAGCGCTATCGCTTCGAATCGGGGTTCACCCAGCGCGTGGCGGCGAACCTGCAGATCCAGGGCACGGGCCCGGCGATCCAGGTCGACGTGACCGCGCCGGGCAGCGTCGCCTTCCTCAACCTGCTGCCGGGCGGCAGCCAGAGCATCGCGAACGTCGGCGTGTCCGACGTCCATGCGACGGGCCAGCCGCTCGCGCCGACCCAGACCAACCAGGGCGGTAACGGCAACGACAATGGCTGGTTCGGCGGTGGTCCGGCGCCTCCGCCGACGCCGGTACCGGCCGTGGGCTGGCCGATGCTGCTGTTGCTCGGAATCGGATTGTTCGTGATCGCGACGCGTCCGCGCGTACGCCGTGCCTTCGTCAGGGGATAAGCAATGCGCCATAGTATTTTTGTGCAGAAAGCAATCTGCGTGGCCGTGGCACTGGCCTGCGGCGGCATCGCCGCGGCGGCGGACGTCACCGTGGTACCGACCGCGGCCGGCGGCTTCAGCGTGCGCAACGCCGGCGACAGCGCCGATCTGCTGCGCGTCGACGAGAACGGGCGGATCTACTTCCCGAACCTCGGTGCGGCGGTTGCGCAGTCGGCGGCGGTCTGCTTCGACACGGTCAGCGGCGTGCTCGGTGCGTGTTCGGGTGGCGGTGGTGGTGGCGCGACGGGAGCGACCGGTGCGACGGGACCGATCGGTCCTGCGGGTCCGACCGGCGCGACCGGTGCCACGGGCGCAGGTGTGACGGGTGCCACGGGCGCAACCGGTGTTCAAGGTTTGCTGGGTCCGACCGGACCGGCCGGTTCCACAGGTCTGGCCGGACCGACCGGTGCGACGGGTTCCACCGGCGCGACGGGTCCGACCGGTTTTGGTATCGGGCCGACTGGCGCAACCGGAGCGACGGGCGTCACCGGTGCGACGGGTCCGGTCGGCGCGACCGGTATTACCGGTGCAACGGGCGCCACGGGTGCGACCGGCGATATCGGCGCCACCGGAGCGACGGGCGCAACGGGTTCGCAAGGCATTCAAGGCGTTACTGGCCCGACCGGCAGTATCGGCGCGACCGGCGCGACCGGCGCCACCGGTCTGGGCGCGACCGGAGCCATCGGTCCGACCGGTGCCACGGGCGCGACCGGCGTGACCGGTCCTACCGGTCTCACCGGGTTTACCGGCCCGACCGGTGCGACGGGCGGCTTCGGAGCGACAGGGCCGACGGGCGGCATTGGTCCAACCGGCGCAACCGGCGCAGGCATACAAGGCGTGACTGGTGCGATCGGACCGACAGGCCCTACGGGCGGCACTGGCCCGACCGGTCCCACGGGCGCGACAGGTGCCGGTGCAACCGGCGCCACGGGTGTCACCGGTCCGACCGGTGCAACGGGAGCGGCTGGCACATCGGCGGCGTCGAAAATCGCCCTCCGGTTCAACGGCACGCTGAGCACGGCGCTGACCAATCCGCTGTATTCAGTCGGCGTCACGCCGGGCAACGGGGGTACGGCGGGCTTCATCACGGTCCAGGGCTTCCTCGTCAACTACACCCTGTCCGACGGCCGTGTAACGGGCTCGTCGACCACGTCCTATACGGGTCCGAATTGCACCGGCAATGTCCTGGTGTCGGCGCTCACGTATTCCCGCGCCATGATCTATGGCTTCGGTTCGGCGAACACGCGCGTTTATATACCTAAGACCGCGGTGGCGGTGACCGATCCCAGCCGCCAAAGCCAGCTGTCCAGCACCGGTGTCTGCACTACGGCCACCGTGGCGCTTTCGCCGGGACAGTATTGGGAAGCCTTGCCGTTGAATACGACGGTCACCGGGTACAGCGAAAGCACCACCGGCCAGCTGACCTGGGAATACGTGCCGTAACGACGGGCGGGCCGGCGGACGCGAATCCGCCGGCCTGCATCGGTGCGTTTTTATGCGGGTAGTTGGGTAGACGGGTGCTGATTGTTTGGCCTGCCGCGCGCGCAACCGCGTAGTGGGGCCGCTGTGCCGCCGTTACGGTCGCGATCGGCGTGAGGCGGCGTATCCGCGGCTACTCCCGGATCGGCCGCGCATATCCACGCGATGCGCCTCCGACTAGCATGCGTCGAGTCCATCCCGGAGCTGGCCATGCTTCCACGCCGCAGCCTGCTGCGCGAACGCGCCCATGACGGTCACGAGAAAGTGACCACCGTCGAGCTGTTCTTCGATCTCGTCTTCGTCTTCGCCATCACCCAGTTGTCGCATTCGCTGCTCGAGGACTTCAGCCTGTTCGGCGCATTCAAGACGCTGCTGCTGACGCTCGGCATCTGGTGGGTCTGGGTCTATACCTCGTGGGTCACCAATTGGCTGGACCCGGAAAAGATCCCCACGCGGCTCCTGCTCCTGGTGCTGATGCTGGCCGGGCTGATCCTGTCGGCCTCGATTCCCGCGGCGTTCGAGCAGCGCGCGGTGAGCTTCGCCTGCGCCTACGTGTTCATGCAGGTCGGACGCACGGTCTACTTTCTCTGGGCTACGGCCGGCCATCCGAACATGGTCGCGAACTTCCAGCGCATCCTGGTCTGGCTGGTGCTCTCGGCCGTGTTCTGGCTCGCCGGCGCGTGGCTGGAACACTGGCGCCTGCCGTTGTGGGTGATCGCGATCGCGATCGAATTCGTCTCGCCGTCGCTGGGCTTCTTCGTGCCGGGTCTCGGCCACTCGCACACGCGCGACTGGGACGTCGAAGGCGGCCATCTGTCGGAGCGCTGCGGACTGTTCGTCATCATCGCGCTGGGCGAATCGATACTCGTCACCGGCGCCACGTTCGCCAAGCTGGAATGGAATGCGGCAACGATCGCGGCCTTCGCACTGGCCTTCGTCGGCAGCGTCGCGATGTGGTGGATCTACTTCGACGCCGCCGCCGGCCGCGGCACCGAGCGCATCGTCGAATCCGACGATCCCGGCCGTCTCGCGCGCGTGACCTATACCTACCTGCACCTCGTCATCGTCGCCGGCATCATCGTCTCGGCGGTGGGCGACGAATTCCTGCTCGCGCATCCGCTGGGCCACAGCTCGCCGCAGACCGTGGTCGCGGTGCTCGGTGGCGCGGCGCTGTATCTGGCCGGAAACGCAGTGTTCAAATGGAGCATTTCGGGAAATTTCCCTTACTCCCACACGAGCGGCCTGGCAGTGCTCGGCGTCGCCGCGGCGTTATGGCATCACCTGCCGCCGCTGGCGATCGGCGCGGTCAGCACGGGTGTACTGCTCGGCGCCGCGGTATGGGATGCGCGGCGCAACCGCAGGTGGGAGCCGGCGCCGGTTGACGGTGCCGAGCTGTAGCTGAGCTTGGATGAGACGACCGAACCGGCGCTTCGTGGCGTTAATATCCGGTTGTTTATGCGCATACGCTGGCGTACGTGTGGATTTCGTCACAAAACCGCTGAGATAATCGCCGCCGTGCCGGCAGTGCTGGTCTGTGTTCGGTCTTCAGGGGTTCTTCCATGGTGGTGTCGTTTTCGCCGGCGCATGCCGGCGGTGTTCGTGCATTCGCGCGTCGGGTTCTGGCCGCGCTGGTGTGCCTGGCGATGGCACCGCTGGCGTCCGCGCAGGTGCAGCGCACGTTCGTGAACCTGGGTTTCGAGCTGCCGTCCGCGGCGCCCTCGACATGTTATTTCCAGGTGTCGGAAGCGATCGTGCCGGGCTGGACGACGAACCATCCATCGCAGAACGGCACCGGATGCGCACCGGCGATCGCGCAGACGCCCGGTCCTCTGATTGAAATTTGGCGCTCCGGTTTCAACGGCATCCCGGCGCGTGTGGGCACGCAATTCGCCGAGCTCAATGCGCAGGCGGCCTCGCGGATCTACCAGAACGTCTGCCTGGCGGCAGGGGAACTCGTAGGCTGGCGTTTCAGCCACCGCGGGCGGCAGAGCGCGACGACAAACGACGTGACGGAATTTCGCGTCGGCTCGAGCGCGAACACGAACCGCGTGGTGCGCGCCGGCACGCAAAACGACGGCGGTGGTGGCGTGGTCACCTGCTACGGCACGGGCGCGGCGGACGGCTCGGTCGGCAGCAACAGCTGCGCCTCGAGTGTCGCGACGAATGGCTGGCGCGATTACTCGGGGCAATTCACCTGGCAGGGGTCAACGGGCACGCAGGCGATCGGCTTTGAAGCCGTGTCGGCAGCGGGCGGTGCGACGATCGGCAACTTCATCGACGATATCCAGATGACGCTGCGGCCGTTCGTGGAACTGACGGCGGCCAGTGCGAGCGTGTCTGAGGGCGCAACCAGCGGCCTGCCGGCGTTGCGCGTGGTCGGCACGGTGCCCGCCGGTGGGATCAGCGTGACGCTGACGGTGCAGGGGTCGAGCACGGCGACGCGCGGCAGTGACTACACGACAGCGAGTGGGTCGGGCACGCTGACGGTGACCGTGCCGGCCGGCGTGTATGACGGCACCGACTTCGCGCTGCCGCTGACCCTGACCGACGACAGCGTGATCGAGAACAACGAGACGCTGGTGCTCGCGATCACCTCCTCGCCGAACAACTACGTGCTCAGTTCGACGCAGACCTGCGGCGGCAGCGCGATCACGACGACGACGCTGACGCTCAACGATACCGATGTCGATCTGGCGGCGTCGCTGGCGGCGAGCACGGCAACGGCCTTGGGCGGAGAATCGCTCTCTTATTCCTTGACCCTCAAGAACAACACCGCGCGGCCAACGACGGGCGAGGCGACGCGCCATGATGCGAGCGCGCCGGTCGCGCTGACGCCGGCCGCGGGCCTGACGTTCACGGCCTGGACCTGCACGGCGACGGGCGGGGCGCGGTGTCCGGGCGGCGCGATCAACGGCAGTACGAGCGGCAGCGGCGCGATCAGCGGTACGGCGATCCTGCCGGCC
>JBBQZR010000058.1:0-39970 GCA_038207515.1 Lysobacterales bacterium | reverse complement strand
GTCGCGGTGAATGCACCGCTGGTGTTCGATGTATCGGTGCAGCAGTTAGTGCAGGTGACGGAAGGCGCGACGCTGCATGTGGTGCCGGAAGCGGCGCGTCAGGACATGTCGGTACTGTGGTCGGTCTGCGAAGCGCAGCGTCTGGACGAGTTCGATGCGACGCCGAGTCTGGTGCAGGTGCTGCTCGAAACGCTGACTCCGGAGCGCCGCGAGCATCTGCCGCGTTGTCTGCTGGTCGGAGGAGAAGCCATCAGTCCCCGGTTGTGGCAGCAACTGCAGTCGCTGGAACGGGAGGAAGGGATCCGCAGCATCAACGGCTACGGCCCGACGGAATGTACGGTGTACACGACCTACGCGACGGTGGCAGCGCATACGCGGCCGGTGATTGGCCGTCCGTTGGCGAACCTGCGGTTGTATGTCTTGGATGCGTCAGGCGCGGAAGTGGCGCCGGGAGTAGTGGGCGAGCTGTGCGTGGCGGGTGCGCAGGTGGCGCGGGGCTATCGCGGGCGGGCGGACCTGACGGCGGAACGGTTCGTGGTGCGGGCGTTGGCCGGCCGCAGCGAGCGGGTGTACCACACCGGGGATCGGGTGCGGTGGGGGGAAGACGGTCAGCTGGAGTACCTGGGCCGCAGCGACGGACAGATCAAGCTGCGCGGTTTTCGTATCGAGCTGGGTGAGATTGGCGCGGCGGTGGAGCGGCTGCCGGGCGTGCGGCAGGCGGCGGTGCGGCTGGTCGGGACGGGAGCCCAGGCGTATCTGGCGGCGTACGTGGCGGGTGACGGGGTGGAGGAAGGCACGCTGCGCAGCCAGCTGGCGGCGGTGTTGCCGGGGTACATGGTGCCGGGAGCCTGGTGCGTGCGCGAGCATCTGCCGCGTACGGTGAATGGCAAAGTGGATTTATCAGCACTGCCGTTGCCGGAGCGGACGGGGGCGGCGTATGTGGCGCCGCGCACGACGACCGAGCTGCGCCTGAAACAGGCGTGGGAACGTATTCTCGGATGCGTCGGCCTGAGCGTCCTCGACGGATTCTTCTCCGCCGGAGGACACTCGCTGACATGCCTCTACATGTTGCAGGAAGTGGAAAAGGATTTCGGCGTCAGACTGACCATGGCCGTGCTGCTGGCGGACGACTCCATCGCTGGTTTTGCGCGAGCGATTGACATCGCTTCCGACGGAAACCGTGAGGCGTCGTCCTCGTTAGTCGTCCTTCAGACCGGTCACCCTGAGGGCCATTCGCTGTTCCTCGCTCCCGCCGTGGGCGGGAGCGCGCTGGAGTACCAGTTTCTTGCCCAAGCGCTGGGAGACCGCTGCACGATTGTGGCCGGGCACCAGGACGTTGCGGACACTCACGATCCAGCCATCGACAGCATTACTAAAAGGGCACAGCGCTATGTCGACCAGCTGAAGAGGCCCGGTATCGAGCTACCGGACTGCCTGGTGGGATGGTCAATGGGCGGCGTCGTCGTTTACGAAATGGCGCAGCAGCTATTTGCCGCGGGCCTCGCTGCCCCTCTGGTCGTGATGATCGACACGCATATGCCGATTCCAGGCGCACCACGACTGGCCGTATCCGAAGAGATGGTAGTGCGGCTATTGGCTCGCGAGGCAGGGTTGCAGCCGGGGGATATCGTATGGACAGGGCGTTCGACCGCCGAAGATCTGCGCGACGCGATGGTCATACGTGGATATCTGCCGGCTTTCGTGGGCGCGGAGCATGTCGCCGGGCGCCTCAGGGTAATCGCGCATAACCTGCAACTAGTATCCACTCACACTCCGATATATTTTCCTGGTGAAGTGCTGTTGCTGAAAGCTTGCCATGGGGGTTCTGCATTGGGTCACGACGGCCTTGCAGGCATCGTCGGAAATGTTCGGGTCGTACCCGTGGAGGCCGATCATTTCGGCATGGTCAGAGCGCCGGCCGTAGAGCGGGTAGCGGCAGAAATCCTGCACTTTCTCAGGCAACGTCGCTGCGGGCGTACCTTGGCCCTTGCCCCGGTGCGCGTCCCCGGCCCGGAGTTGTCATGCTGATCGATACCCGGACTCTGCCCGACGGCAGCCGTATCCAAGCCGACATCGTGATCATCGGTAGTGGCGCGGCGGGCTTGACCCTTGCCCATGAATTTGCCGGAACGACGGCTTCGATCTGCATTCTCGAAAGCGGTGGTGAGGAAGTTTCGTCGGCCGTGAACACGCTCTCTGCCGGAACCGCGCGACTGTGCGGCCCCGATGGATCGATTGTCCAGTGCGACGACTACATGACCGAGTCCCGCGAGCGCAGCTTCGGCGGTACGCTGAACGTGTGGGGCGGCAAGTGCGCCGAGCTCGATCCTATCGACTTCGAGCAACGCGACTGGATGGATGGAAGCGGCTGGCCATTCGACAAAGCGGAGCTACAACCGTTTTATGCGAGAAGCTGCGCCCTGCTCGGCATCGCGACGTTTGACAGCCGAATGCGCGACGGCACTTCCCCCGTCCGTCTGAATGGCGAACGCAAGTTCGTTACCGCGTTGCGGACGTTCAGTGACCTGACGGGCAAGCTGTCCGGCGAAAAATTCCACCGTTTCAAGCACGCGGTTGCCGGTCAGGACGGTGTGTCGGTTTACTTGTATGCAACAGCCATCGGCATCGAGGCGACCGCTGCCGGCGACGCGGTAAGTCATGTCGTGATTGGCACCCTGGAAGGCAAGCGCCACAGCGTATGCGGGAAACTGGTCGTGCTGGCTGCCGGCGGGCTGGAAAATCCCCGACTCCTGCTCAATGCAAACACCGGTTGGCCTGGCGCACGTCTCAACCCTCACGACCAGGTCGGCCGCCATTTCGCGGGGCACGGCATTATTCGCAGCGTGGGTGCCCCGGGAGACCGGCCCGCAGTCGTCGAATTTTCGCCGGGTATGTCGAAGCGCTTCGGCCTGTATTTAGACAAGGATCTGACTGCCGTGCAGGGGCTCTTCACGCTGTCGCGCGCATGGCAACGCCGCGAGGGCTTGTCCGGGTTCTCCGTTACGTTGGAACCCATCGTTGTCGAGCACGGCCGCGAATACAGTCCCGTCTACTTCTCACTCGAGCAACGACCCAACCCGCACAGTCGACTGACGCTGACCGACCATCGCGATCGGTTCGGCCTGCAGCGTCTCGATCTCGACTGGCGGTTCGATGCGGCGGACAAAGATACATTGGTGAGGGCCATCCGCGAGTTTGCCGCAGAGTTGGAACAATCCGGAGTCGGCCGCCTGCATGCCGAATTGGGCGCAATGCGCTTCGCCGAATCCCTGGAGGCAGCACGGCATCACATCGGAACCACCCGTATGCATACCGATCCACGCCGAGGCGTGGTGGACGCCGATGGCCGAGTTCACGGTATTGGCAATTTGTATGTAGCGGGAGCCTCGGTATTTCCGACGGCCGGCCTGGCGAACCCCACGTTGACCATCATGGCGCTGGCAATGCGACTGGCCGCGGAATTCAAGCAGCAGCTCCGCGGACGTTCCGCTGTAGCTACCCGTCGTGAGTGGATGGTGCCAGCCGGCTGAGGATTCAAACATCCCGCCCCGAGCAGGGAGCTCGCCCGTAGGCTCCGGACCGACGGCGGAAGGCAGGAAAATCCAGTTTTCCCTAACTCGCGACGTTCTTGCGCTTGTAGGAGATTTTCCGCCATCGCTGATGCCCCGTGCCTGCGTTCGCGCACTATTGCAGTTGCAGGAATTGCGCGGCTTTCCGATTGACAAATCGGTGTCAAGTGCGCGGCGTATTAAATTAAATCAATTGATTACGGGTGCATCGGTATTGCTAGTGAAAACACATAATAATGTTGGTGATTTTGTTGACAGTTAATCATGCGGTGTGATGTAGTCGTAACATTATCGGGCTGCCTGAATACTTGAGAGAACACCCTTGATTCAAGTGTTGTGGCGGCGCTGACGAACGCGAGATCTTCTGTTGCTGGCTCTCGGTTTCTTCGGAAGAACCCTCCAGGATGGCGGCTATTGAAGGCGGGCCCTCCTTGGCCGGGAGCGGGTGCTCCGGCAGATGACCAAAAGGAAAAGAAAACGATGTCCGAAGTCGATCAGCGCAACTACGTCGTCGTAGTCAACCACGAAGAGCAGTATTCGATCTGGTTTGCCGACCGGGACCTGCCTCTCGGGTGGTCAGCGGTTCCGATCCCTGACTCATGGCTCGAGGCTCGTCGCGATGCGGGTGTCAGTGAGACGACGTCCAAACAGACGTGTCTCGACTACATCGCTGAGATCTGGTCGGACATGCGTCCCTTGAGTCTGCGTAAAGCGATGGGAGCGTAGTTGGGGTAGAGAACGCCGGGGGCGGCGTGCTCCACCGCGGCGGGACCAAAAGTTCCGTGCGGTAAACGCGGGCAGGGGGAGACAGTCGCAATGCCGTTCGTGTGCACGTGATGCCACTCGCCCTACGCAGCGACGTCTGCGAGGGTTCCGAGGATTGTTGATACGCCTGCCACGTCGAACATTGATGCCCACGCAACCACCTCCACGAGGAGGGCCGTGTGCCTGACTAAAGTTGCTCATGGCCAACACCGTAGATGTCGTGCCGGTCAGCATCTTTGGCACTGCTTAATAAATTGCTTAGTCAATCAAGAAGTACGCCATGAGCGCATCGGTGACACTCGTTGAAATGTCCTGTCGCTGGGCGCATGAAAGCCCAGACAAGATTGCTTACGGTCTTTTGCGGGATGGTGATTCCGTCGAATCTTCCATCACCTACGGCGAGCTCCACCGGCGCGCCGGACTTCTTGCCGCACGTCTCCAGCGCATCTTTCCGGAAGGTTCGCGGGTACTGCTGCTGTATCCCTCCGGCATTGACTTCATTGTTTCGTTCCTCGGTTGCCTTTACGCCGGAATGGTGGCGGTACCGACTAACAACCCGAAGCCGAAGAAGAAGCATTGGGCACGGCTGGAGTCGATCGTCCGCGATGCGGGCGTCTCACTGCTGTTGACAACCGCGGAAAATCTCGAGCGGAACGCCGACTGGCTACACAGCGATACCGCCTTCGGCCCTATTCCCAAATTTGCGGTCGACGGTAGCGGGGAATCCACGACGCATGCAGACTGGAGGCACTTGCCGCCTGATGCCAAGCGCCTCGCTTTTCTGCAGTACACGTCGGGTTCGACGAGCACGCCCAAGGGCGTGATGGTGAACCACGGCAACCTCGCGCATAACCTGAGCCTCATCCAGTCCGCGTTCGGACACGATCGTCACAGTGTAATCGTGTGCTGGCTGCCGCTGTTCCATGATCTTGGTCTCATCGGCAACATTCTGCAGACCTTGTATGTAGGCGGTACCTGCTATCTGATGACGCCGGTTGCGTTCCTGCAGCGTCCTTTCAACTGGCTGCGGGCGATTTCCCATTTTCGGGCGCACAGCAGTATGGCGCCCAATTTTGCATATGAGCGGCTGGCGACACAGATCACGCCGGAGGAGAAGTCCTGCCTGGACCTGTCCGTCTGGCAGCTCGCACTCAACGGTTCCGAGACTATCCGCCACGATACCGTACGCAAATTCGAGGCAGCGTTTGCCGAGTGCGGATTTCGTGCGGAAGCAACTTTTCCGGCGTTCGGGCTGGCGGAAGGAACTCTTGTCACTACCACGGGCGACCTGCTGTGCCCGGTCGGCACAGTTCGCGTGGACGCAGACGCATTGCGTAACGGGCATGTAGTCGAATGCGAGAGCAGCGGCGGCATGTGGCTGGTGAGCAGCGGCAAACCGCGTGGCGGCCTGGAAATCGTCATAGCCGATCCGGCGACACGCGAACGCTGCGGCCCCGACGAAGTTGGCGAAGTCTGGCTGCGCGGTCAGAGCATCTGCGAGGGTTATTGGGAGCGTCCCGAAGAAACGCGCGACATCTTCGATGCGCACCTTTCCGATGGCGAGGGCCCTTTCATGCGCACCGGCGATCTGGGCTTCCGCCGCGGCGACGATCTGTACATTACCGGCCGCCTGAAAGAAATGATCATCGTGCGCGGCCAGAACTACTACCCGCAGGACATCGAACATCTGGTCCAGGAATCACACGAGACACTGCGCGCGGACTGCGGTGCCGCATTCGCCACCGAGGTTGACGGCGACGAACGGCTGGTGATCGTCCAGGAAGTCGAGCGGACCCAGCTCCGGCAGTTTGACGGCGAGGCCGTGTCCAAAGTGATCCGTCGCTGCGTCGCCGATCACCTCGATCTGTCCGTCTACGCCGTCGTGCTGATCAAACCGGCCACGCTGCCGAAAACTTCCAGTGGCAAGATCCAGCGGCGGCTATGCCGCCAGCTGTTCGAGAGCGGCACGTTCGACGGCGAAATCTGCCGCAGTGTCACCGAAAATGGCGTCTCGGAACACGGTAACGCGCAGCACGGCGAATCGGATGACAGCAGCGAGGTGGATGTCCGCGCTCGCATCGTCGGGCAGCTCGCGCGCTACCTGCGCCTTTCGCCCGATGCGATAGAGGGCGATACGCCCATCGCCGACTATGGCCTGGACTCGTCCGTTGCGGTGAGTTTCTCGGGAGAGGTCGGCCGCTGGGTCGGACGCCAGCAGGATCCCAGCTTGCTCTGGATCTACCCCACCGTCGATGCGCTGCTGCAGCACGTGTTGAACGAGCTGAAAACTCGTTCGACTGCCAATGCCGCCTGATGTCGGAGGTTCACGATGAACCGGGTGTCGACCAACGGCCCGGCGCCGGCACGTGCCGCTTCGGCCAACGCCGAGCCGCTTGTCAGCTACAACCCGTTCCTGCCGGAATTCCGCCGGGACCCGTATCCGATCTACGCGGCCATCCGTCGTCAAGGGCGGGTGCACCGGTTCACCGTGTCGCGCATTTCCCAGTGGCTGCTGACCCACTACGAGGATGTTCGCGGCCTTCTCGCCGACGCGCGCTTCGTCGCCGATGACCTGCCTCTTCAGATCGAGCAGAAAAAGGCATTTGCGGATCGCCCGGATGACCTCGATGTACTGATCCGCTGTATTCGCCACTGGCTGTTTTTCCGCAACGGTGCCGATCATGGCCTGGTGCGTCGCGTGTTCAGCAAGGCGATGTCGCCCATCGGTATTGCCGCGCACCGGCGAGAGGTGGAGTCACTCGTGGCCGGCATCGTCAACGAAGTTCGCGACGAGGCGCAGTTCGACCTGATTGCACGCATCGCCTATCCCTTGCCGACCCGGGTGATGGCGCGTCTGGTCGGCATCCCCGACGAGTCGCTGGACCGGCTGATGGAATGGTCGACAGAACTGTTCCGCATCATGGTGCCGCCGCAGTCGATCGAGAGCTACCAGCGCATGCGCGGGCTGGTGGCAGATTTCGAAGTATTCCTTCGGCCGCATATCGAGCAGCGCCGGCACCGTCCGGGACAAGGCGATCTGCTGGATCTGCTGGTCGCTGCCGAGCGTGGCGGAGTGCTCGATGAAGCGAACGTCTATGCGCTGGCGATCATGCTGTTCAGCGTTGGCCAGGAGACGACCGAGAACCTTATCGGCAACGGTCTGCTGGCGCTGCTGTCGGATCCGACGCAGCGTGCGCTGGCCTGGAGCCGCCCCGAGCTTTGCGCCGACACCGTTGACGAGATGCTGCGTTTCGACACGCCCGTCCAGGGAGTGGCGCGCATCGCGCAGGAGGATGTGGCAGTCGGCGACGACATCCTGCCGGCGGGAGCGCGTGTCAACTTCGCGCTCGGCGCTGCCAACCGCGACCCCGCTGTCTTTCATGATCCGGATCGTTTTGTCATCCAGCGCCCGGTCCGCAGCAAGCTGGTGTTCGGCGCCGGCATCCATTTTTGTCTTGGCGCGCATCTCGCGCGTCTCCAGGCCGAAGCGGTGCTTGCGGCGCTGACAGCGAATTTTCCCGATCTGCATCTGGTGCCGTCGAATCTGGAATGGCGTCCGAGCGTTCTTGTGCGCGGGCTCAAGGCATTGCCAGTGGCCCCTCGTCGGGCGGCTGGTTCCCCGATGGAGTCAGCATGAGCGGTTCGCGCGACAAAGCGGTCGCCATCGTCGGCATCGGCCTGTGTTTTCCCGGCGTGCGCGGCCCTGAGCCGTTCTGGCGCGCCCTGTGCGACGGCGCGGATCAGATCAGTACGATGCCCGAGTGGCGTTGGCGAAACAGCCGCGCGGTTCTGGACCGTCTTTCGGAAGAGCATCGCCGTGCCGCCCAGTGGGGGGGCTTCGTCGACGGCATCGATCAGTTCGATGCGGCGTTCTTCGGTATCTCCACATCCGAAGCGGTAACGCTGGATCCAAAACAGCGCATGGCGCTGGAAGTCGCCTGGCAGGCGCTCGAGGACGCAGGCATCCCGCCAGACCGCCTGCGCGGCACGCGTGCCGGGGTTTTCATGGGAACGTCGGTATACGACTACTTCCTGGAGGCGGCGGCCGACCCGACGCAGGTCGACAGCTATCTTGGCACCGGCAATTTCAATTGCGTCATCCCCAACCGCATTTCCTATTTCCTGGATCTGCGCGGCCCCAGCATTGCCGTCGAGACGGCGTGCTCGGCATCGCTGACTGCCATCTACCTGGCAAGCAGGGCGTTGGCGGATGGATCGGCATCGCTTGCACTGGCCGGTGGAGCCATGTTGCTGCTGTCGGCCGCGGTGATGAGCAGCTTTGCGCAAGGCGGTTTTCTGTCACCGGACGGCCGTTGCCGCGCATTTGACGACGCGGCGAATGGCTACGTACGCGGCGAAGGCACCGGCATCGTAGTGCTCAAGCGGCTGGCCGATGCAGTGGCCGATGGCGATCGTATCTACGCGGTCATCGCTGGCGGCGCGATCAATCAGGACGGACGCAGCAACGGCCTGACCGCACCGAATCCGGTGGCGCAGGAAGCGCTGTTGCGGGAGGCCTATGCCGATGCGGAGGTGGCGTTCGAGGACGTCGGCTATGTAGAAGCCCACGGAACGGGAACCCGCCTCGGCGATCCCATGGAAGCGCGCGTGCTCGGCACGCTGCTTGGCAGACCCGGCGACGCCCGTCAGCGCCTGCGCATTGGCAGCGTCAAAACCAATATCGGGCATCTCGAGGCCGCGGCAGGCGTCGCGGGTCTCATCAAGGCTGCGCTCTGCATCTATCACGGCAGGTTGCCGCCAAGCCTGCACTTCCAGCGCCCGAACGCGATGATCGACTTCGATGCGCTGGGTCTTTCGGTGCCGCAGCAGTGTGAGCCGTGGCCGCTGCCCGGCGCGCGCCGCGTGGCAGGAGTCAGCTCCTTCAGTTTCGCTGGCGCCAATGCGCATCTGGTGCTGACCTCGGCACCGCCGAAAGACCAGACGATGTGGCCGCGTCCACCGGGCGATCTGCTTTGCATCTCGGCAAAGACCGAAGAGGGACTGCGCGCGCTGCAGGCGCAATGGAATGCGCACCTCGAGGCTCATCCGGATCTGGATCTCGATGCCGTGGCATCGACCCTCCAGTGTGGCCGCACGCATTTCCGTCGCCGTGCCGTGTTGCGGCTGCCGGAGCAAGCGGCGTCCATGACGTGGGATTCCGGTCTCGCCTCCACGACGTCGCCACGTATCGCGTTTGTGTTTCCTGGGGAAGGCAGCGAGTTTGCCGGCATGGGAGGCGAGCTCTACATCCATTCGCCGACCTTCCGCGAAACGTTCGACGCCTGTGCGGCAGCGCTGGCCGTTCACCTCGATGTCCCCCTCGATGCCTTGTGCTGGGGCGACGATACCGATCGCCTGAAAAGCACGCGTTATGCCCAGCCCGCGTTGTTCGCCGTCGAGCTGGCGATGGCGCAAAGTCTTGTGGCCTGCGGGCTCAGGCCAGGTGTCGTGCTCGGGCACGGCGTCGGTGAATTTGCTGCCGCCGTCATTGCCGGCACGCTGACCCTCGCCGATGCGGCGGCATTGGTCGCTCAGCGCGGACGGCTTGTCGGCGCGCTCCCGGCGGGCGACGGAATGCTCGCCGTGCTCGCGAGCGAACGCGTCATCGAGAACCACATCGGCCGATGGCCCGATCAGGTTTTCATATCGGCGTTCAATTCGGCGCACAACGTGACGCTCGCCGGCCCGTCAGACGCCCTCCAGGCGCTGGAGTCCGCACTGACGCTGGCGGGTATCGTCTGCCGTCGACTGTCTGTTTCGCACGCGCTCAATTCTGCGGTCGTGGCGCCTGCGGCGGAAGCGTTTGCGCAAGCGGCGTCGTCCGTACCCCACCAGGCGCCGCGCATCGTTTTCGTATCGTCGATGACAGGCGCAAAGGTTGTCGAGGAGGTTGCCGACGCCCGCTACTGGTCGCAGCAGATGACGCAGCCCGTGAAATTCTCGGATGCGGCACAGACGTTGCTGGACATGCCGATCGATCTCGTCATCGAGGCTGGTCCGGGTGCGGCGCTTTCCACATTGTTGCGCAAGCACGCAGCATCTCCGGATGTCAGTGTGTGCGCGGCGATGACGTCAGCGTCCGGCTGGAGCGACTGGTTGGATACGCTGGCCGAAGCCTATCTGCGCGGGAGCGCAGTGCAGTGGGAGCAGCTGCGTCGTCATACGACACGCGCTGCGCCAGCGATTCCCGGTTACCCATTCCAACGCAGCCGCCACTGGCTGCGTGAACGCACGCCGGAGACCGTCATCGCGCAGCGCTCTGCGGCGCAGGAGTGTCTGCACGGGATCCTTGTCGAGACCTGTCTTCCCGGCACCCTGCATGCCGTGGCCATCGGTTTGCAGCGGCAACCGTTTCTCGCCGGTCATGAGGTATTCGGCGCGCCGGTGATGCCCGGCATGGCCAGCTTGTGTATGTGCTGGTTCGCCGTCCGGGCGCGGGCGCCGGCGGCGACCGTGCTCAGCGACGTCCGCTGGGACGATGCGGTGGTTCTGGGCGGGCACGATACGACGATCCAGATCCACTGCGACGCGGCAGCGTCCGTCACGCTGCATGAGCGGCGCGAAACCGGCTGGACGCCGATCATGAGCGCCAGTGCAGGCGCGGAGTCCATCCAGGCGACCGACGTGGATGTCGGTTCGGACGTGGCGATGATCCCGGTCGCCGCCGAAGCGCTGTATGAGCGTCTCGCAGCCGCGGGACTGGTTTATGGGGACGCGTTCCGCGGAATCGTCGCGGCGCGACGCGACGACGGTGCCTGCGTGGCGAGTGTGCGCGCGAATACCGACATTGCGAACGAGGGTTGGCGCGCCGTCGTGCTGTTCGACGCCTGCCTGCATGCGTGCAGTTTGCTTTCGGCCCAGGATCCCCTCGTCCCCTGGGCGCTGGACCGGTTCGAGTGGTGCGGCGACGTGCCTGCTCGCGTGGAGTGCCGCTGGCGTCGACGCGGAAGCGACATTCGAGGAATGTGCCTGGACGGCGAGATCGTCGATGCCGGGCAACGCGTCGTCGCGCGGCTCACCGGCCTGCGTCTGCGACTCGCGACGGCCGTCCGCTTCGGCACCGAAGGCCGTTCCGCCGCCGCATTGGCCGCGCCCGGCATCGACTGCCTGCATGTGATGGACTGGGAAATGCGCCGCCGCGCCGGCCTTGGGCTGCAGGCGCCACTGCCCGACAGGGAGGATTCGCCGGTCGACGCCGCGCTCATCGCGTATCTGTCGGGAATGGATCAGGTCGAGGCGCAGGCGCGCTCCACTGTCCCTCATGCGGTAGTTGCGTTTGCACCGGATCTCGCGGAACCGGCTGCAGTCGTCGACGCCTCCGAGATCGAGCGGCGTCTGCCGCGTCATCTCGCGGCGCTGTGGCGCCAGGTGTCGGCACAGGCGGCGACGGATGGCTGGCTGACGGAGGAAGCCGGTTTCCTGCGCCGCGTCGGCGAACCGGCGTGCACTGGCCGCGTGGCCGATACGGATCTTGCCGAGCAGAAGCTTTTGCTTCGCTGCGTGGCGGCATTGCCGGAAATTGCCGCAGGCCGGCGCGATGTCGTACAGGTGCTTTTCGACGGTGACGGTGCCGCGTTGCTGGAGCAGGTATACGGCCAAAGCACGGGCGCTCGCACGGCGAATGCGACGGTGGCCGGCCTGATCGCGCAGTTGCAGGCCCAGGCCTCTGACGCGAGCACGTTGCGGGTCCTCGAAGTCGGTGCGGGTACGGGGGCGACCACCGCCGCAATACTCGATGCCGTCGACTGCGAGCGCTGTGAATACACCTTCAGTGACATTTCGGCGGCCTTTCTGCCTCGCGCGCAGGAGCGCTTCGCCCGGTGGCCTTCGCTGCGTTTTCGCGCCTTCGACCTGGAGCGCGACTGCGCCAGCCAGGGTCTGATGCCCGGCAGTTTCGACGTGATCGTCGCCGCCAATGTCGTCCACGCTACCGCCGACATCCGACAGAGTCTGGATCGCCTGCACGGCCTGCTGGCTCCGGGCGGCTGTCTGATTCTCGTCGAGCTGGTCGAGCGGCGCTGGTGGTTGGACCTCACGTTCGGCCTGACGCCGGGCTGGTGGCGCTTTACCGACAACCGCGCCGGCTCGCCGCTGCTGTCGCTGCCGGCATGGCGAGCGGCGCTGTGCGCCGCCGGCTTCAACGAGGTCCGCTGCTTCGGCGACACGGCCCGCATACCGCAGCGCGTGATCGTTGCGCAGCGCGCCGTAGCTGCGCAGCACTGGTGGGTGGTCGGAGACGAGGCGGGCCGCTATACGCAGGCGCTCATCCGATCTGGCGCGACGGCAGAAGGCGTCCTGCCGGATCTGCGGCGCGCCGGAGACGTCGATGGGCGCGGCATGCAGGGAGATCGCCCGGATCCCGACGCCATTCTCTATGTCCCCGCGGGCGTCTCGAGCGAGCTCCACGGCGGCGCGCTGGCCGACGCGGTTGCGGCACGAACGCTGGAGGGTGTGCGCCTGCTCCAGGCAGCCTGCACCCTGGCACCGGCGCGCCGAGTGGTCCTGGTAACGGTATCGGCTCAGTCCGTCGCGATGACTCAGACCGGCGGCGGCGAAGCGGATGCAGCGTTGCTGGGGCTGTGGCGTGCCGCAGCACTGGAGCATCCGCAACTTGGATTGAAGGCCATTGATGTCGACGGTCTGGCAGACGATGCGACTGTCATGGCCGTTATTCAGGAGGCTTTGACGCCGGACGCCGACGGCGAGGTCGCGCTGCGCTCAGGCCAGCGCTGGGTGCCGGTGCTGAAGCCGCTGGCGACCGATGCGACGCCGCCAGTCGAGACGGTCTGCCGGCAGCTGATGGGTGGCGAAGGCGGCAGCCTGGATGAGCTGCGCCTCGAGCCCACGGCACTGCGCGCGCTTGCGGCGGACGAAGTGCTGATCGACGTGTACTGGTCGGGTTTGAATTTCCTCGATCTGATGGACGTGCTGGGCGAGCTGCCGTTCGACCGCGAGGCCGGGCTCGGCGGTGAATGCGTCGGGCGCGTAGCCGAGGTCGGCTCTGCGGTCGGAAATCTGAAGCGCGGCGATTGGGTCATGGCGCTCGCCGACGGAGCCATGGCCGATCAGTGCCTCGCGTCGGCGGTGCTCGTGACGCGTGTGCCGTCCACGCTGCGCCTGCCGCAAGCCTCGGCGGTTCCCGTCGCCTACCTTACTGCCCATGCTGCGCTTTCGGCGGCGGACCTGCAGCCGGGAGAAAGCGTACTGGTGCATGCCGCGGCCGGCGCCACCGGAATGGCGCTCGTGGCGCTCGCGCGCCAGCGCGGAGCCCGCGTGCTGGCGACTGCGGCGACAGCCAAACATGCCGTGGTGCGCGCGCGCGGCGCCGACGCCGTGTTCGATTCGCGTCGCGCGGATTTCGCTTCGGGAATCCTCGAGGCCACAGCGGGTCGTGGTGTCGATATCGTCGTCAATTCGCTGACGGCCGGCGGTTTCGTCGACGCCAGCCTGGACGCACTCGCGGTTGGCGGCCGTTTCATCGAGCTATCCAAGAACAGCGTATGGACGCCCGCGGAAATCCATGCGCGACGTCCGGATGTCGGGTTTACCGTCATCGATCTCTTCCGCGATGCGCTGGATCAGCGCGAGCGCACCGGGCAGGCGCTTCGTCAGATCGCACAATGGCTGGGCGACGGCGTGCTGCCTGCGTTGCCTGTGCGCCAGTTCCCGGCCGATGCGGCACGTGACGCGTTTCGATTGATGCAGCAAGGCCGGCACGTCGGCAAGCTGGCACTGCGCTGGAAACCGGCGCCTCCTGCACAGCTGTGGGCAACGGACGAACATGGTGCTCACCTCGTCACCGGGGGCTTCGGCGGACTTGGCCTGCTGGTGGCCGCCCGACTGACGCAGCTCGGCGCGAGCGACATCGTTCTTTGCGGACGGCAGGCACCCGGAGCGGCGGCTCGCGCGCAGATCACGCGGCTTGAGGCCAGCGGAGCCCGTATCCATTGCGCGGTCGTGGACATGGGCGACGAGACCGGCGTGAATGCGCTGTGCGCGCGCTTCGGCCGTGATCTGCCGCCGCTTCGCGGGCTGTTTCATGCGGCCGGTACACTGGCCGATGCGACGCTGGAGCGCCAGGACGCGACGTCGATCGAAGTCACGTTCCGCGCCAAAGTCCGTGGCACGCTGCTGCTGGCCGACGCGCTCGCGTCCCAGCCGCTGCGCATGTTCGTGCTCTTCTCATCGGCTGCGGGCGTTCTGGGGTCTGCGGGCCAAGCGAACCATTCTGCCGCCAATGCCTTTCTCGACCGTCAGGCCGCGACGTTGCGACAGCGTGGGGTGCCCGCCATCGCGGTCGCTTTCGGCGCAGTCGCGGACATCGGTGCCGCTGCGGCGCGTGGCGCCGATGCGCAGGTCGCCCGCAAGGGCATGGGCGCGTTGTCACCGGCAGCCGCGCTGGCAAGCATCGAAGCGGCCCTGGTTGCCGATGCACCCTGGCTGGCCGCGGTGCCGTTTCACGCGGATGCGGCAACCCGGAGCGCCCGCCTGCGCTCCCTGCTGGGCGATGCCGCGACGGCCGCCGTAGCGACGTCGGCAACGGTAGACGAGGTGGGCGATCTCGCATCGCTGCCGTTCGGTGAACGCGAGCGCTGGCTGCGCCGTACGGTCTGCACCGAGCTGTCGAAAGTGCTGGGTTTCAGCGCGGACAGGCTCGATCTGGAGCAGGGGTTCACCGACATCGGCATCGATTCGCTCGGCGCCGTTGAAATGCGCAACCGGCTGCAAAACCAACTGGGACTGGCACTGCCTTCCTCGTGCCTGTTCGATCATCCGAACGTGACGGCTCTGTCGCAGTACCTGCTGCTTCGCCTGGCGCCGCCGGCCGCACCGGTCGCTATGCAATCCGCTGAGGACGGAGCGGTCGACGATCTGTCTGCCGACGAATTGATGGCTCGCCTCAGTGGAAAACTGGTCGACCTGCAACGGAGCCTGGGCACGTGAGCGCCGCCGATGGCGATGCGCAGATGCGAGCCCTGCTCAGGCAGTCGCTGAGCATGATCGAGACGCTCGAGCGCGAGTTGAACGTGTTGCGGCAGCCGCGCAGGCAGGACGAGCCCGTCGCGATCATCGGCCTGAGTTGCGACCTGCCGGGAGCGCACGGTCCGGCGGCACTGTGGCAGGCACTGGAGTCGGGCGCCGATGCGATCGGCCCTGTTCCGGCCGACCGCTGGAACGCCTGGCAGCTGCTCGAGTCCGAACGCGGCAGCCCTGGCCGCATCGCTTCCGCCCTGGGTGGATTCATCGGCCATCTGCGCGAGTTCGACGCCGATTTCTTCGGCATCGCTCCCAAGGAGGCCAACTCGCTCGACCCGCAGCAGCGCTTGCTGTTGGAACTGACCTGGCAGGCCATCGAGCATGCGGGGCTGGATGCGCACGCGCTGCGGGATTCCCGCACCGGCGTGTTTATCGGCATCTGCGGCAACGACTATCAGCATCTGCTGATGCAGCGGGCGCCGGAGGACATCGATGCCTACATGTGCTCCGGTACCTGTCATTCCACCGCTGCCGGGCGTCTGTCGTACTGGCTGGGCCTCAAAGGTCCGAGCCTCGCGGTCGATACGGCGTGCTCATCGTCTCTGGTGGCGTTGCATCTGGCCTGTCGCAGCATAGCCTCGGGCGAGAGTGATTTCGCCTTCGTCGGCGGCGTGAACCGCATTCTGCTGCCGCAGGTGCATATCAATTTCAGCCAGGCGCGCATGCTGTCGCCTCAAGGACGCTGCAAGGCGTTTGATGACAGCGCCGACGGTTTCGTCCGCGCGGAAGGCGGCGGCGTCCTTGTACTGAAGGGACTGAAAGCCGCGCAACGCGACGGCGACCGCATCGTGGCGGTGATCGCGGGTTCGGCGG
The DNA here is from genome assembly GCA_038207515.1 of Lysobacterales bacterium. Lineage (GTDB taxonomy): Bacteria > Pseudomonadota > Gammaproteobacteria > Xanthomonadales > Rhodanobacteraceae > Tahibacter. The sequence goes on along the minus strand of JBBQZR010000058.1, from coordinate 23,786 downwards.
TCAATCAGGACGGCCGCTCGTCGGGACTGACGGTGCCGAATGGCCCGTCTCAGCAGGCGGTCATCCGCGAGGCGCTCGCGAATGCGGGCATCGCCGTCGCCGATGTCGACTACGTGGAAGCACACGGCACCGGCACCGCGCTCGGCGACCCTATCGAGATCGAGAGCCTGAGCGGCGTTTTTGCGGAATCGCACCGCCACAGACCGCTTCCCATCGGGTCCGTCAAGGCGAATCTGGGACACCTGGAGGCGGCGGCCGGTATTGCCTCCGTCATCAAGGTCGCGCTCGCGCTGAGCAAGGGCGTAGTGCCACCGCAGATTCACTGCGAACGGCCCAGTCGGCACGTCGACTGGCAGCGTTCGCCGCTGCGTATCCCGGCGATAGCCGAGCCCTGGCACGGGCGCAGCGGGCGGCGCGTTGCCGGCGTCAGCTCGTTCGGCTTCAGCGGCACCAACGTCCACGCGGTGATGTGCGAGGCGCCGTCCGCGATGCCGGCCACGCTGGCGCCGGCTCCCGCCATCCTGACGCTTTCCGCCCGATCGCCAGAGGCCTTGTGCCAGCTGGCTGCCGCTTATGCGGATGCCTTGCCTGACGAAAACGGACTGCCGGCGTTCTGCGCCGCCGCGGCGGTGCGGCGTTCGCATCTGCCCTGGCGGTTGGCGCTGGATGGGCGTGATCGAGCGATGCTGCAGCGACAGCTGCGCGAACCGACACTGCCGATACACGGCGTGAACCGGCCGCTGAGGGCGGCATTCGTTTTCTCCCCGAACAGTAGCGGTGATCTGGCGCTGGCGGCACCGCTGAGAAGGACGGTTCCGGGTTTCGAACGCAGTCTCGATCACGTTCTGGCGCAAGCGCCCGGCGACTGCGTGACGGCGCTCCGCGCGTGTTTCGGCACCAGCCAGACCAGCGCTGATCCGGCGATTGCCGCCGGCGCTCATTGCGTGCTCCAGCTGGCCCTGACACGCGTGTGGCGTGAACTGGGGATAGACCCGGTAGGCGTCGTCGGATTGCACAGTGGCGAATGGGCGGCGGCAGTCGCGGCCGGTGCGATGGACGAAGGCGCCGCGATCGCCGGGGCAATGGCAGCCCTACCGGCCGCGCACAGGCTGCTGCACCGGATCAACGCGACGCCCACCGTCGTGGAGACGATGTTGTCGGGCGCCGCCGATTTCGCACTGGTCGCGCGCTGTGATGAACACGAATGGATCATTCAGGGCAGCAAGCCGGCGGTCGAGCGACACTTCGGCTCCCTTTCAGCCTCGCTGTCCGCCGCTGGCACGCTGCTGGCCGATAGCTGGTCTGACGGCACTGTCGGGCTGGCTTGCCGCACCACGCCCAGAATGGCGTGGGTCCGCGCCGCCGACGGCAAGCGCTACGGACTTTCCGTCGAAGCGCGGCGATCGCCGCCCGAGTTCGACGCGGTTGCGGTGGCGCAGGCACTGGCTGACCTGGACGTGGACGCGCTGATCGAGATCGGCATCGGCGATCAGACCGCGTGCTGGCTTGTCCGGCCTGCGGCATTGCGCACCATTCCCGTATTGGCGTGCCTGGATGAAGACCCGTCCGGATCGCAGCGGCTGATCGACAGCCTGTGCCGCGCCTACCGGCTCGGTGCATCGGTCAGGTGGCAGGCCTGGTTCGGTACTGGCATCCCGCCTGTCGACCTGCCTCCACACCCGTTCCTGCGCCAGCCTTACTGGGCAATCGCATTGCCGGGGGCAGCGACGGAAGCGACGGAATGTGGCCCGGTCTCGACGCAGCACCTGTTCGATCTGCTCACTGTGAGCACCGGTGTCGCACCGGCGATCCCCGCGCCGGCACCGGAGCCCGACCTCACGAGCGGCATCGCCGCACGTCTTGCACTGCTTCCCGAAACACGTCGCGGCGAGGAGCTGCTGGACGCGCTGGCGGCGGAACTCGCTGTCGTGCTGGGTCGCCGCGACGCCGCGTCGATCCGGGTCGACGACGGGTTCCAGGCCCAGGGAGTGGATTCGCTGATGGCGCTGCAGTTGCGCAAGCGCGTCGAGCGCCTGTGCGGCCGCGTGTTTCCCGCAACGATGATCTACGAATTTCCGAACCTGCGTGCGCTGAGCCGTCACCTGCTTGCGGACTGGTTCAGTCCGCCCGTGGCGACCGGAGAAGGTCAGGTCAGCGGCGCTGCGACGGCGGTCGCGCTGGTCGACCTGTTGGAACTCGAAAAGCTGATCGAGCGCGAGCTCGAACAATTGAAGGGCTAGGCACGCATGAACGCTCCGTCGTCCCCCCAGTCGGAACTGCTGGCCAAGGCATTGGAAGCCTTGCGCGACGCGCGCGTGCGGCTGGACCGGTTTGCCCAGCAGGCCCATGGCGCGATCGCGGTCGTCGGCATGGACTGTCGCGTTCCGGGTGCGGCGGATCCGGACGCGCTTTGGCAGCTGCTGGCGGACGGGCGTGATGCGATAGGCGAAATCACCGCTGACCGCTGGGACATGTCCAGCCGCTACAGCGCGGACCGGCAGCAGCCCGGAACCATTTATTCGCGGCACGCCGGACTGCTCGACGACATTGCGGGTTTCGACGCCGCGTTCTTTGGCATCACGCCACGCGAAGCGCTCAGTCTGGATCCGCAGCAACGCCTGGTCCTGGAGTCAGCCTGGCATGCGCTCGAGGACGCCGGAATCGACAGTGCGGGACTGGCGGGTTCGCCGGTGGGCGTGTTCGTCGGCGCGACCGCCCGCGACTACGCGGCGCGCCTGCAGGACCGTCAGGCCGATGTGCCGATCGATGCCTATTTCGCCTCCGGCAACGCGCTGAATTTCATCAGCGGCCGCGTCGCCTACACGTTGGGGTTGAACGGCCCGGCGCTGTGCGTCGACACCGCCTGCTCATCGTCGCTGACGGCCGTGCATCTGGCCATGCGCTCGCTGCGCCAGCAGGAATGCCGGCTTGCGCTGGCCGGCGGCGTGAACGTCATTCTTGCTCCGGAACTCAGCGAAGCGGCGTGTCGCCTGAATTTCCTTGCCGCCGACGGACGCTGCAAGAGCTTCGACGCGTCGGCGGATGGCATCGTGCGCAGCGAAGGGTGCGGCATGCTGGTTCTGATGCGCCTGGAAGACGCGCGTGCAGGCGGCCAGCCGGTGCTTGCGGTATTGCGCGGTTCGGCGATCAATCAGGACGGCGCGAGCAGCGGCCTGATGACGCCGAATCCGACGGCTCAGGTCGATCTGATCCGCGCGGCGCTCACGGATGCCGGCGTGACTGCGCTCGACATCGACTACGTCGAGGCTCACGGCACCGGCACGGCGCTCGGCGATCCGATGGAGCTGCGTGCGCTGGGCCAGGTGTTCGGCGACCCGGCGCGGGCGGGACCGCTGTGGGTGTCCACGGTAAAGACCAATCTGGGCCACCTGGAGTCGGCGGCCGGCGTGATCGGCCTGATCAAAACCATCCTGTCGCTGCGCGAAGAGACGCTGCCGGCGCATCTGCATCTGCGGCAGCCGACGCCACACGTCGATTGGCAAAGCCTGCCGCTGCGTGTTCCGGTGCAGTCGCAGCCCTGGCCCCGGAGCGCGCGGGTGCGCCGAGCCGGCGTCAGCGCATTCGGTGGAAGCGGCAGCAATGCCCACATCATCGTCGAGGAAGCGCCAACGGCCGAGCCGGCGGATTGTCCGGCATCGCCGGCGCTGCTGATGCTGTCCGCGCCGACTGCCTCGGCGCTGGAAACGTTGCGGCTCGCCTGGGCCGACCGGTTGCGGCACTGTGCGAGTACCGCCGAACTACACGCGCTGTGTGCCAAGGCCAACCGCGGCCGCGTCGTTTTCGGCGAACGCCTGGCCGCCAGCGGCGTCGATGCGGCGGCGCTGGCCGACGCGCTCCACGAGGTCTTGCCCGGGAGCTCCTGGCGGGGCAGCGCGCCGGCGCGCCGGCCCAGAATCGTATTCCTGTTCACCGGGCAGGCTTCTCACTACGCGGGCATGGGGCGCGAGCTTTACGCCGCCGATGCCGATTTCCGGCAGGCACTGGATGCCCAGAACGAAGGATTTCTGCGGCACACCGGCCAGCCCCTCGACGAGGTGCTCTGGCACCCCGCCGGCGACTGGCTGGCCAACACGCGATATGCGCAGCCCGCACTCTTCGCGCTGCAACATGCCCTGTGCTGCGCCTGGCGCGCGCGTGGCGTCGAGCCCGACGTGGTGCTCGGCCACAGCGTCGGAGAGCTCGCGGCCGCGTGTGCCGCCGGTGTCTTCGATCCGGCGGCAGGACTGCAGCTCGCCGCCGCCCGCGGGCAGCTGATGGACAGCTTGTGCGGACCCGGCAAGATGGCTGCGGTGGCGGCTTCGTCGGCCCGTGTACAGGTCTGGGCCTCGTCGATCGGCGACGTGACGATCGCGGCACGGAACACCGCGGAGCAGACCGTGGTCGCCGGCTCGGCAGATGCCGTGGACCGGCTGTGCCAGCTCGCGACCGGGGAGGGCGTGGCCGCCGCGACGCTGCCGGTGTCACAGGCATTCCACTCGGCCCGGATGACACCGATGCTCGGCGCATTTGCCGAGGTCGTGCGCGGACTGCGGCTGAACCCGCCCAAGCTGACTATGCTTTCGTCGCTGTCGGGCATGCCCATCGACGGCGCGATCGCGCAGGCCGATCACTGGGTGCGCCATGTTCGTGAGCCGGTCGCTTTTGCGCAGGCGCTGGAAGCCTTGCCCGAGCGTCACGACGTCCTGATCGAAATCGGCCCAGGTCGGACATTGCTCAATTTCGCCCGCCAGGCCGGTCTGGACGCCACCGCGATCGAGTCTCTGGTTCGCGGCGACGAGGCGTCGGCGTGGCTTCGTGCCCAGGCGCAACTGTATTGCCGCGGCGTCGCGGTCAGGCCGTCATCGGTAGCCTCGCCGATTCAGGTCCGCGCACCGGCGTATCCCTTCGAGCGCAAACCGTTGCTCGTCGAAGCCCGCGATACGCGGCGCCTTCGCGACCAGGACGCACGTCTGCGTGATGCCCTGATCGCGTGGTGCTGGGAGCCGGTGGCTGTGCCGCAGCGGCCGGTCCCGGTGATGGCCGTCTGCGGAATCGACACGCTGTCAGCAGCGGCCGTTGCATGGGCGGGCGACGAGGCGCCTCCGGCGGGCGCACGTACCAGCGAAGGCGTCATAGACGTCCGCGCGTTGCAGCCGATAGTCGGGGACACACCGCTGACCATGGCGACGCGGCTCATCGAGCGGTTCGTCGCCAGCTATCGTCATTGGTGCGTGGCCATGCCCGGCAAGCCGTACTGGCTCTGCATCGACGTGCGCGAATCGCTCGCGCCGGAAACGGCGATGGCTGGCGAGGCGCTTTGCGCGGCGGCCCTGTCCATGACCTGGGAACCGCAGGTTTCGCCGCTCGCGATAGTGCGCTGCCGGGACGATGATCGGGTCGCCTGCAGCGCGGCTCTGGCCTTGCATGCGCCGGATGTGGCGGACGAACCCTTGTGGCAATGGTCGTCCGGCGGACTGGCGCGCGCGCGCCTGGATCACGCGGACTGGACCCCGCTGCAGGCAGACCTGCCGCCGGGCGATACGGTGGTGGTGACCGGCGGGTTTGGCGACCTGGGGCTGGCCCTGCTCGAATCCCTCGCGACCATGCCGCATCGCCAGCTGGTCGTCCTTTCGCGCATGTCCGAAGCGGCGCTGGACGCGTCGCGCCGGCAGCGGCTCGCGGCACTGCGGTCGAAAGGCGCAGCGATCAGTCATCACCCGTGTGACGTGTCTGACGCGGCTGCCGTGCAGCACGTCTTGCAATTCCTGCGTGAGGAAGGCGCCCGGGTCTCCGAGATCTACCACCTCGCGGGCGCATTGCTGCCCGACGACAGCGGGCCGCTCGACGCGTGGATCGGCCCCGTCGCCGGAGCCAAGCTCGACGGCGCGTGGGCACTGCATCAGGCCGTTCCGGACGCACGGCTGATCCTGGTGTCGTCCGCTGCCGCGCTGTGGGGAAGTGCGGGCTACGCCGCCTATTCGGCGGGCAATGCGGCATTGATCGGTCTCGCACGCGCACGCGCTGCGCAAGGACTGCCGACCCTGTGTCTCGCGCTGGGACCGGTCGACGGGACACGCATGGCCCAGGGATCGGACGGCAGCCGGACCGAGTTAGCCGGTCTGTCGCACATGTCGCCGTCATGGCTCGCGCCATCGATCATCGCGCTGGCAGCGCGGGCGTCGGGCGTGTTTGGCATCGTGGAAGCGCAGTGGCTCCGTTTCGCCGATGCCGCCGCGACCCGTTGCCGTGCCGCTTGGTTTGGCCGATTGGTTCCGTCCGTCGCGCCGGTACCGGCCGGGTCCGGCGAATTCGCCGAGCGAGACACGCTGTGCGGAATGGCACCGGCGCCGCGCCGTGATCGCTTGCTCGGTCTCGTCACGCGCGATGTCGAAGCCGTGCTGCGTCTGGATAGCGCGACGTTGAATCCGGACCATCCGCTGCACGCGCTCGGTGTCGATTCGGTGCTGGCGCTCGAACTGCGCAACCAGTTGAGTCAGCGCTTCGGACTGGCATTGCCGGCGACCCTGATATTCGAGCATCCCACCGCCGCGGCGCTGGCGGCTTTCGTGGACGAGCGACTGTTCGCATCGACGGCGCAGGCCGCTCGCATCGGCGCGTCGTCGCGAGCGGACACCGACGAGCCGATTGCGATTGTCGGCATGTCGGCCCGGTTTTCAGGCGGTGCGGGGAACATCGACGCGTACTGGCGCAATCTGCTCGACGGCGTCGATGGGATCGTGGATCGACCGGACCAGCGTTTCGATACGGCAGCCTGGCTGGCGTCCGTCAGCGGCGACGCGGACGGCCCGTACACGATGGCGATGGGGATGCTGGACGATATCGAACAGTTCGATGCGGCGCTGTTCGGCATCGCGCCGCGCGAGGCGCGCGCCATGGATCCGCAACAGCGTCTCACGCTGGAGGGAACCTGGCACGCGCTCGAACACGCCAACATCGATCCGATGAGCCTGCGTGGCAGCCGGACGGGCGTGTTCATCGGTGTCGCCGAGAACGACTACATGCCGTTGCTGCTGCGGGAAAAGCCCGACGTGGTGCCGGACATGGCTTACCTCGGTACCGGCAACAAGGTAAACGTCATTGCTGGCCGCGTCTCGTATGTGTTCGGTCTGGAAGGTCCGAGCATGGTGATCGACACGGCCTGTTCGTCGTCGGCAGTGGCGATCCATCTGGCCTGTCGCAGTCTGCGTGACGCGGAGTGTGATCTCGCCGTCGCCGGCGGCGTCAATCTCGTACTGGATCCCTACAGCTACACCCTCGCGTGTCGCGCGCGCATGCTCGCCGCGGACGGCCGTTGCAAGAGCTTCGACCAGCGCGCAGACGGTTTCGTGCGTGCCGAAGGCTGCGGCTTGCTGGTGCTCAAACGCCTGTCGGATGCGCAGCGTGACGCAGACCGCATCGTCGCGGTGGTGCGCGGGTCCGCGGTCAATCAGGACGGTCGTAGCAGCTCGCTGACCGCGCCCAATCCGCAGGCCCAGCAGCGCCTGATACAGGAGGCGCTCGCCGCAGCGGGCGCCGACCCGGGCAGCGTCGGCTACGTCGAGGCGCACGGAACCGGTACGCAACTGGGTGATCCGATCGAATTGCGCGCGTTGAACGCGGTGTTCGGTGCGTCGCCACGTACGACACCGTTGCTGGTCGGTACGGCAAAGAGCCTGATCGGGCATGCCGAAGCCGCGGCCGGCGTCGCCGGCGTGATCAAGCTGGCGCTGTCGCTGCAGACCGGTGTGCTGCCCGCCAATCGGCATTTCGGTGCCCTCAACGCGGAAGCTGCGGAGGTGGCGGCTTCCATCGCCGTTGTCGATCGCAACCGGCCATGGCCTGCGGAAGCGCGTCTGGGCGGGGTGAGTTCGTTCGGGTTTTCCGGTACCAACGCGCATCTGGTGTTGGAGGTGCCGCCGGCGCGCGAGAACGGGACGACCGAGGCGCTGCCGGTGCTTTGCATCGGCGCGGCCGATGCCGAGCGGGTCGAACAACTCGTCCTTCGCTGGCGCGAGGTGTTGGCCGGCGCCGATGCGGCCGCGTTTACTGCGCTGTGTGCAGCCAGCCGTCATGGTCGCTGGGCAGGCAACTCGCGTCTGGCGCTGGCGGCTACGGATATGGCTGATGCGCAGCGTCAGTTGGAGAACAGACGATTCGTGTACCAGGGAGATGCGTCGGCACGCGTGGTGCTGCGCCTGGACGTGCCTGCGGCGACCGCGTTACGCGACGGTGCATTGGCCGTCGAACAGGCGCGGCTGGCTGCGGACGCCGGTGTCGCGGCCGACGATATCCACATCGGCGCGTTCCTGAGCATCGTCGCGCTGTGCAACCGTCTTCAGGCACTCGGCGTGGTCGTTTCGATCTGGCAATGCGGCAGTGCGCCGCGCGAAGCGCTGGCCGTGGCCGCCGGCGTGCTGGCACCGCGCGATGCGGTCCGTTTGCTGCGTGGGGAAACCTTACCGCCATCAGCCTTCGGCCCGGCCCGGTCGGTTTGCCTCGATCGGCAAGGGCGCAATATCAGTAGCGAGATCGCGCAACCCGCTTTCTGGCAGCGGCCCGACACTGCAGCAACCGATCTGGCGGCGACCGCCGGAGTGTGTCCGCTCGATGAACTCTCGATCGCGTGGCATCGCGGCGATACCGACGTGATGCGTGATGCGCACCTGCTTGCCGCCGCGTTCGCGCGGGGTTTTGCCGTCGATTGGCAGGACGCCGGAGCGGCGCGCGCAGACGCGCCGCTTTATCCGTTTGCCCGCGTGCGCCATTGGCCGCATTCGCAATGGCCGCTCGTGCCGGTGCGCCCGGCGCGAGCGGCGTCCGCGGCGTCGCATTATTTGCTCGGCGAACGCCGGCGTCTGCCGCGCTCGAATGAAATCCGCTTCAGCCGGCGCTTCAGCGCCAGCTCGCCCGCTTACGTCAATCACCACCGCCTGCTCGACACGGCCGTGGTGCCGGCGGCATCGCATCTGTCCATGGTGCTGTCGGCGTGGCGTGCGCAGGGCGGGGACTGGCCGTGCACGATCGAAGATCTGAATCTGTTGCATCCGCTGGTCCTTCAGGACGAGGGAGCCCGCGACGTCGAACTGATTCTGCGCCGCGACGGCGACCGGTTTGCGGTCGAACTGGTCAGTTGCGACGTGTCGGCGGTCAACGACGATTCCGCCTGGGTCACCCATATGCGCTGCACGCTGCGCGGCGGGGCGGCGCCGACGTCGCCGCCGGTGTCCGCGGAGACTGTCCGCTCGACATGGCAGCCGACCATTGCCCACGACGCCTTCTACCGTCGATTCTGGGAGCACGGATATACGCTGGGTTCCTCGTTCCGCTGGCTCGGCGACGGCTGGATCGATGCCGGATGCACCGTGCGACGCATGCGTACACCCGAACTGCCGGATGAGGTGCAGGACTTCGACCTGTATCCGGGCCTGATCGACGGCTGCTTCTCCGTGCTGAGCAGCGGCCAGCTGGCCTGGATGCAGCAGATGGACGAAGGCCACATCGTCATTCCGGTCAGTATAGAACGCATCGAATTCCACGGATGGAAAACGCCGCACGGCGAATGCTGGACGCATGCCGCCGCCGACCACGCCGTGTCCGACGGCGCACGCGCCCGCGAGAACATCTGCCTGTTCGAGCCCGACGGCCACGTGGTCGCGCGGATCGTGGGCTTCGAGACTCGGCGCGCCCAGCGCGACGCATTGCGCCTCGGCTATCGCGAACCGGTTCGCGACTGGCTCTACCGCGTGGTCTGGCAGGAGCAGCCGGCTCCGCCGCCGGCGCGACGCAGCGCACCGCTGTGGCTGATCGATGGCGGTGGGGCGCTTGCCGATGCGCTCGCCGTCGCTGTGGCGGATCGGCTGGTCCAGCGTACGACGCTGGACGCGCTCGACAGGGCCGCATCACCGGCGTCGAGCGCCCTCGATATCGTCTGGCTGATGCCGGCAGCCACAGCGGGCGACCTGCCGCTCCAGCGCCTGCTGACGCTGTGGCAGCGGTTGTCGGGCGCCGCACTGCGCCTGCGCCTGTCCGTCGTCACGCAGCACGGCGTGCAAGTGTCACCCGACGACTCGCTGCTGCCGGAGTCCTGCGCCCTGTGGGGTCTGGTGCGCGGCATGGCCGCCGAACACCCCGAAGCCGAGCTGCGTCTCTGCGACATCGGCGCGACGGACCCGCTGGCGCTGCAGCTGGACGCCGTGCTGCGCGTCATCGATGCGGATGAGCGCGAAACACAATGTGCCTGGCGCACCGGCCACCGCCATGTCGCGCGTCTGGAGCGCCACCGCCGCCAGCGCGGCTATCCCGATCTGACCGTTCGCGCCGACGCACGCTACATCGTCACCGGTGGACTCGGCGGCATCGGCGCGGCTGCCGTGCGTTGGCTGATCGAGGCCGGGGCTGGCTGCGTCCAGGTGGTCGCCCGGCGCACCGCGGACAGCACGTGGCACGAATTGCAGAACGTGGCCCGTGCGCACCGCACGCGCCTGGAACTGGTCATCGCCGACCTCGCCGATGAACCGACGCCAGCCACGCTGTGGGATGCGCCGGAGCCGGTCGCAGGAATCCTGCACCTGGCCGGGGTCGTCGACGACGCTGCGGTGCTGCGGACGAGCACGGCCCAGCTAAGCCGCGTCCTGTCGGCGAAGTGGATGGTCGGCGAGCAGCTCACGGCGCTCGCGCTGCGCACGCGGCCCGATTTCGTCGTGTTTTTCGGTTCGCTGGCGGCCACGTTGCCGGCACAAGGCCAGGCCGCCTATGCCGCGGCCAACGCGGCGCTGGAGGCGCTGGCCGCGCGACTGCGCGGCGAAGGCGTTGCAGCAACCTGCGTGGGCTTCGGTCCCTGGGCCGCAGTCGGCATGTCTGCGCGGCTCGGCGGCGATTACGAGCGGCGTCTGGTCGAGTCAGGCCTGAACCCGATACGGGCCGACCAGGGCCTGCACGTGCTGGGACAGCTGGTGCAGGACGGTCATGCCGCCCTGATCGCCGCTTCCGTGCACTGGTCGCGCTTCCTGGAGAGGCGCAGTGAATACGCCACATCGCCGCTGCTCGACGCGTTCGCGAGCGAACGTCCGTCGGCGGGCGCCGGGGGCGACACCACGGCCGGCGATTTGCGTCGCGTGCTCGAAGCGCTGCCGACCGGTCAGCGTGCGGCCCGGCTGGCCGACGCGCTGCGCCAGGCCATTGCCGCAGTGCTGGGTCTGGCCGACGGTGGTCAGGTGGGACGCCAGCAGCGGCTGTTCGACCTCGGGCTCGACTCGATGGCTGCCATGGACCTGCGCGAGGTGCTGCAGCGCCGGCTCGATCTGCGTCTGCGCGCGACGGTGCTGTTCGACTACCCGAGCGTGGATGCCCTCGGTGGCTTCGTGCTCGAGGAATTGTTCGGTACTGCGCCAGCGCTGCAGGCGCCGGCAACCGCGGCGCGGTTTTCCGCAGAACAGGTCGCTGCGCTGAGTGACGAGGAAGCCGAAGCGCTGCTATTGGCGGAGATGAAGGAATGAGCCACGACGAAGGAAAGTCCGGCAGCGGCGGCACAGGCGAAGGCACTACGTCGGCGGTAAAGCAGGCGCTGCTGAAGATCGGGCAACTGCGTGCGCGAATTGCCGAACTGGAACAGCAGCAGACGCAGCCGATCGCGATCGTCGGTGCCGGCGTGCGCGCACCCGGCGGCGTGAGCGACCTGGACGGCCTGTGGGCGCTGCTGCGCGAAGGCCGCTGCAGCGTAGGTCCGGTGCCGGCGTCGCGCTGGGATGCCGAGGCTCTGTACGACCCTCGCGCCGGAACGCCAGGCGCCGTCTATACCCGCCATGGATCGTTCATCGAATCCATCGATACGTTCGACGCGGCGTTCTTCCACATTTCCGGTCGCGAGGCCGAACAGATGGATCCGCAGCAGCGCCTGCTGCTGGAAGTGTCGTGGGAGGCGCTCGAGAACGCCGCCATCGATCCGGGATCCCTGCACGGCCGCGCGTGCGGAGTGTTCATCGGCTTGATGAATCAGGACTACGCCGACCGTGTCAGCGGAGCGGGCACGTCGGCGAGCGTCGCGTCGGGGCGCATCGCGTACGTGCTGGGCCTGCAGGGCCCGGCGATGACCGTGGATACCGCGTGTTCCTCCTCGCTCGTGTCGCTGCATCTGGCCTGCAAGAGTCTGGCCCGCGGCGAGTGCGAACTGGCGCTGGCCGGCGGAGTGAATCTCCAGGTCAGCGCGAAAATGACCCTGGTCGAGTGCGCCGGACAAATGCTGTCGGTCGACGGCCGCTGCAAGACATTCGACGCGGCAGCCGATGGATTCGGCCGCAGCGACGGCTGCGTGGTGCTCGTGCTCAAGCGATTGGATCGGGCTCAGGCGGACGGCGACCCCATCCTCGCGGTAGTCCGTGGGTCTGCCGTGAATCACGACGGTGCCAGCGGTGGCCTCACGGTGCCCAACGGCCCGGCGCAGCAGCGCGTGCTGCGTGCGGCGCTGGCCGATGCGGGCCTGAATCCGTCGGACGTCGACTTCATTGAAGCGCACGGTACCGGCACTTCGTTGGGCGACCCGATCGAGCTTGCGGCGCTCGCATCGGTCTACGGCGGCGAGCGTACCGAACCGCTGTGGGTCGCTTCGGTGAAAACGAACTTCGGCCATATGGAAGCGGCGGCGGGGGCCATCGGTGTGCTCAAGGCTGCACTGGCACTCAAGCACGGCGAATTGCCGCCCCATCTGCACCTGACCCAGCCGAATCCGCATTTCGACTGGGATGCCGAATGTCTGCGTGTTCCCCAGCAGGCCGTGCCGTGGTCGACGACGGCGCGGCCGCGACGTGCCGGGGTGAGCGCGTTCGGCATCAGCGGCACCAATGCACACGTCGTGCTGGAGCAAGCTCCATTGGTCCGTGATGTCGAAGAGCCCACGGACAGCCTGGTGGTAAAGCTCGCCGCCGCCACGCCCGAAGCGCTGCGCGCGCTGGCTGCTGCGCATGCGGAGCACCTGATCACGCGATTGCCGCCGGCCGCCGCCGTGCAGCGCACGCTCAATCGCGGTCGTGCCGACTTTCCCCATCGCCTGGCAGTCAGCGCGGACAACATCGGCGCTGTTGCCAGCGCCTTGCGTGCCCATGCAGCCGGTGAGACCGCTGCGGATCTTCATCACGGCACCGCGGCGGAGACGCTGCCCGTCGCCTGGCTGTTCACCGGACAGGGGGCGCAGTACGCCGGCATGGGCGCCGAGCTGTATCGGCAGCAGCCGACGTTCCGCCGGGCGTTCGACGACGTCGCGGACGCCCTGCGTGCGCACCTCGACGTCGCGCCGGACGTGCTGATGTTCGACCGCACCGTCAGCCGCATCGATGACACCCGCTATGCGCAGCCGGCGCTGTTTGCACTGCAATACAGTCTGGCGCGGTGGTGGCAGGCGGCGGGGCTGATGCCGGCTGCGGTGCTCGGCCACAGCGTCGGCGAGTTTGCGGCGGCGTGTATTGCCGGGGTGTTCGACCTGGCGGATGCGGCGATGCTCATTGCCGCGCGGGCACGCCTGATGAGCGCATGCAATGCGCCTGGAGGCATGGCCGTCGTGTTCGCGCCTGCCGAGGCGATAGAGCTGCCGGCAGACGATTCGCTGGTCATCGCGGCGTTCAATGGTCCGCGCAGCACGGTGATCTCCGGCGATCTTGCGGCGCTGCAGCGGTGTCTGGCGCGACTGGAGGCGAACGGCGTCAGCTGCCAGCGGCTGTCGGTGTCGCACGCGTTCCACTCCCCCTTGATGGAACCGATGCGCGCCGCGTTCGCCGACTGCGCGGCGCGAGTCAGCTACCGCCCGGCAACGCTGCCGCTCGTTTCCACCGTCAGCGGAACTCAGGCGGATGCTCGCGTTTCCTCGGCGGCGTACTGGGTCGATCACGTGTTCGCGCCCGTGCGGTTCGCGCAGGCGATAGAGACGCTGGTGCACATGGACGTGCGTCATACGCTGGAACTGGGACCGCAGCCGCACTTGAGCGCGATGCTGCATCGCTGCGCCAACACCGAAGCGGTCACGGCGATCCCGACGCTGCGCCGCGATGCGCCCGAACTGAGGCAACTGCACCGGGCGGTGGCTGCGTTGTATGTGGCCGGCGCATCACCGAACTGGCGCGCACTTGAAAGCGAGCGCGCGTGCGCGCTCGCTTTGCCGACTTACCGCTTCCAGCGCCAGCGCTATTGGCTGGACGAGAAGCCGACGGAACTCGCGCCGCGGACTGCGCCTGCGGACTACGACCTGCGCTGGGACGCCCGGGAGCGGCCAGCATCGGCAGGCGTGTCCGTTCCGCGCCTGCTGATCGGCGCGGCGACAACCGTGTCCGATTGGCAGACGGCCCTCATCGCACGCGGCGAGGCCTGCGATGCGCTGCAGAGCACCGACCAGATTCCGGCCCGCCTGGCCGAGGTGCGGGAAACCGGGCAACGCACGGACGTCCTGGTGATCTGCAGCGGCGACGCGAACGACAGCCAGCGTCTTCTCGCGTCCCTGCAAGGCGTAGCCGGCGCTGACGCGCTGCGCATCTGGGCAATCGACAGCCGCAATACCGCGCAGCCGGATCGGGCCGTCGCCCTGGCACAGGTCGCCGCGACCGAACTCCAGGCGAACTGGGGCGCCCTGCTCGTCGTGCCGCAGGGCGCCAGTGACATCGACCCCGTACTGGCCGAAGTCGCCGCCGAGGCGGGCGAGGATGCCGTTCGGCTGGAGGGAGAGGAGCGCCGCGTACGCCGCCTGTACCGGCGAGAGGCATCGCCGGGCGAGTCTGCCGCGGCACTCGATCCCGCGGCGTGCTACTGGATCAGCGGCGGGACCGGCGGCATGGGCATCGCTGCCGCCGAGGCACTCATCGCCCGCGGCACACGGCACCTGACATTGATCAGCCGCCGTGGCGAGACGGGTTGCGTCGATTCCGCACGGCAGCGCCTCGAGGCCTGGCGCGCGCGCGGGATACACATCGACGTGCTTGCGATCGATATCACCCATGCCGCCGCCGTCGCCGCCAGCCTGGAGCGGCAGGATCGACCGGTACGCGGACTGATCCACGCAGCCGGTGTCGAGGACTACGCTTTGCTGGCCGCGCTGACGCCCGAGCGGCTGGACTCGGTCCTGCGCCCCAAGGTGGACGGCCTGGAGGTGCTCGTCACGGCGCTCGCCTCGCAGCCCCTCGATTTCGTCCTCGCGGTGTCTTCGGTCGCTGCGATCTGGGGCGGAGTAGGGAGCCTGCATTACGCCGCGGCCAATGCCTGGATCGATGCCTGGGCGCGGGCAGGAAAGGCGTCCGGCAAACCGTACGTCAGTCTGCGCCTCGGACCGGTGTCCGGCACCGGGATGATGGACGCGGCGCGCAGTGCGCAGCTGCGCCAGAGCGGCCTGATCACCCTGCATCGATCGCGCGCGATCGACGCGATCGACCGGGCGCTGACCACGACGCACGCGGTCGTGACGGCGTGCGATCTGGATGAAGATCGCTTTCAGACGGCGTTGCAGCTGCGCCGGAGCCGTCCGCTGCTCGATGCCCTGCGGCCGGCAGGCGCACCCGGCGCCGCGCTCCGCAACGACCGCTGGCGGATGCTCAGCGTGGCTCAGCGGGAGGCCGACATCTGGACGTTGCTGGAGCGCGGCCTGCGCGAAGTGTTGCGCCTGTCGGAGGCCGTTGAAATCCCGCCGGACCGGCCGGCCCAGCATCTGTGCATCGATTCGTTGCTGGCCATCGAGGTCCGCGACCGTCTGGCCGCATTGTTCGAGCTGGTGCTGCCGACCACGTTCGTCTACGACCATCCGACGCCAGCGGCGATGCACGCCCAGCTCTTGGCGATGCTGGTGTCGGAGGTCGGGTCTACTTCGCCGGTGGCGTCAGCGGCGCCCGATTCCGGCGCGCGCGACATCGCCGTGATCGGCATGGCTTGCCGTTTTCCCGGCGGCGCCAACGATCCGGAGCAGTTCTGGCAGCTGCTGCAGGAAGGCCGTTGCGCGATCGACGACGCACCGGAGCGGTTCGATGCAGCGCGCTGGAAGAGCCTGGACAGAAACGAACCGGACCGCGCCTATACGGTGAGTGCCGGTCTGATCGACGACGTCGACCTGTTCGCCGCGGATTTCTTCGGCATTCCTGCGCACGAAGCGCTCTGCATGGATCCGCAGCACAGGCTCGTCCTGGAAACCGCGTGGGAGACTATCGAGCGCGCGGGGTATCGCCCGGATCTGCCGGCACTGCGGCGCACCGGCGTGTTCGTCGGCATCGGCGTCAGCGAATACGGCGATCTGCTCTTGCGGGACCCGCGCGCGCTCGAATCGGCCGCGCTCGTGCCGCCGGGCAATTGCATCAATGCGGCGGCGGGGCGCGTGTCGTTCGTCTTCGACTTCCACGGTCCCAGCATCGCGGTGGACACCGCCTGCTCGTCCTCGCTCGTGGCGCTGCAGCAGGCGGTCGAGGCGCTGAGGCGCGGTGATTGCGACTATGCCCTGGCCGGCGGGGTGACCCTTGCACTCAACCCCGAAATTCTCGTGCTGCTGTGCAAGGGCAACATGCTCGGCGAGCGCGGCCGCTGCGCCGCTTTTTCCGCCGATGCGGACGGCTACGTCCGCGGTGAGGGTTGCGGCATGCTACTGCTCAAGCCGTTGGCGGCGGCGCAACGCGACGGCGATCCGATACTCGGGCTGGTGCGTGGCTGCGCGGTCAACCAGAACGGACGCAGCGGCAGCCTCACCGTGCCGAACGGCAGCGCGCAACAGGCCGTGCTGCGCGCCGCCCTCGCCGATGCGGGCGTATCCGCCGACAGGGTAGGGCATGTGGAAGCGCACGGTACCGGCACCCCGCTCGGCGACCCGGTCGAGCTGCACGCGATCGCCGCGGTCTATGGCGCTGCGCCGCGCGCCGCGCCGCTGCAGGTCGGAGCCGTGAAATCCAATATCGGCCACCTGGAAGCAGCGGCAGGTATCGCCGGTGTGATCAAGTCGCTGCTCTGCCTGCAGCACGGTCAGTGGGTCCCCAGCCTGCATTTCTCCGCGCTCAACCCGAACATCCAGATAGATCAGTCGGTGGTACGGATTTGCACCGATGCCGCCCCCGTGCTGGAGACTCGTCTGGCGGCGGTGAGCTCGTTCGGTTTCAGCGGCACGAATGCACACGTAATCCTCGCGCCGGCGCCGCCCGATGAGCGCCGCCCTGAAGGCGGATCGCCGGACCTGTTCGTGCTGTCGGCACGCAGTCCCGCGGAGCTGCGCGGCCACGCCGCGCGCATGCGGGACTGGCTTACCGCACGCCCCCTGTCGCTGGCTGCCGTATGCGCAACGGTCCGCCATTCCCGCGCCGGCATCGGCGATCATCGGCTCGCGATCGCGTGTCAGGACATGGCGGGACTGATCGCCGATCTGGCCGCATTCGTCGACGGCAGGACGTCACCGACGCAGTGTCAGGCGCAACAGCGCCAGCGCCGCGCACGGTTCACCGTCGAGACCGTCGGCGAGTCCGGCGGCTGTCCGGATGCCTTGGCCAGCCTGCCGGCAACCTGGCGCGCGCACGCGGCGGCATGGCTGGACGGCTGGTCGGTGGAGTGGCCGGCGAGCCCGATTCCGCGGGTGACCCTTCCCGCACATCCGTGGCGTCGCGAGCGTTTCTGGCCGGTGTCGTCCGCGGCCGGTTTCCCCGTGTCCGACAGCAGACTCCCGGGCCGTCGCGTGCGCGTGCCGGGATCGACCGATTTCCGTTACGTCGTTCCGGTCACCGAGCAACAGCCGGCACACGTGCGCGATCACCGGATCTTCGGCGAGGTGCTGCTGGCGGGCGCCTCGCATGTCGCGGCGATCCTGTGCGCCGCACGGGCGAGCCTCGGAGCGCGTCCGCTGCTGCTGCGCGATATCGCGTTCGAGGAAGCCATGACGCCGGGTTCGCGCGTGCTCCAGTGGCAGATCGCGCTGCAGCCGGTGGGCGATCACTTCACGGCCGCGAGCTACAGCTATTCCGCCGACGATGAGCAGGAGGCGGCAGTGCGCCACCTCAGCGCCGAATTGCATCTGCCGGAGCACGACGTATCGGTGGAGGCAGCGCGCCGCCCTACGACACCGGCCAATCTCGATGGGGCCACCCTCTACGCCACTCTGGACAGTTTGGGTTACCGCCTCGGAGCATCGTTCCGCTGGCTGGCACAGGGATGGCGGACCAGCAGCGGCACGCTATGGCAATTGAGCATGCCGCCGCTGCGGGAGGCGGCTTCCGACTTCGTGCTGTACCCGGGCCTGATCGACTCCTGCTTCATTGCGGTTGGCGAATGCATCGGCAGTCGCGCCAACGCCGGCAGCGACGTCATATTCGTGCCGTTTTCCGTAGCCGAAGTGGTGGTGTGGCGTTCGCCGCGCGCCGATGAGGCGCTGTGGTGCCAGGTCTGGGCCGATCCGATCGATACCGCAGACGGTGTTCCGGATCAGGCAAGCGGCGGGGCCACGCTTTTCGGGGCCAACGGTGACGTCATCGCCCGTATCGGGCGTTTCCGCGCACGCCAGGCACGCCGCGACGCGCTGCATCAGCGGATCACGGGTGCGGCGCGGCAACTCGGCCATCGCTGGACGTCCGAGGCAGTGGCGGCGGACGAAACCCCGGATACGGCGGCCACCGACGAGGCGGTCGCCCGTTGCGAGGCGACGTTGCTCGATGCGGTGCGGACCAGCGGAGACGACGCGCACTCCGAAGCTCTGGCGTATTGCATCGCCTTGGTCGGCAGCGTGACCGCCCAGCCGGTGGAAAAAATCGACAGCAGGCGGTCGCCGACCTCACTCGGCGTCGATTCCCTGATGGCGATCGATCTGCGGCGACGCCTGATGCACGCACTCGGCATCGATCTCGATGCGGTTGCCATTCTCGATGCTGCCGATCTGGCCGAGCTTGCCGCGCGCGTACTGAACCGATTGAACGCCAGCCTGGGCACGGCCCGGTCGACGGACGCCGCCGCCGGCGCGCGTGCGTCTCTCTCCAGCGTAGTTGAGGTCGAGATATGAACGTAACAGCATTCCTGACGTCCCTGGCCGCGCGCGGTATCGAGGTGTGGGCGGACGGCGACCGGCTGCGCGTGCGCGGTCCCAAGGCGGCGATGACGCCCGCTGCCGTGGAGGAGCTGCGAGGGTACAAGCCGAACCTGCTGGCGCACTTCGCCACGCAGCCCGGCAACGTGCCCGGCCTCGCGCTGAGCCAGGCACAGCAGGTCATCTGGAACGCGTTCCGCGCCGCGCCGCATAGCGCGGCGTACAACGTCAACGTCGTGCTCGCGTTGAATGACGATTGCGATCACGGCCTGCTCGAGCGCGCGCTGGCCAGCGTCGTGGATCGGCACCTTGGCCTGCGTTGCCGCTTCCGCATCGGCGAGGACGGCGCGCCCGCGCAGTTTCCCGATCCTCAGCCCCGGATCGTCGTGGCGCGGCAGATGCTCGATCGTGCGGAATCCGTCGATGCAGCGGTCGATGCGGAAGTCGATCGCCCGTTCGACCTGGAGCGTGACTTGCCGATCCGCGCCGCATTGATCGGCGCGCCGGAACGCAACCCGGTGCTGGTGCTGGTGGTACACCACATCGCGGCGGACTTCTGGGCGTCGGGTCTGCTGCTGGCCGAGTGGGTCGAGGCCTATCGCTCGCTGGCCACCGGCGCCGCCGTGACGCTGCCGCCCCCGGACTACGATCTGCGCGCGTTTGTCGCCGAGGAACGCGAGCGTCTGCAGGACGACGGTCGCGACAGCGACTTCGCCTTCTTCGCTGGCCTGCTCGAGGACGACACGGCCGACGTGCAGCTCGCGGCGGATCGGCCGCGACAGCGCACGCGCCGCTTCAACGGAAGCAGCGTGACGCTGCCGTTGCCGGCGGACGTCGTCGCCGGTATCCGCGCGCTGGCGCGGCGCGAAAACGTGACGCCCTACGTCGTGACGCTCGCGGTTTTCGGCGTATTGCTGTCACGTCTCGGCCATACCCGCCGCGTGCGCCTGGGCATACCCACATCCGGGCGCAACGTCGCCGGCAGCGAGCCGCTGGTCGCCAATCTGGTCAACCTGCTTCCCCTGGTCGTTGACGTCGACGCGGACCACGCGTTCACGGAGCTGCTGGCCGACGCCCGGCAGCGGCTCGGACAGGTGCTGGCGCGTCAGCACGTGCCCTACAACGCGCTGCTTCAGCGTTTTGCCCGCCGCCGCGATCCGGGGCGCAACCCGTTCTTCGACGTGGTGTTCAATTGGAACAAGGTCGCCGCGCCGGTGCTGGGGGCCGATTCATTCGTGCGCGGTTATCTGCGCGGCGGCAGCACCGGCCATCGCGGCGCCACTCACGATCTCACATTGTCAATTGTGGAGAACGGCGAGGCCCTGTCCTGCCTGTGGACCTTCGACGAAAGCCTCTACGACACCACGACGGTCGAAAATTTCGGCGCTGCCTACGGCGAGCTGCTGTCCACTGTGGTGCAGCATCCGGCGCAGCCGGTGGGGCAGGCCGCGCTGGTCGGCGTGGATCAGACCAGCGCTCTGATCGCCGGCGCGATGCGCGGCGCGACCCGCGCCTTCGATCCGCTGCCATTCCACCGTCAGATCGCCCGCCGTGCTCGGGAAAATCCCGACGCAATCGCGCTCGTGGAAGGACGGCGCCAGCTGACGTACGCCGAACTCGATCGCATCGCCGGCCAGCTCGCCACGCTGCTGAGCGCCGGCGGCGCTGCGACGGACCGCTGTGTGGCGGTATGGATGGACCGGGGCATCGATTTCGCCGTCGCCTGCCTCGCCGTTGCGCACAGCGGTGCGGCGTTCGTGCCGCTGGCCGCATCGTTGCCCGGAGAACGTGCCGCGCAGATCTGTGCAGACTGTTCGGCGGTGCTGGTGCTTACCGACGCGTCCACCGCCGTCGAGGCGGCCCAGCGCAACCTCCCGGCGATGACGCTGACGGTCGCCGACTACGGCCTGCCGCCGCAGCCGTCTGACGGTGATGCCGACCTGCCCGGCGCGCTTGCCTACGTCATCTACACCTCGGGCTCGACCGGCACCCCCAAGGGCGTGATGATCAGCCACGCCAGTCTCGCTCACTACATCGGCTGGCAGCGGCACACGTCGGGGCTCGACCGGAATACGGCGACCCTGCAGTGCGGAAGCATCGGTTTCGATGCCAGCATCATCGAACTCTGGCCGACGCTGTGCAGTGGCGGCCGTGTGCATTTCGTCCCGCAGGAAATCGTGTCCGAGCCGGCCCGTCTGCCGGCGTTCTGCCGCGAACACCAGATCACCTGGGCGTTCCTGATTACCCCGCTGTTCGAGGCGGTCGACCCGGCGCAGTGGTATTCCGTGCCGAGTCTGCGCGCGATCGCGGTCGGCGGTGATCGCCTGCGCCGGAGCCTGCCGGTTCCCGGCATCGTGCTGGTCAACATGTACGGTCCCACCGAAGCGACGGTGCTCGGCAGCTGTGGCGAGATTGCTGCCGGCAACGGCGACGCGCTGCCGCCGCTCGGCACGGCGATCGACAATGCGGACCTGCTGGTGCTGGACGACGGCGGTCGCGTCGTGCCGATCGGGGCCAGCGGTGAAATCGTCATCGGTTCGCCAGGACTGGCGCGCGGCTACGTGGGTGATCCGCGCCGCACCGCGGAGCGCTTCCGGCCGCATGCGCATGCCCGTCAGCCGGGCGAGCGCGTGTATTGGACCGGCGATCTGGGACGATACCGGGCCGACGGTCAGCTCGAACTGCTCGGTCGCCGCGATCGGCAGGTGAAGATCCGCGGTCATCGTATCGAACCCGCGGAGATCGAGCGCCACTTGCTGGACCTGAGCGGCGTGAGCGCAGCCCGCGTGATCTGCGTCGGCGAAGGCAATCAAACGCGGCTCGCGGCGTTCTGTGAGGGTTCTGCGGATGCGGCGTCGCTTCGCGACCAGCTGAACGCGCTGCTGCCGGCCTATCTGGTGCCGTCGTCGTTCGTCGTCCTGCCGGAGCTGCCGCGCAACACGAACGGCAAGATCGACGAGGCCGCCCTGGCGCGGCTGGCCGCCGTCCCGGCGGATCGCGTGCTGGTCGAACCGCGCAACGACACCGAACGGGCGCTGCTGACGATCTGGCGCCAGGTGCTGGGCAGCGACGACGTCGGTGTCGAGGACGACTTCTTCGAGGCCGGCGGTCATTCGCTGACGGCTGCTCTGGCCGTCGAGCAGATCCGCACAAAGCTCGGCATCGACGTCGCCATGGCGCTGTTGCTCGCGCACCCCAGCGTTGCCCAGCTGGCCGGGGCGCTGCTGCGGCAGGAGCCGCGTGCAACGACGGCGCGCGCGACGCTGGTGCCCGATCCCGGCCAACGGCATGCGCCATTCCCGTTGACCAGCGTGCAGCACGCGTACTGGGCCGGGCGCGCCGCCGGCTTCGAGCTGGGCAATACCGCTACCCAGCTGTACGCCGAGCAGGATCTCGCGACGTTCGATCAGGAACCGGCATCGCGTATCTGGAACGCGCTCGTCCGCCGCCACGACATGCTGCGCGCCGTCGTCGCGATCGACGGCCGGCAGCACGTGCTGCCAACGGTGCCCGACTACCGGATTGCACTGGTCGATCTGCGCGGCATGGCGCATGCGGAGCGTGAAACGGTGTTGCTAGCGACGCGCGAGCGGATGTCGCGCCGCGTATTCGACCCGCAGCAATGGCCGCTGTTCGAGATCTGCGTCAGCCGTCTCGCGGACGATCGCTATCGCATGCACACGAGTATCGATGCGCTGATCGCCGACGCACGCAGCCTGGGCCTGCTGGAGCACGAATACGCGCTGATGGAGCAGGGCAGGGAGGCCGAACTCCGTCCGCTGGCGATTTCGTTCCGTGACTACGTGCTGGCGGAGCAGGCATTGCAGGGCAGTGCGGAATACCAGGACGCGAAGGCCTACTGGAGCGCGCGTGCCGCAAGCTTCCCCGGTGGTCCGCAACTGCCGCTGGCCCAGGACCCGTCCGCGATCCGCTCACCGGTGTTCGTCCGTCATCAGTCCCGCCTCAGCGCCGCGCGCTGGGCCAGCATCAAGCAGCGTGCCCGCGATTTGCGCGTGACACCGTCCGCCGTGCTGCTGGCAGCGTATTCCGACGTATTGGCCCGCTACAGCGCAGAAGCGCATTTCGCGCTCAACCTGACGCTGTTCAATCGCGTGCCGATGCACCCGGATGTGGACTATCTCGTCGGCGACTTCACGTCGCTGACCCTACTTGAAATGTCGTGGCGCGAACCGGCGTCGTTCGCCGACCGCGTGCGCACCTGTCAGCGCCAACTGTGGAACGATATGGCGCACCGCGTCTTCTCCGGTGTGGAAATGCTGCGGGAAATCAACCGTGCCGGGCGCCGACGGGTCGCGATGCCGGTCGTGTTCACCAGCATGCTGCCATTGGATCAGGTCGACAGCGATGCCGGCGCTGCGTCGCAGGCCGACTACGCGATTGCGCAGACCTCGCAGGTCTGGATCGACCACGTGGTCCAGGAAGCGGGCGGTGAACTCGCCTTCAACTGGGACGTCGTGGCGGAGCTTTTCCCCGCCGGCCTGATCGAGGCCATGATGGCTGACTATGGCGGCTTGCTCGAATCGCTGGCGGACTCCGAACAGGCTTGGCACTTCGTCAGCCGCGATGCGCTGCCTGCCGCTCAGCGCGCGTCGCGCGAGGCGTACAACGCGACGCAGGTGGAGCTGCCGACAGGGCGGTTGTTCGATCCGTTTCTGCAGCGGTCGGCAGCGCTGCCGCAGGCCGTTGCGGTCGTGCAGGGAGACTGGACCCTGTCCTACGGCCGCCTGCGCGAGCTGAGCTTCGCCGTCGCCGCACGGTT
>JBBQZR010000057.1:0-40862 GCA_038207515.1 Lysobacterales bacterium | reverse complement strand
CGCAGGTCGCTTGTTGAGGGCGAAAGGCCGCAAATTGCGGCCTTCGCGCTGAGATTTTTCCGAATTCGTGGTCAATTCCAACGCGCACGGCGCGAAATAGCACTTCTGGCGCGTGGTGGCGCTGACTTGTTCAGACCTTCCTTAGATGTGGGCAGCGTCAAGGGCGCGGATTTGTCCGTGATACAGGGCATGCGCAGCGAGTACACAGCGTTGTCCACACGTATCCTAGATGCGCTCGCGAAATTGGCAAAGGAGTCTTGTGTGGATGAATGACAATCCAAGTAAACCCGAGTTCGCAACTTGGGTCAGCTACCAAAACTTTGCGGAGCACGTCCGGCATGGTTCGAGGTACGTCTGGCGGGAAGAAGTCCAGGCATTCCTGGATACTGTGATAGCTACATTGCGCGACCGCGATGTGAACATCGTAAATGGGAGGGTATTTTTTCGCGCTCGATTGGGTGTCGAGTACGTCGACGAAGTCGCACAAGGAGTCGTCGTAGGTAAGCGACCTTCAGGTTACGACCCTAGAGGAATGAAGCCACTGCGACACGCGGCGAGTGAAGGCCGCGCCAATCCGGTAGGGATTCCCGTGCTCTATCTTGCCTCAACTGAAAAAACAGCTATCTCAGAGGTCAGGCCGTGGATTGGGTCTGAAGTGTCTGTGGCGCAACTGAAGACTACTCGAAACCTGCGGCTGCTAGATCTGTCTCGAGGTCATGGAAAAAATTCCATGTCAGTGATCACTTTCCCGAAACTCTTCGGCGAAGTGCTGATTAAATCCGAAGACAAAGAAGCCGCTGTCTGGATTGACATCGATAACGCTTTCTCTGAGCCTGTTACTCGATCTGACGGCACTGCTGATTACGTGCCGACGCAAATTTTAGCAGAGCTCTTTCAGCGCTCTGGTTATGACGGAATCGTGTATCGCAGTCAATTTGGAACTAACGGTTACAACGTCGCCTTGTTCTCGCTGGATGACGCAGATGTAATCAACTGTGCGCCCTATCGCGTTTCAGCGGTCGACATAGAGTTCAAGGAAACTGGAGATCGATGGTATATAAAGTAGAGGATAGCCAGGTCGGTTCAATTCTTGGAGCGGGTCGCTATGCAAGAAAGTAATCTTATCGGGTCAGGATTGCCCATTGAAATGAGAGCCGCTAGGCTGAAATTGCATAGCATCTTTATTGACTCGGCTATTTAAACAAGAAATCACCAGATCTAGCTGCACGACTCAAGAATGTGCGTCGTGTACCCTTCATCGATTGCAGATAGCATCTCGTCGAATCCCGATACGAACTCGCGAGCAAGATCCAGCATGTCGATTCGACGATGTATGAAGAAGCGAATCATCAAATCGTCTGTTTCCACAAGATGCAGATGGACGAACCCGTGATGAGCCAGGTAGTCCCGAATGTCCCGCATACGCCAGAACCAAGACGATCCATGCTTGAAATAAGCACGGACAGGTGTTGGGACCTCATTCAGTGGCGTATCGTTCTCGCACTTAGATACGATGTCCGCGAAGCTGCTGTACTGTCTTGCTTTGGGTCCTGAAAAGAACTGAACGAGCGAGGCGAATTGGTCGAGTATCGAACGAATTAGAAAAAGTAGGGTTGCGAAGTCGCTTCGAAGCCGGTACAGCTCAAGTGAAAAAATCAGGCTTGGTTGCTGTTGCTCTCCAAATGCAGTGCGTCGGGAAAGGTATTCGCGTTCAATGGCTAATATGTTTTGCTCGACAGACTGAAACGCAATCGTTACTCCATGATATTTTTGCGTCATGGACCGCCACGCGATCTTGTAAAATTCGGGCGCCGGAGTGCTCTCGTGAATCACGCCTCTGTTTGTCTTTAGTCGATAGAAATATCCCAAAAACTGAGACGGCCATCTTGTTGCTTCGAGCGCTCGGGCGAGCTTCGGCAAGAAATTGTGGTTGAGCGGCTCCTCGTAGCGAATAGTCCTACCTTGAGGAGCTGGTAGGTGCCATTGTCCTTCGAGCGCTACCTCTTTCTTGGTTAGATGGAATTCCATGACCAATGTCCTTTAGGCGTTGCCCCGTAAGTCTCACTGTGTGTGTCAGCAAAGTCCCACGGAACGTCAGTCGGCGGTCGGGTTACGCCTGGGCAAAAAAGCTTGCCAGCTTCTTTAAGATCTAGTTGGCTCGACGCAGTTCTTTGACCTCGCGTTTCAGATCATTTCACCCGCTGCGTTTCGACTGTCGTCACCCCCTTTCGGGCACCAATCTCGACTTCGTGGCGCAGAATCCATCACGGCAATGCCTGCCGCACACAGCCGATCTTAGGCGCAATCGGCTCTACGCCTGCCCGCAGCGATGAGTTCTCTCCGCGGTGTTCCCGTGCCATGCACGCCGCGCGCGCGAACCTCTGGGGAAAACTTGTTCGACTTGTTCATGGCTCCATCTTTTCTAGAGTTGGAGCGTCCTCAAATCCGAGAGCGGTTCAAAGTCGAAGTAAATTGGTCGCTTGGGTTCGTACGACTAGCTTCGTGGCATATACAGGGTTTGGTACCGATCACGTACATTGACGGAAACCCCAAGACTATCGAGGACGTATCCTATTACGACTAGCTTAAGGCACTGGGAGATTAGGAAAACATCCTGGGCGGACAGCTTGTTTAGGACCGATCGCGGTCGGCCTACATGTGCAATTTCGTTACGAAGCGCGGAAATAATCTCGCCGGCTTCTTCATGTGTTTTGGCCTGGAGAAGGCGCTTAATTCTTTCTTTTAGCTCATGCGCCGAATGTTTGTCGATCGCGTAGCTGTATTTTTTTCCGATTTCTCGAGCTGCATGCGATATAGATTCAAGCTGAGTAGAAAAAAGTACGAGGTCGCCATGGACGGCGTGATCTGTATAAAAACCGGTTTCATGCTGAAGCATTGTTACCAATGTATGGAAACCTGCTCCAGATTGAAACCACGATGTGGCGACACTTCGGAAATCGATGTTCTTAATTGTTATCGGAAGATTGTGATGTGAGAGATTTTGTTCGCAAAGTTTGATCGTGCTTTCATTGAGGCCAAGTGACGGATAGAGATCGCCAACAGTAGTACGGCCATCTTCGTTAGCTGAAACTGTTCTAATATTGCTAGGATGACATGGTCCATATAGAAGTAATGAGAACAAGGCAGAGATAGAGTCGATGCGCGTGAAAGCCTCATTCACTGGCAATGCTTCTGCGAATTTAATGCGAAGTCGGTACGACAGATCAGTCTTGAGCATCAGTCCGAATTTCGGCCTGGCCGAGCAAATTCGAGCGTAAGATTCCTGGATTTCGTTTAACGCCTCATCATCTGTGCAATAGAATATTGATCGCATGTCTTCGGGAACTAATCGAAATGAAGCGTCATGTTCAATCGATAAACTGCCGAAAGGTGTGTTCATCTGAAATTCTGGCGTGGCACTAAACCGAACAAAATCCTTGAAGCCTGTCGGAAAGAAAAATTCTTGCATGCCTGTCAGCGCAATTATCGCTTCGGTAATAGTTGAGCTTGCGGAATAGAAACCGCCCATTCGCAGGTAATTAAAACTTACTTTGTCTCGCCGAGACGTTTGCCCATCTTGATGCGTATAGCCAGAGAAATTTGTCGAAAAGCGCCCTATTAACGTGCAGCAGCGCCCGTCGTCCAAAATTCCGTGAAGTTCTGTTAGTTGAAATATCGACTCTGAAATCTCAGGGATGAGATATGAGAGGATCACGCCGCGCTCGGGCGAGTACTCAAGAAGACCTGAAAATCGCGCGTCGAAGTTTGCTGGCGGAAAGAAAGTGCCCGTCCATTTCCGAGGCTGAAATAGATCCTGCAGCTTCAATTTTACTGCCCGTACTGTTCGAACGCGGCTTCGGCGAGTTCGAGAGTGCTAACGAGAATTTCAAGGTGGTTTCGAACGGTTGTCGCGGCGGATTCGTCCGGATTGAAAAAGTACAGCGAGTCAGCTGTCTGAGCCGGTTGAGCTCCGATGCGTTGTCCAACCTTTAGAGAAGTTTCTTTAAGTAGTAGGTCTCGATTCTCGCGAAAGAACGCTACAGACGGGTTTGCGTTCATCGAAGAGAACCATGTGGACCAATTGGGGTGCTTGCCATACTTATGCTTGAAATGGTGTATGGCAGTGCGACCGAAAACTATCGCGGCGTCCAAGAATGCTTCGAACTCGTTTCTCGCTTCTGGTCCGCAGCGCGATGCCAGCTCAAGGAAGAACTTTGCTCGAGAAATTGGGTGCCTCGGTTCGAAGGTGGGCATGTGCTTCTTCGGTGATTGGCGAGCGCGGAAAGGGCGGCAGCGATCAAGCGTAGCGTTTAGCGCGGCGTCGTATTCACTGACCTCTGTTCACGCGTTTGCCGCGACGGCACCGCGTCGCTAACCCCCCAAGGCTTCCCATCCGCATCCAGATACAACTTCTGCATCTCCTGCAAATTAAACGGCCGCGACCCGATGCGTCCGAAGATCGCAATCTGATTCCCGCTCTCATCCACGCCACGGTCTCGCTCAAGCCCCCGCGATAGCGACAACGCCGGCTTGGCGGTGTCGCGCCACGCAATCAGCTGCGGCTTCGGATCCGGGCTGAACCCATAGAACTTCGGCTGGGATTCCGGGCTCGTCAGCTGGATGACCTTGAGTCCGTTCTTGCCATCGGCCACATAGGCGAACAGCGACGCATTGGTCGTACCGACGATCACGTCGTTGGCGTCGTTGAGCTTCCCGCCCGCATTGAACATCTCGTACAGCGTCGGCTGCTCAGGCTTCGTGATATCGACGACGGCCAAGCCTTCCGCGCCGTTCGCGATATAGGCGTACGTGCGGGCGAGGTGCAGCTTGCGCGCATCACCCAGGCGCAGGAACGCGCCTTGCACTTCGCGCGCCTCGGCGGGCTTGGTGATGTCGATCACGTGCAGCCCATCGGCGGCGGTGACGAAGGCGTAGCGGAACTGGACCTGCACGGCGCGGGCATTGGCCATCGGCACGGTGGTGATATGCCGCGGCTTGAGCGGGTCGCCCATATCGAGCACGACCACACCGGCATCGGCGACGACGTAGAACGTGGTGCCGGCGATCGCGAGGTGTTTCGCCCCTTTCAGGATGCCGCCGTCGTTCCAGGTCGCGGCGCGGGTCAGGTAGTTGTTGCGGAATTCGCCGTCGGCCAGGGTGTCGATGTCGGTGACGATGAGGCCTTCTTCGCTATCCGTGATGAACGCGTAGCGGTAGAGCGGGTGCATCGCCTGTTCCTGGTTCGCGGCGATCTCGCGGGCTTTTTCATTGCGCGCGAAGGAGACGGGCTGCGTCGTCGCGAGCATCACGCAGGTCGCGTTCTTGCTGCCGATGTGCGTGTCCTGGCCGGCGGCGGAGGAGGGCGAGGTGATGATGCGCTGCGAGAAGCCCTTGTTGGCGATGCTGGCGACGTCGTAGACGCGCATGCCTTTCTTGCCTTCGGCGACGTAGAGGTATTCGCCGCGCAGTTGCAGGCAGCTCGCGGTGCCGGCGCCGTGTTCGTAGGCTTCTTCCAGGCGCTGGCCGGCTTTCTGGTGGTTGGCGAACCAGTCGGGGTAAGCGTAGCGCTGGAGATAACTGCCGATCACGGCCTGCGGCTCGTCCCACTCGGTGACGCGGATTGCGCCGATTTCGCCGTCGCCGCCGACCCAGGCGTTGAAGCCGACGAAGTCGACGAAGCGCGTGCCGAGCAATAGCGTCTGCGCGAGGATCGCGTTGTTGTCGTTGTCTTTCGACAGATGGCAATCGGTGCAGGTCTTGGTTTCGGTCTTGCGCTCGGTATGCGGGTAGTGCGGCGCGAAGGCCTGCGACGAGTAGCCGGCCGAGGACACGGGCGGCTGCTGGATGTAGATGCGTTCGCGGTTGATGTTGGTCGAGGACAGGATCAGCGCGGACGACGAGCGCACCGGCGCGACCTTGTGGTCCTTGATGCCGCCGTGCACGCCGAGGAAGAACATGTCGTCGCGCGCGACCTGCGGGTTGTACGTCGCGAAGTTGCGCGTGAAGCCGCTTTCGTACTTGTGCTTCTCGGTCTGCGCGTTGGCCTGGATCGGCAGGTGGCAGCCGCCGCAGCTCGTGGTCCACGAGGTGTGGCAGGTGTAGCAGAGCATCTTGTCTTCGCCGTGGGCGCGCTGGTCGAGTGGCACGTCGGCGCCGAATTCCAGCGTGGCGGTGTTGCGCGACATGGTGTGCGCGCGCGTGGCCTTCTCGTTGTAGTTCGGCGACAGCGGGTTGGACACGTCCTTGCCCAGGCTCATGGTCCATTCCAGGCCCGGCGTGACGGCGGAACGCTGGATCAGCACGTCGCCGTTCCATTCGAAGCGCTTCTTGCCGTCCGGGTTGCGGATCAGCAAGAGATCACGGCCGTTCTTCGGCGCAGCGGGGCCGGAGGTCTTCAGCGTGGGCAGGCGGTCAGATGTACCGTGGCAGTCCTGGCACTGGATTTCCACCGCGCCGGCGACTTCGGCCTTGAGATAGCCGTTGCCGTGGTTGTCCTGGCCGAAGTGGCAGTCGACGCACTGCATGCCGACGTCGACGTGGATCGACGACATGTGCACGGCTTTCTTCCATTTCTGCGGATCGGTGTCGTCGATCTTTTCCTGCTTCGCGTCGAGCAGGTTGCCCTTGCGGTCGCGCGCGAAGATGCCGCGGAAGTTCCAGCCGTGGCCGTGGTAGTCGGCGAACTGGGTGTCCTTGAGCTGCGGGTTGAGCAGCGACACATCCTTGAGGAAATCCACATCGCGCCATTTGCCGCGAATCGCCGCTTCTTCCGGGTTGCGGTCGAGGGTCTTGAAGATTTCCTCGTCGTCCGGGTAGTGCTGCTTCTCGGGCCACATGAAGGGCGCGTCGGACTCGTAGTCCCACATGGTGTAGCCGAGCATGGAGTTGATGAACATGTTCGGCTGATGCATGTGGCAAATCATGCATTGGCTGGTCGGGATCTGGCGCGTGAACTCGTGCTTGATCGGGTGGCCGGATTCGCCCTTGGGAATGGTCGGGTCGACCTGCGCGCTCATGCCCATGTTGCCGTACTTGGCATGGATGGCCGAGTGGCGCGGATCGCGGTCGTTCGCGTAGACGACGTGGCAGGCGGAGCAGCCCGAGGAGCGGAAATCGCCGGGGTTGTCGTTGGTGCCGAGGAACCAGGTGAACGGGTCGTTCAAGCGGGTCTTGTGGATGTTGAGCACCGGGATCGCGACGCGGCTGCCGGTGCCGGGGCCGCGGTTGGACTGCTTGAGGTCCGGGCGGCCGGGTTCTTCGAGGCGCTGGATCGCGCCGGTTTCGCTGGGCACGCCGATCTCGGGGAACAGGTTGGCGATGTTGCGGCCGCCGCGCTCGAACACGCGGAACACGTCGGCCGGCGGCACGGTTTCCCATGCGGGCATCGGGCTGATCTTCGGCAGGATGCCGGCGGCGTCCATCGCGGCGTCGTTCGGGATGCCGTTGTCGACGGACGAGGGCTTGCCGTCGCGTGTATAGGCTTCGCCGAGGATGGAATGCTTGAACGGGAGAATGCCGTTGTTGTACGCGGCGGCGCCCCAGAACATCGCGGCGTTGGCCATGAGGCTCTTTTCGGCCTGCTGGATCAGCGGCAGATGACACGCGCCGCAGGCTTCGCGCGCGATGCGCAGGTCGCCGGGATTGATGAAGCGGGCGAACTCGGGGGATTCCTCGATGAGGTGCGTGTAGCTGCGCGGCGGGTTCGCGCTGTTGGGCCAGCGTTCCGGGTATTGCGGCAGCACGTGCGCCTTGTCCATCGCGGCGATGTAGCCGGCGCTGTAGTTGCGCGGCGCGCCACCGGCGCCGCTGTCGGAGTAGGGGATGTCGGCGTGCTTGTCGGGGTTCTTGCCGGCGGCCGGCGGATCGGTGGCGGCGATCGGGTTGCTGCCGAACACGGTCGCGTCGCCGCCGTGGCAGTCGGTGCAGCCGAGCACGACGGCTTCGCTCGCGTGCATGGTCTTGCGATCGGACGCGGTGTGGCAGGAGACGCAGCCGGCGGATTTGCCGTCGGCCTGGGGCCAGGTCTGGAACGCGGGCGCGTCGGGGGCGGTGACGTAGGTGCGTTCGACTTTTTTGGGTTCGCCGGAGGCTTGGGATTGGGGAATGGCGCCGAGGCTGGCGCAGACGATGAATAGCGCTCCAGTGATGGACTGGGGCGAACACCATCCCCACCCAACCCTCCCCTTGAAGGGGAGGGCTAAAGCGGGGCGTGAGCGCATTGCTGTTAAGCCCTCCCCTTCAAGGGGAGGGTTTGGGTGGGGATGGTGTTTGCCGTGGAGTTCGATTTTTGCAGACATAATTTTGCTCGCATCACCAGCCCCGCCGCGCGCAACACGCGCCGCCCAGGCCCTGATGAAACCCCCGACCAGTTTCCCCATGACACGCCCCTCAATAGGTCAGGATCAGATTGCCCAGCACGCTGTAGTAGAGCGACTTCTGATCGCCATACAGATCCTTGAATCCGGAACCCGGCACCAGCGCCGCGCCGGACAGGCGCCAGACGGCGTTCTGCGTCGCGAACGGGCGCCATATCCACGCGACCGACACGTCGGTGCCGATGCCGCGGTTGATGTTGGCCTGGTTGCGCGCGGTCTCGAGGATCTGCGTCTTGTCGAACCAGAGCTGGTTGATGTTGCCGGACAGGCGCGACTGCGGGGTCAGGTCGAAGTCCGCGCCGATGCCGATCAGGCGCAGGCCCGGGTTGTCGAAGTTCGACTGGCCCTGTTCCTTCGACGGACGCAGGTCGGGCAGCAGGCCGTTGCGTTGCGAGATGGCGACACCGCCGCCGCCGATCAGCGGCACGTTCTGGCGGATCCAGTAGCTGGTGTCGGCACCGGCGAAGATCGGGTTTTCGAAGATCGCGTCGTAGCCGGTCGAGCGGTCGTCGAACGGGTCGTCATCGCCGCTGGCATAGGCCGCCGAGACGCGCGCGCGGATCCAGTCGAAGTCCATCGACGCTTCGGCGGCGAGAAAGCCCGCGCGGATGTCGGTGCCTTCGGACACGAATACGCCGGAGGATTGGTCGCCGATCGCGTAGTAGCCCGACACGGTGAGATTCAACCGGCCGATATGGCCATCGCCGTTGTAGCCGAGGTAGGTGACGTCGTAGGTGCGCGGCGATTCGCGGCCGATCGCGGCGGGGCGCACGATGAAGCCGTTGGAGTCGTAGAACGAATCGGTCTCGCGGTTGCGGTTGTGGACCAATGTCGCCTGCGACGTGAAGCCGGTGAACGGGAAATCCTGGCGATACAGGTTGGCGACGAACACGTCGTCCTTGCGCGGGCTTTCGGTGATGTCGTTGAGGCCGGAGTTGAGGTCTTTCTCCAGGCGCCGGAACCACGCGAAGTTGTATTGCCAGCGGTTGGAATCGCGCGTGCCGAAGAAGCGGATGCCGGGCTGGTTGTCCTGGAACAGGAAACCGCGGAAGTCGCTGGAGAACGGCTGCACGCCGATGCGGAAGTCATCGAAGTCGTAGCGCGGGCGCTCGCTGGAATAGTCCCAGGTGAAGAACAGTTCCTGCAGGCCGACGAAGCCGTCGTCGCGGGTTTCGCCGAAGGTCGGGTCGATGGTCAGCGCACGCGTTTCCTCGGTGCGCACGCGGTTGTAGTTGAAGGCCAGCGTGGCCTTGAACTCGTAGACTGGCGGCTTGAACGTGGTGTCGCCCTTGTACAGCACGGCGCTGGCGATGACGGTCTGCGCGGCGATGAGCTGGTTGACGTCACCGAGCGTGTCGTTGGTGCCGGGTTCGCTCGGCGCCTGTGGTGCTGCGGGCGTGGGCAGGCTGCGCGGCTCGATCAGCGTATCGGACACGCCGAGCAGGTTGATAAACCAGTCCTTGCCGATGACGGGCTTGTCGGCCTTGAGCTGGTTCTGGTTGTACGGGTCGTACCACGGGTGCTTGAAGCCCAGCGATTCCATGATGCGCCAGCGGTCGGGCACGGGCAGGAATTCGCCGACCTGGTCCACCGGCGCGGGATCGACGTTGTCGGGGTTCTGCGGCGGCGACGGCGTCCAGCGCTCGTACGGGTGGCCCGGACGGCGGCGCGGGATGTCCGAGGCGAACGGGTCGTAGGTCGGCGCCGGCAGCAGCTGCGTGAGTTCGAGCCAGTGCAGACCAACGCTGGACGTATCGGCGCGGGCCAGGCCCGGCGCGGCGACCACGGCGAGGGTCAGCGCGGCGAGCGGGCGCAGTCGGAGATGGCGCATGTCACTTGCCCTCGCAGACAAACTGCTCGGTGGAATTGAGGAACGGCGACTGCGGGCATTGCACGTAGGACAGGCGCGCGCCGGATGGCACGAGCTTGTCGGCGCGCAGCGCGACCGGCGCATTGCCCACACCGGTGTTCAGTGCGACGCCGGCGTTGTGCAGGCCGAGGAAGGCGACGAGGTCGCTCTGGTCGGTGCCGTCGCCCGAGGCAGCAACGCCGCCGATCAGCACGTTGCCGCGATAGACCGGGAAGCCGCCGCCGAACAAGGTGATGCCATTCGGGATGCGCGGGATGCCGGTGCAGTTGCGGCCGACGTCGGGCACGGGCACGGGATTGGCCGGCGTCGGCGCGGGCGCGAGCGCGGCGCCGTCGAGCGTCAGCGCGAGGCCTTTCTGGTTGAGATAGAAGGCGACGTGATTGGCGATCTGGTTGTAGACGAGATCGAGTTCGAGGCCGTCCTGGAACGGGCTCCAGCGCGCGAACGGCAGGCTCAGCGGACCGTTCGGCGTGCCGGGCACACCGTCGGGATAGAACGGCCGCGACAGGTTGCCGATGGTGCGCAGCGAGTAGGCGATCTGGCCGTCGCTCAAGGCCGCGGGCAGGCCGAGGAAACCGCGCAGCAGCGGCACATAGGCGTTCGGCGCGCTCTGCGCGACGGTGAACAGATCGACGCGGCCGTTGGCGAGATCGAGTGCGGCGCGCAGGTAGCGCGCGTTGACCGTGGTGGCGATGTCGGCGGCGCTGAAGGTGCCGGAGAAGAACGCGGCGGTGCGCGCTTTCTGCGTGGTCACGTCGACGGCGTCGACGAGCGCATCGCGCGAACGGGCCAGCGCGAGCACCACGCCGTTGCTGTCGACGACGACGACGGTTTCGCCGGCGCGCGAGCCGAGCGGCTTGCGCACCTGGGCACGTGTACGCGCGGCGACCTTGAGGGCTTCCTGCACGATGGTGCGCACTTCACTTTGCGTAAGTGCGGCGGTGCCGTCGGTGCCGGCGCGCGGCGGATAGCGGTTGGTGCCGGTGCCGTCGTCGAGCACGAACGCGTCGAGGCCGGGGTAATCCGTCGTATCGGGACGGATGCCGGATTCGACGGTGCCGAGCGCGAGGCCGCGTAGCACAACGGGATCGGCGTAGCCCGGCACGCGCAGCAGCGCGCCGTCGGCGGCGGTCAGGTTGGCGAAGGGCGGGGCGGTGGCGGGGT
Source organism: Lysobacterales bacterium (assembly GCA_038207515.1). Taxonomy (GTDB): domain Bacteria; phylum Pseudomonadota; class Gammaproteobacteria; order Xanthomonadales; family Rhodanobacteraceae; genus Tahibacter. The sequence continues at coordinate 29,453 of JBBQZR010000057.1, read as the reverse complement.
CGCGCGCGAGTTCGGCAAATTCCACATCGGTGAACCGCAAGGACAGTCCGCCGGCGGTGATGCGGTCGGCGCGGCGGTCCTGCGGTGCGCCGAAGCCGAACGTGGCCGCGAGCGCGACGAATTCGTCGAGGTTGCGGTCGCGGTCGATCGCGTTGTCGTCGAGGCCGTAGGTGTCGTCGGCGCCGGCCGCGGCAACCGCGCCGACGGGCACGCCGGCCTTATAGAGAGGAATACCGCCGGGGTCGGGCGACAGGCCGATCGGCGAGCGGTGCGGTCCGGCGCCGGTACCGGTGGTGAAGCGCGCGCTGATGTCCGAGCACGGCAGCTGCGAGAACTGCACGCCGAACAGCGGGCCCGAAGGCGCGGTGATGTCGCCGGGGTTGAAGTGTTCCTGCGCGATCTGGCCCGCGGTGCGCGAGGTGAACGCGTTGCCTTCGGACGAGAAGTAGACCGAGGTCAGCGCCTTGGCGATGGCGGCGAACTCGGCCGGCACGTCGAGGCCTTCGAGTCCGCCGACGACGCCGCGGCCGGAACTCACGCGCACCGTGGGCGGTGCACCGGCCATGGCATACGCGGCGAGCACGTTGCCGACGCGGTCGACCACGACGAACGTGGACGGCTTGCCCTGCGCGCGCGCTTCCGCGACGCCCTGGGCGATGACCTTGCGCACGTCGTCTTCCGTCAGGAAGGACTGCGCGTTGCCGCAGCTGCCACTGCAGCCCGAGTCGCCGGAACCCGGTGGCGGGTTGGTGGGCGGCGCAGTGCCGACAGTGCTGCCGGAATTGCTGCCGCCACTACAGGCGGCCAGGGCCAGGCACATGCCGGCCAGCATCCAGCGAAACGGCGATCTCCCCATCGCACAATCCTCCGAGTGGCAGGACGGCGGGGCGTCTCTGCCTGGTGCTCATCAGTGTTTCCCGCGTTCGATACTAACCTAGGAATCGTGTGGTTTGGCGCGGCGTTGCGCGTTGCGGCGGCGGTGTCAGTTTTTGCTGCTGTCTTGCGTTAGGGGTCCGAATGGGTTTCGCGTGAGGCGCTTTAGAGCCCTCCCCTTCAAGGGGAGGGTTGGGTGGGGATGGTGTTCGCGTGACATGGATTCGTGGCGTACAACATTGTCTTGGCGGTGGCACACGCGCTTTCTCTACCCGTCGAAGCAACATCAACCCCATCCCCACCCAACCCTCCGGCCCGTTGGGCGTTCAGGACGACGAGAACCTGCGGTTCTAAGCCATCGTCCTTCACCCCCTTGAAGGGGAGGGCTTTTCAGGTCCCGGCTTGCCGCGCCGCGCCCGCTGGCCTCCAGCAACGTCTTGGCGCAAGGGCCGCCGCGTCCGCCCGAGGCCGCAGCCGCCGCGCCGTTCATAGGCCGTCACGCCAACGCCCCCGCGTCGGTCGCAGGACCTATGGCAAGGGTAGCGCCGCGGAAAGCTTTGCTATCGTGTGGCGTCCCGAAAACCCGGAGGCGCGGGGAGGATTGCGGTCCTCGGCGCCGACGCGAAACGACTGGCGGGGAGCCGGCGGGTTGGGGGCGACAGCATCTGTATGTGGTCCGGGGCCTCCGGGCCTGGCCGTCCCTGGCGGCCGCGTCCTGAGCTCGCACGGAATATACAGTTCCACTACTGTAGTTCGGGGGTGGTCCACATGAAATCGAGTCAATTCCGTAGGCGCGCGCCACTGGTCGCGGCGATTGCTGCGGTGGTGTTCAGCGCCGGCGCATCCGCTGGCGGCAATGCCGGCGGCGCCGAATATCTGGGCGGCAGCGGAACGCGCTTCGGCGCAGCCGCCGCCACCGATCCTTACACCGGCCAGTCGGTCACGCGTTCGCGTTTCATCGTCGGCCTGAAGGCCGCGCCGCTGGCCCTCGCCGATGCGATCCCGCGCCGCGAGAACCGCCACATCGCGCTGGAGTCCCTGCCGGCGCAGAGCTATCTGGCCCAGCTGAAATCCAAACAGCAGGCGTTCCTCGACGAAGCGTCGGTCCTGCTCGGCCGCAACATCACGACCCTGATGCGCTTCCAGCACGCCTACAACGGCTTCGTCGCCGAACTGAGCGACGAAGAAGCCGCGCTGCTGCGCCTGCACCCGGAGGTCGCCCGCGTCGAAGCCGACGGCGAGGCACCGCTGGATACCGACAGCGGCCCGAACATGATCAACGCCCCGGCCGTCTGGGACGGCAGCGGCACGCTCGGCAATCTCGCCTCCAAGGGCGCCGGCGTCGTCATCGGCATCATCGACAGCGGCCTCAATGCCGCGAGCCCGGCCTATGCGGCCATGGGCAGCGACGGCTATGCGCATACCAACCCGCTCGGCGCCGGCACCTACCTGGGCTGGTGCAACCCGTCCAATCCGAATCACCTTCCCACGCGCGACATCTGCAACGACAAGCTGATCGGCGGCTGGGACTTCATGGACGTGTTGGCAGTCTCGCCGAACGTCGAGGCACGCGGCTTCGAGGACGAAAACGGCCACGGCTCGCACACGTCGAGCACCGCCGCCGGCAACGCGCGGCAGGTCACGTTCAACGGCATCAACCGCAATGTCTCCGGTGTCGCGCCGCACGCCAATGTCGTGATCTACGACGCCTGCTACACCAGCACCGCCGGCGGCCAGTGTCCGTTCTCCGCGACCACGGCCTCGGCCGACCAGGCCGTCGCCGACGGCATCGTCGACGTGCTGAGCTACTCCATCGGCGGTGGCAATTCGCCGTGGAGCGATGCCACCTCGCTGTCCTTCCTCGCCGCGCAGAACGCCGGCATCGTGGTGGTCGCCTCGGCCGGCAACTCCGGCCCGACGCCGGGCACCGTCGGCCACCAGGAGCCGTGGACGATCACCGTCGGCGGCACCATGCACGACCGCGTATTCGGCTTCAGCTTCTCGCTGACGGCTCCCGGCACGCCGCCGGCGAATACGCAGAACATCACGGTGCGTCCGGGGGGGCCGCCGATCGCGACCGCGACACTGAGCGGACCGATCATCCAGAGTCCCAACTTCGCCAACGGCACCAGCGACGGCTGTGCGGCCTATCCGGCCGATACCTTCCGCCGTGGCGGTGTTTCCGCGCTCGCGGTGCTGCGCCTGGACAGCGTCACCAGCGCCTGCGCCAGCGGCGTGCGCCGAACCGCCGCGCTCAACGCGGGCGCGTCCGGCGTGCTGTTCGTCGACGTCGCACCGCTGAACCTCGGCGCGAGCGGCACGACCTACTCGATGCTGCTGCGCGACTGGAACAACGTGGCCGCGCATATCGCGACCAACCCGGGCGCGGCCGACTCGAGCATCCTGGTACCGCTGAGCGTCGGTCCGGGTGCGCCGGATGCGGTGTACTACTCGACCTCGCGCGGACCGGGCAGCTTCAACCCGGGCCTGCTCAAGCCTGACGTGGCGGCGCCCGGCGTCGAAGTCCTCGCGGCATGGATGCGCTGGGCCGCAGCGGCTCCAGCGCCGTATGGCGGTGCGGTCAACCCGGCCAACAACGCGATCGCCAACGTCATCAGCGGTACCTCGATGGCGGCACCGCATGTCGCCGGTTCGGCCGCGCTGCTGCGCTCGCTCAATCGCTCGTGGACGCCGGCGCAGATCAAGTCGGCACTGAGCACCACGGCCAAGCCGGACCTGATGGAAGTCGACGGCGTGACGCCGACGACGCCGTTCGCCACTGGTGCCGGCCGCATCGATGTCGCACGCGCCAGCCGTGCCGGCCTCGTGCTCGACGAGACCGGCGTGAACTACCTCGCGGCGAATCCGGGTACGGGCGGCAATCCGTCGCAGCTGAATATCGCGAGCTTCCAGAACCTGGCCTGCGTCGGCACCTGCACCTTCCCGCGCACGGTCAAGAGCACGCGCACCGCGCCGGTCACCTGGACCGCTTCGGTGAGCGGCTTCACCGCCGGTGTCGTCACGATCTCGCCGGCGTCGTTCACGCTGTCCAATGCGGCAACGCAGCCCATCACGCTGTCGGCCAATTCGCCGCTGCTGCCGCCGGGCCAGACCGTGTTCGGCCAACTCGTGCTGACGCCGAACAACGCGGCCATCCCGGTCTCGCGCATGCCGATCGCGCTACGTGCGGCGTCGCCCGAGATCGACGTGACACCGGCCTCGCTGTCGGCCACCGTCGCCGAAGGGGATTCGGTCACGCGCAACCTCGCGATCGCCAACCTCGGCAATCCGACTATCAACTGGGACATCGACAATACCGGCACGGCGCCGCTGACGCTGCAGACGCAGTTGTATGACGGCATCCGCGGCAATGCATCGAACTTCTTCACCGGCCAGAACGGCGGCTTCTATCAGGCGGAAGACATCCTCTCTCCGGATCCGGCCACGCTGCGCAGCATCGAGGTCAACGGCTTCATGACCGGCACCGGCGGCACCTTGCAGGCCACGGCCACGGCGATCACGGTGAAGGTGTACACCGACAGCGCAGGTCTCCCGGCGGGAAATCCGGATGCGGGCGCCGCGGGCGAGGTGTATTCCTGCGTGCGTACGCCGTCGGGTCCCAACAGCGGCGGCCTGACGTTCCGTTCGACCGATGGTGCCGCGTTCGGGATCAACCTCAACGACGCGGCCACGGCCGGCTGTCCGGTCCCGCCGTCGCTCGCCGCCGGCACGCGCTACTGGGTCACCGTTTATCCGACCGTGCCGGGCACGACGGCTTCGCGCCGCTGGATCCTCGGCCGCGCCACCTCGACCAATGGTCTCGCGCCGGCGTCGTTCACCTCGACGACGATCCCGGGCGGCACCGCGATCTGGACCCCGCTGGCCGCGGTGACCACGCCGCCGCCGTCGCTCGCCGCGCTCGCGATGAGCTTCACGACGAACGTCGACTGCGCCACGCCCTGGCTCAGCGCGTCTCCGACGTCCGGCACGCTCGGCGTCAGCGAGTCGGATCCGACGACGATCACGGCCAATGCCGCGTCGCTGTCGGTCGGTAACTACCGCGGCTTCGTCTGCGTCGACAGCAACGGTGCCGATGCGGACGAGCCCAAGGTCGCCGTGCCGTTCGCGCTCGAAGTCACCGAAGGCAACGACCGGATCTTCCAGGACAATTTCGAACCGCAGGGCTGACCGTTTCATCGTTAGACAAAAAGCCGCCGGCACTGCCGGCGGCTTTTTTATGCGGTGCGCCCGGCAGCGGCGCCCTCTTTGCGGTACAAGTCCTCATGGACAGACCCCGGCCCTGCAGGGGCCCGGACGTTCTTTCGCGCAGGCGAAAAGCGGGGGTGCGGGGAAGTGGTTCGTGTCAACCCGCCGCGGCTGTGCGGCGGCGGCCCAACACGGCGTCGGGTGTGATTTTCCCGGCAGAACTTGCTGGTTCCAAGTAAGGGAAAATTCATGAGAAAAGTTTTAAACGTAGGCGGAAACAGTAAAAAAATACCCCTGCCTCCACAATACGCCGGGTGGGAGCATGTCTTGCTGGATATTGATCCACGAGGCAGTCCGGATGTTGTTTGCGACGCTCGCGAGCTATCAAGTCTGCCGGCCCATGTTTATGACTCAGTCTATTGCTCGCACAATCTGGAACACTACTATCGGCATGACGCAGTAAAAGTCCTGGCCGGATTTATCCATGTACTCAAAGCTGATGGTTTTGTGTTTATTCGTGTTCCAGATTTGGGTGAGTTGATGCGGACTGTGGTTGAGAAGGGCCTTGATGTGGATGATGTTCTTTATCAGTCCCCGGCAGGCCCCATAACGGTTCGGGATGTCATTTATGGTTACGGTGTAGAGATCGAGCGAAGCGGTAACCATTTTTTCGGACACAAAACCGGGTTCACGCAGAAGTCATTGACGTCAGTGCTGAAAACAGCCGGGTTTCCGTGGATTTTTAGCGCTTCCGGCAATCTGGAAGTTATGGCTTTTGCATTCCTGAACAAGCCGGCCGCGTATGCAGAGAAATTGCTCGGTCTGCCCAGAAGTTCCTAGCCAGGCCGCTTGCGGGGCCATATGTCTGGCATGGCGCTCAACCTGGCTCCGTTTGGTCGCCGGCGCTGCGCGATGAAACCGCGCAGCGCCGGTTAGCTCCGGTGCTTCGTGACGACGCCAGACAGTGGCCGCCGGTATCGCCACAGCCGGTGTCGGTGTCGTTCACCCGCTCCGGCAAACAAGCGCGTTGGGCGCCGGATAGCGGCAGCCTGCTGGATCCTGCGGAGAGTCGCGGCCTGGCCCCGGCGCATTCGTGCCGGCAGGGCATGTGCGGTAGCTGCGCGCATGCGCTCGGCGCCGGCAGCGTGACCTATGCCACACCGCCGGCGAGTAAAGTGGCCGCCGGGCAGGTGCTGCTATGTCAGGCGCAACCCGCGGAAGGCAGCGGGCCGATCGAGATCGAGGCGTGAGCCCAGCGCTGCAGGAGCTACAACTGCTTGAGCTGCAACGTCGTCGACTGGTGATAGCGATGGCACGCGATGCAGGTGCTGGCGACTTTGCTGCCGCCGGATTCGCCGGCGTGGCATTGACGGCAGTTGGTCAGGTCGGGGATCAGCAGGTCGGTCGCGGCTTTGGATTCCGCGGCCTTGTGGCAGTCGTTGCAGTTCATCGTCGAATGCTTGGCGTGGGTGAAGCGTGCCTCGCCGTACCAGATGCCGGCGACGCGCACGGGCGCGATCTGCCAGCCGCCGCCGGGCACGTTCGCGGGCGCGCTGGGACGCGTGACCGTGTGGCAGGTCACGCAGGCACGGCCGGTGAAGACGCTGTCGGCGACCTGGCGTGATTTGTTGCGTGCCCAGCTCAAGGCTTCGATGGTTTCCTGCTGGCTAAGCGGCTGGTCGCCGGGGCGGCGGCGCTGCTGCACGAAGCCCGGTGCGCTGGTCTCGGTATAGCCGCCTTCGAGCGCGCGCTTGGCGTAGTAGTCGTCGAGCATGTAGACCACTTCGGCGACCTTCGCATGCGGCACCTGGCGGTCCGGCGCGAAGGTGTCGAAGCCCAGCGTGTGGCAGTCGTGGCACATGGTTTCGAAATTCACCGGCTTCATCGCAAGGCCGCCGGCATCCGGCACATGGCAGGTCGCGCATTCGAGCGTGCGGCGGCCGCTCGGCGCATTGAGGTCGGGTTTCAGGTGCAGCGCGTGGTCGAACTTGAGCCCCGAGTTTTCCTTGAGGCCGGGTGTCAGCCGCGTCAGCTGCGGCGCGAACGCGCCGGTCGCGTCCCAGGCCGGCAGGCGTACGCGGAATTCCGGATGGGCCGTGCCGAAATCGGTTGCATCGGCGAGCTGGCTCGCGTCCTTGGTACGTGCCTTGAGATCGGTATGGCAATTGCTGCACAGCGACTGGTCGGTGTTGACCATGCCTTCGAGGCCCAGATGGTCCTGGTGGCAGCTGCCGCAGCGCGCCTCGCCGAGTGCCGGCAGGTTGAAGCGCGCGGGATCCGCATGCGCGGCCATGCGCGTGTGACACGTCGTACAGGCGTCGTCGCGCACGGTCAGGAACGGCGTCTGGTGGCATTGCTTGCAGTCGTCGCCGAAGAAGCGGTGCGCGGCGTCGAGCGGTCCGGGATTCCAGCTCGCTGTCGTCGGCAGCCCGGTATGGGCGATGACGCGGCCAAGCGGCGGAATGAAATGCGTGGCGGCCGGCAGCAGCAGGCCGAACCCGAGCACGAGCAGGAACAGGACCCACGACGGAAAGCGCTTGCCGATCCAGGTTTCCTTGAGCGAGGTCGGCTTGGAACGCTTGGCCTTGACGGCTTCCTGCTCGGCCTTGTCGAGCGCGCTGATTTCGACCGCGGCCTCGAAGTCGCGCGGCGGATCGAGCAGCACGATGCGCGTGGAGGCGATCTCCACCGTCGCGCCGGCGCCGACGTTGGTCGCGTAGGTCAGCTCGCCGTTGACGCGGATGCCGGCGAGGATCAGCGACTCGACCTGGTAGCGTCCCGGGCCCAGCGAGGTCACGCGCGCGTGATTGAGCGCCGCGCGGATGTCGGAAAGAAAGATCGCCTGGTCGGCAGCGCGTCCGATCGACAGCACCTCGCCGAAGTGCACGTCTTCCTCGTAGGAGACGGCACCCTTGCCTTGCTTGAGAACCCGGCGGATCAGCCAGCGCATCGGTGTACTCCGCCTACCAGTAGAAGAAGACCGACACGACGTGCGCGAACAGCGCGGCGACGGTCGCGAACGACAGCGGCACATGGAAGTACAGCCAGATCTCCATCAGCGCCTGGTACTGGATGTCGCGCGCGACGCGCGAGGCGAGCGACTTCTTGCGCGACAGCAGGTCGATGAGCTTGCGCAGCGCCTCGGCCTGGCGGTCGTTGGTGCCGCTGGCGAGGAAGTCGACCATGGCGAAGATGGTCTGGCCGGACTTGGCGCCGGTCGCGGCCTGGTTGGTTTTCTCGCGCGCGTCCAGCGCGGCGCGGATGCCGGCCAGCGCCGCGTCGGAATCGTCGCGCGCGCGCAGTTGCGTGAGTACGCCGCCGCCCAGGCGCGTGTTCTGGATCGAACGCAGCACGACATCGTGGACTTTCGGATCGATGCCGTCGGCCAGGGCGAGCGCGTTCTGGTCGAGTTCGGCGATTTCGTCGAGCATGTTGCTGCGTGTGGCGCTTTCGCGGTTGCGTGTCATCAGCGTCGGGTAGCGCAGATAGCAGTAGACGCCGAAGAAGCCGGAGAAGATCACCAGTAGCATGAGCACGAGGAAGAAGGTGTGCAGGTTCCAGCCGACCTGGAAGCCCGCATGCAGCAGCGCGATGAGGATCAGCGTCGTGCCCAGATAAACGTGTGCCGACAGCCAGCCGCGCAGGCTGGACGAGCCCGAATACGAGCGCTTACGGATGCCGAAGAACATCAGCCACAGGATCAGCAGTCCGGCGATCGTGCCGAGCGTATAGCCGAGCCAGGTGCCGCCGTTCGGTGGCACCGCCGGCGAATGCCAGGCGTAGGCGAGCAGCGACGCGAGCGACAGGCCGAGCGAAATCCACAGCCAGCGCGAACCGGCGTGATTGAGGATGGATTCGTGGCGGGCGTTCATGCGTGGCTTTCCGTGTGTGTTCGCGCACGCGGCGGAACTGGTCGCGCAGCAATGACGTACAGGTAGAGCGAGTACAGCGGCGGACGATAGTGATGCGACATGAGGCTCATTTCGTCGGCTCGTCGTCGCCGAGCGCGGCGCGCGCGCGGGACAGGTAGATTTGCCCGAGGGCGAGCAGCACGCCACCGAGGGCGATGATCAGGCGGCCTTCCGTTCTCGTCAGCCCGTCGGCGGACGGGTCGGCCTGTAGTTGCAGCATGAACGCGTAGGCCATTGGCGAGAACAGGATGACGGCGCCGACCGCGCGCACGAAGTACCAGAACCGTGCGCTGGCCGCTGCCGCACTGACTGTCTGCACGCCGCGGCGGCGGCGTGTGCGGCGCACGGCATTGCCTGCGGCGTCCTGGATGGGTGTCGGATAGAACAGGCCGGCACAGCTGTCGCAGCGCAACTGGGAATTGCCCGCGAAGGGCTGCACTGTCGCGCAATGCGGGCAGCGGGTCTGTGCAGTGGCCATCGCGTGCTCCGCGCTCAGCGCCGGCTCTGCGCATAGGCCGGGAACTCCTCGGGCGAAATGCGGATCGCCGCACCGGTCGGGCAGGCGCGCACGCAGGCGGGGCCGCCTTTTTCATCTTTGCACATATCGCATTTGACGGCCTTCTTCTCCTTCGGCTCTTTCTTTTTCTTCTTTGCGTCGTAGGGCGCTTCGCCGGGGCCTGGGCCGAGACCGAGCAGCAGCCAGCTCAGCAGGCCGGGCTTCGTCGGTGGCTTGGACGCCATGTGGATGACGCCGTAGGGACAGTTGCGTTCGCAGTTGCCGCAGCCGATGCAGTTGTCGGCGATGTAGACCTCGCCGTTGGGCGCGCGGCGCAGCGCGTCGGGCGGACAGTCCTTCATGCAGTGCGGATGTTCGCAGTGGCGGCACGAGGTCGGCACATGCACGCTGGCATAGGTCGGGCCGGCCTCGCGGTCCAGGCGCGAGGTGCCGCCGTGGGTTTCGGCGCAGGCCTTCTCGCAGTTGTCGCAGCGCACGCACAGCGATTCGTCGATCAGCAGGATATCGGTCGCTTCGCCGGCGCCCTGGGCGAGCAGGAACTGGATTATGTCGCCGCCGGCCGGCAGCGCCTGCATGGCGAGGTTCGACGCCGCGCGCTGGCGGTATTCGGCCTGCAGGCGCAGCTTCAGCACGGGCATGCGGTTGACGAGTTTCTTGAAGCTCTCGCCGTCCAGGCGCACGGTTTCGGTCGCGATCGCCGCGCGCGCCGTGGCCGAGCGGCGCGATTCGCCGAGCAGGGCCATCTCGCCGACGTAGTTGCCGGCCGGCACGTAGGACAGCACGACGTCCTTGCCGGCGATGCTGCGCGAGATCGTCAGCGAACCCACGCGCACGAGGTGCAGGCAGTCGCCGACTTCGCCTTCGTTGAACAGCACATCGCCGGCGGCGAACTTCTGCAAGGTCGCGCTGGCCACCATGTCCTTGAGCTGATCGGCGCTGGCTTCCGGCGCGAAGCGCGACTGGATCGCGCGCAGGATGAAGACCTCGTCGATCTCGCGCTTGACCGCGGCGACCGAATTGATCAGCCGGTTCATCGAGCGCCGCGGCGTCTCGATCAGCACGCAGTCCTTGCCGGCGGTGACCGTGGCCGAGCGGCGCCGGCCCGAGATCAGGCCCATCTCGCCGAAGAATTCGCCGCGGCGCAGGGTGATGTGCTGCTTGCCCTCGGTGTCGAGCGCGATGTGCACTTCGCCGTCGACGATGGAATAGAAACTGTTGGTGTAGTCGTTGCGCGTGAACACCACTTCGCCGGGCTTGGGCGTGCGCACGTCGGAGTCGAGCATGAACTCGCGCAGCTGCAGCGGTGTGATGTGCGAGAGCACGCGCACGTTCTGCTGGATGCGCGCGAGCGCCTCGTCGACGCCGCGGAAGCCCGGCATGGTGTCGAGCTTGGCCTTGAGCAGCGGCGCGTCGGCGGGTTCCACGCGTTCGCCGCGGATGTACTCGATGACCTCGTAGCCCTGGTTCATGGCCTGCTTGATCAGCGGATAGCCGCCGAGCGCGCCGACGATGTAGAGCCCCTTGACGTTGGATTCGTACTGCGGGCTGATCGCCGGCACCGAGGCCGGGTCCTTGCTCGGGAACACCACGCCGCAGGCTTCGACGAAGCCGCGCGGCGCGGTCGCGCCGAGGCGGCCGATCACGCGGTCGATCAGGATCTGCGCCTTGCCCGCGGTCGTCGACAGGATCATGCGGCCTTTCTTGCGGCCGACGCTGAGCGCGTCGACGCGTTCGGGCGCGGCGTTGTAGTAGCACTCGATCACGCCGTCCTCGATCGCCTTGAGGATCGCGGTCTCGTTGCCTTTCTTGGCGCGGGCGAACTCGTCGCGCCGGTTGATGATGACGACGTTGTTCTGCTTGGCCAGCGCGATCGCGTTCTCGATCGCCGCGTCGCCGGCGCCGACGACGACGATGGTCTCGCCTTCGTATTCGTCCGGGTCGTCGAGCTGGTACTGCACGAAGGGCAGGTCTTCGCCGGCCACGCCGAGCTTGCGGATGTTGCCCTGCAGGCCGATGCCCATCACCACGAACTGCGCTTCGAACACCTTGCCGTTGACGCACTTCAGTTCGAAGCTGCCGTCCTCGCGCTTCTTGATCGCGCTGACCTCGTGGCCATGGCGCACGTTGATCTTGAGCCGCGCGGCCGCTTCGTCCCAGGCGCCGAGGATGGTTTCGCGCGAGCCGGCCTTGAACGGCACGGGCGAGCGCAGCGGCAGTATACCGGGCTCGTCCATGACGAACTTGCCCTTCTGGTAGCGGTAGATCGTGTTCGACAGGTGCGGCTCGGCTTCGAGCAGGACATGCGATTCGCCGCGCTCGGCTGCGCGTGCCGCGGCGGACAGGCCGCCCGGACCGGAACCGACGATGGCTATCCGGAAACGCTCGCTCATTCCATCCTCGCTGGGCTGGCCTTGCGGCCGCCGGGCTATTGCATCGGGAGTGCGCCACGGCCCTTGCGGGCCATCGCACCGCGGGCCGGCAGGCTCCGCAGTCCGCGCGCGCTGACTGTAACGCATAGACGCGGCGATTCATGACAGGAAACTGCGGCCGCCCTCATACTCGGGCGCGTCGCCGAGGGGACTCCGTACGTACAGCGGAGGCAGGCGGCGGCAACGGAGGCGGGATGAGGCAGGTGGAACGACACACGGCGGTGGCGCAGACGGTGGCGCGCATTCTCGGGCAGGGCGATGGCCAGTTGCGCCTTGCCGCGCCGCTGGGTCTGGGCAAGCCGAACGTGCTGCTCAATGCGCTGTACCGCGCGGTGGCCGCCGACCCGCGCCTTTCGCTGCATATCTTCACCGCGCTGTCGCTGCTCCGCCCGGCGCCGAAGTCGGATCTCGAGCGGCGTTTCCTCGATCCATTCCTCGAGCGCCATTTCGGCGCCGGCTATCCCGATCTCGACTACGCCGTCGCGCGCCGCGACGGCAGCCTGCCCGCGAACGTGCGCATCAGCGAGTTCTATCTCCAGTCCGGTGCGCTGGTCGGCAACGACAGTGCGCAGCGCGAATACGCCAGCCTCAATTACACCCACGTCGCGCGCGACCTGGCCGACAGCGGCATCAACGTCGTCGTGCAGCTCGTCGCGCGGCGCGTCGAGGACGGCCGCGAGCGCCTGAGCCTCGCCAGCAACCCGGATGTGACCCAGGATCTCGTCGATGAGATCGCCGCCAACCGCAAGCCTCGGCCGCTGGTCGTCGGCGTAGTGCATCCGCGACTGCCGTTCGTCGCCAACGAGGCTGAGGTCAACGAGTCGTTCTTCGATCTGCTGCTGGACGATCCGGCCTGCGACCACACCTTGTTTGCCTTGCCGCGCGATTCGGTCAGCGTGGCGGAGTTCGCGCTCGGCCTGCATGCGAGCACGCTGGTGCGTGATGGCGGCACCTTGCAGATCGGCATCGGCGCGCTGTCGGACGCGATCGTGCATGCGCTGCTGCTGCGCCAGCGCGACAACGCGGCGTATCGCGAGGCGCTGGCCGCGCTCGGCGGCGCGAGCGCGCTGGCCGGCCGCGTCGGCGGTCTCGATCCGTTCGCGCGCGGCCTCTACGGCGCGAGCGAGATGGTCATGGACGGCTTCATGCATCTGGCCCAGGGCGGGGTGCTCAAGCGGCGCGTGTTCGACGACGTCGCGCTGGAACAGGCGCTGGCCGACGGACTGATCGACGAGACTTTGCGCAGCGGAGACGCGGAACGTCTCCACGCCGCCGGCGCGCTCGCTCCGTTGATCCACCTGCCCGAGCTGGCACGCCTCGTGCGCGCCGGCCTGCTGCCGGAAGGCAGCCGCATCGACGGCGACGAGGTCGTGCTGCCGGACGCGACGCGGATTGCCTGCGACCTGCGCGAGCCGGGCGCGCTCGCCGCGCTGGGCCGTGTCATGGACGGGCGCCGCCTGCGCGACGGGCGCTACCTGCGCGGCGCGTTCTATCTGGGCTCGGTCGAGTTCTACCGCTGGCTCGCCGGTCTGCACGGCGAGGATTTCGACGGACTGTCGATGACCCGCGTGTCGGACATCAATCAGCTCTACGGCGGCCGCGAGGCGCTGGACGCGCTGCAGCGCCGCGACGGGCGCTTCTTCAACACCTGCATGATGGCCACCGCGCTGGGCGCCGCCGTGTCCGACGCGCTGGAGGACGGCCGCGTCGTCAGCGGCGTCGGCGGGCAATACAACTTCGTTGCGATGGCGCACGCGCTGCGCGACGGCCGTTCCGTACTGTTGCTGCGCTCCTGCCGCGGCAGTGGCGATTGCACGCGCTCGAGCATCCTGTGGAACTACGGCCACACCACGATTCCGCGCCACCTGCGCGACGTCTACGTGACCGAATACGGCGTCGCCGACCTGCGCGGCAAGTCCGACGAGGACTGCGTCAAGGCCATGCTCGCGATCAGTGATGCGCGCTTCATTGATGGACTGGTCGCGCAGGCCAGGGCGGCAGGCAAGCTCGCGCCGGATTTCGAGGTCCCGGCGCAGTGGCTGCGCAACACGCCCGAGCGGCTCGCCGCGGCGCTGGCGCCACTGCGCGCGCGTGGCCTGTTTGATGCATTCCCGTTCGGCACGGATTTCACGCCGGTGGAGCTCCAACTGGCCGGCGCGCTGCAGTGGCTCAAGCAGCGCGGCGCGAGCTGGAGCGGTCGTATCGGTCTGCTATGGCGCGCGCTGCGCAGCGGTGCGCCGCAGCCGGCCGAGGTCGCGGCGCTCGCGCGCATGGGTCTGGAACGGCCGCAGACCGCGGGCGAGCGCTGGCAGCAACGCCTGGTACTGGCGGGTCTGCGTCGCGGCGGAACTTGAGGCGTAAGTTAAGGTAATGAGAAATATCAAGAGTACGATCTAAACTGATGCTTCGGAACGCTCAGGGGCGTGTCACAGCGGTATCGTTTCTATGATCTGCATCCGATTGCCACTATCCCACCGAATGCCCAATCCGCTGCGGCGACAAATCGCCTACGCGTTGAAACCCGCGTGCTTTTGGAGCCCCCTTAAGTTAAGGGGGCGGCCAACGCGCAGCGTTGGCCAGGGTTGTGGAGATCTGGTGCACGGCCCAAGGGCGGAATCGTCTTCGGTTATCGCGGCGCTCAACGAAGGCAACCTCCATGAATGAATGGCTCAACCGCCTTTCCCGCGACTGGCCGGAACGGCACCCACCGTTCCGCGACGACTTCGCCACCGACGTCAAGGCGATCCGCAACTGGCTGAATCACTTGCCGCTGGCCAATCCCGCGGCAACTTCCCGTCAGCTGCTCGACGCGCTGATGGTCATGAACCGCATGCGCATCGATGCGCAGCAGCGCCTGGACGCACTGGAACTGCTGCGCGGGCCGGTGCTCCAGGTCATCGGCAGCATCGAACGGCAGATCCTGCTCGAAACGTTCCCGCTGCCGCCGGCCAAGCTGCAGCAGGCACGCACGGCGCAGGACTTCGAGCGCGAGATCGGCCTGGGCTATGTGCAGGCCCTGCACGATTTCTGCGCCCCTGCGGGCAAGGTGCCGTTCCTTAAAGGAAAGTCGGTCGCTATCGCGGCCGTGCGGGCGCTGCAGCACTACGGCAGTCTGCTGGCCAAGGCCTATACGCTGTACCACACCCCGCCCGCCGGCGTCTGGCTGCGCCTGCATGACGTGTTCGTTGCCGCGGCCGCGCTGCGCCTGGACGACAAGACCTCGCCCGATCCCAGCCTCGGCGGTGCGGAACTGTCACCGCGGCTCGCCTATGCGCATGCGCTGCTGCTCGCGCTGAGCAATCCCTACCGCTATACCCAGCGCGAGATGGGCGACGTGTTCGCGCTGACCCGTGCGCTCGCGCCGTACTGCCAGATCGGCCAGGGTCGCGGCGCAGTCGCCGGGTTTGCGGTGCAGACCGACCAGGACCAGGGCGTGGGTTATGTGCCCGAGGAGCGCGAGGTCGCCGCCGACGGCCTGCTGTCGTTCGATCCGCAGCCGGTGCAGCGCATGGTCGAAGGCCATGTGCAGATCCTGCCGCAGGGTGCGGATCTGCTGAGCTTCCGCCTCAAGGGCGGTCCGCCGGTGCAGGCGCGCCGCGCCGTGGTCGAGCGCCTCATGCGCAGCTGGGGCGGCAGTGCCGAGCGCGGGCATGCACGCCTGCCGGCCGGGCACCAGCTCGACACCGTCGTCGGCCTGCATGCGTTGCATCATGTGCTGGCCGGCAACGAGGATTTCGACGCCTTCCTGCGCCGCGTGCGCGGCCAGGCCATCAGCCTGTCGGAGCGCGAGAACGCCGCGCCCTGGGCCAGTCAGAGCAGCGAGCTCAAGCCGGTGATCCAGCGCGCGCGCGTGCTCGACCAGAGCCTCGGCGGCTATCGCCTGGTCTGGGACAAGGCCGACCTCGCCCGGGCCAAGGTCGGCGAGCTGGTTGGCCTCACCCCGGCCACGGCGGCCGACGAGGACGACGACGATCGCGACTGGATGGTCGGCGTGATCCGCTGGATTCGCATCGACGACGCGGATTCGGTCGATGCCGGCATCGAGCTGCTCGCGCGCCGCGCGCAGCCGGTTGGTATCGCGAGCTTCGAGGCCAATGGCCAGGTGCGCGCGGCCATGCGCGGCGTGCTGCTGCTCGACCAGGACAACGGCCATGCGACGACCGTGCTGGCGCCGCACCTGTTCGATCGCCACGCGCGTGAGCTGGAACTGACCCGGCCGGCCGATCCGATGGACTGGGAAACCCACGCCAGCGTGGCACGCCTGGACGACGTCACCGTCGTCGACGCGAGCAATTCCTACCAGCGCGTGCTGATCGGCCGCGCGCCGACGGTCGAAGAACTGGCCGAGTCCGCGGCGCTGGAGAGCGAGGAGATCGAGGCGCGCGCGGACGGGACGACGGGCTAGAATCCCGCCTTTGGTCGCCTCGTAGCAACGAATGAATTCCGAATCCGAAAACCGCCTGGCCAGTGCCGAGCCGCGCCGCGGCAGCATCGGCGTCGACGTCGCCGGCGTGAAGGTCGGCGGCGCGTCGCCCATCGTCGTGCAGTCGATGACCAATACCGACACCGCCGACGTGGCGTCAACGACGCGCCAGGTCGCCGAGCTGTGGCGCGCCGGTTCGGAGCTGGTACGCATCACCGTCAATACCGCCGAAGCCGCCGCCGCGGTGCCGCGCATCCGCGAGCGCCTGGACATGATGGGCGTTGGCGTGCCGCTGATCGGCGACTTCCACTACAACGGCCACACCCTGCTGACCGGCGAGCCCGCCGCGGCCGAGGCGCTGGCCAAGTACCGTATCAATCCCGGCAATGTGGGTTTCGGGAAAAAGAAAGATCTGCAGTTTTCCACCATCGTCGAGCTGGCCATCCGCCATGGCAAGCCGGTGCGCATCGGCGCGAACTGGGGCTCGCTCGACCAGGCCATGCTCGCGCGCATGATGGACGAGAACCACGAGCGCGCGCAGCCCTGGGACGCGACCCGCGTGATGCGCGAGGCGCTGATCCGCTCGGCGCTGGATTCCGCCGCGCGCGCCGAGGAACTCGGCCTGGCGCGCGAGCGCATCATCCTGTCGTGCAAGGTGTCCGGCGTGCAGGAGCTCATCGCTGTCTACCGCGACCTGGCCGCGCGCAGCGACTACGCGCTGCACCTCGGGTTGACCGAGGCCGGCATCGGTTCCAAGGGCATCGTCGCATCGAGCGCGGCACTGGCCGTGCTGCTGCAGGAAGGCATCGGCGACACGATCCGCATTTCGTTGACCCCCGAGCCGCAGGAATCGCGCACGCGCGAAGTCATCGTTGCGCAGGAGCTGCTGCAGACCATGGGCCTGCGCGCGTTCACGCCGCTGGTGACTGCGTGTCCGGGCTGCGGCCGTACGACCTCGACGTTCTTCCAGGAACTGGCCAAGACCGTGCAGGACCATGTGCGCGCGCGCATGCCCGAGTGGCGCCTGCAGTATGACGGCGTGGAAAACCTGACCCTGGCCGTGATGGGCTGCATCGTCAACGGCCCCGGTGAATCCAAGCACGCCAACATCGGCATCTCGCTGCCCGGCAGCGGCGAGGCGCCGGCCGCACCGGTATTCATCGACGGGGTCAAGACCCAGACCCTGCGCGGCGACTCGATCGCGCAGGATTTCGTCGGCATCATCG
This sequence comes from Lysobacterales bacterium, assembly GCA_038207515.1. Classification (GTDB taxonomy): domain Bacteria; phylum Pseudomonadota; class Gammaproteobacteria; order Xanthomonadales; family Rhodanobacteraceae; genus Tahibacter. Next base: position 11,868 of record JBBQZR010000057.1, on the reverse strand, counting down.
AGGGCTACGTCGCCGACCGCTATCGCGCGAAGGCGGGCTGAGCCGGCCTGCGATGCGCGGAGCGGCGAGAAAAGCTTTTCGTCGGATTGTCGATTCCGCTGTTGCCGCTTCGACGCGTTGGTCAGAGCCGGCTTTCCCTGTGCCCGTGGTTCTGGCATACGGCTCGCGTCTCCCGCCGCGGCGCTTACGCGCCGCGACCGGTTTCCCTGTGACCTACCCGACTAGGAGTCCTGGCATGAAACTCAACGCTTACCTCACTTTCGACGGCAACTGTGCCGAAGCCTTCGCCTACTACGCGCAGCATCTGGGCGGCCAGATCGTCGCGGCCATGAAGTTCAGCGAAGCCCCCGACGGCGGCGGCTGCGGCCCCGAGATGGGCGACAAGATCATGCACTCGTGCCTGATGATCGGCGATCAGATGCTGATGGGCTCGGATGCGGTCAGCCAGTACTGTCCGTACGAGCCGCTCAAGGGCATTTCCGTTGCGCTGCATCCGTCGTCGGTCGAAGAAGCCGAGCGCGTGTTCGCTGCACTGTCCGAGGGCGGCAACGTACAAATGGCGCTGGAAAAGACCTTCTGGGCCGAACGCTTCGGGACCTGCACCGACCAGTTCGGCGTGCCGTGGATGCTGAATTTCTCGCCGGATACCGAGGACTGCAAGTGATGCGTCGCTGACGTAGACCGTGCCGGTGCGCGGCGCGCCATTGGCCGCCGCGTACCGGCCATACCGCGTGGTCTGCGCTGACGCCGCCGCGCGGTCCGTGCCTTGAATTGCCGCACCACGCGCCTCAGTCTGCGACGACTCTCCGGCTTCCGCTCATGAATGACGAATCCGCACCCTCGATCTGGCTGTTCGGTTACGGCTCGCTGATCTACAAGGTCGACTTTCCGTTCCTCGAACGCCGCCGCGCGCGCATCCATGGCTGGACGCGGCGCTTCTGGCAGGGCTCGCACGACCACCGCGGCACCCCCGAGTCGCCGGGCCGCGTGGTCACGCTGATCGCCGATGCCGACGCGGTCTGCACCGGCATGGCGTATCGCGTCACGCCCGACGTATTCGCGCATCTCGATCACCGCGAGAAGAACGGCTACACACGCGAGGGCAGCGAGTTCTTCTTCGACGACGGCTCCCACGCGCAGGGCGTGGTCTACGTGGCCAACCCCGGCAACGAGGCCTATCTCGGCCCGGCCGACGATGATGAGATCGCGCGGCATATCGCGCGTGCGCGCGGCCCGAGCGGCGAGAATCGCGATTATTTGCTGGCCCTGGCCGCGGCGCTGCGCGAACTGGGCAGTGACGATGCGCACGTGTTCGGTATCGAGCGCGAGCTGCGCGGGATGCTGGAAGCCGCGTCGTGATCGCGCCCGCTGCGCCCGCTACCGTTTCCGCGCCGCCGACTTCTTCGCCGCAAGACGGCTGACGACCGCGGCGCTGTTGAGTTCGCGCAATGCGTCCTTGCCGATCCAGCGTGGCGCAGCTTCTTTTTTCGCGGCGAGGCGCTGAGCCACGACTAGCGCGGCGGCGTGCAGCGCGGCGTTGCGCTTGCCGATCGAGCGCAGCGCCCAGTTGACGGCTTTCTTGACGAAGTTGCGTTCATCGCTCGCGGCGGCTTCGATGTGTTGCAGGCCGCGCAGGAACGGTGCGTCGCCGGCCTGCTTGTCGTGCACGGTCAGGCTCGCGAGCAGCGCGAACGCGCCGCGCCGGACGAATTCATCGGTGCGTCCGGCCCAGGCGTCGACTTTCTTCCAGGCATGCGGCGTGCGGTCGAACAGCACGAAACACGGCGTGTCGCAGTGCGCCCAGTTGTCGACGCTGCGCATCCAGCGCTCCATCTGCGCGGCGTCGACGAGTGCCGGATCGTCGATATAGCAGGCGAGCATGCGCGCTTCGTAGAGATCGGTTCGCCACAGCGCCTCGGCCAGCGCGTGGTCGTAGCGATAGAGCTTCGCGACTGCCTGCACGTCGCGCATGGAGACGCCGAAGGCCTTGTCGCTCGGAATCGCGTAGCGCGCCATGCCGGCACGCGTGGCCTCGCTGGCACAGGCCTTCAGCGCTGCGACGGCTTCGGCGCACCGCGCGTCGATGTCGATCGCCGCGTCGCCGCGCGCGGTCGTTGTTGCGCGCGGCGTATTCGCCGTCTTTGCGTTGCGGGACGGCGTCTTCTTCGCCGCTGTGGTGCCTGCCTCGCTCGCGGCAGGGCGTGGCGCGGCGGGTTTCCCGGCGCCGCGGCGCACCGCGCCCGTGCCGTCTGACGTGCTCTTCGCGGCCGCTTTTTTCGCGGTGGTTTTCATGACGGCTCCGGTGCGCTCGGGCGCGAGCGCGGCACAGTCTCGCGCCGGCCCGGGGCGTCGGCAAGGTGGTCGGCACGTGCGGGACCGGGTACCAGGTCGCGCTGGTCCCGGCCAGCGCGAGCAGGCCGCCGATGCCGCCGAGATCAGGGCAGGCCAAACGGCTCAGCCCGGCGTCACGCCGCACGCGCGCAGGAACTCGCGCACGCCGGGCACGCCGGCATAGCAGTGCGCGCGCAGCCCAAGCATGCGCGCCGCGGCGACGTGTTCGGGCGAGTCGTCGATGAACAGGGCGAGCGCGGGCGTCGAACCGGCGAGCTTCAGCGCGATTTCGAAAAACGCCGCGGCCGGTTTGGCGACGCCGATCTCGCTGGAATTGACGACGGCGTGGAAGGCGTCGCGCAGGCCGAGGCGATCCAGATCGCTGCGCAGGCGCGTGCTGCCGTTGGACACCAGCACCAGCCGATGCGATGGGGTGCAGTCGCGCAATACCTGGAGCAGCTCCGTATCGATCTCGCCGAGCCCGCTGGACCACTGTGCGATCGCGCCGGCGACATCGACGCCGGGATGCTGCGATTGCATTCGTGCAGCCGTGCGGGTGCGCCAGTCCTCGTCGCTCAGGCGCCCCTCGACGAGATCGGCCAGCAGCGGCTGGTTGAACGCCGCGGTGCGAATGCTCCCGACCGGCAGCCCGTGCGCGCGCTCGATCGCGTCATCCGACGCGGGCCAGCGGCGCAGCACGCCGTCGAAATCGACCAGGAGAGCGGTAGCGGGCATGACGACGTCCGGTGAGCAGGGTCTTGCATTCTAGTCACGACGGCCAGTCGTTCGCGCAGCTTCAGAAACTCGCGCAGGCACGCTGCTTCAGCCGCATGACGGCTTCCTGTTCGAAGCGCGTCTTGTACGCGGCCATGATGGCCTGCACGGCGGTTTCGTTGTGCGCGTCGTCAGTATGGGCGAGGGTCAGCACGCGGGAGTTCTCGCGCACGACGCTGCCGTCGTTGCCGCGCCATTGGCCGGCCGCCTCGACGACGCTGAGGCCCTGCGGGAAGCGCGGTGTGACCTCGTCGCGCAGGAAGGCCCGCCAGTCTTCCTCGCTGATCTGGCCGCCGCTGGGTGTAGACATGCCGAAGAACAGTTCGTCCTCGATCAGCGCCTGCGCGCTGCTGGAACAGCGCAGCGCCGGGGCGGAACTGCACGCGCCGAGGATCAGGGCGGCACAGACGAGCAGGGCAGGCGTGCGCATGGGTGTTCTCACATAGGCAACAGGTATACAGATTAGCAACATTCGCAACTCGACAGGATTTGCAACGCCGCGTCGCGTGCGCGCGTCGGCGCAGACGGGCATGCTGGCGACCGAACGATCTTGCCACTGACCGACAGAGGGGACGCCATGGGCCGGATGTTGCGCTGCATCGTGTTGTGGCTGGCGCTGCTGGCGCCGGCGCAGGCGGCCGACTATCTGGAGCTGACCGACTTCCAGCTCATCGACGGCACCGGCACGGTACCGCGGCCGGTGAAGTCGTTGCTCGTGCGCGACGGCCTGATCGTGGCGATCGACGAAGCTGGCGCGCGGCCGGCGGCGGAACCCGACGCGCGCTGGACGCGCATCGGCCTCGCCGGTGCCTGGGTCATCCCCGGCCTGATCGACACGCATGTGCATGTGAGCCGCTTTGCCGACCCGCGCCAGGGCGAGCGCATCCTCGCGGCGGCATTGCGCGGCGGCATCACCGGCGTGCGTGACCTGGCCGGCGATGCGCGTGCATTGGGCGAACTGGAGCGCGCGATCGGCGCCGGCGAATGGCCGGGACCGAGCCTCGTCTACAGCGCGCTGTTCGCCGGACCGGACGTGTTTCGCAACGGACCGACGGCCGAGATGGCGACCGGCCGCACGCTTGGCGAGGCGCCCTGGGCGCGGCTCATCGACGCGAAGACCGACCTGCGTCAGGCCGTCGCCGAAGCGCGCGGCGCGGGTGCCTCGAACATCAAGATCTACGGTGACCTGACGCCACGTCTCGCGGCCGCGATCGTGCGCGAGGCCCGGCGCCAGGGAGTGCAGACGACGGCGCATGCGACCGTGTTTCCAACGCGGCCCGGCGATCTCGTCGAGGCCGGCATCGGTTCGCTGTCGCATGCGCCGTACCTGGTCTGGGAAGCCGTCGACACGGTGCCCGACGACTACGGCAAGCGCATTGCCGGACCCTGGAACACGATCGCGCCGGATCATCCGCGCCTGCTCGCGCTGTACCGGCGCATGGCCGAACGTGGTGTGTTCCTCGACGCGACCCTGTACGTCTACAAGGCGATGAAGGACTACGCGCCCGGCCGCATGGATACGAGCTGGACCGATGCCGCGTTCGCCTGGGGCGCGCAGGCGACGCGCCTGGCGCGCGAGGCCGGCGTGCGCGTGACCACGGGGACTGACTGGTTCGAGCCGCGCGGCGACGGCGGACTGCCGCATACGCATGACGAACTGGCGCTGCTCGTGGAGCATGCGGGATTCACGCCGGCGCAGGCGCTGGTCGCCGCGACGCGCGACGGCGCCGCGGCGCTCGGCCTGGCCGCGACGCAGGGCACCCTGGAGATCGGCAAGTCGGCCGATCTCGTCGTGCTCGACGCGGATCCGCTGGCCGATATCCACAACACGACGCGGATACGCCTGACCGTCAAGCGCGGCGTCGTCGTCGCGCCGCGCTGAGCGGTGCCGCCGGGTTAGCGCGGAGGCGTGTCGGGCCGGCGCGCGCGCTTGGTCCGATACATCGCCTGGTCGGCGCGTTCCAGCAGCACGTCGAGCTCGGCACCGTCATGCGGGAACACGGCCACGCCGATGCTCGCGCCAAGGCGGATCTCGCGGTCTTCGAACGCGAACGGCTGGTCGATGTGCTGGGTCAGGCGCTGCGCGTGGGCGAGCGCGCCGTCGGCGTCGGCGACGCGTGAGAGGATGATGCCGAATTCGTCGCCGCCGAGCCGCGCGACCGTATCCGATTCGCGCGAGGCCTGGCGTATGCGCTGGGCCAGTTCGCGCAGCGCGGCGTCGCCGGCGCGGTGGCCGTATTCGTCGTTGATCGGCTTGAGACCGTCCATGTCGAGGTTGAGCAGGCCGAACGGCGAAGCGTCGCGCTGCGCCTGCGCCATGCAGTGGCGCAGACGTTCGAGAAACAGCGAGCGGTTGGCCAGACCGGTCAGGCCGTCGTGCGTGGCGAGGTGGAACAGCTCGTTCGAGCCGTACTTGGTCGCATGAAACATGGCCGCGGCGATCAGGTCCGACATCAGGCCGAGCAGCTGCAGGTCCGCGGCGTCGAAGGCATCGACCTGCGCCGCCAGCACTTTGAGCACGCCGACGACCGCATCGTGGTGACGCAGCGGCATGACGATCATCGAACGCAGGCCGATGCGGCGGCAGGCGTCGCGATCGACGCGCGGGTCGGTTTCCGAATCCACGCACTGCAGCGGTGTGGCTTCGCGTATGCACAGCCCCGACAGGCTGCTGCCGCGCGCCAGGCGCATGCCCAGATGCCGCTCGGCCACGCCGGTCGCGGCGCGATAGACCATGTCCTCGCCTTCGGCGAGCTCGACCACCGCGCCAATCGCGCCGGTGATGGATTGCGCGCGCTCGGCGACGAGCGCCATGACGCCGGGGAGATCCAGCCCCAGCCGCGCGATGTCGGTCTGCGTGCGGATGACGTCGAGCAGACGCTCGGATGGGACGGTTGCGGTCATGAATTGCCCAGGGTTTGATCGCGGCTGCTTACGTGCGACGTGCGCCTGCGCGCAAGGCGCGCGTCCGCGATGCTATGCAAGCGCGAGGCCGGGCCACGCGCGCGGCCGCGAAGTTTTACATTGTTTTCACAGGAAGCTGACATCCGCGTGCGCCTGAGTGATTGCCACGGCAACTCCTGGGGGTTTTCCCGCCACCGCGCTTCGCGCGATGAGCGGACACACACGGCTTTGCGCTTTTTTCACGAGTACACATCGCCGCCGTTTCGGCGTACCTTCGGATGCGTATGTTGTAAGCACGGAGCCAGCACGACTGGATAGCCATGGGTCAGGAGATCACCGGACGGCCGCTGGAAATCCTGCTCGTCGAGGACAACCCCGGCGACGTGCGGCTGACCACGGAAATGCTCAGTCAAGCCAAGCTGCTGAACCGGCTGACCGTTGCGACCGACGGCGAGCAGGCACTGGCGATGCTGCAGCGCGTCGATGCCTATGAACACCAGCCGCTGCCCGATCTGATCCTGCTGGATCTGAACCTGCCCGGGATCGACGGCCGCGAGCTGCTCGAACGCATCAAGGACGATCCCGGCCTGTCGCGCATTCCGGTGGTCGTGCTGACCCAGTCCGGAGCCGATGCCGACGTGCGCCGCGCCTACGACGCGTTCGCGAGCTGCTACGTGCGCAAGCCGCTGGACCTGGACCAGTTCCTCGGCGTGATGCAGAGCATCGGCCACTTCTGGCTCAGCGTCGTCACCTTGCCGGCCGGGGTCGGTTCGCGTCTGGATGCGCTGCCGGTGCTGCTGGTCGAGGACGAGGAGGGCGACGCGCGCCTGGTGCGCGAACTGCTGAAAGAAGCCGAGCCGCGCTATGTCGTCGACACGGCGACCAGCCTGGCCGACGCGCTCGCGCAACTCGCGCAGAGACGCTATGCGGCGGTGCTGCTGGATCTCGGACTGCCCGATTCGCAGGGATTGCAGACCTTGCGCTCCGTGCTGCAGAGCGTCGGGCCGATGCCGCTCGTGGTGCTCAGCAGCCGCGAAGACGAAAGCCTGGCGATACGTTCCATCCAGCTCGGCGCGCAAGACTACGTGGTCAAGGGCCGCGGCGACGGTGCGCATCTGGCGCGCGCGCTGCGCTATGCGATCGAACGCAAGCTCGTGCAGGAACATCTCGAATTCGTCGCCAGCCACGACAGTGTGACCGGCCTGCCGAACCGGCGCCGCTTCATCGACTCGCTGCGCCAGCTGTTGCCCTCGCTGCACCGTCGTGGCGGTGAGGTCGCGGTACTGGTCGTGACCTTGACCGGCCTGAATGCGATCAACCAGAGCCTCGGACATGACATCGGCGATCTCTCGCTCAAGGCCGCGGTCGGGCGCATGCAGCGGCTCATGCCCGAAGGCACGCTGCTCGCCTGCACCGGCAATACCGAGTTCGCGCTGGCCTGCATCGATCGCGACGCGATCGGCCAGGCCTCGTTGCTCGCCGAACAGCTGCTCGATGCGCTGCGCCAGCCCTACCGCGTCGGCGAGCACGAGTTCTATCTCGGGGCCCAGATTGGCCTTAGCCTGTCGCCGAACGATGCGGTCGAGGCCGCGGCGTTGCTCAAGTGCGCCGAGACGGCGATGTACCAGGCCGGCCAGCGTGGGGTCAGCGGCATCGACTTCTATTCCTCCGAGCTCAACCGCGATTTGCAGGAGCGTCTGACGCTCGAGCGCGAACTGCGCCATGCGCTGCTGCGCGACGAACTCGACCTAGACTTCCAGCCCATCGTCGACGGCAGCGGCCGTATCGTCAGCGCCGAGGCTCTGCTGCGCTGGAACCATCCGCAGCGCGGGCGGCTGCCGCCGGATGACTTCCTGCCGCTGGCCGAGCAGTCCGACCTGATCCTGTCGATCGGCCGCTGGGTCATGGCGCGCGCGATGAGCGTCGCGGTCGGCTGGTCGGAGTTGCTGCCGGATCCGCCGAGCGTCGCGATCAACGTCTCGGCGCGCCAGCTCGGCGCAAGCAACGTGCTGTCGGACGTGCACGCGGCGCTGGAGCACAGCGGCCTGCTGCCGCAGCGGCTGGAGCTGGAGCTGACCGAATCGGTGATGCAGCGCCCCGAATCGCGCGACACGCTGTCGGCGCTGCGCGAACTCGGCATCTGCATCGCGATCGACGACTTCGGCACCGGCTTCAGTTCGCTGAGCTACCTCAAGGCGTTTCCGGTCGACCTGCTCAAGATCGACCGCAGTTTCGTCACCGACGCGATCACCGATTCGCGCGATGCGGTCATCGTGCGCGCGATCATTTCGATGGCGCACATCCTCGGCATCGACGTGGTGGCTGAAGGTGTGGAAAGCGAGCGCCACCTGAGCGTGCTGCTCGCGCTCGGCTGCAACCGCATGCAGGGCTATCACATCGGCCGGCCGGAATCGGCGCAGCACTTCGCCGAGCGCCTGCGCCAGCAGGTGCGCGAGGATATCCGCGACCGCCCGCCGGATGCGCGCGATGAATGACGGGGCCGCCCGCCGGGCTGCCCTTCAGCGCGGCCGCTTTTTGTGCGCCGGCGCGCTCGCGACGCTGGCCTGCGCATTCGCCGGCGTTGCGCTGAACCTCGCGGGTCTGCACGAATGGGCGCCGACCTGGCCGGCGCTGACCGCCTTGCTGCTGCTCGGCGCGGCGCTGCTGGCCGAGCGTGCGCGGCGGTCGGGGCTGGCGATCGCGCTGAGCCTGCCGGTCGTCGCGCTGGGCGGCGGCGTGCTCGCGATTGCGCTGTTCGGTATGCGCGATACGCTCGGCGCGCATCTCGACAGCCTGAGCGCATTGCCGAGCAACAGCGCCGCGGGCCTGCTCTCCGCGGCGCTTGCGCTCTCACTCGGTGCGCGCTCGTCGCGCGCCGGCGTGCAGATCCTGTGCACTATGCTCGCGGCGCTGGCGGTCTCGCTCGGCACCTTCGGCCTGCTCGGCCGTCTGCTCGGCATCGCGCCGGGCATCGGCTGGGGCGCGGTCAGCAGTGTGTCGATCCTGACCGGCTCAGGCCTCGTCGCCTGCGGCAGCACGCTGCTGCTGCAGCGCGCGCTGGGTCGCGACGGCGGCGACGCGGGCGCGCGCGCCAGCCTGATGCCGGCGCTGTTCGTGCTCGCCATCGCGCTCGGTGCCACCGCGATGGCCTGGCGCGTCAGTGCCGAGGCGCAGGCGGACGCGCAGCGCCAGCGTTTCGAACACGAGGCGCAGCAGCTCGCGGCCACGATCGAACTGCGCCTGCGCGGCTACTTCGACGTGCTGCACGGCGCGCAGGGGCTTTTCGCCGCGTCCGATCGCGTCGAGGCGGACGAATGGCGGCGCTACTGGGCCCCGATTGATCTCGCGTCGCGCTATCCCGGCATCGTCGGCATGGGCTATGCGCCACGCCTGGACGCGCGTCAGCGTAGCGATTTCGAAGGCGACATGGCCGCGCGGTTGCGACCGGGTTTCCGCATCTGGCCCGAGGGCGTGCGCGAGACGTACTACCCGGTGACCTTTCTCGAACCGCAGCGCGGCGCCAATCTCTGGCGCATCGGCTTCGATCTCGGCAGCGAGGCGCCGCGGCGCGAGGCGGTGGAACGCGCACTCGGCCGCGACGAGGTCGCGCTCAGCGGCAAGCTCGAGGTCGCCGGCGACGTCGCGGGCGAGGTCGAGCCGGGCTTCGCGGTCTACGCGCCGCTGCGCATCGGCAAGCGCGACGAGAATCCGCCGGGTCGCGCGCTCGGCGTGGCGTACTTCGAATTCCGTGCGCGCGACTGGGTGCAACCGATCGGCACGCCACAGCGCAGCGGCCTGCAGATCCGCCTGTTCGACGGCGAGCGCGACGCCGAGGCGCAACTGCTGTATGCCGACGCCAACGGCGCGGCGGCGGGTGGTCTGGTCTACGGCCAGACGCTGGACATGGCGGGCCGGCGCTGGCGCCTGGTGACGCGCGCGACACCGGCATTCGTGCGCGCGAATGCGTCGTCCGCGCCGCTGTCGTTGCTGCTGGTCGGCCTGTTCTGCAGCCTGCTGCTGTTTGCGATTGCCTGGCTGCTGGCCGGTCTGCGCGCGCGCGCCGAACGCCTGGCTGAGCGGCGCACGGCCGAGCTGCGGCGTAGCCAGCAGGCGTTCCAGGCGCTGACCGACACGGCCAACGACGCGATCATCGCGGCCGGCGCCGACGGGCGCATCCGCTACGTGAATCCGGCGGCCGAACGCTGCTTCGGCTACGGCGCGAGCGAGCTGCAGGAACAGCTGCTGACCGTGCTCATGCCCGAACGCTACCGCCCGCTACACGACGCCGGCATGGCCGCTTTCCTCGCCGGCGGTGAACCGCGCGTGATCGGCCAGACGATCGAATTGGCCGGCCTGCGCCACGACGGCAGCGAATTCCCGCTGGAAATCTCCATTGCGCATTGGCAAAGCGATGGCGAGCATCACTTCACTGCGATCCTGCGCGACATCACGCGCCGACGCGATGCCGAAAAGACCATGGAGAGCCAGCGCAAGGAGCTGGAGCGTTCCAACGCCGATCTCGAACAGTTCGCCTACGTCGCCTCGCACGACCTGCAGGAGCCGTTGCGGATGGTCGCGAGCTATGTGCAACTGTTGTCGCGGCGCTATAAGGGCAAGCTCGACCAGGACGCTGACGATTTCATCGGCTTCGCGGTCGACGGCGTGCTGCGCATGCAGCGCCTCATCGACGACCTGCTCGCATATTCGCGCATCGCCACGCGCGCCGACCACGCGCGCGAAGTCGCCGCAGCCGACTGCCTGGAAGCCGCGCTGCGCAACCTCGCCGCGCGCATCGGAGAAACCCAGGCCGACATCCGCTTCGGCACGCTGCCGCGGGTCCGCGTCGATCCGCTGCTGCTGACCCAACTGCTGCAGAACCTGATCGGCAATGCGCTGAAGTTCTGCGGCGAGCGGCGGCCCGAGATCGCTATCGATGCAGCGCGCGAAGACGCGTGCTGGCACTTTCAGGTGCGCGACAACGGCATCGGCCTCGATCCGCAGCATGCCGAGCGCATCTTCGTCATCTTCCAGCGCCTGCATAAGCGACAGCACTACGCTGGCACCGGCATCGGCCTGGCGATCTGCAAGAGGATCGTCGAGCGCGCCGGTGGCCGCATCTGGGTCGAGTCCCGGCCCGGTGACGGCGCGACTTTTCACTTCACCCTGCCTGTCCTGGAGCATGTGGCATGAGCGATTCCGCCGAACCCCGCGCCGTCGAAATCCTGCTGGTCGAAGACAACGAAGGCGATGTGCGCCTGACGCGCGAGGCGCTGCGCGAAGGCCACCTGAGCAACCGACTGCACGTCGCCGAAGACGGCGAGCGCGCGCTGGATTTTCTCTACCGCCGCGGCGACTTCACCAACGCGCCGCGGCCCGACCTGATCCTGCTAGATCTCAACCTGCCGCGCCTCGATGGCCGCGAAGTGCTGGCCGAGATCAAGGCCGATCCGTCGCTCAAGCGCATTCCGGTCGTCGTGCTGACGACCTCGCGCGCGGAAGAAGATCTCGTGCGCATGTACGACCTGCACGCGAACTGCTTCATCACCAAGCCGGTGGACTTCGACCAGTTCATCCAGGTGGTCAAGACCATCGAGAATTTCTGGTTCACGATCGTGGTGTTGCCGCCGGCGTGAGGCCGGGAATGGGGAATGGGGAATCGGGAATCGGGAATCGGGAATCGGGAATCGTCAAAGCGGCCGCGAGGCAACACAGCCACCGTCGCTACGAAGCCCGCCCTGAAATTGAGCGACCCTCCGCTCGAACGATTCCCGATTCCCGATTCCCCATTCCCCATTCCCGGCCTCACGCCGGCGGCAACACCACGATCGTGAACCAGAAATTCTCGATGGTCTTGACCAC